>JBDZVD010000082.1:0-30405 GCA_040255525.1 Micromonosporaceae bacterium | reverse complement strand
GACGGGGTCAGGTCGAGAAACCTGCTCACCGGCGCGTAGGCGGCGTTGCACACCAGCGTCCCGACCGCCCGGCCCTCCGCGGCGCCGAACACCGCGTCCAGACCGTCCTTTGTAGACAGGTCCGCGACGACCTGTACCGACTCCGCCGGCAGTCGCCCGGCGAGCGCGGCCAGCGGCTCGGGCCGCCGGGCCACCAGGATGAGGTTGAGCCCGCGCCGTGCCAGGCCGCTCGCGAACGCCGCCCCGATGCCCTCGGACGCCCCGGCCACCACCGCCCACGGCCCGTACCTGCCGGCGAATCCGCTGTTCATGTCGTCACCAATCGTGAGAAGGGCCGATCCCGGCGCATCCGCCAGATCATCCCGAGCGGGAACAGCAGCCAGGCCAGGTTGGCCGCGAGCACGACGCCGAAGTGCGGGGTGGCCCACTGCCCGAAGCGCTCCTGGCTCAGCAGGATGAGCACGTTGGACAGCATCATCCCGGACCAGACCAGCGCCGGTACCCGGATCCAGTCCCGGCCGCGGAGGAACGCGACGATGCCGGCGATGTAGAACGGGCCGAAGAACAGCACGTCGATCCAGATCGTCATCTTCCAGAACGGCGGCCTGGCCATCAGCAACGGGTCCCACCTGTTGCCGTACCAGTGCACGAGGTCCACCAGCGGGTGGGGCGGCCAGACCGGGTACCGGAAGTGCCGGGTGTCCGGGATGGCGATCTGCTCCAGGTCGACGATGTACGTGACGAATCCCGCGTTGATCGCGAAGAACGCCACGAATATCGCGTCGTACCAACGGCGTCGCAGCGGCACGTGATCCACGCGAACACTCTGGCACGGTGGCGGTCGGATCGGTAGAGCGCGCGCCCCGGTCGCCGTCGCCGCGGCGGTACCGGCTCTGCCTGCCGCCCACTCGGCGCCCTGCGCGATGATGTCTACATTGGAGTGACCGGCACCGGGACGGGCGAGCCGAGCGCCTGGACGCCGGACACCCCCGCCCACCCCTCCGCCCTAGCGCCGGCGGTGGCCGCCGCCGGCCTGCCGGCTGGCGAAGAGCCGGCGCTGGGATCGCGCCGACTCGTTGCGTCATCGTCAGAGGCGGTCGGTCATCGACCCGCCAGCAGTCGGGTGACCGCGCCGTCGAGGTCGAGATAGTCGGTCTCCCGCCCGCGCGGGACGACCACGTAGGTGCGGCGCAGGAAGCGCACCAGGACGCTGCGCGGCACCTCGAACAGCGCGTTGCCGTCCGGCGAGGAGAGCGCGAGCGCGATGAAGTCCCCGCGCGGAGTGGCCCACGGCCAGACCCTCACGTCGCCGATGCCCGCTGGTTCGTCCAGCCCGCTGACCAGCAGTTCACGGGCGAAGGACCAGCTCACCGCCTCGCCGCCGGCAGACTCGGCGTGAAAGAGTACATGCACGGCATATGGGTCGACCGGGTCGTACTTCAGGCTCGCCCGGACCGGTAAGGCGGTGGCGTCCGGCGCAACCAGCCGTAGTGACGTCTCGACCTCTACGGTCGTGGGACGAATGGCACTCATGTCGTACTCCCCCCGGCACCATTGCGGGGCCGCTCGCTGTGCCCCGCCCCTCCCATACTCAAGGCGCTACCTCTCGTCACGCTCCGCCATGGCCCTATCTCACTCTGTAGTGGGATGACAAAACAGAGTACTCAGGCGATTGAGTGGAAATTTAATGAGATGTCCACTTCCGCTTTTGTGCCCCGTTTTGCCCGGCGTCGGTTTTGCTTTTCTGCCGTTGACTCACCTCGGTAACGTGCGTTGGTCCGTTCAGGTGACGGCGCAACCCTTATTGCCCGCCGTACTCGAACCGCACACGCCCGTTCGTACCGGTCGTACCGGCGGATGGATGAGATTCGGCAGTGCAGCCAACGGTTCCGGGCCTTCCGTGCGATGCCTCATCGGGACGATTGAGCACGGCCGCACAACCCGAGCGCCCGCGGGCCGGAGGCTCCCCGGTACGGCTCGGTCGCGCACTTACGTCGATGATTCGCAGATAATCGCGCCATTACCGGCCGGCCTCACTGTTCTGTCTGAAGAAAAGCTTTTGACGGGTGTCACGCGGTTGCGTGACGTGCCGTTGGGAGAGTCGAACTCGCGGCGCGATGGGCCGGACCGCGACGCTCGCTGCGACATCACCCATCTAATCGGGCATGTTGCTCCTTTGCGGACAGATGCCTAAGAGGTGGGTAAGTCGGATCTGATCTCGTGCGGGGCTCACCTCCACGTCCGGCTGTCCGCGGTCCGTCTCCGTACCGTGGCCTGCTGCCAGGCGCCTCCTCCCGACCGTCCGGACGCTGACCCATGATTGGCTTACGAACAAGAAGTGGCCGACGGGAGTCCGCCCGGGAGCAGGGAGTTGCCCGTGAAGATCGAGGTGTGGTCCGACGTCGTGTGCCCGTGGTGCTACATCGGCAAGCGGCGCCTGGACCGGGCGCTCGCCGGGTTCGCGCGCGCCGGTGACGTCGAGGTCGAGTGGCGCAGCTTCCAGCTCGATCCGGCGTACCCGAAGGGAGCCCGGCGCCCGGTGCTGGCGCACCTGGCGCAGAAGTTCGGCGGGTCGGTCGACCAGGTACGGGCGATGACCGACCGGGTAAGGTCGCTGGCCGCCGAGGAGGGGCTGGCGTACGACTTCGACCGGGCGGTCGCCGTCAACACGGTCGACGCGCACCGGGTGTCCCACCTGGCGAAGGCTCACGGGCTCGGTGGGCAGCTGCACGAGCGGCTGATGCGCGCCCACCTGATGGAGGGCGAGACGCTCGACGACGCCGAGACGCTGGTCCGGCTGGCCGGCGAGGTCGGCGTACCGGGCGACGAGGTGCGCCGGGTGCTGGCCGGCGACGAGTACGCCAAGGATGTCGAGGCGGACGGCCGCGAGGCGCAGATGCTGGGCGCGAACGGCGTTCCGTTCTTCGTTCTCGACCGCCGGTACGGCATCTCCGGCGCACAGCCGCTGGAGGTGTTCGCGCGGGCGCTGCGTACGGCGTACGAGCACGCGGGCCCGGCGACCGAGTAACCGGCGCCCCGTGGCAGCGCCGGGTGGCGGCGGTGGCCCGGCGCCTCCGGCGACCGGTGGGGCTGTACCGCGTTCGTGGTATGCCGGACCGGTGGGTGTTCCGTACCGTGGCCCCATGCCTCGTTGGTGGGTGGACGCGGGCGTGGCGGTGACCGCCGGGACGGCCGCCGCGGCCCGGGTGGCGGCGGCGCCGGTGCTGCCGCCCGATCGGGCGCCGGACGCTGTGGCGTACGCGATGGTGGCCGGCATGGCGGTCGCGCTGCTGCTGCGCCGGTATCGTCCGGCGGCGGTCATGGCGGTGGTCGGTGCGCTGTACCTGGCCTACCACATGTCCGGCTATCCCGGTGGCGCGCCGTCGGTCGCGGTCTGGGTGGCCCTGTACTCGGTGGCGGTCGCGCCGCGCCGGCGCCTCGGCCTGGCCGTGGCGGCCGTGCTCATCGCGCTGGATATGGAGGGCCGGATGGTGGTCACCGGGTTGGGGCCGCTGGACTCCGCGCTGGACGGCTCGACCGGGCTGTTCATCGCCGCGCTGCTGCTCGGTGAGGTGGTGCGCGGCCGCCGCGTCCGGCTGGCGATGCTGGCCGAGGAGCGGGACCGGGCCGAGGAGCGGCGCGTGACGCAGGAGCGCATCCGCATCGCCCGCGAACTGCACGACCTGAGCGCGCACACGCTGGCCGTGGTGAGCGTACAGGCCGGCGTGGCCGCCGAGGTGATCGAGGACGATCCGGCGCAGGCGCGTACGGCGCTGGAGGCGGTGGGCCGCGCCGCCCGGGAGGCGATGGGGGAACTGCGTGCCGCGGTGGGCGTGCTGCGTGACGGCAGGCGCCCACCGGCGGCCGAGCCGCCCGCGCCGACCCTCGACCGGCTCCCCGAGATCGCCGCGGACACCGGGGCGGTGCTGGTGTGCGAGGGTACCCGGCGCCCGCTGCCCCGCGCGATCGAGGCCACCGCGTACCGGATCCTGCAGGAGGCGGTGGCCAACGCGGTGCGGCACGCCGGTGCCCGGCGCATCGAGATGCGGGTCGGCTACCGGCCCGACGGGCTGTCCCTGGCGGTGGTCGACGACGGGCGTGGCGGCGAGGCGGTACCCGGCAACGGCCTGCGCGGCATGGTCGAGCGAGCACGCGGCCTGGGCGGCTGGCTGCGCGCCGGGCCGGCCGAACGGGGCGGGTTCCAGGTGCGGGCGTGGCTGCCGGGATGACGGTACGGGTGCTGCTGGCCGACGATGAGAGGCTGGTCCGCGCCGGGTTCCGGGTCCTGCTGGAGCGGGCCGCCGACATCGAAGTGGTCGGCGAGGCCGCCGACGGCGACGAGGCCATCGCGCTGACCCGGGCGCACCGGCCGGACGTCGTCCTGATGGATGTGCGGATGCCGGGTACCGACGGGCTGACCGCCACGCGGCGGATCCTGGGCGACAGCCGGCTGCCCGGCGTCCGCGTGGTCGTGCTGACCACGTTCGAGCTGGACGAGTACGTGTTCGCCGCCCTGCGGGCGGGCGCCAGCGGTTTCCTGCTCAAGGACCTGCCCCCGGACGATCTTCGCCGCGCCGTTCGCGTGGTGGCCGACGGGGAGGCCCTGCTCGCACCCGCCATCACCCGGCGGCTCATCGCGACCTTCACCGCGCCCACCGCCGACCCGCCACCTGCGGGGCTTTCCACGCTGACCACGCGCGAACGGCAGGTGGTGGCGCTGGTCGCCGACGGACTGTCCACCGTGGAGATAGCGGAGCGGCTGGGAATGAGTCCGGCCACGGCCAAAACCCATACCAATCGCGCGATGACGAAGCTGGGGGCCCGCGACCGGGCGCAGCTCGTCGTCTTGGCCTACCGCTTCGGGCTGGCCCGGCTACCACGGCCGTGGTAGCGCCGGTACCACGTTCGCGAGATTCCGTGGCGCGGCGAGGCTCATAGCGTCAGAGCCATGTTTCTCATCCTCGGTCCGGCGCTCAGCCTCATCGCCGGCTTTTTCTGGCACGACGGAAGTCAGGGCGTGACCGGCGGCACCCTGGTCGCGCTGTCCACCGCCTGTTGGCTCATCGGCCTCGTCGGCGTCTACGAGCGGCTACGGCCCGGCGCGCCGCGCTACGTTGCCGTCGCGGTTCCGGTCACCGTGTTCGGTGCGGTCGGCGGTGTCGCGTTCGCTGTACAGGCCATCCACGAACAGCTGTTCAACGTCAGTCACGCCGCGGCCGTCGACCAGCTCAACGAATACCCGCTCGCGGCCGCCGCCCTGTTCTGGATCTGCGGTCCGCTGTTCCCGATCGCGCTCGCCGCGTTCGGGGTGCTGCTGTATCGGCTCCGGGCGGCGCCGTTGCCGGTGAGTGTCCTGATCGTGCTGGGCAGCGCGGCGTTTCCACTGAGCCGGGTGACGCGTCAGGCGTCCATCGCGCACGTGGCCGACGTGCTGCTGCTCCTGCCGTTCCTGTATCTCGGCGTTCAACAGTTGCGTACCGCCAGAACCGCACCACGCCAGGCGGTCCGCGCCCAGCCGTCCGCCCGGTAGGTCACCGGCTCAGCGTCCCCGGTCCGTGACGCCGTCGCGGCGCACCGCCGCCGGCCGGCCGGACGGCCCGCCCGACCCCGTGATCCGGGCGGACGTCCGGCGCGGTGGCGGTGTCACTCGCAGAACACCTGCATCTTGTTGTCGGGATCGTTGATGTCGATGCGCAGGTCGTCGAGTTGGTCGATAAGTTCCTCGAGTTGCTGCGGCTTCAGCTGGGTGAGGTCGATCGGTACCCCCGACTTGTCCAGTTCCGCGTTGATCCGGGTGAGCGCTTGCGGAGGGACGAGGCTGGTGAGCCGGACCCCGGCGCGCAGCAGCTGGAGCGGCACCCGGACGTTGACACGGCTCGAACCATCGCCGCCTGCGTCGTCTCCGGCGTTCATCACGACGCGCAGGTACTTCGGGCGAGGTTTCGGGCGGATCCCGGCTCCCGGCGGTGACTCGGGCTGTTCGCGTTCGATCGCGCTGATCAGCCGCTCCGCCTCGTCTGCTGTGATCTTGCCATCGGCCAGCATGTCCAGGATCTGGCGGCGCTGCTCGTTCATCGTTGCTTCTTCCTCTCGCGACTCATCGACGCTTCGCTCATCGGACGCTTACCAGCACGGCCGTCCGGCCGTCCTGGATCTCGAACCGGGTGCCGGGCAGCGCGCAGAGCAGTTGCCCGGCACCGCGCAGCGCGCCCGCCGGACTGATCCGGAAGGCGAGACAGGCGACGAGTCCGACCAGCCCGGCCAGCAGCAGCAGCGGTGACAGCACCAGCAGGGCCGGCAGGACGGGGATGTACAGCCGCAGCCAGCGGCCGTTGCGACGGCGCTGGCGGTAGGTCACCAGGTACGGGATCATCGTGACCTCTCCAGCTCGGTCAGTGCCTCCTGGACGTTGATCTCCCCCCGCCGCAGGCGGTCGAGAACGTCGGTGCCGGTGGGCGCCGGGTCGGTGTCGACGAAGTCGAGCTGCTTGGCGATCCGGTTCAGCCGGGATTTGATCGTCGGGTAGCTGACCCCGAAGATCCGCTCCATCTCCTTGATCGAACCGTGCGACCGCACGAACGCGGCCACGAACACCTGGTCGTCGGCGCTGAGCTGGGCCAACTGCGGCGGCTCGAACTGACCCTCGACCGCGACGCCGCTGCCGGCGAGGCGGACCCTCTCGACCACGAACGGCTGTCCGCGCGTCAGCTCCGTCAGTTCCTGCCAGTCCACTCTCGGCTCCCTTCCCCGGCGGCCTCCTCGTGGTTCATTTGTACCTAGACTTTCTTAAGTCGTCAACGAATCTTCCTTGATTTTTCTGATCCGATCTTCAAATATCTTGAACGGTACCGCGGCGTCGCTCACGGGGAGGCCCACTGCCGGCGGGAAACACTCCTCGCGGCGGGGTCGTTGGGGTGCTGACCGCGTCCCGTGCGGCAGTGGCGCAGCGGATCAGCGGCAATGGGGAGGGTGCCGCCCGCGTCTGGTCGCGCACCCCGCACCGGCGGCCGGCCGGCGGCGGCATGGCAAGGCGACGAGGCGGCCCGTCAGCGCCGCCGTACTGGATCGTGAAGATCAAGCCAGCCGGGCGCCCGAACGGCGATGCCGGCTGGCCGAGTCGAATGGATGCCTATCGGGACCCCGGGTACTGCGGCGGGGGTGGATAGTCCGGTGGAGGCGGCGGAGGTCGCCGCCTCCGGTTGCGCCGGTTCCGCATGATCAGCGCCACGATGATCACCAGGATGATGACGATGAAGAGGCAGCAGCCTATCCCTCCACCGCCGTAGCCCCACCGGTAATAGGCGCCCATACCGCCGAAATTACCGGGCGTCCACGACCGGCGGCTCGGTTTCGAGGTGCTCGCTCGGGCGGCCCGGCGAATTTGAAACCGAGTCATCAGGTGTGCGCAGACGGTAATTTCGCGGTATGGGCATCACCGGGGCAATAGCCTGCTGCTTCCTGATCGTCGCCGTCGTGGCGCTCGTCGTGGTGCTGTTCATGCGGCGCAACCAGGAGCCACCACCGCCCCCAGCGCCCCCGCCGGACAATGAACCGCCGCCGCAGCACCCGCACGTCGGCCCACCGTAACCCTCGGCCCGCACACCGGGTCGCCCGGACGCGGTCCATCGCTGGAGCGCTGGCGCGGCGATGTGGTTCGTTACCTCGATCCAGTCTCGACCGCAGGCGCCGGCGGACCGCCCGGCGCGTGCGACCCGTCGTGGCGCGGGCGGCGGGACCCTTTGGGGACCCCGGGTCCCGGGGCAGCCTTCCACTGTGTCCGGGTGGCGGGAGGTGCCGTACGTCACCGACGCCGAACGCGGCCGCGCTCGCCCGCGGAGGCGGCCGCCCGGTTTGGCCGACCGACCGGACGCGGTGTCCGATGAGATCGGCACCGCCGCTTCCGGGCACGTGCCGCCACGGCCGGCCACAGGGTCAGGCAAGAGCGCCGTACCGCTGCTCAGCGCCTGTGCCGAGGTGCCTGGTGCGAGACGCGCTGTTTGGCGTCACACCGCCACCATCACCGCTGCTCCGTCCACATAGGATGGATGAGGCGGGCACGCGCCAAACTCCATTGCGAATCCCGAACCGGTCGCCGTACCGTGGACGCGTCACCAACCGAAAGCCAAGGAGCCCGACCATGAGGACATGGCCTGCGATGCAAAGCCGGCAGGCGCTGGCATGCTCCGTGCTGCCCATGGCCCGAATCGAGTCGGCCCACCGCGGCGGCAAGCCGGAAGAGCACACCGACCCGGGTCGGCGGACCTGAGCCTCTGACAAGCTCAGAAACCGCCCGCCCCGCACAGGGGCCGGGCGGTTTTTCTTTCGCGGCAACAGCCTTATCGGGGTGTGGCGCGACTGCGGCGTAAGACGCAAGGCTCCAGCATGCTGGCGGCACATGGCAACACGTTGAAAAGTCCACAGTGGATGGCATACAGAACGACCCGGCAGCCGGCAGTACGAGCGGGCGGCGGCCGGGGCGACGATGTGGATCGGTGCGGTGGCGCCAGGAACAGCAACGGGTGACTGTCCCGAGTGGGACAGTGCTGGAAGCACACCGCACCGATCCGCTTCCGGGGGCGAGAAAGACAGATCCATCATGGCGAGTTCGGCTAGCGGTCAGGCTGCTGCGTTCTCAGCGCAGAGACACGGGTTCGACTCCCGTACTCGCTACGTAACCGGTGCCGGGCAACCGGTTCCGGATCGGGCGGGGCTGCGCGATGAAGCTCGCCGGTTCCACACCCGGTCATCCGCTCCAACCACCGGCAGGCAGAAGGAGGTGACCCGGTGGACGCTGTACTCGTCGTCAACGCCGACCTGGGGCCGCTGCACCGGGTCAGCGTGAAACACGCGATCCGGATGCTGCTCCGGCGGGTAGCCGAGATCCACGAGGCGGAACCGGACCGGCTCATCGGCATCTACCCGGTGCCCAGGGTGGTGCGCCTCGTCCAGTACGTCGTCACGAGGTGGCGCTACAGTGCCGGGCCGGCCTGGTCCCGGCAGGGCGTCATCAGCCGGGACGAAGGCCGTTGCGGCTACTGCGGTGGCCGCGCCACGACGGTGGACCACATCCTGCCTCGCTCGCGGGGTGGGAAGAACACCTGGAAGAACACGGTCGCCGCGTGCGGACCGTGTAATCAGCGCAAGGGCGACCGGACGCCGGCCGAGGCGCGGATGCCGCTGCGGACCACCCCGCGGGCACCGTCGTGGGCCGCCCTCGCCGCGCGCTGATTGGCTGGCGAGTCGCCGTGGCTCGCCGGCCCTTGGGGGTTGGTGTAATTAGGCAGCATGGCTGGCTCTGACCCAGTCGGTTCAGGTTCGAATCCTGGACCCCCAGCCTCATGTCCCCGTGGCCCAATGTGGGAGAGGCGCCAGGTCGAGAGCCTGGTCACGTGCGGGTTCGAGTCCCGCCGGGGACACGTATGCCGGTGAGGCGCCACGGGAGGCGCACCGGGCCTGTACCCCGGTTGCAGCGGGTTCGAGTCCGGCCGCTGGCTCCATGGGCTGGGTGCCGGTGCACAGCGTCGCCTTGCAAGCCTCGCGTGAAGGGTTCGACCCCCTTTCGGTCCACGTCATGCCCGGGTAGTCCAATTGGCAGAGGCGCCGCGTTCAGTGCGCGGATGTTGCGGGTTCGAATCCCGCTCCGGGTACCGGCGTCTGTATGCGGCGCGGGTTGGACAGCGGTATGGCTCGCCGGCGCCGGTTCGAGACCGGTCGTCACCGCGCATGGAGGATTGGCCGAGTGGTAAGGCAGCGGGTTGCTAACCCGTAACGGGTGACACCGTCGTGGGTTCGAGTCCCTCATCCTCCGCCATCCCGTCGAGGCCGAAGTGGTAGGGGCACCTCGCTGATAACGAGGAGACAGATGGTTCGAATCCATCCGACGGGACCATGCCCCGGTAGCTCAGCGGATAGAGCAGCGGCCTACGAAGCCGCGTGTCGCAGGTTCAAATCCTGTTCGGGGTACGGGGCCAGGTGGGCCCGCCGCGGCGGTCCAGACGGATGCGCCGCCCGATCCGGCCCGCCCGGCCATCCTTGCGACGTCGCGAGGGGGTGTAGCGCTGGTCTGGGGGACCAGAGGCCGGAGTTCGCAACTCCCCGTCCCGACGTAACGGGCTGTGGCTCAGCTTGGTAGAGCACTCGCTTCGGGAGCGAGAGGTCGCGGGTTCAAATCCCGCCAGCCCGACTTCATGGTGAAGCCAGCCGACAGCTGGCGGCGCCTGGCTCGTAACCAGCAGGTTCCCGGGTTCGAATCCCGGTCCCGCTCCCAGCCCTGTCAGCTCAACGGGAGAGCGCGGTCCTGACGCGACCGCGGCTGGGGGTTCGACGCCCTGACGGGGCACGCACCGAGCGTCATGCCCGTGTAGCTCAACGGAAGAGCGCCTCGTTCACACCGGGGAGGCCGGAGGTTCGACACCTCCCACGGGCACGGTGACCGTGGTGTACAGGTGTGCACGCCGGGTTGTGGCCCCGGAAGGCGCGGGTTCGAGTCCCCGCGGCCACCCTCACGGAAGCGCGCCGACGCTGGAGAGTCGGGCCTGTCTGTACAACTGGTGCTTGCCTGAGGCGGTTCCAATCCGCCCGCTCCCACTGCCCCCGGTAGCTCAGCGCAGAGAGAGCGACCTTCGAAGGTTGAGACGCCGGTTCGAGCCGGGTCGGGGCTTCGAAGCCATCCACTGTGGACTTCCGTGGGCGGGCTGGGGGCCGGCGGCCCCTCATCAGGGCAGCATGTCTGGTTCGAATCCAGGGCTCACGACAAGCGCGCAGCGCTCGCGGCAGGGTCCTTGTACCGGCCGTGCTCGTGCTCGGCCGTGACCAGTTGCATGGTTCGGTGGGTGTGGTTCGCCCGTGCGGCAGTTCCCCAGCCGCAGTACCGGGTGGGCGATGAGCGAGCCCTCCCGGCAGTGGCGTTTTGGGCCGACCCGCCAGGCAATAGAGCGTTCGACCATGGGACGGTGTTGGCGGTGGGTCTGGCGTAGGTCGTCGCGATCGGCCCGGTCGCGGCGGGCCCGGCGTAACACTGCGTCGTGCTGCGCTGGATCGGGTGCTGGTCGCTGGGGGAGAGGCGGTCGACCGTGACCAACCAAGATCTTCTCCCGAGCGATCCGCGGAGACGCGAACAGGGCCGGTCGCCGTCTTGGTGAACCGGCCCTGACCTGGGCCTTTCTGGTGTGGGCGATACTGGGATCGAACCAGTGACCTCTTCGGTGTGAACGAAGCGCTCTCCCGCTGAGCTAATCGCCCTCAGCGGGTTCAGACTGTACCCGATCCGCCCCGCGTGCGCGTATTCGGATCCCGGTCCCCGAGCAGCCTTATCCCGAATGCGCGCCTTTGTGTGCGCATTCGGGCGGAATGCCAGGCATCCGCCCCGCGACCACTCTTGACGGCAGAAGTTGTCTTGACAAAAGGAATTGTCGGTGCCAGGCTCATGAGCATGTTCGAGGTAACAGTGATCGAGGATCCGGCGGCCGCCGAGGCATCCCTGGACCCGATGCGGGCGAAGCTACTGGCCGCGCTCACCGAGCCGGGGTCGGCCACCATGCTCGCCGCCCGGGTCGGCCTGGCCCGGCAGAAAGTGAACTATCACCTGCGGGCGCTCGAGGAGCACGGCCTCGTCGAACTGGTCGAGGAGCGGCGCAAGGGCAACATGACCGAGCGGGTGCTGCGGGCCACCGCCGCGTCGTACGTGATCTCTCCGGTCGCCCTGTCCTCGCTGGCCCCGGACCCGGCCCGGTCGCCAGACCGGCTGTCCGCGAGCTGGCTGCTCGCGCTGGCCGCGAAGCTTGTCCGCGACGTTGGCACGCTGATCACCGGAGCGACCCGGGCCGGCAAGCGCGTCGCGACGTACGCGCTGGACGGCGAGGTCCGGTTCGCCTCGGCGGCCGACCGGGCCGCGTTCGCGGAAGAGCTGGCCGCCGCGGTCACCGCGCTGGTCAGCAAGTACCACGACGACCAGGCGCCCGGCGGCAGGAGCCACCGGGTGGTGGTGGCCGTGCACCCGAGCATCCAGAAGTCCGCCGATACCGGCACAGGCAACGACATTGACAAGGGCGAAAGGGACTGATCCGGCGATGTCTTCCGTGACTTCCTCCGACGGCACCGTCATCGACTACGACCGCAGCGGCGACGGGCCGCCGCTCATCCTGGTCGACGGTGCCTTCTGCAGCCGGGCGTTCGGGCCGATGCCCGCGCTCGCGCGCCTGCTGGCCAAGCACTTCACGGTGTACCTGTACGACCGCAGGGGCCGGGCCCGCAGCGGCGACACCGCGCCGTACTCGGTCGAGCGGGAAATCGACGACATCGAGGCGCTCATCGACGTGGCGGGCGGATCGGCTCACCTGTACGGTGCCTCGTCCGGCGCGGTACTGGCGATGCGCGCCACGTCGGCGCTGCCCGGGAAGGTGCGCAGGCTGGCCGTGTACGAGCCGCCTCTGGTGGTGGACAAGAGCCGGCCGCTGCCACCCGCCGACTACCGGCAGCGGGTGAACGAGATGATCGCGAACGGCCGCACCGGCGACGCGGTCAAGTTTTTCATGACCGCGGTGGTCAACGGGCCGGCGTTCCTCGGCGTCATCATGCCGCTGATGCCGGTCTGGTCGAAGCTCAAGGCGGCGGCGCCGACCCTGCGGTACGACTTCGCCGTCCTCGGCGACGTGATGCGCGGCGAGCCGATTCCGGAGGAGTTCCGCAAGATGCTGGCCGGCATCGACGTGCCGACACTCGTCGGGGACGGCGGCAAGAGCCCGGCCTGGATGCGCAACGGGGTCCAGGCGGTGGCGGACGGCATCGGGCAGGCCCGGCGGGTCACGCTGCCGGGGCAGACACATCAGGTCAAGGCTGGCGCGCTCGCGCCCGCGCTCATCGAGTTCTTCATGGTGGAGGCCATCTGACATGGGACACAATTTCGAGCAGGCGTACGACGCGGACGTCGACGCGACCGTCGACGAGGTGTGGCGGGCCATCGCCACCGGGCCGGGGATCGACGCCTGGTTCATGGGCCGCACCGAGGTGGAGAACGGAGTGGTGCGCACGAACTTCGGCGACTGGGCGCCGGAGTCACCGATCACGGTTGAGGAGCCGGGCAAGCGGTTCGGGTACCGCATGCCGGACGGGCCGGACGGCCGGTTCATCGCGTACGAGTACCTCATCGAGGGCCGCGCCGGCGGGGGCACCTCGCTGCGCGTGGTGGCCAGCGGCTTCCTGCCCGGCGACGACTGGGCGGAAGAGTTCGAGGCGATGAGCAAGGGCGGCGCGATGTACTTCCGCACCCTTGTCGAATACGTCAACCACTTCGCGGGCCGCACCGCGACTCCGCTCACCGCGTTCGGGCCGCCGGTCGAGGACTGGAACCGGGCGTGGGAGAAGCTGGGCGCGGCGCTGGGCCTGGACCGGCCGGTGCGCGAGGGCGACAGTGTGCGGATCGGCGTCGGTGACGGGGAGGCGACCGGCGGCGTCGCGTTCTACGTCAACGAGCAGACCGTGTCCATCCGCACCGCCGACGCGTTCTACCGCTTCGTTCAGGGGTTCCGCGGCCCGATGCTGGCGATGCACCAGCTGTTCGCGCCCGACGCCGACGCGATGGCCGCCGGCCGCGACTGGCAGGAGTGGCTGGGCCGGGTGTTCGGCTGAGCCAGACGCCTTGCGCACCCCAACGGGTGCCCGCCGGTTCGCGCCGGCGGGCACCCGCTGCCGGTCAACGGAACGCACGGATGATGCGGCGCACGTCGGCGACGTGGTCACGCCGGCTGTCCCGGTGCGCGATCAGGCTCCGCAGCTCGCGCAGGTGCAGCAACGGCACCCGTTCCCGCCAACCGTCCGCGATCGGGCGCCGCTCGGCGTACGCCTCGAAGAACCGGTCGGGCACCCGGGCGCTGGGCCAGGCGAGCCCGATCCGCAGTGCCGCCAACCCCTCCGCCTCCACCTCGAACAGGTCGTCCGGAGCGGCCGTACCGTCTCGCCCGAGCTTGCCGAACGCCTTGACCACCACCGCCGAGCCGTCCGGGCGGCGCACCCGCCATGCGGTGCTGTTGTCTCCGCCGGCCAGCATCTCGGCGTCGTGCCCGTCGGCGGTGATTCCGGCGGCGGCCAGCGCTTCACGTACCGTGGGAAGTCCGCTCACCGGTCGGTCCTCGCGTACCCGAGGACCGGTGCGCGACCCTGTCCGGCCCGCCAGCGACGACCGGGGTGCCCGGCCAGGCATTCGACCGGGGCGGCGGTCAGAACTTCCGGTCCGCGATGCCGGCGCCCTCGTCGGTCAGCGGCCTGGCCCCGGCGATGAAGTCGTCCAGGTCGCAACCGTGCACCAGCCTGCCCCGGTCGCCCTCGTCGCGCCGCAGGACGGCGGCCAGCCGGGACACCGGAAGACCGCCGGGGCGCGGAGAGGCGGCCATCACCACGTTGCCGAACCGGCGTCCGCGCAGCATGCCCGGCTGACCTATGACCGCCACGTCGGGGAATACCTGGCGCAGCGTGGCCGCCTGCACCCGGGACAGGGTCAGGCCGGGCAGGTCGGTCACGTTCATCGCGTACAACCCGGTGTCCGCCAGCAATCCGCGTACCGCCGAGGTGAACTCCACGGTCGCCACCTGGGCTGGCATCGACGCCGCCTGGTAGGCGTCGGCGACGACCAGGTCGTACCGGTCCTCTTCCACTGTGGACTGCACGGCCGCGCGCGCGTCCGCGACGCGCAGGTCGATGTCCGCGCCGTGGGGCAGCGGCACGATGCGGCGTACCGCGCCGGCCAGCCTGCCGTCCCGCTCGATCACCCGCTGTGCGGAACCGGGCCGGGTCGCGGCCACATAGCGGGGCAGGGTCAGGGCTCCGCCGCCCAGATGCAGCGCCCGGATCGGGGCACCGCCGGGGGCCACCACGGCGATGACGGCCGCGACCCGGCGGGCGTACTCGAATTCCAGGAACTCCGGTCGATCTAGGTCCACATAGGACTGTGCTACGCCGTCGACCAGCAGGGTCCAGGCGCGGGGGCGTCGCGGGTCCGGTACGAACTCGGCGGTACCGAGGTCGACCGGCAGGAGGACGCTGTCGCCGGTCGCCGGCCCGCTGGTTGCCACGCCGATCACGGTAGCCGCTCGCCTCGTCGAGCGGCTCGCCGGCCGGCTGCTCGACCGGTACGGGGCCGGGCCCGGGCGAGCCCGGCGGCCGGGCGGGGCGAGCCACCGCACCCTTCTCGACGCCGTGATGTGCCTACTCAGTCTTTGACAAGTGACTCAATGGTCACATTCTCGGCGCCATCGGAATCGAGCTCCGCGGGGGCGCCGGTCAGATCGTGGGTCACCCCGGTGCTCGATGCCGTGGCCACCCGGCGGCCGTCGTCACCGCCGGGCGGCCGCGCACCCCCGTTCCGGCCAGACCGTGCGTTCCGGGCTGGCCGGCCCCCGTACCTGTTTTCAGCGGATGGCATCGAACGCCGCCGGACCGTGCCCCGGGAACGGCGCCTCGCGGCGCGCCGTGCCCCCAGCAGGGCTCGAACCTGCGACCTCCGGTCCCGGAAACCGGCGCTCTGTCCGCTGAGCTACGGGGGCGGATGCGGGTCCGACGGGCGCCGGACCCACTGGTGAAGGGTGAACGGGCTGCCGGGGGCGGACGTCCACGATGCCATCCACTGTGGACTTGTCAACCTGCGGTACCGCCGTCGGCCGGGGACCTGCGGTGACGCGCATCCGGGACGGAAAAGCCGCCCGTTCCGGGTCCGGAAGGGCGGCCTCGACGCGATGCGCCTCGCGTCAGTCGCGCCACCGTTCCACAACAGTGCTGGGTGCCTGGTGGGACGCGCACCCCGGCCGATCGTGTCCACGCAGCCTCGCCCCGCCGCGCGGCGTCGGCCGGCGCAGGTTCTCTGAGGGCTGCCAGAACATCTCGGATCTCCTCGTTCGCTGTCGGTGACAACGGTAGGGGTGGCGCTCGTCGCCGGCAATCCATTTTGCGGGGTACGGACGCAGGTGGATGTGTGTCGCCAGCGCGCGGGCGCCGGGAAGGGGCGCCGTACTCACTCGTTCGGGTAACGCGGCCGCAAAACGGGCCGGGGCCGGCCATGCCGTGTCGTGGCGGCCGAACCGGACACTCGCACCAGGTCGTAGCGCGCGGAGGGTTAAACCGAGCAATCGGGGTAACGGTGCCTCGTGGCCTGGTTGGTAACGGGCGGTGCCGGATACATCGGCGCCCCGGTGGTGCGTGCGCTGCTGGACAGCGGCCGGCCGGTCGTCGTACTGGACGATCTGTCCTCCGGCGACCTCGGCACGGTACCGCCGGAGGTGCCGCTGGTACGCGCGTCCGTCGGCGACCCGCTCGCGGTGCGCCACGCCCTGACCGAGTACGGCGTCACCGGCGTGGTCCACCTGGCCGGCCGCAAGTCCGTGGTGGAGTCGCTGGCCCGACCGCTGGCCTATTACCACCAGAACGTCGGCGGTACCCAGGTGCTCATCGAGGCGATGGCCGAGGCGGGCATCGAGAAGATGGTGTTCGCGTCGAGCGCGGCGGTCTATGGCGACCCCGACGGTGACCCGGTCGATGAGGACGCCCCGCAGGAGCCGCGCAACCCGTACGGCGCCACCAAGGTGGTCTGCGAATGGATCATGGCGGACGCGGCCCGGGTCCACGGACTGAAACCGCTCATCCTGCGCTACTTCAACGTCGCCGGTGCGTCCATGATCGGGCAGCCGCGCCCCGCGGACATCGGGTTGGTCGGCCGTGCCGTGGATTCCGTCGCGCGCGGCGCCCAACCGGTGGTGTACGGCAGGGACTACTCGACGCCGGACGGCTCCTGCGTGCGCGACTTCGTGCACGTACTGGACGTCGCCTCGGCGCACGTCCTGGCCGCCGACGCGCTGGACGCCGGCCGCGCCGGCGGCGTCTACAACGTCGGCTGCGGCGTCGGCTATTCGGTCGGGCAGGTGTTTGACCGGATCCGCGAAGTGACCGGTCTCGCGTTCGAGGAGGAGGCCCGGCCGCGACGCGGCGGCGACCCGGTCCGGGTGGTCGCGTCCATCGACCGGATCGGGCGGGAACTGGGCTGGCAGCCGCGCCATGACCTGACGGGCATCGTCCACAGCCAGTGGCTGGCGCACCTGCAGGCGGCGCACCGCCGGACGGCGGCGCCGCAGGCGCGGCCGTCGCCGGTCGGATCCCGCAGCGGCAAGGACGCCCCGGACACCGCGGACGGCCACCGCCCGCGGGCCGCGGCCGGCGGTGGACCGGACACCGGCGCGCAGACCGTGCAGCTGCCACCGCGCGGGGACGAACGGCCCGCGCACATCCAGATCATCTCGGCGAGCATCGGCGCCGGGCACGACGGCGCGGCGCGGGAACTGGCCGGCCGGCTGTCCGAGCGAGGGTTCCGGGTCGACTCCATGGACCTCATCTCGGTCTTCCCTGGTTGGCTGGGGCCGCTGCTGCGCGCCCTGTACCGCCGCATGCTCACCCGGCGACCGGGGCTGTACGACTCGCTGTTCCGCATCGCCTGTACGTTCGGCGGCGCGGCCCCGATCACCCGTGCGCTGCTGCGACCGATGCGCCGCCGGCTGCTGCGGCGCCTCCCGCACGACGCCCGCGCCGTGGTGTCCACGTTCCCGCTGGGCGCCCAGATACTCGGGCCGCTGCGCCTGAGCGGGCGCCTGGCGGTACCGGTGGTCACCTACCTGACCGACTTCGGCGTGCACCCGATCTGGGTGGCGCCGGGCATCGACATGCACTGCGCGGCGCACGAGGTGACCCGCGCACAGGCGGACGCTCTCGGCGCCGGCGACATCCGGGTGGTCGGCCGCCTGGTGTCGCCGCTGTATCGCCCGGCCACGCCGGACGAGAAACGGCGAGCGCGGCAGCGCCTCGGGCTGCCGGTCTCCGGCCGGTACGCGTTGCTGGTCGCCGGATCCTGGGGCGTGGGCGAGTTGGTCGCGACCGCGGCGGAGGTCGCCGCGAGCGGAGCCGCCGTACCGGTGGTGGTGTGCGGCAACAACACGCAGATGTACCGCGCGGCGCGCGACCAGGGCGTCGGGCACGTCTACGGCTGGGTCGAGGACATGCTCGCCATGCTCCAGGCGGTCGACGTGCTGGTGGAGAACGCCGGTGGGCTGTCCGCGCTGGAGGCGATGGCGTGCGGCGTCCCGGTGGCCACGTACCGCGCGATTGGCGGCCACGGCACCCAGAACGCGCAAGCGATGGTCCAGGCCGGGGTCACCTACTGGATCCACGACCGAGACTCGCTGGGCCCGTCGCTGACCCGGCTGATCGACGGCGGGATCGGCCTCCAGCAGTGCCAGACCGCACTGGGGCTGTTCGAGTCCGATCCGGCCACCGTGGTCGCCGACCTCGCCAAGGCGGGTGCCGAGCACAGGGGCGCGGGTCGCCACGGTGCGGCCCACAGCCGTGGGGTCCACAGCGGTGCCGGGAACAACACCGGCCCGGGACGCGCAGGCGGTGCCGGCAAGCGCGGTCGCATCCGTAGCGGGGTCACCGCGTCGAATGGTGGCGGGTCGAATGGTGGCGGGTCGAATGGTGGCGCGTCGAACGGTGGCGGGTCGAACGGTGGCGCGGACCCGTGCGGCGGTGACCGGCCGGTCGCGGCCGCACCGGTCGCCGTGCCCAGCGCCGGTACCGACGAGACCCCCGGCAAGGAGGAGCTGACCCGGCGCAGCGGTGACGATGGGCCGATCGCATGACGCTCCGTCGGGGCCGTGCTCTGCGGAGCGCCGCCGTGGCGCTGGGTACGGCGGTCGGGGCCGGCGTGGCGGCGCACGCGGCGCCCGGGCTGCTCGGGATTCCGCGGGTACGCGCGGCTGTCTCGGGCCGGATGGCCGGCGTCGGCGACGGCGGCCGGATCGCGCTGACGTTCGACGACGGACCGAATCCGGTCTCGACGCCGCGGTTCGTGGAGGCGCTGGGCGAGTCCGGGGTACGGGCCACATTCTTCATGCTGGGTTGCATGGTGGCCCGGGCACCCGCGCTGAGCCGGTCGATCGTCGAGTCCGGTCATGAGGTCGCGCTGCACGGGTGGAGCCACCGCAACCTGATGCTGCACGGCCCCCGCGCCACGTACGCCGACCTCGACCGGGCCCGTTCGTTCATCGCGGACATGACCGGTCAGCTACCCCGGTTCTTCCGGCCGCCGCACGGGCTGTTCAGCTCGTCGGCGCTGGTGGCCGCGCGGCGGCTGGGTCTGACTCCCGTGCTGTGGACCTGCTTCGGGCAGGACTGGACGCCACACGCGACACCGGAGTCGATCCTGGCGAGGCTGGGCCCTGGACTCAACGGCGGCGCGACGATCCTGCTGCACGACTCGGCGGGCGCCCGTGCGCCCGATGCCTGGAAGTCCACACTGGAGGCGCTGCCCCGGTTGCTCGACGAGTGTGCCCGGCGTGGCCTGCGCGTCGGGCCGCTGCGCGACCACGTCCTGCCCACCGGCGGCTGAGTCCCGGCGCCGCCCGGCGGCGCTCGTCCTGCGGGCACTCGGTCAGCTGTGCCGGCCCGCAGCCGCGCGACCGGGACCCCGGCCGCGGGCCGATCTCCGGGCGGCGGTTCCGTGCGGCGCGGTGTTATCGTCTGCCCATGCCTGACCCGGACGCCCCGCAAGAGTCCGATGTGCCCGTCACCGGCGAGTCCGCGACCGCGCCAAACGAAGCGCCGGAAGGAGCGGCCGGGGTCGGCGACGGTGCCGGAGACACCCCGCCGGGCGGTGAGTCCGGGCAGCCGCCGGCCTTCCTGAACCGCGCCGCGCGGCGGGCCCGGGGCAAGGGTGAGACCGCGCCGCCCCAGACGGCCGGAAGAGGGGCCAACCCGCCCGGACGCGGCCCGGCGCAGTCCCGCCGCCACTGGACGAACCGCCGCACCGGCGGCTGATCGGCGGGTGCCCCGCGCACACCTGGCACGACTGTCCGGAGAAGCGGCGTGAAGCAGACCCCTGGACGAGGGCGCCCACGGACCGGATTCCGCCGCGATCGGCCGAGATCGCCCGGGAACAGGCGTACTTCGACACGGACGCCGGGTTCCGTGCCCGGAAGCTGGACGGGTTGGCGCGACATGCTTCGGGCCACCGCCCACCACGGCGTGGCCCGTCCGGGGACATCGGGTGACCGTCTTGTCAACTTTATGAGGTCGACCGGGTACCTTGTGCACTGTCTCTGCACGGGTCGCCCGGGCAGAGCCGTCAGACCGAATCTGCCTGCAGGGAGCGATGTCCAGTGAGCGACCGGGTGCGCAGCCGCCAGCCTGGTGGATCGACGATGCGGAGGCCGGCCGGTGAGCCGGTGGCACAGGGCAAGCCGTCGACAAAGGGTCAGCCGTCGACCAAGGGCTCGGTCAGGAGCTCGGGATCGTCGGGTGGGCGGTCGCCCGGAGGCAGGCCCAGGGTCGGCAAGCAGCCGATGACCAAGGCGGAGAAGCGGGCCGCCGGCAAGGCGGCCCGGCAGGCCGCCGCGGCCGCCGCGGCCAGGCGCCGGTACCGGCGACAGTGGGGCATCGCGATCGGTACGGCGGTGGTCGTGGCCGCGCTCGTCGTCGGGGGCTTCGCGCTGTTCGGCGGTAAGGACAAGGGCACCGCGACCGCGAATCCGTCCGCCAGCGCCAGCACCGCCGCCAGCACCGCCGCCGCGTTCCCCTCGCTGCCGCCGGGCGCGGACCCGGCGCTGGCCACCAAGCCGACCGTGAAGGCCGGCACCGGTACCCTGTCGAAGCTCAACGTCACCACCCTGGTCCAGGGCACCGGCCCGGCGGTGGAGTCCGGCCAGAACATCACGGTGAACTACGTCGGCGTCTCGTACCAGACCGGCGCCGAGTTCGACTCGTCGTGGAAGCGTTCGCAGGCGTTCAGCTTCGTCGTCGGCCAGGGAAAGGTGATCAAGGGCTGGGACCAGGGACTGGTGGGAGTGAAGGTGGGCAGCCGAGTCCAGCTGGACATCCCGGCCAACCTGGCGTACGGCGACCATCCGAGCGGCGGCAGCCCGGCCGGTCCGCTGCGCTTCGTGGTGGACGTGCTCGGCGCCCAGTAGCCCGACCGTTCCGGCGGGTGCGGCCGGAGCCGGTTCCCGGCCCGGCCGCGCGCCGCCCCGCGTCGCCTGGCGCGAAACGAGGCGGGCGCCGGCCGTGATCCCGGCCCGCGCCCGCTTTGCGTCGCGCCGACGCCGACTCAGCCGCGCTGGTCGACCGGCACGTACGGGCGCTCGGTCGCGCCGGTGTAGATCTGCCGCGGGCGGCCGATCTTCGTCATCGGGTCGGTCATCATCTCGCGCCACTGGGCGATCCAGCCGGGCAGCCGGCCGATCGCGAACAGCACGGTGAACATCCGGGTCGGGAAACCCATCGCCTTGTAGATCAGGCCGGTGTAGAAGTCCACGTTCGGGTAGAGCTTGCGCTCGATGAAGTAGTCGTCGGACAGCGCGATCTCCTCCAACCGCAGCGCGATGTCCAGCAGCGGATCGGCCTTGGCGACGCCGCTCAGCACCTCCTGAGCCGCCTTCTTCACGATCGCCGCGCGCGGGTCGTAGTTGCGGTACACCCGGTGCCCGAAGCCCATCAGGCGGGTGCCGGCCTGCTTGTCCTTGACCTTCTTCACGAAGGATTGCGCGTCCTCGCCGGCCGTGTGGATCTGCTGCAACATGTCCAGTACGGCCTCGTTGGCGCCGCCGTGCAGCGGACCGAACAGCGCGTTGACGCCGGCCGACACCGACGCGAACATGTTGGCCTGGGCCGAGCCGACCAGCCGGACGGTGGACGCGGAGCAGTTCTGCTCGTGGTCGGCGTGCAGCACGAAGAGCATGTCCAGCACGCTGGCGTGTACCGGATCCAGCTCGTACGGCATGCTCGGCACCCCGAACGTCATGCGCAGGAAGTTCTCCACGTACCCCAGCGAGTTGTCCGGGTACAGGAACGGCTGGCCGATCGAGCCCTTGTACGCGTACGACGCGATGGTCGGCAGCTTCGCCAGCAGGCGAACCGTCGAGATTTCGACCTGTTCGTGGTCGAACGGGTCGAGGCTGTCCTGGTAGAACGTGGACAGCGCGCTGACCGCGGAGGACAGCACCGCCATCGGGTGCGCGTCCCGCGGGAAACCGTCGAAGAACCGGCGCATCTCTTCGCGCAGCAGGGTGTGCCACTTGATGCGCTCGGTGAACCCGGCCAGTTCGCTCGCGCTGGGCAGTTCGCCGTAGATGAGCAGGTAGGCCACCTCGAGGAAGGAGGACTTCTCCGCGAGCTGGTCGATCGGGTAGCCGCGGTACCGCAGCACGCCGGCATCGCCGTCGATATAGGTGATCGACGACGTGCAGGACGCCGTGTTGACGAAACCGGCGTCCAGCGTGACATGTCCGGTTCGGTTGAGAAGTCCGGTGACATCGAGTCCGGACGGGCCCTCGGTCGCGTCCTTGACTTGAAGTGGGAATGTGCCGCCGTCGAATCCAAGGTTGAAACCCGTCATCCGCCCAGTGTGCTTTATTCCGTGACGCGCGCCACCCCGCGAGGTCGAGATGTGGATCACTTATTCGGTTGGTCGGCCGCCCCGCTCGCCGCCCCGGTCGGGGAGTCGGGGAGCGTCGGTGGAGGGCTCGACGGCTGGTCAGCTGGCCCGGTCGCGGTGGCGGTGGGCGTCACGGGTGGGGCCGACGGACTCGCCGAGGTCGATGCCGACGGCGCCGCAGAGGTTGGCACACCGGCGGATGGGGCAGTGCTGAGACCGACGTTCGCCGGCCGGGTCCGGCGGCCGCCGGTCGGCTCCTGCGTGACGGTCACGCTCGCGCTGGGCACCGGCGAGGCGGGCGGCGGGTGAATCGGCGCGGCGGGCGTGGACTGATAGTTATTCAGCAGGACGGTCAGTCCCACCAGCCCGATCAGCACGACGGCACCGGCCACCCCCAGGATCGCGGCGCGGCGGCGGGTCCGGGCCCCACCGGGTGCCGTCGGGGCCAGGACGGCGCCCGGTGCGCCGGCTCCGGTGCCGGCCAGCGTCGATCCGCTGGCACCGGAAAGCGGCCTGCCGGCCTTGGCGCCGGGAACCAACCTGAGGGTCTTCGCGCCGGGCGGCACGGCCGTGGCGAGCGGGGCGGCCCAGTCGGCTAGCGTGTCCGGATCGGCCGCGGTCGCGCGGGCCGCGGCGGCGAACGCGGCGGCGCCGGGAAAGCGCTCGGCCGGATCCTTGGCCAGCGCCCGGGCGACCAGTGCCCGCGCGGCCACCGGGATGTTCTCCGGCAGCGGCGGCGGCTCGTCGGACACGTGGTGCAGCGCGACTTCGAGCGCGGTCTCCCCGGTGAACGGCGGGGTGCCGGCCAGGCAGTGGTACGCGACCGCGCCGAGGGAGTAGATGTCGCTCGCCGGTGACACCTTGCGCCCGGCCGCCTGCTCGGGCGCCATGTACAGCGCGGTACCGATGATCGCGTCCGCGGTCGTCACCGACGTGAGCGCGTCGGTCCGGGCGACGCCGAAGTCGACCAGGGTGACCGTGCCGTCCGCCTGCACCAAGAGGTTCGCCGGCTTCACGTCGCGGTGCACGATCCCGTGCTGGTGCGCGGCGTGCAGCGCGTCGGCCGCCTGGGCGAGCAGGGCCATGGTCTCGGCCACCGGGAGCGGCCCGTTGTTCGCCAGCCGGTCGCGTAGCGACTCGCCGTCCACATAGGTCATGACGAGGTACGACACGGTGGTGCCGTCGGCGACCGGGCTGCGACCGTAGTCATAGATGTTCACCACGTTGGGGTGGTGCAGCGCCGCCATGGTGCGCGCCTCGGCCCGGAATCGGGCGTCGAAGGCGGAGTTGGAGACCCGTTCGGCACGCATCATCTTCAGCGCCACCGTGCGGCTCAGGGTGGTGTCGGTCGCCCGCCACACCTCACCCATCCCGCCGCTGGCTATGGGGGCGTCCAGCCGGTATCGCCCGTTCAGCGTGTCGCCGGGGGTGAGCACTTGAGTACTCTACCCAGCCCGCTCGCGCGCTAAGCCGGGCGGGGCGCTTGTGCCGCGTCGGTGGAGGCCAGGGCCGGCGGCGGGTCACCGCTCCCGGAAGCCGCCGAACATGCGACGGAAGAATCCGCCCTCCGGGGGCAGCGGAGGTGCCGGGGGCGGCGCGGCCGAGCGCCGTCGCGCGACCGGCTGGTCGTAGTCCGTCCGTTCGATGGCATCGATGGTCTGCTGCTCGTCGAAGCTCTCCGAGCCCTCGATCTCGGGTACGTAGCCGACCAGGATGCCGTCGCGCATGACCTGCGCCTCCAGGCCGGCCGTGCCGTCGGTGTCCCAGATCGCCTCACGCCCGTCCGCCAGGCTCACCCGTACCCCGAACTGGTTGACCCCGCTGCGCTCCAGATGCGCCGGTACGCCCCTACCGCGCAGCTTGTCCACGACGCGCTGCGCCCGGTTCTCGTCCACGCCCCCAAGATAGCTCGCCCGGATGCTGCCCTCGGTGCGGTCCGGAAGCCGCGTGTCCGGCCTCTGACATGGTCGTTTCTTCATGGTGATTGCCTGGCGGCGGCCCATTTCGCACAATGGGTGATGAGCTAGGGGGTCCGGATGGCGGAAGATCACGACGCTCCCGTGAGGTTCACCGACGAGGAAGCCGCGTTCCTGCGGCACGTCCGGTTCGGCGAGTTGCCGCCCCGGGTCGCCCGCGAGGACTGGATCGAGCTGATCGAGACCGACGCGAAGCGCTGCGAGCCCGACGAAGAGCCGATCGGCCGGGACCTCCGCTACTGGGGCAGCTGAGACTCTGGTGACCGACGGTGCCGGTGCGGCCGCTGGGCCGTTTGCGCTCGCCGGACCGGGGTAGCAGTCGGGGCATGAGCCAGCCCGAGGAGAGCCGCGGAAAGACCGCGAGTACGGACGACACTCTGCTGCGTACCGCGAAGGAGGGCGCACGGGAGCCGGACGATGCGATGCGCCCGCCGGATGAGGAGTTGCCGGAGGAGGAGCGGCGGTACAACAGGCCGGACCACAAGCTCACCGGCGCGGCCGCGCCACCGATCGACATGGATCATTGACAACCACTGTCGTCGGCGAAACCATGGAGCCGGGCGCCTGGGGCGGGGTTCGTTCGTGCGAACCCCATGCCGACCTCAGTAGCCGTGCGCGGGGCAACGGCACGGCACGCCCGGAAGGACAATCCCATGGATGTGCCTCGTAGGAGGCGCACCGGCGTGTGGGTACGCGTTGCCCTGGTCGCCACGCTGTGCGCCGCCGCGTCGTTGCTCGTCGCCCAGCTCCCCGCCGGTGCGATCACGGTCGGCGGGACGCCGACGCCGGTGACCGGCAACTCCACCTATTTCGACGGGCTCGGCGCGCCGTACGGCGGCTGCGGCCTACCCCAGGCCAACCTCGACTCGCAGGACTTCGTCGCGCTCAACGTGTTCAACACCCCGGGCGACTACGCCGCCTACCCCCGCCCGATACCGGCCTCCATGGCCGACAAGATGGGAATGTGGGACAACGGACTCAACTGCGGGCGCTACGTGCAGGTCACCATCGGGGACTACTGCACCGGAGTCAACGACGGCGCGCCCAACGAGCCGTTCTGCCGCAACGGCTCCTGGGTCTCCGACGCGTACAACGACGCGACGCTGACCATGCTGGTCGCCGACAGCTGCGGCGACTCCAACGCCTGGTGCCGGGACGACCCGTACCATCTGGACCTGCACAAGGACTCGCTGAACCGGTTCGTCAAGAACGGCGCGCCGGTCGGCGACCTGTACCCGAACCACTTCAACAACCGCCAGATCCAGTGGCAGTTCGTCCCCGCGCCGAACTACACCGGCGACATCCAGATCGGGTTCCTGCAGGGCGCCCAGTCGTGGTGGGGTGCCATCGCCATTTCGCACCTGCCCAATGGCATCCACGGCGTGGACTTCCAGACCTCCGACGGAGGATGGCAACCGGCCACAATGGACGGTGATATGGGCGAGGCGTACATCGTGTCGCCGACCACCGCGGGGGGAACCCAGTTCCAGATCCGAGTGCACGACAGCACCGATGCGCTGCTGAACAACGGGCGGGTCTACACCTTCTCCCTGCCCGCCTCGTGCGGCTCCCAGTGCTCGGCGGCGTACACCCAGGCGAGCTACACCGCGACGAACCCGGGCGGCGGCCCGAGCGGGTCGCCATCGGCGAGCCCGTCGGCGAGCCCGACGCGTACGGCGTCACCGACCCCGCCACCCACCAGCGCACCGCCGACCAGCGCACCGCCGACCAGCGCACCACCCACCGGTTCGGTCCAGTGCGACGTGAACTACCAGGTGGCCAGCGCGTGGAACGGCGGCTTCACCACCAACGTCACCCTGACGAACCGGGGGACGACGGCCTGGAACAACTGGACCGTCGGCTGGACCGTACCGGCCGGGGTGAGCCTGGTCAGCGCGTGGAGTTCGACCATCACCACGAGCGGCACCAGCTGGACCATCAAACCGCCGAGCTGGGCCACCAGCCTGGCACCGGGAGCGTCGACCAGCTTCGGGTTCCAGGCGAACGGACCGTCCACCCCCGCACCGAGCGGGATCCGCTGTAGCTGAGCCGAGTCGACGTCAGGCTGGGGCGCCAGACCGCAACGGGGCGGTCTGGCGCCAAGAGATTCGCTAAGCGAGCCAGACGACCAGGACGACGATCAGCACAATGATCATGACGAGCGGTGGCAGCAGCCGTTTGAGGATCGGTACGGCCGCCACCCGCAGCAAGTTGGCCGGAGCCGCGGCCTGCGGGTAGCCGGCTTCGGAAGTGCCAGCCTCCGGGCCGGTGGCGTCGGGGGCGGTGGCTCCGGGGCCGGCGGTGCCGGGGGCGGCGACTTCGTAGGAGGCGGCGGTCCGCGGTGCTGGCACGGTCCCGCCAGCGTCCGCCGCCGGCGCGTCCGTCGCCGCCGAAGCCGGGGGCGCTCCCGTCGTTGCCGTTGCCGTCGTCGTTGCCGCCGTCGCAGGGATGGCTGCCGCCGCCGAGGACCCGGCACCGGGAGACCCGGCACTGGGAGACCCGGGCTCGGAAGGCCCGGTCCCTCCCGTCGAGGCCGCCCGCGCACCGCCGTCCCGGAGCACCGTCCCCTCAAGCCGGTCGACGAACTGGTTCAGCAGCCGGCCGCTCACCTCGGCGATGGCGCCGCGGCCGAACTGTGCCAGCGGCCCCGAAATGGTCAGCTCCGTGCGTACCGTGACCCGGGTGCCGCCGTCCTCGCCGGCAAGGTCCGCGGTGACCAGCGCCGAAGCCAGGCCGCGCCCGTTGCGCTCCTTGCCCTTCGCTTCGAGTACGACGTGGTGGCGCTCGGGGTCCAGCTCGGTGAACCGGACCGCGCCGCGGTACTGGGCGACCACCGGCCCGACCTTCACTTTCACCGTCCCGTGGTACGAGTCTCCGACCACCTCGGTCAGCTGCGCTCCCGGCATGCACGGTGCGATCCGCTCCACGTCGGTCAGCACGGTCCACGCCTCGTCCACCGGTCGGGGCACCACGAACTCGTTGTCCAGTCGCATTGGCCGCTCATCCTTCCCGGAGCAGGTTGTGCGCCGCCGGTGCGGGTCGCCCAGCGCGTCGATCAGGTCGGTAGTCCGGCGTCGCGCACCGCCACTTGGTGCTTGACCACGGCTCCCAACGTACGCGCCGCGACCGCCGCCGTCAGGAGGTGACTCGGCCGGCCGCGGCGCCCGTGGCCGGGGGATGTCCGCGACCGGTCCGGTCCGGACAACCGATCCGGTGGTACGTGCGGCGCCGGGGTACCGCCGTTCCGAGTCCTGGGTGACGATCTGGAGTTGAGTGGCGCACAGTGGGAGGAAGACGGACAGGATCGGTGGGCGGCCATGCGAGACGTACTGGATGAATTGGACCGCTGGTGGAAAGCGGGCGAACCGGTCGGCATGGCGACGGTCGTCGCCACCTGGCGCTCGTCGCCCCGGCCGGCCGGCGCCACGATGCTGGTCGGGCCGGACGGCACCGCCGTGGGCAGTGTCTCCGGCGGCTGCGTCGAGGGCGCCGTGTACGAGGTGGCGCAGGAGGTCGCGGGCACCGGCGTGCCGGTCCTCCAGCGGTACGGGGTGAGCGACGACGACGCGTTCGCCGTCGGCCTGACCTGCGGCGGCATCATCGACGTGTACGTCGAGCGGATCGACGGCGCGGGGTTCCCGGAGTTCGGCGAGGTGGCCGCGTCGATCCGGGCGGAGACGCCGGTGGCCGTGGCGACCTGCGTGGCGGTCGGCGGCGCGCCCGGCGTGTCGGGCCCGCCCGGCGGCGGCCCGGACCCGGACGGGCGCCTCGGCCGGCGGCTCATGGTCTGGCAGGACCGCGTCGCGGGCTCGCTGGGCACGCAGCGGCTCGACGCCGCCGCCATCGACGACGTGCGGGGCATGCTCGCCAGCGGCCGCAGCGGCACGCTCCGGTACGGGTACCAGGGCGAACGGCGCGGCGACGACCTGGCGCTGTTCGTGTCGGCGTACGCGTCGCCGCCCCGGATGATCGTGTTCGGCGCCATCGACTTCGCGGCCGCGGTCGCCAAGGTGGGCGCGTTCCTCGGGTACCGGGTCACGGTCTGCGACGCCCGGCCGGTGTTCGCCACGAAGCGCCGGTTCCCGGACGCGCACGAGGTCGTCGTCGGCTGGCCGCACCGGTACCTGACCAGCGAGGCGGAGGCGGGCCGGGTGGACGAGCGCACGGTCGTCTGCGTGCTCACGCACGATCCGAAGTTCGACGTACCGGTGCTGGAGGTCGCGCTCCGCTTGCCGCTGGCGTACGTGGGCGCGATGGGTTCGCGCCGTACCCACGACGACCGGTTGGAGCGGCTGCGCTCGGCGGGGCTGACCGCCGGGGAGTTGGAGCGCCTGGCCTCACCGGTAGGTCTGGACCTGGGCGCCCGCACCCCCGAAGAGACCGCGGTGAGCATCGCCGCCGAGATCATCGCGGGCCGGTGGGGCGGCAGCGGCCGGCGGCTGACGGCCCGGGGCGGCCGCATCCATCACGAGGCCCGGTGACGGCCGCGGGCCTGCTGCTCGCGGCCGGGGCCGGCCGCCGGTACGGGATGCCCAAGGCACTGGTCACGCACGCCGGCCGGCTGCTGGTGGAGCGGGCCATGGCCACCTTGGTCGAGGGCGGCTGCGATCCGGTGGTCGTGGTGCTCGGCGCCGCGGCCGACGAGGTGCTGGCACGGGCCCAGCTGAGCGGGGCGATCGTGGTGGTGAACCCGGAGTGGGCCGGCGGCATGGGTTCCTCGCTGCGCGCCGGCCTGGCCGCGTTGCCGTTGCCCGGCGCCTCCGGGCCGGCGGACCAGCCCGGCGTCCCTGCGGCCGATCCGCCCGGCGCCCCTGCGGCCGATCCGCCCGGCGCCCCTGCGGCCGACCTGCCCGGCCGTGCCGCCCTGGCGGCGGTCGACGCGGCGTGCGTCCTGCTCGTGGACACGCCAGGCGTCACCGCCGGCGCGGTACGCAGGGTCGCCGGCCTGGCCGCTCCCAGCGCGCTGGCCATGGCGACGTACCACGGCGAACCGGGCCACCCGGTGCTGCTCGGCCGCGACCACTGGGGCGCGGTGGCCGCGCTGGCGGTGGGCGACGTGGGTGCCCGCCGGTACCTGGCCCGGCATCCGGAGCTCGTGACCCGGGTGCCGTGCGAGGACATCGCGGTCGGCGACGACCTGGACGTACCGCCGCCCCCGCGCTGACGCCACCGCGTCCGGCCTGCCTGCGCGGCGTCGCTCACGCCGTACCGGTCAGGTAGCGCCGGATGGTCGGCGCCAGCCAGGCCACCACTTCGTCGCGGGTGAGCAGGGTGATCGGCGGTACCGCGGCGCTCACGTTCAACGAATGCGGGCCAACGGCCGTTGACGCGGAAGCGGGCGCGCCGCGGGCGGGCTCAGCGGCGGGTACCGGCCAGGGCCGGCTGCCCGTCGCGCAGTTGGCCGGCGATCCGGTCCCGGGTACGCAGGGCCGCCCGCCAGCCGACCACGTCGATCCGGTACCGCTCGCCGGTCCGGTCGCACCTGGCCTCCACGGTCCACGGCCGGCGCAGCAGGACCCGTGCCGGGATCGCGACCGCGAGCAGGCAGGCCACCACGATGGCGTCCAGTACCAGCAGCAGAAGCGGCAGCAGCACCCACCAGAACAGGCCGGCGAACAGGATAAGGCCGGCGATCACCACGATCCCGACGACGACATCGTCGCCGAGGCTGTCGAACCAGCCGCCGCCCCCACCGCCGCCGGCGTGGAAGCCCCCGCTGTGCCCGCCCCCGCTGTGCCCGCCGCTGTGCCCGCTGTGCATCTCACCGTTGGACTTCTCCCGTGCCGCAGAGCTGATCGAGCGCAGCTACCGGGACTCGACCCGCTGGATCGCCGAAGGCGGTTTGGAGCGCGAGACGCCCGAACGGTTCCTCTCGTTGCACACCCACGGCGAGCCGCCCGCGCGGGCGTGACCTGGCCGGGGCACCGCACCGGTCCGCGCACCGAAAGTGTCAGTACCTCGGTCTAGCGACAC
>JBDZVD010000220.1:0-5701 GCA_040255525.1 Micromonosporaceae bacterium | reverse complement strand
GGCGACCTGTTCGATCCGCTGTTCGGCACCCCGGCCGTCGAGCGTGAACTCGACGGCGTGGCGTGGCTGTCCGCCATGCTCGACTTCGAGCGGGCGCTCGCCCGGGCACAGTCGCGGGCCGGCCTGGTTCCGGTCGCGGCCGCCGACGCCATCGCCGAGGCCACCCGGGCCGTCCGCCCCGACCCGGGGGACATCGGCCGGCGGGCGCGCGCCAGCGGCACGCCGGTCGTGCCGCTGCTGGCCGACCTCGGCCGCGTGCTGCCCGCCGAAGCGGCCCCGTACCTGCACCTCGGCGCGACCAGCCAGGATGTGGTGGACACCGCCGCCGTACTCGTCGCGAACCGTTGCCTGGCACCGATCCTGGCCGACCTGCGAGCCGCCGCGGCGCACTGTGCCCGGCTCGCCGAGCGGCACCGGGACACCCTGATGGCCGGCCGCACGCTGAGCCAGCACGCGGTGCCGGTCACGTTCGGGCTGACCTGTGCCGGCTGGCTGGTCGCCCTCGACGCGGGCGTCGCCGCGCTCGAGTCCGTGCGCGAGCACAGACTTGCCGTCCAGTACGGCGGCGCCGCCGGCACTCTGGCCGCGCTCGGCGAGCACGGCGTACCGGTGCTCCGGCTGCTCGCCGACGAACTCGGGCTGGCCGAGCCGGTCCTGCCCTGGCACACCGACCGCACCAGGATCGCCGAACTGGCCGGCGCACTGGGTACCGTGTCCGGCACGCTCGCCACCATCGCGCTGGACCTCACGCTGCTCGCTCAGACCGAGGTCGGCGAGGTGGCCGAGGCCACCAGCGGCGGCTCGTCGGCCATGCCGCACAAGCGGAACCCGGTACGCGTCGTCCTGATCACGGCCGCCACCAAGCGGGTACCGGGCCTTGTCGCCACGCTGCTGGCCACGATGGCGCAGGAGCACCAGCGGGCCACCGGCGCCTGGCACGCCCAGTGGCAGCCGCTGACCGACCTGCTGCGGCTGGTGGGCGGGGCCGCCGCCGGTACCGCCGAGGTGCTCGCCGGGCTGCGCGTGGATGCCGCCCGGATGCGCCGCAACCTGGACGCGACTCGGGGCCTGCCGATGGCCGAGCACGTCGCCGGGAAGCTGGCTCCGGCGCTGGGCCGCGACGCCGCGCACGACCTGGTGTCCCGGGTGTGCCGGGACGCGGTCGCCACCGACCGGTCACTTCGCGATGCGCTGCACGACGACTCGGAGGTACGGTCCCATCTGGACCCCGAACAGATCGACGAGGCCGTGCAGCCGGCACGGTACCTGGGCTCGACGCCGGCGTTCATCGACCGGGCGCTGGCCGCGCACGAGCGGAGAGGCGAGACGTGAGCGTCCCGCTGCGTCACCAACTGACCGGACGACCGGGCGCACCGGTGCTGGTCCTCGGCAACTCGCTGGGTACCACCGGGGAACTGTGGCAGGCCCAACTCGCCGCGTTCGAAGAACACTTCCTGGTGCTGCGGTACGAGCACCGGGGCCACGGCGGCTCGCCCGCGCCGTCTGGGCCGTACACATTGGACGAACTCGGCGGTGACGCGCTGTCCCTGCTGGACCGGCTCGGTCTGGATCGGGTCCGGTATGCCGGCGTGTCGCTGGGCGGCATGGTCGGCATGTGGCTTGCCGCGCACGCGCCGGACCGGGTGGAACGACTGGCCCTGTGCTGCACCACGCCCCGGTTCGACTCCCCCGACGCCTACCGGGAGCGGGCCGACCGGGTGCGGCGCGAAGGCGTCGCGGCGATCGCCGAGCAAGTGGCGTCCCGCTGGTTCACCCCGGCGTTGCTGTCCCGGGAAACCGAGACCGTCACACGCTTCCAGCAGACCCTGTCCGGCTGCGACGACGAGGGCTACGCCGGCTGCTGCGAGGCGCTCGGGTCGATGGACCTGCTGCCGCTGCTGCCGTCCATCACCGCGCCGACCCTGGTGATCGCGGGTGAACAGGATCGGGCGACACCGCCGAGGTACGGGCAGGTGATCGCGGACGCCATTCCGGACGCGACGCTATGTCTGGTGCCCGGCGCGGCACACCTGGCCAACGTCGAACGGGCCGACGAAGTCACCGCACTGCTGGTCGAACACCTTGTCCCGAAAGGAGATCCGCACAGTGTCCTATGAGGATGGTATGGCGGTGCGCCGGCAGGTACTCGGCGACCGGCACGTGGATCGGGCGGTCGCGGCGACGGACGAGTTCACCGCCGACTTCCAGGATCTCATCACCCGGTACGCGTGGGGCGAGATCTGGACCCGCCCCGGGCTGGACCGGCGGGTACGCAGCTGCGTCACCCTGGCCATGCTGGCCACCCTGCACCACGACGGCGAGCTGGCCATGCACATCCGCGGCGCGCTGAACAACGGCCTGACCCGGGACGAGATCAAAGAGGTACTGCTCCAGGTCGCGGTCTACGCCGGGGTACCGGCGGCGAACCGGGCCTTCGCGGTGGCGGCGCAGACGTTCGCCACGATCGACGAGCAGGCGGGCGGGTAGGGGTGGGCCCGAGCCTCTCAGCCCCGGATCGCGGCCTGATACGCGGCCAGAGCGTCCGCGTCGTCGATGCTGCCGTGGTGGTGGAACTGGCACCAGCGGCCACCCTCGTAGCGGAAGTACCGGCTGGTGCGGATCGACAGCGGCACGGCGCTACCACCGTCCACCGTGTACTCTCCGCTCTCCCGCCCGGCGAACAGGACGTGGGTGTCGCCAGCGTACTCGACCACATCGCCGAAGGTGACGGTAACCACGGCGGGGCCGTGGAAGACCCGGTCGTACAACGCGGTAATCGCGTCGCCGCCGCGAAGGATGCCACCGAGCGGATTGTTCAGCTGCGCCAGCGGGTCCTTCGTCCACACCCGGGCGAACACGTCGAGGTCTCGGTGGTTGAAAGCGAAGTAGAACGTCTCAAGCGCGGCCAGCGCGCCGTCGATTCCGGGGGAAAGCGCCTCGTCGGCCCGGTTGACCGAACCGGGGCCGAAGGAGATGTCGAGCTGCCTCGTCATGAGATCCCCTAAACTGTTCGATGGAGGTCGACCACATGAGTGTACGCCAGGCATCGAACACTGCGCGGGCGCGGGGCCTGACGCACACGCATCCACGCGACGTGTCCCTACAGGACGCACTGACCGCGGTTGCCGATCCGGTGCGGCGGGCGATCGTGCGCGAACTGGCAGAGGTGCCGGACTGGACGAAGGCGTGCGGCACCTTCGACCTTCCGGTCACCAAGGCGACCCGGAGCCACCACTTCGCGGTGTTGCGTGCCGCCGGACTCATCGAGCAGCGCGACGAGGGGCCCCGCCGCCTCAATCGCCTGCGTGGCCCGGAGTTCAACGAGGCGTTCCCTGGCCTGCTCGAACTGGTGCTCGCCGAGCACGCCTAGGGGTCCCGGCCGAGCGGAGCCCGATCGTCCAACCCGGTCACCGTGCACCATACGAGACCGCGAGGTTACTCGGGTGTAGTGAGCGTCACGCCTGGGTACTTCCCGGACATCGAGAGAGATCGACAGGGGAGGACCAAGGTGCGCAACCTACTCACCCGGCGCAGCGACACCGAGCCGGCCACCGAGGACACCGCCCGCGAGACGGTTATCAACCCCCGCGCGGACGGCGACAAACCCACGACCCGCCGGATCCTCACCAGGCGGCGGGCGACCGAAGAGGCCACGGCCGACCGGCGGGACGCCAAGCCGCTGCCGGCCAGCGAGCCGGACACCACCGTCGAATCCCAGCGGCCGCGTTGGGCGCACGTCAGCGCGATGGCCACGGTCAGCCTGATCGTCGGCGTGGTGGCCGTGATCGCCGCGCTCACCGGGCTGATGGCCGCCGAGGCCATCGTGCTCGGCGTGATCGGCGGCGCCATCGCGGCCGGCGGGCTGGTCGGCGCGAGCCGGCGCGGCGTCACCGGGCACAGCCTGGCACTGCTCGGGCTCGTCGCGAGCCTGGGCGCCATCCTGCTGGGCGTACTCGCGATCGGCGGCGAGCTGTCCTGGCTGGACAGCAAGACCGATGAGGTCAGCCGGCTGCACAGCTGGCTGCTGAACCAGCTGCCCTGGCTGAAGAACTGGTAGACCACGTTTCGGTACGGACGCCGGCGGGCCGGCCCGCAGCGGCCCGTTCGGCGGAAGCCCCCGCCGCGGACGCTTTGCTCTGCTCACCTATAGGCAACAGTCGCACGCCGTTTGTGTTGCGTGTAGGTGAGCAGAGCAAAGGAGCTCACGAGACTCCCCCGGACGGCGCACCCGACCGGCCGATCAGTCCCCGAACGCGACCAGGACGGCGCTGGCGTCGTCGTGGCGCTTGACCCGGACCCGGATCCGGTCGGCCCGCTCCGCCTCCCGCACCCGTGCGATGACCCCCGCCGGCCCGTCCGCCGCCATGGCGTCGAGCAGCCTCGGCCAGTCGTACAGGTCGAACGTGTCGACCGCACGGGACGCGCCGTCGCTCAGCAGGCACATCCGGCGCACCGCCTCCGGCCCACGAAGCGGAAGGGTTCCGGTCAGCGCGTGCTCGGCCGCGGACGGCTCGACCGAAGCGATCCAGTACCCGTCCGGGGTGTTGATGTAGCCGCGCTGTGCGGTGACGAGGGCCCGGACACTCCGGGCGTGCTCCGGGCTTCCCTCCGGGGCGCCCGCCGGCATCCGTTCGCGCAGCGCGCCGACCAACTGCTGGGCACGCAGGTCGGTGACCACCTCGACCCGGCCGCCCGCCTCGTACACCAGCGGGCTGTCCGCGAGCACCAGGTACTCCAACCGGTCCGCGCCGTACCGTGCGAGGCACACGGTGCTGGCCGGGGTACCGGGATGAGTCAGGTCGCACTCACCGCCATGCGCGTGCGACACCTGGAGAATGGCGGTGGCCAGCAGCCGGTCCAGGCGTACCAGCGGGTCGGCCGCGTACCCGCTGATCAACCGCCCGGCCAGCATCCGCACGTACCACGCCGGACCGTGCACGCATCCGGTGTCCATTCCCTCCAGCACGGTCACGCCATCGAGCACGCCGACGAACCCGGGCATGGCGAACGCGTAGTCCTCGTTCGGGCCACCGCCCGGGACCGGCTCGGATGCCAGCCGCACCTCTATCACGGAGCAGACCCTCCTGGGGAGTCGGCGCGATCCGGCAGCGGACCGCGTGTACGTCGCGACGGACAATGGGTTGTTTCCCGAAAGCCATTCAATAAGCTGCGGGAATGCAGCGTACCGATTTCCACGCAATGCCCTGCTCCATCGCCCGTACCCTCGCGGTCGTCGGCGAGGCGTGGACCCCCTTGATCCTGCGCGATGTCGTCTTCGGGCTGACGAAGTTCGACGAGATCCAGCGTGACCTGGGGGTCGCGACAAACGTCCTGACCGACCGGCTCACCACACTCGTCGAGCACGAACTGCTGTCCCGCGAGCCGTACCAGCAGCGGCCGTTGCGCTACCGGTACCAACTGACCGCCAAGGGCGCCGACCTCCTGCCGGTCCTGCTGTCCCTGATGAAGTGGGGCGACCGGTGGACCGCCGACGAGGCCGGTCCGCCGGTCACCATCGTGCACCGCCGCTGCGGCCAGCCGACCGAGCCGCTGATGGTCTGCTCGGCGTGCAAGGGGCCGGTACACGCCGGCGAGGTTGCCGCGCGGGGCGGTCCCGGTGGGCGCCGCGGACCGGGCGCGTACCTGCTGCCCGGCTGGCTGGCCGCGCCGGGCCGGCCGGACGCGCGGGACGCCGCCGCGC
>JBDZVD010000008.1:21175-114825 GCA_040255525.1 Micromonosporaceae bacterium | reverse complement strand
TTGGGGGGGCAGGCGCCCGCCCCGGGGGCCCCGGAGGGGTGGGGGGGGGGGGTGGGGGGGGGGTGGGGCGGGGGGGGCGGCGTGGTGGTGGCTGGTGGGGCCGGGGCGGTGGCGGCCGGCGCGGCGGGGGGTGTGGGTGTCTGGTGGGCGGGTGCGGCACCGGGGCTGGTGGTCCCGGGCGCGGTGGTCGGAGTGGTGGCGGGCAGGGCGAGGATCCAGCCGACGTGGATCTCGTCGGGGTCGCGGAGGGCGTAGCCGTTGGCCTGGGGTTTGCCCCGGTTGAGGACGTAGATCTCGCGCCACCGGTAGGGGCTGCCGAGGTGGGCTTCGGCGATGTCCCACAGGTTGTCACCCTTGACGACGTGGTACGTGCCGCCGGGCGCGTCGCTCGCCCACTCCGGCACCGCATCTTCGATGGGGTGCGTGGTGCTGCTGATCGTGGTGGTGAGGATCGCCGGCCTTCGGATCGCGGTCAGCGCTGCCCGGGGCGCGTTGCTGCCTGCGGCGGTGTCGACCGGGGTGGGCGTGAGCGTCGCGGCAGCGGCCGGCGGCCGGGCCACCGAGCCTGCCGCGCTCGTGGTGGTGGGTGGGTGCAGCGCGCCGCGTGTGGCGTCGAGCAGCAGTGATCCGACGATCGCGCCGACGAGGACGGCGGCGACCAGTCGCAGTGGGCCCCCGGAGGGGCGGCGGAGCGGGCGGGGGTGGCCGCGGCGGGCCGCGGCGGCGTCGGAGACGGCGGCGATGGTCTCGACCGTGATGTCGCGGAGCAGGATCAGCCAGGCGATCCAGGCGACGATCGCGACCGCGTGGAGCAGGGTCGCGTCATCCAGGGGGTTCGCCAGCTGCGCGCCGAGCTGGTGGAGGTCGGGCCACCGGCCGGGGATGGGGGAACCGTTGGTCAGCCAGAGCAGGAGGGGTGCGCCGGCGACCAGGCCGAGCAGGGCGGTCAGGGCGGCCAGTCCGCGTACCGCGCGGCCGGTGGCGGCGAGCAGACCACTCAACGCAGAACCTCCCCGGGGGTTGTCGTGGGTTTAGGTGTTCGGGCCGGTGACGCCCTGCAGGGCGGTCGCGGTCGCGGTGGCGGACACCTGGAGGGTGTCCACGCCGACGAGTTGCAGCAGCTGGGCGCGGCTTTCCCGGTGCACGGTGACGGTCACGGTGGTGGTGGTCGCGGTGACCTGCCCGGCAAGGCCGGCGCGGGTCAGCCAGTCACGGGCGGCGCCCTCGGCCCTCGACGGGTCGAGGCGGGCGACGTTGGTGGTGCGGTACGTGGTCAGGTCGAGTTGTTGGGCACCGATCCGGGCGGCGGCCTGGGCCTGGTCAAGGGCCTGCACCTTGACCGACAGGGCGAGGCCGCAGTCCAGGACCAGGCCGGCGGCGGCCAGGAACGCGAGCATCATGACCACGGCGAAGACGCTGATCTGCCCGGCGTCGCTGCCGCCGGTGCGTTCGCGGACCATGTGGAGGCGTGCGCGGAGCCGGTTCACTGGGCACCTCGCCATTCGTCGGTAGGGCTGACAGCGGTGGCAGTGACGGCGTGGACGCCGGGCACCGCGATGAGGGTCAGGTCGGACAGCGGCACGGCGCAGGACAGGGTGACCGTGACGAGCCCGCCCGGCGTGAGTCCACCGGTGTCCACGCTGACCCGGGGTTGCGGGCAGGTGACGCCCCGGTCAGCGAGAGTGTCCAGGGCGGCTTGCCTCGCCTGGGCTTGCGCGATGGGTGCGGTGCGGGCCAGGGAGGCAGCGCGAGCGGCATCGTGCGCGGCGGCATCCAGGGCGAGTTGCGCGGTGACCAGCCGCCCGCACAGGACGAGGAACATCAGCACGGCCATCAGCGCGGGAACCCAGAGGACCACGTCGAGGGTGGCCGAGCCCCGGTCCCCGCTGGCGGTCAGGAGGCGCCAGCGGGCCGCCAGGCAGGCACCCCGCCGGGGAGTTGCGAGGCGCCTGCGGCTCATGGCGGCGTAGCGAAGGGTGCGGGTCATGGGGGCTGCTCTCACGGTTGGGTGGCAGGGACGAACCGTTCGACTTTCCCGGCGGCTGAGGCGTGGACCGCCCAGTGGATGCCGGGGACCACGGACTCGGCCACACCGGTGACCTGCACGTGGACGTCGGTGGCGGTGCGGGTCACGGTGACCGTGGGGTTGTCCAGGACCCCGCTGGCCAGGGCGTTGAGCGTGTCGGTTCCGGCCGCCTGCCCGGCGGCGGCGCTGCCCTGGTAGGCGGACCCGGCGTCCAGCGCCCGTTGCGCGGCGGCCTGCGCGACGTGGCTCGCGTGCCACCACACCGCTGTCTGAAAGATGAAGAACACCACCAGCAGCAGGCCGGTCAACGCGATAACCGTCTCCACGGTGGCGGCTCCCCGGTCCGGGCGACGAGTCAGGATCCGCCACCGGGCCACCAGTCGGCGGCGTTGTTTCTGAAGGCGCGTCATGGTGGTCAGCCGGTGTTGACCTTGTTCGCGGTGGCGAGCACCTTCGCGACGATGATGCCGATCGCGATGATGGCAAGCGCCGCGAGTAGGGCGGTGACGATGATGGTTTCGGTGGAGTAGCCGCCGTCGCCGGTCGCGCGCACGGCACGCCAGCGCCGCGCCAGTCCGGAGCCGATGCGGTGAACGAGTGTGCGGTGCATGATGCTGGTTCTCCTTCTGGTGGGCGTGGAAGCTAGAGCCCGGTCAGGACCGCTGAAATGGCCGGGTAGCCGATGAAGATCAGGAACCCGGCGAGCAGTGCGACCATGGGCAGGTTCATGCGTTCGGTGGCTGCGTTCGCCTCGCCTTCCGCGTCGGTCAGTTGCCGGGTGCGTAGCGCCGCCGCACGGGAGCGTAGGGAGGTGCGTACGCGGGCGCCTTCGGTGCCGGCCAGGCCGACGGTGGCGGCGAGTTGTTGGAGTTCGTCCACGCCTACGCGGGCGCCGAGTTGGGCGAGGGTGTTCCACGGGGGTAGGTGGGCGTCGCGGGCCTCGGTCAGGGCGTAGCGCAGCTCGTCGTAGGCGGGGCCGCGGCCGACCGAGGCGGCGTCGTCGAGGGCCTGGTCGACTCCGGCGCCGCCGGCGACGGCGACCACGACCAGGTCCAGGAACGAGCTGAGCGCGTGCTGGAACCCGGCCCGGTGTTTGCCGGCCTCGGATCGTGCGGACAGCTCCGGAGCGATGAATCCGATGCCGGCCATCAGCAGTGATGCCCCGGCCGGAACCTCGACTCCGAGCCCCACCCCGCCCAGTGCCAGTAGGAGGGCGAACACGGGTGGGGCGAGCAGTCCGACCAGGCCGGCGCCGACTTGCTCGGCCAGGTGCACGCTGACCGGTTTACCGAGTGTGGCGAGGTCCCGGCGGGTGCGGGCGGTGGGCAGTCCGGTGCGGGCCAGGAGGCGGGCGCCGGGGCGACCCAGCCGCGCGGTCCACCCCAGCTCGATGCCCTCGGGCAGCACCTCCACCGGTGGCGGGTTCAGCGCGGCCAGGGCCTTCGCTAAGGGTTGCGGGCGGGGCCGCAGCCCCATGATGACCAGCCACAATCCCAGGCCGATCCCGGCCCCGGCGAGCAACGCGTCGAGGGTCACGATCCCACCTCCACCCGGTCTGCCGCGTCGGCTGTTGACAACACGCGGACCGGTTCGGTGAACCGGGCGATGCGGCTCATCCACAAGAACCCGAACCCGAACAACGCGCCGACGACGAGCAGCACGAGCTGCCCGCTGACGGTGTTGTAAGGGGCCACGTAATGCCGGTTGAACAGCACCAGCCCGGCGGCCATGAGCAGGGTCACGCCGACCGTGACCCGCAACGAGGTCCGTACCCGGGCACGGCCGGCAGCGACCCGCATCCGTAGCGACGCCTGATCCCGAGCGGCCTCCGCGAGGGAGGACAGCAGGTCACCGATGTGGCGCGCGTTACGGTCGGCGGCCATGACGAGGGCGGTGACCACGAGGTCCCCGGTCGCGTCGTCCAACGCGGCGGCGAACACCCGCAGCGCCGGGGCGAGCCGGTCCCCGCGACGCAGCCGACCCGCCAACGCGACCACCTCGGCCCGGATCGGTGCCGGGGCCAGCGGGGCAGTGGCCATGATCGCCTGCTCCAGACCAGCAGCGGCGGCGAGGGTATCCCGCAGTGACTCAGTCCAGGTCGCTACCGCCTCGATCCGCGCCAACCTGCGGGCGTAGTCGTGGTCCGCGCCGACCAGCGCCGGGGCCATCCACGCGGCTAGGGCACCCAGCAGCGCGCCGACCGGCCACCGGGTCACCAGCCCGACCAGCAGCCCCACCCCGACCGCGATCAGCAGCCGTCGCCGCGCCCCCGGACGCGCCCGGTCGGCCACCAATCCGGCCAGTCGGGACCGGCGTAGCCGGGCCGGGTGCGGGTCGCCCAGCGGCCCGACGATGCCTCGAACGATCAGCAAGACTCCAGCGGCCGCACCGGCGCCGGCCACTACGGCGAGCAGCACAGTCGGGCTCATGCCACCCACCCCGGCTCGTCGTACGGGCGGCGTAGCAGGTCCGGGTCGAAGCCGTGCGCGGCCAGGCGGGTCAACAAGTTGTGCGAGGGTGGGGCTCCGGGGCCTGCCGGGCCGTGCGGGGTCGGGCGCAGGATCTCGTTGGTCATCACCTGCAACCCGTCCGCGTCGACAACCTCCCGCACGCTGGTCAGCACCCGCCGCCCGTCGACCTCGCCGAGGTGCACGACCAGGTCCACGCCTTCGGCGATGTGCATGTTCGTCGTGGCCGTATCGAGGCGCTCGGGGGCCTGGGCGGCGTAGAGGGCCAGCTTGCGGAATACCCCGGCCGACGACGAGGCGTGGATGGTGCTCATCGACCCGTCGTTGCCCTGGCTCATCGCCTGCAGCATCGGCACGACCTCATCGCCGCGCACCTCACCGACCAGGACCCGGTCGGGTAACATCCGCAACCCGTTGCGGAACAACACCGTCAGGCTGACCCCGCCCTCACCCTCCAGGTTCGGTTCCCGGGCCTGCATCGCGACGACGTTCGCGTGGGCCTGCGGGTACAGCTCGAAGCCCAGCTCGTAGGTGTCCTCCAGGGTGATGATCCGCTCCAACGCAGGCACCACCGAGACCAGACCGCGCAGGAACGTGGTCTTACCGACCCCGGTCTTACCCGCCACGACGATGTTCATCCGGGCCTTAACAGCGGCCGTCAGCAACGCCGCGGACAACGCGTCGAGGGTGCCGAGCTGAACCAGCTCGGCCATCGTCATGGTGCGGTAGCGGTGCCGGCGGATCGCGACCGAGGGCCGTTTGGACACCGACATCACCGCATTCAGCCGTGATCCGTCCGGTAATTGCAGGTTCAGCGTGGGGCTGGCCCGGTCGAACCGGCGTTCTTCGCCGGTGTCGTTACGGGCGGCCAGCAGCCGCACCAGCTCCACCAGCTCCTCATCCGACTCCGCGATCGGCGCGGCCGGCTCCCAGCCACCGCCCGCGACGCGTACGAACACCACGTCGGCGCCGTTGGCGATGATGTCTTCCACGTCGTCGCGGTCCAGCAACGGCTGCAACCCGCCCGCAGCCAACAACGAGTCCGCCACCGTACGCAACACCCGGGACTCGACCTGCGGGCTCAACGGCGGACGCCCCGCCGAGATCAACTCGTCCGCGTACCCGTCCAGGGCCTGGTCGAGCAGCCGCCGGGTCACCTCCTCGCGCTCACCTGGCGGCATCCGGAACCCATGACGCCGCTCGTAGGCGCGGGTCTCACCGGTCAACGCCTCCGCCACCCGGCGGCGAATAAACCGCACCACGAGCAGCTCCGCCTCATCCGGCCCCGCCCCAGCCGGAGCCGGACCGGGCATGAGGCGACCGGGCAAAGCCGGGTCGTGGCCGTTGGTAGCCACGGCGGGTGGTGGGGACGGCTGCCACGGGGCGAACGGGGCGCTCATCCGGCCACCGCCGATGCCGGCCGCTCCTCCGGCTGGGCAGGCAGCAACGGGGCCAGCATCTCGGCGACCCGGTGCAGGGCGGCCGGCAACGGCAGACGCTGCCAGCGGCGCGGCGCGGGCAGGTCGCCACCGAGCACGGCTGCACCCCGCTCGTCGTACGGCAACGGGCCACGCACCGTGACCGGCTCATCGGGCCGGTCCAAATCCCCGGCCAGATGTCCGGTCAGGTACTCGGCCACCTCCGGCGCCGTGTACTCGCCACCGGCCGCCAACAGGACCACCAGACGCTGCCCGGCCGCGTCCACGAGGTCACCGATCAGTTCCCGCAGATGCGCGACCTCATCCCGACGACCCCGCACCAACACGAGGGCGACGTCCGCCCGCGACAGCAGCGGCCAGACCACCGAAGACTCGTCCAGGCGACCGCAGTCGGCCACCACCACCCGGGGTACCGGGGAGGGGACGGTGTGCCCCGGGGTGGCCAGCACCGACAACGCGACCCGGGTCTGCGTCGCGCCCGGCGGGGCCACGACTACGTCCACCGACCGGTCGCCCACCCGCACCTGTTGGGTGAACCGGCCCATCACATCCCTACCCCCTAGGAGTCCGGCGCGGGTGGTGGCGCGGGACGCGGTTGCCAGCTGCACCAGCCCCGGTGCCACCGGCAACCGCCACCGGGCGGCCAGATCCCCACCCGCCGGATCGCACTCCATCACCACCGGCCGCGCAGAGACCGGCAACGCCGCAGCCAACCCGAGCGCCACCGTGCTGGCCCCCGGGCGACTCTTCACATACCCCACCGCGATCAGGGCCACGACTCACGCACCCCCCGGCGCCGTCTGCATCAACACCACACCCCCGACCGGGGCACCGGCCACCGTCGCAGCATCATCGGCGGACAGTTCCAGCGTGACCACCGTGGAACCCTGACCATCACCAGCCAGGTCCACGCCGGACACCACCGCGTCCACCCGCACCGGCCTCGCCCCGCCCTCGTCACCCGAGCCGCCCTGCGCCGATTGGCCATCGTTGGTGTTCGGTGGGGTGGTGATGAACACGGCGACCTTCGCCCCGGCCTGCAGCCCCTGCGGGTACTGGCCCGGCTTGAGCGCGAGCGACGTCACGACCTTGCCCGGCTCGGGAAACGCCGCGTCACCCACCTGCGAGCGGGTCAACAACGTGCCGGCGACCAGCGGCACCACCACAGGGCGGCCGATCACCTCCCCGGCCTGCGAGGCCCGGACCAGGCCCAGCGCCGGGTCATGCGACACCGCCACCGACCGCACGTCCGCCTCGGACAGCACCTGCCCGGCCGCCAACGGTCGCGCCACCTCCAGCACCGCGACGCGATGCCCGGCCTGGCTGACCAGCCACACGGTGACCAGAACCGAGACCAGGACCAGCACCAGACCCGCCGAGTAGAACGGCGCCCGACGACCCCGCCGCGCCCGCCACGGGCCACTCGAACCTCGCACCCGACCGTGCACCGCACGACCGTCAAGATCAACTCTGGGTGGGGCTACCGCCCTCGTCATCACCCACTCCTCCCCGGAAACCGCCTACCAGCAGCCGGATTAGCCGGTAATCACCGTCTGGGACTCGCCGACCCGCACCGGGATCGCGCCCACCGTCTGCAACCCCGGCACCGTGCCGGCAAGACCAGCACCCGCCCAGGTCACCGTCCACGTCACAGTCACCGACACCGTGAACGCACCACCCCCGGCACCCGCCGAAGACGCGGTGTACGTATGCCCACAATCCGGCGACGACGCCAAGGGATCCGTCCCCGGCCTCCACACGGTCCCCGGACCGTGGCAGGTCACGCTCGACCCGTCACCCAGGCTCCACACCGCCCGGACCGGCCGCGCCGTCGCGGTAATCGAATACCCCGGCACCGCCGCCGTCGCTGACTGCGGCGCCCACGACGAGGCCGCCACCGACAACCACGTCGGCAAGTTCACCAACTGCTCACCGGCCGGGTTCACCTCAATGACCACCTTCGGCAGCGTCAACCGTGACCGCGCCATCCGGGCCAACACGTCTGGAGACAACACCGGCGGCGCTCCCGCAATCCACACCGGCCCGCCGAAGCCCTGCGTCGCGCCGCCGGGAAGGCTGCTGTAACAGGTCTTGAGGTACCAGCCGCCCTCACCAGCCGGCCGCCCACCCAACGCCTCGATCGTCTCCGGCGGCAGGTTATCGATCGGCTTGTAGTAACACCCATCAGCGCCAGCCCAACCACCGTCACGCTGACACGGGATCTGAACGCCTTCAGGGTTATGGCACGTGCCGTTCCCCGAGGAACCGCCCTTGCCCCCGGAGTTGCCTCCCTGACCGCCGCCGGTGCCGACGGTGGTCGTGCATCCCGGCACGGGATGAGTGCCACAGTCAACGCCCCCGGTCGCGCCACCAGCGAATGCCGCTGAGGCAGACATCGTGATCAAGCTCGCCGCGACAAGGGCTACGAACCCCATGCGTCGTTGGTTGCTGAACCGTTCCCCCGTGTTCAACATGTCCCCAGATCCTTCAAGAGAAAGGACGAAACCTTCCACTGACCGTTGGAGAAGGTCACGGTCGCGGTGGTCTGATGCTTGCCCCCCGGCTGGTTGTCCCACAGGCCACCGGACTTCTTGTAATCGAGCCAGTGAGTGTCGTCAACGCAGTCCAGGATGGTGACCCGCCTTGGTGCGTCGGTCGGCGTCACGGATGTGACTCGCGGAGTCAGCCCCACGTTGCCCAGTGCGATCCTGCCGAGCTGCTGGTCATTCACCAGCGAACTCACGATCAACCGCAAGGCATCGGCCGAGGCGTAGGTTCGCAGCGCCGGCGAATCGGCATCCGCCGTCTTCGACGCCTCAACGAACGCAGACCACATCCCGCGGTACGCCGTCAGCGCTGCCGAGGCAGCAACCGCACTCGCCACAGGGCTCGCCGAAGCAGACGCCGGCAACGAAACCGCGACGCTAGGCGTGGCCGACTGGTGGCGCACCGGGCCGCAACCCGCCAGGCCCACAACACCAACCAGCGCCACCGCGACCGTACGGCCAACACGAGTCCCCTGCGTCGACACGCCTACCCCTCGATCCTCGCCGCAGCTCAAGGCATCCACCCAAATGAAGCGCACCGAACGTGTGTAGCACTCGCACCCCGAGTTACGGCAAGCACCGTACCGAGCGGTACTCACTCCCGCGTACGCGTGTCACGGTAACCAAGAATCCGATCCATCCACGCAAACTACCTGCCGAGACATCACCTATTTGGACATAGAGATCGGCCAGTCCCATCGATACACTCTTTGCAAACAACATTGAACGAATGGGGGCTCGGATGAACGCCGAGAGCCACCTTCGCGACTACATGCTCGACCTCATTGCCAGACCAGGCGCCATCGAAGCCCTCGTCGCACTACACAAACACCCCGCAACCGTGGCCGAGGTCCAGTCCGCGGGCATACCCGACGCAGCCTCTATCCTCCGAGCCCTCGCCGTCGCCGGACTCGCCTGCCGCCACCCTCCATGCGGCACCTGGGACACCGACGCCTCCGACGCCGATGCCGTGAGCCTCACAACCGTTGGGCACGGGCTGATGGAGACCTTGAGCAAGATCAACGCGTGGGGCTTGCGCCAGGCCCAGTCACGCAACCTCAAGTCCATTCGCCTCGGCTGACGGTACATAACAGCGGAAGTCCGCCCGAGGCTCCGCCAATCGTGGCGAATCGACGCTGATCCAAGGCTCTAAATTCAGCTACCCGCACATGTGCGCAAAGCCGTACACTCCGTAAGGGCGCGCAGTGTCAATACGGGGAGGTGAACTGCGTTGCCAATGCCCGATGTCGTCCGAGCCGTTATCGCCCTCACCCAACCACGCTGGGCCGTCGACATTCTCTCGGCCCTCGTTGACGGCGCCCGTCGTTACACCGACCTCCATCACCTCATCAACGCCGCCAACGACGACCCGCTACACAACCGCACGTTTACCGACACCCTCAAGAAACTGGTCGCCAGCGGGTTGATCGAACGCATCGACGGTCCCCACAACACCCACCTGTACCGCCTGACCAGCGAAGGACGGGAACTCGTCGAGCTGCTACAAGAGGTGTACCACTGGGGCACTCGACATGCGGAAACCCTGGGACTGCAGCAACAAGCCCTGGACTGAGGTGAACCTGACGGCCGCCGTCTGCGGCTTTGTGACCGCCACAGCCGGCCTACCGCTAGCGGCCATCAGCTACTCGGTACCGGAGAGCGGCCCATTGCACCTACCGCCTCGATGGTGGAGGGGCGGATCTGCTCCAATGCGGTGGACGACGACCTTCGTCGTGCTCTGCGGCGCCACCTCGGCTCTCACCGGAACGCGGATACGGGGCGCATTCGCCTTACCAACCTACGCCGCGGTCTGTCTCCTGGGAATCGCCGCCGCCGCCGCCGACATCCGCCGCAAGCGCCTCCCCTTCGCACTGACGCTCCCGACACTCGGCATCGGACTCATCGGTCTTACAACCCAGTCAGTCGTCGAAGGTCAATACAGTGATCTTTTCCGGGCTCTGGGTGGCGGATTCGTGGTCGCCGCGCTCTTCGTCGCCCTCGCGCTGGCAGCCCCTGGCCAACTCGGCCTCGGCGATGTCCTGTTCGCTAGCGGCCTGTCTGCGCCACTTGCCTGGCTAGGGTGGGAGCAGCTTCTTGGGGGCATGCTGGCCGCCCCAGCGCTCGCACTACTGCTGCAATTGATTCTCCGGCTCGGCAGACGACAGGGCAGAGTTGATCGTGAGTTCGCTTTCGGCCCACTGTTGCTCTTGGGATGGATCTTAGGATTACTCGCCGTAGGCTAAGTGGTCCTGATCGTTAATTCGTCGGCGGTTACGCGACAACTGCCGGAACGCCTGGTTCGTGGGCGGCGATGCGTGTGAGAGGACGTCGAGGTCCTTCTTCGTGTATCTCCAGTTGACGGCCTTGCGGCTTATGGACCAGGTGACCGCGAACGTCGAGTCCTGGCCACCGCTGACCGACGAGCAACGCCACACCCTCGCCGGGCTGCTGAACCTCCGACACAAGAAAAGGATGTCGTGGATGATCTCGCGGGACGGCCTGCCGTGGTGGGCATCCTCGACGTGTGATAGCCCAGATCAGCGACCGCTTGGCGAGTCTTTCGAACCTGGGAAAGTTCGTGCGTTGGCATCGAGCACCCGCTACCAGGTAAACCGTATCGGTCTCGCATAAGGCTTGTTTCGCGCGGATCGTGTGAGCACGGGTCACATTAGGTCAGCGGTAACATCGGACCTCTTCTACTTGTTCTACCTTGCTGGGCTAGGGAATTTGGTGCGGTCGAAAAGTATCAGAAGCCGGAGCATGGGCTCGAATGGTGACCGAACGATCAAGAAGCAACGATTGGACAAAACGCCGCATCTTGCGAACAGCTAGGCCAAACCATCCATAAAGTCTTCCTTGCTATTACAGTGAGCGACGTGCTAACAACAGTGAGCGCGCGCATCGATGACTATCAAGGAGTAGCGAGAGACGGGGAGAGAGTCTCGAATGAAGATGCGTCTAGCAATCGTCGGATGTCTGCTAGCAGTCCCGATTGCGGCCGGTGTCGGATCAGTGGCATTTGCCGATCCTAGTGGATGCTCGGCAAGCACTGATCAGTTCTACCTCCAGGGCAACAGCTCGCTTGCCGCTCAGGGATCCGGTAGTTGCAGTTCCAGCGCTAACCGCAACCTGCAAGTGGAAATCAAGCACGACATCTCGTTCCAGACCGATCCGGTCGTGACGCATGGGAACGACGTCACCACCGGAACCTACTACAGCGTCTTCGTCGAAAGTTGCGACAACGGCAACTACGCGACCTACTACGGGCGCACCTTCTTCACGACGAACACGACTTACCACGACTCCGCCCATCACACGTATCAGGTCTGCTGATAAGGTTGAATAAGGTGGATGCCGGCGCTTATCGCGCCGGCATCCACGCTTGGCCTGGAGGAGGTCTAGTGATGAGCATCGTGGAGAGCAAGGGGTTGGGGCAACGGTATGGACGTCGATGGGTATTGTCGGACCTTTCACTGAAGGTCAGCGAAGGCATCACTATTCTCTTAGGGCCGAATGGTGCAGGGAAGACCACGTTACTTGAGACGATCGTTACCATGCGCCGCCCGGCGAGTGGATCGCTGCATGTCTTAGGCTTGTCGGCAGATCGGCCGCGTGAACGTCGCGAAATACGGCGGCGCACGGGGTTTCTTCCGCAGCACTTCGGCTACTTCTCTAACTTCACGTGCCGAGAGTTCGTGGAGTACTGCGCATGGCTCAAGGGGGTTCCGAGCAAGCAAACGCGAGCGCTCGCAGCGCAGGCGCTCGACCGCGTCAATCTAGCGGACCGGGCTGAAGAAAAGATGCGTGCGCTTTCGGGTGGGATGCTTCGTCGGGTCGGCATCGCTCAGGCGATTGCGCACGAGCCACCTCTTGTAGTGCTCGATGAACCAACCGTCGGCCTCGATCCGCAGCAGCGTATTGACTTCCGCAATACCATCAGGCTACTTTCTGCAAACATGAATTTCTTGGTGAGCACCCATTTGGTTGACGAGGTCGCGCACCTGTCCGGCGAGGTGATCGTGCTGTCGAATGGAAGGGCTGTGTTTATCGGTACGCCCGAGGAATTGGAGCGTAGGGGTAACGCTCAGGTCGTCGGCGACACGGCCATGGAGCGGGGTTATAGTGCGGCTCTTGCGCCGTCCACGACGGAGGGCGGCCAGTGACACCACTGCGGTACGAACTTCGACGTGGGGTTATAGTCGTCATTTTGCCGTTGCTTGTGCTGCTGCACAGCCTTGTCGTCTACCGGCTCATATGGCCGAACACGGCCGTATGGCTCAACATGTCGTCAGCCGTAGTGGCAGGAAATATACTCTCAGGACCCTTAGCAGCCGCGATGGCGGCCTGGATCGCGATGCGCGAGCGCCGTCGACGGACCGAGTACCTTCGGCTGACCTCGGCGCGAGGTGACGCGGCTGCACCCGCGATCGAGTTGCTTGCCTGCGTGATTGTCGTGCTTATCGCATACACAGTCGCACTAATAGGCGGCATCGCGAAGGTGATTTTCCAAGCGACATGGTCCGGCCCTAATTGGGCTTGGATCGGCGTCGGTGCACTCGGACTCGTTTTACTTACAGTCGTAGGCTATTTTCTGGGTCGCCTTTTACCGAAGCTCTGGACCCCTCCTCTGGTTGCACTCATATGCTACGTGTATTCTGGCTGGAACCTCGGTCATTCAGGAAAGCCATGGGCTTATCTCTCGCCTGTTTCTCAGCAGGATGTCAGCGTCTTCCGGAGCATCAACTCAACGATGTTGCTTGGCCAGTTCTTGTGGTATTGCGGACTGACTGCCTTATTGGTAAGCGTCGGTGTATGGGTGGTCGGGATATCGAAGTCCCGGCCTAATGGTATCCAAACAATTCCGATCGCAGTGTCGCTCGCCGTCTCGACGCTGGGAGCGGTAGTAGTAGTCTCGCAGCACGGTAGATTTCTTGAGCGACAACATGATGTCGCATATCGGTGCTCGGCTACACAACCAGTGGTCTGCGTCCACCCAGCGTTCGCCAAGGGACTACCTCAACTTAGCCAACTCTTCGCGTCGCTGGAAGCGAAGTTGAATGGAACCCCGGCATCGTTCAGTCGAGTAGAGCAGCTGGACCGCTCCCCCCAGTTGCATCCGACGCCTGGCGCGGGGCGATTCGGGCTCGATAGCCTTTCCGAGGCCGACTTGCAATACGCTCTCTCCGATTATCTGGATTGGGCCAATATCGGTGGCCCGGCATGCCTGGAGCGGTCGATGCAAGAGTCTGATAGCGCCGCGAATGTGCAACTGGTTCGATCCTGGCTAGTGAATAGTATGGCGGAATTCCAACCCACGGGCCCTGCTCAGATCGAGCGACTGAAGTGGTTTCGGAGCCTAACAGAGGTGGATCGCCGCAAGTGGTTCCGAGAAAATTACGCCTCGATAGCCTCCTGCTCAATTCCCGACTCGGCGTTCGGCGGGTGAATTGGCCGTATGCGGGGAACCATGTTGTATATGCGCAGTCGCCGTTTACACATTGCGTTGGCAGTGATCGTGGCGATACAGGTCTTTGGCCTCGCCGTTGGAACTGCGACCTTCCGAATTGAGCAGTTCAGCGAGACGGCTGTTCCCTGGATGGTATTCTTGCCGCTCCTTTCCGCCGTCACTATCGGGATCTCGATGCGGTCCGCTGCACCTGAGTTCGACGCAACCGCTTATCTCCGGCTTACTATCTGGAGAGCAGCGCACGTGGCTGGCTTATCGCTGATATCGCTCGCCGGCGTCACAGTCTTAACAGAGGGCATAGCGGGCCCCGTAGGACAATTTGCGGGAATTCGCAACTTCATTGGTTTCCTCGGTTTGTCCCTGCTGTCCGGGTTCCTGTTCGGCGGACGCATGGCTTGGGTACTTCCAATCGCCTCAGCCTTCACGGCGATAACTTTGGGAAACCCAGATGGTAACGGCGTTCCTTGGGATTGGCCGGTGCGTGTAAATGGCGACTTCGCCGCCTTCGGCATCAGCGCTATCACCGTATCGATTGGCCTCGCAACGCTGGTGGCTGGCACGCGCGAAAAGCGCGGTGATTCCGATACCTGACCGAGCCAGCCGCTTCTGATCGTTTTCTGCTAAAGAAGTCACCTCATGTGAAGTGGAAGCAAAGATGCCGCCGGTTCCACGCGCCCGAACCAGTGGGCGACGCGCCCTATAACGTTGGTACAGACCCCCGACCCATCCTGTAGCTTCAGGTAAGAAGTAAGAAGAAGCACGATAGTCTACATAGGGGTGATCACCAGACGGCGCCGCGGGTGCCCACGCCGCGCCCAGTTCAAGCCGTGCTCAGCAAAGATTCCGAATCTGAAGTACTGCTGGTTTACTCCCTGGCTGTCCCGCTATCGTTCAGCCGTGGCCGTCATTGACTTGGACCAGGTATCGCCGTCCACACGGTTCCGTCCGAGGTCCATACCGATTCGGCTCCTGCTGGTGGCGCTGTTCGTGGTCGGTACCGGGTACCTACCGGGGACGACAGCGGCGAGGGACGCCAACCTGTTCCAGTTTTGCGCGAGCGAGGCGGATGACCGCCGGGGTTCCGGCCAACCGGCTGCAGCACCGGAGATGGTATTCCTGGTTGACCCGCGCACCGGAAAGAACGTCGGGCAGCGTCGGTGCCCTTGAGCGGTTTGGTCCTCTCCCGCCTCCACCGGGCGGAGGCGGGAGAAGACCATTCACCGCAGTTCAGTGAATCGTGACGGACGTGCCCGTGCGGAGTCGGCCGTCGGTGTAGTACCAAGTGGCGCCTGGTCCGTAGGTCGGGCTGCACACGGTGCCGCCGTCGCTCCAGCAGAACGTAGCGGTGTAGTTGCCGGTCCTGCCTCCGCTGCGGGAGGGCCAACTACCGTTTAGCGTCCCCGGCGTGCCATAGAATGCCTGGTCAGCGTATGGCACCTGGCCGGAGAAGTAGCAAGCGTACGACGTGTTTGTACAGATGTTCGTGTTGCTGATCATGGGGCTGACGTCGCTGGTCGGTTGGGCGGAAACTACTGCTCCGGTCGCCGGGTTGATCAAGTACGTCATGCCTCCCGGCAGAACTGCCGAGTCCGCCCCCGTGCTGGCCTGGGCTGACGGTGCGGATACGAGCGCCGCCATGGTGGCGGCGGCAAGACCGACGCCGAGCCACTTACCGAATCTGGCCACAGATCCACGACTCAAAGTAGCACCTCCGATACGATGTGTGCTGAAGCCATATACGCAAAGGTTGACATCTGTCAATGCAATGAAATTGCATCGTCAGCCGGACCGGTCAAGAGAGCGGTGGTGCGGCATGAGGCGCCCGCGAACCGAGGTTAGGTTGGGCGTCCCCTCGCCGGGCGTCGCAGCAGCCGGGTGGGAGCTGAATCGCAGCCGCCCACCAGATCGTGTTGACCACCGGCGAGCGGGCCGCACTGGTGGCGTTGACGCGACCCACCGTGCAGGCTCGGATGTTGCTGCGGGCACGAATCGTGCTCGCTGCCGCCGAGGGTGGCAGCAACGCTGGCATCGCCCGTGACCTGGGTGCCCGTGAGGACACGGTACGTAAATGGCGTAGTCGGTATGCTCGACGGGGCCTCGGTGGGCTCGCCGATGCCGCGCGCTCCGGTCGGCCGCGCCGGTTCAGTGCAGTAGCGCGGGCGCAGGTCACCGCGAATCGCCTGTGAACTGCCAGCTCTGCGGGGCATGCCGCTGTCACGCTGGTCGAGTTCCGAGTTGGCCTGCGAGGCGGTCGAGGCCGGGGTAGTGGATATCTCGCCGTCCACGGTGCGCCGTTGGTTAGGCGCTGAGGCGATCAAGCCCTGGCAGTACCGGTCCTGGATCGCTCCCCGGGCGTCGAACTTCGCCAACAGAGCGGCTGTCGTTCTTGATCTGTACGCGGCCTCGGGCAATAGGACGGGGCGTGCCCCCACATCGCCAATGACCTCGGATGTGCTCTACCAGTCGATCGGCACGCGGTCGGCGAACAGGCCGCCAGTCGGCCCGTCAGGTGGCAGGGTGGCCAGCCAAACCGGCGTGTCGGCGCCGTCTTCCGGGGTGCGGTCGGTCTCGCCGTAGGCCATCCGGGTGTTCATGCGTCCTGGTGAGCAGGCGTTGACCAGGATGCCGGTGCCGGCGAGTTCGGCCGCGAGGACCCGGGTCAACGCGTTGAGGGCAGCCTTGGACACTCTGTAGGAAACGTTGGTGTGGCTCATCGTCGCAAGCGAGCCGAGGTGGCTGGTGATGTTGACGATGCGGCCGTAGCCGTTCTTCTTCATCTCTGGTACTGCGGCGGCACAGCAGCGCCAGGCGCCGAGAAGGTTGGTGTCAAGCGTGCTGTGGACCCGCTCGAAATCGGGGCTCGCGGCGGCCTGGCCACGGTCAATCGCCACACCGGCGTTGTTGACCAGGACATCGAGGCGACCGAGCGTCTTGGCGGTGTCGGCGAAGGCGCGCGCCACGCTGGCCGGGTTGTTGATGTCGAGTTGATGACCGCTGACGGACAGGCCGTCCTTGATCAGCTCAGACACTGCGCGGTCGATGGCATATTCGCTCCGGCCAGCCAGAATTACGTGAATGCCCCGCGTGGCCAGGCCGCGGGCGATGGCGAGCCCGAGCCCGCGGTTGGCGCCGGTGACCAAGGCGACTCTCGTGTTGTCGGCCATCTGATTCAGACCGCGAGGGCGGCGAGCTGGTCGTCGAGGTCGCGGGCCCGGGAGTCGGTCTTGGCGAACGGCAGCCGCTGACGCGTCCGGACGGCCCGGAGCACATTCCGTTCCGACGGCGCCTCGCGGATGAGCGGGATGGCCTCCGCCATGAGGGACGCAGCTTGGTCGATGTCGCCGAGCTGAGCCTGCGCCGAGGCGCGGCGGATGACGTATGTAGCGCGGTCTCTTATTTTCGTGGTAGGGGCGAGCCTCAGCGTCTGGCTCAGGTAGGTGTCAGCGTCTCGCGGCCGGCCGAGGTCCAGGTAGCAGCTTCCCACCTGGGCGTTGAACTCCGACTCATCGAAGTATCCGAGAAACGCAGGGTCGTTGTCGGTCGATGCGGCGCGACCGAACTGGATGTCGGCCTGGGCGAGCAGGCGCTCGCAGGCGGGAGCATCACCAATCGCCGCATGTGCCCTGGCTTCCCTCAGCGCCAGCATCGCGGCGGCGCGCGGGGTCGCGCCCTTGGCGCCTTCGTGGGCGGTTTGAGCCAGCGCCAACGCCTCGCGGGGCTGGTCGAAGTCGTAGCACTGCAGGCTCATCGATTTCAGGATGTTCGCGCCGAGCAGCCGGTCGCCGACGGCGTGCGCGGCGTGCAGCGCGCCGAGCCAGTAGCGCTGCGCCGCGGCGTGCAGGCCGGCGTCGAAGGACGCCCAGCCGGCCATGCGGCCCAGTTCGGCGGCCAGGCAGTACAGCCGCCGACCCACTGTCGCCGTATAGCTCGACCGGTCCAGCACATCCACGACCATGCCGAGTTCAGCGTCAATGAGCGTACGGGCGCGGTCGCCGCCCCGGGTTGCCTCCAGGAAACGCAGCCGGGGAAGGCCGTCCTCCATCCGTTCCACCAAGTCGACCGTGACGTGCCCACCGCGCAAGACAGCGACCAGTTCCCCCGGCTCGACCGCCAACCAGGCTTGAGCGATGGCGACAAGCGGGACGCCGGTGACTTTCATGAATGCACGTCGATCCACGTGGGCGAACTCCAATGCGTCGGCAAGCGCCCGTAGGCCACCGGTCTGGGTCCATCCGAAAGAGGTCGGGATGGGGTCACCGTCGGGCAGCCACTGCGGCCAGGGTAGCTGCCGCACCCGCTCCTCCGGTACCGCGAGTTCGGCCGCCAGAGCAAGCTGGCTCTCCAGGTCCGGCACAACGCCCCACCGCTCCCATCGCCACGCCTTCTCGCGTCGGGCAGCCATGTTCCGGCCGCGCTTGGCAATGACATCGACGACGTCCTGGTATGTCCAGCTCCTTGCCGACCTGACGACACTGAGCGGATGGACGTACCGGTCCGGCTCGGATGCCGGTAACCGCCGCACCATCGCTGACCTCCCTCGATGCGTACGCACTCTAATGTGCGTCATTGAATAGATAGAGATCAAAGAGTGATGCCCTGGCGAGAGACAACAGCGAGACTACGGCCCTGGCCTGTCCATTCTGCTCGTCGAGCGGTTTCCTGTTGTTGTCGGATCGCGTGATGGCCGAGTCACTGGTTGTACGGAACGCCATGCGATCACCCCCGCGGCAGGTTATTTGACAACTTTGATGTCTCAGATGAGGTAACGCCCGCCGGGCGCGCGGGCGCCGCCTCGGCCTCACCATGCTGGGATGAGGCGACCCGTCTCCTTGTGGTAGTGCATAGTAGCGCATAACTTAGGGGTGGAGACGGGAAAGGATCATGATTGAGTACAGACACACCTCCGCTCCGGCCGCGCGAACGGCTCGGCATGGACCTACGTGCCCTACGGCTTCGGGCCGGTCTGTCCGGCGAACAGTTGGCCGAGCGCATCGGCACATCGCAGTCGCGCGTGTCCCGGACCGAGACCGCCCGCTATCGCGCCGACCTCGACATGGTTCGTCGGTGGCTGGATGCGACTGACGCCGACGCCGAGACGCGACGCCGGTTGCTTGGTCTCGCCGATGACGCGCTGGTCGAGGTTGCCGCGTACCGGTCGATCTTCCGTGGTTCGCTCGCCACCGAGCAGCAGGCGCGGCTACGGCAGGATGAGGCGGCGGCGCGGCTGCGCCACTTCCAGCCGTTCATGATTCCAGGGCCGCTCCACACCGCGGCGTACGCCAGAGCGACCCTGCTCGCGGCCCGAGTTGCGGACGAGACCGGGATCGACGACGCGGTCACCGCTCGGCTCGAACGCGGCAAGCGACTTCGGAACAAGAGCGCACCGCGCTACCAGGTGATCCTCACCGAGTTGGCGCTGCGATGGCGCCCGCTGGACATTTCCGCAGCCGATCACGAGGAAGCGATGCGAGCCCTACTCAAGGCTGGCCGCGCACAGACGATCACCATCCAGGTCATACCGGCCGATGTGCCGACGCGGCGTGCGCCGATGTGCGCCTTTCTGCTCACCGAATTCCGTCCCGAGACCGGTGAACCCTCGATCGTGCAAGTGGAGTTGCCGGCGGTGGAGATGACCTTCGTCGGTGTAGAGGACGTTCACGCCTTCGAGTCGTTCTGGCGCCACATGGCCGACGCCGCCCTCAGTCCCGAGGAGTCCACGAAGTTCATCGCGGGACTCCTCCAACAATGATCCCAACACGAAGGGAGTACCCGTGTCCCACGAGCAGCTCGACCTGGCTGCGCTAGAGTTCCGCACCCCGGCCGACCGGGTGTGGAACCTCCTCGCCACACCCCTGTCGCCCGGTGGCGACGGAACCAACGATCAGGGCTGCGTAGCCGTCGCCCATGACCCCAACGGCCGGGTGATTCTCGCCGACACCAAGATCGATCTCGCCGACCAGGCGCCGCTCGTCTTTCTCCCGAAGGAGTGGCAGCAGTTCACCGAGGCCGTTCGCGACAGCAGGATCTGAGCACCAGTGGCCGCAACGCCGGACCAGGCCACGCCGCTGACTCGCTCGCGGCGTGGTCTGCGGGCGCTCGTCGCGGCCACCGCCGTCTCGACCGTTGGGGATGGCGCATTCATCGCGGCCGCACCCCTCGCCGCCGCCGCGGTCACCCGCAACCCGGCCGCCGTCGCCCTCGTCACCGCGGCCGAGTACCTACCGTGGGTCCTCGTCGCACCATTCGCCGGATACTACGTCGACCGGTGGTCCAAGCGGACGACGATGATCTTCGCGGATCTGAGTCGTACCGGGCTCGTTGCCGTCCTCGCCGGCATGGTGGCCGCTGGCACGGCGTCGATACCCGCGATTGCCCTGTGCGCCTTCGCGATCGTGGCAGGCAACGTGTTCCACTCGGCGGCGGCCGAGGCCACCATTGCCGGCCTGACAGCACGGGAAGAGGATCTCCTGCATCGCTACAACGGTCATCAGCAGGCCGCGTACACCGGCGGACGGCAATTGCTCGGCCCACCGGTGGGATCACTGTCGTTCAGCGCCACCCAATCGCTACCGTTCGCCCTAGACGCCGCCTCGTTCCTCGCCTCGGCGCTGCTGCTCGCATGCCTGCCGACCGAACCGGCAGTCCAAGGCGGCTCAACCGGCCTGTGGCGCTCGCTCCGGGAGAACACGAAGTATCTGCTCTCCCACCGCGACCTGCGCACGTTGGCGCAGCTGACCGCAGCCGGAAACATCAGCATCAACATGGTCCTCGGCATCCTGGTGCTGTACGCCACCGATCCCGGTGGACTGCACATCACCGATGCCGGCTACGGCGTCCTGCTGGTCGCCATGGCCGTTGGCGGGGTTGCCGGAGGCTTCCTCGCCCCACGCGTGATCGCCCAGATCGGCGGCCGGATCACCATCATCACCGGGCTCGCGGGCCAGGGCGCGGCCTGGCTCCTGATCGCGTCGACCCACCAAGCGGTGGTTGCCGGGATCGCTCTGGCCTTGGCGTTCGTCGGCGTAAGCCATGTGTCCGTCGTCGTCATGACCGCGCGACAGAAGCAGGCCGCACCCGAACTGCTCGGCCAGGTGATCTCCGCGTTTCGGGTGATCGGTAACGGTCCCGGTCCGATCGGAGCGATAGTCGGTGGTGCGGTAGCGGCCTGGGCAGGTCTTCGCGTTCCCATCGTGGTGGCCGCCGCGATCGTTCTCCTGGCAGTACTTCTGGCCCTCCGGGTCAACCTCGGCAACGATCGCTGACCCTCAAACAACCTTGATTCAGTGCATAGGACCGCATAATGTCTATCTCAATTCAGTTTCATGCACAGGCCCGCTTCGACCTGCGGCCGTTCTCTAGGCGGTGATCTTGTGACTCGGTTCGATTCTCATGGCGCTGCGTGCCCTAGGGGCGGCCAACCTTGGTCGCTGACGACGGCTCGTGAACAGGCCGGAACGCAGGACCTGCCCTGGTGCAGCGTCGGACGGCGACTGGGCGCGACAGCACTCAATGTGTGGATCGGTGATCGACGTGCGTGAGGTCGAGCGCGCTGCGGACGGTCTCTACCTGGTCGCGCATGATCCGGCATCGGGCCGACCACGCTTGGGTCCACGAGTACTCGGGCTCGGGTTGGCCGCCGCACTGTTGGGTGAGTTGGTCATGGGTGGGTTCGTCGATGTATCAGGTACCACCTTGCGCACCACCGACCAGCAGCCGTTTCTTCGCCGGATCCGCCACCACAGCCTGGGGTTGACCGTCGCCGGTTGGTGTTCCGAATCGCATCGGCGGGTTACACAGGACAGAGCCGGCGAGCCATGCCCGTGGTGCGGCGTTTCCGGGGTCGAGGTGTTCCCGGACCGCCTGAACTGGAATACGCGCGAGCTGATCGCTCGGGAACCGATGTCCCGACCGGTGATCGACTGGCTGACGGTGCTGGCACCCACCATGCCCGCAGTGGTCGCCGAGCGGCTGGAAGGCGACGGCCGGCTGACGTCGGAATACCGACGTGGCCTGTTCCGGACCCGCGCTGTGCGGACATGGCTGCCCGTCAACGTCGTGGAGGCGGACTCACCTCGGCAGGCGCTGCGACGTATCGCGCAAGGACTGAACCAGCAGCAGCCTGGCGCTCATCAGAAGTTGCTCATCGCGCTGGTTGACGCACTGCAGCTCGCCCGCGTCGTCGTCGCTGACCTACCGGATGCGGCGAGCGCGGCTCAATTGCTCGCGGACACGACCGCCCATCTCGACGATCCGCTGCGGTACCTCGTCGCGCAGGCAAAGGCGGCCGCAGACAACGCGGTGATCGCCCGTCCTGGATACCACGACCCAAACCTTCACGTCTTCGGTTCCTAGGACTCTTCGTGAACATACCCCTCGGTTGATTGGAGAGAGTCGATGGCATCCACCTACGAGGCTTCCCGAGTCGGCACCATGCTGGCCCGGGGCAGGCTCGGCGCGATCCCACTATCCGGACTGCTGCTGGCTGCGGTCACCCCGCTTGTCGTCGTCGCAGGCGTAGTCCCGGTCGCGTACGCGGCCAGCGGACTACGCGCTATCCCGCTGGCGTTCCTGATCGTGGCCGCCGTCATGGCCGTGTTCCTCGTGGCATACCTGACCATGGCCAAGCACGTACGCGAGCCCGGCGGCTTCTTCACCTACGTCAGCCTCGGCCTCAACCGACCCCTCGGAGTGGCCGCCGCGCTGGTGGCCGCTGTCGCCTACTGCGAGCTGCAGATCGGCTTGTACGGACTGTTCGGCCAATCGATGCACGACCTGGTCGGCGGCTACATCGGCTGGCCGTGGTGGGCCTGGGCCCTGCTGGCCACCGCAGTGGTGGCCGTGCTGGGCGTGCTGCGCGTCGACATCGGCGCCTGGGTGCTGGCGCCGATGGTCGCCCTGGAAATGGTCAGCATCATCCTGCTGTCCCTGCGCGGCCTGGGACACCCCGCCAGCGGTCACCTCACCATGGCCGCGTTCAACCCACGACTACTGCTCGTCGGCGGAGCAACCGCGGCGTTCGGCATCGTCGTGCTGGCGCTCGCCGGGGTCGAGCAGGCCGCCACCTACAGCACCATGGTCAAAAACGGACGCCGGACCATGCTGATCGCCTCGATCGGCGTCCTGACCACCGTGACCACGGTCTACCTACTCGGCAGCTGGTCCTACCAAGTCTTCTACGGCGACAAGGTCGCCCAAGCCGCCGCCGACCCAAACGCCGCCTTCGCACTCGGCGGCACCGGCCGACTGGTCACCTTCGTACACGTCCAGCTGCTGCTGAGCATCGGCGCCGCCCTGCTGGCCTTCCACAACGCAACCGTGCAGTACCTGTATGGGCTGGGCAAGCAACGCGTGATATGGGCAAACTTCGGCCGCACCAATGCGTTCGACGCCCCGTGGATTGCATCACTGGCCCAGACGTTCCTTGCCTTCGCCACGACCCTGACGGTGGTCGCGGCCGGCTGGGACCCGGTGACCGGGATGTTCTACCGGCTCGGCAACGCCGGCGGCTTCGGGGTCTTCCTCCTGCTCACCGGGACCGCGATCGCCGTCGCCCGGTACTTCCTACGCACCCCACACCAAGAGAGCATCGCCGCCCGCCTGGTCGCCCCGACCATCGCCGCGATCGCATTGCTGGCCATGGTGTACCTGGTCGCCACCCACTACGCCACCATCCTCAACGTCCCACCCGGCACGCCCGAGGCGTGGCAGTGGCCAGCCAGCTTCACGGTCTTCGCCGCGATCGGTCTGTTGCGTGGCTGGTACCTCAAGGCCCGACGACCCGGCGTCTACGACGCGATGGTCCACTACCAGCCGCCGACCGTCGCCTCCCCAGACCTTCAGCCAGAAGGTGCGTTCCGATGAGTCACCCGAACACAGACACCTCTGCCAGAGAAAGCGGGAACGCCTGCAGTAGTTGTTCCCAGCGACGTTCGCCGTTGTGGTCGTTGCCGGACTGGTATCGACATTGATCCTGCGCGGCACCCGCCCGCATGCATACGCCGCGATCGGGCTCGGCACTCCCGCCAGCGACGTTCCCGACTACACCGCCCCGCCACCCACCACCTCGGCCAGCGCCCCAACCCATCACGAGGAGCCGCACCTGATGAACTACACGCCGAAGATCCGCACAGCTAGCGTCACCGACGCCCCCACCGTTGCCTACGTGGTCGCCACCGCCTTCCACCCCCTCGACGTGTGCCAGTGGCTGATCCCCGACCCGCAGGAACGCGCCGCCCGGTTCCCGGACTACTTCCGCATCATGGTCGATCACGCGTTTCAGCACGGCACGGTACACGTCACCACCGATCTCAACGCGGTCGCGGTCTGGCTGTCCTGGCCGTTCCCCGACCCCGCCGACTACGACACCCGCCTAGCCGCCGCGTGCGGCCCGTGGACGCCCCGGTTCCAGAAGCTGGACGAGCAGATGCACCAGGCCCACCCCCACGACCAAGGAGCGCACGACTACCTCGCGTTCCTGGCCGTCATGCCACCCTCCCAGGGCCAACGGCTCGGCACCGCCCTGCTGGAGCACCACCACACCGAACTGGACCGCCAGGGCCGCCCGGCGTACCTGGAGGCCAGCAACACCCGCAGCCGCAAGCTCTACGAAGCCACCGGCTACCGGGACTGCGCCCCGCCACTGGATCTTCGCTATCAGGGCGAATCGATGTTCCCCATGTGGCGCGACCCCGCCTCCCACCCGGATTCTCCTGAGGAGAGAGACTCGTGATGCCCATACCGGCTCCCACCATGCTCACCGCACCGACGGTGCGGCAGCGACGCGTCGCGATCGAGTTCCGGCTCCTACGCGAACAAGCCGGCTTGTCGATCCCGGAAGCCGCCTCAAAGCTGCTGAGCACCGACCGGCAAAGCTGGGAACAGATCGAGAACGCCGAGCGGCGGGTGTCCTGGCTGGTGGTGCGGCGCCTGCTCGATGAACTGGCCATCACCGGGAAGGACTACCGGTCCTACCTGCTCGGGCTGCTGGTCGACGACCACGAGCGGGCCTGCGACCAGCTGCGGGGCTGGACACAGGAGTTCCCTTCCCGCCTCGTGGACAGCGTTCCGGAGTACCGGCGGATGTACATCGGCCTTAACGCGGGCGCGAGCGAGAAGCGGATGTACCAGCCCAGCATCGTGCCGGGCATCCTGCAGACCCGGGACTACGCGGCGGCCATCGCCGACCACGTCCTGCGCGCCGGGAAGCCCGAGCTGGAGGAAGCCGTTGACGCGCGGGTGGCCCGCTCCGACCGGCTCACCGGACCGGAGCCCTTGGTGGCGCATGCGGTGATCAGTGAGTCCGCGCTGCGGTTGCAGATCGGCGGGCTGCAGGTTATGGCCGGCCAGTGCCGGCGGCTGCGGGAGTTGGCCGAGCTGCCCAACGTCACCATCCAAGTCCTACCCCTCAGCCGGGCCGTGGGGGCGGCGTTCCCGGCACCGTTCGTGTTGCTGGACTACCCGCGGCCGGTCGGCAACCCCGGCATCGCCTATATCGAGCACCTGACCCGCACCGTGTTCATGGATGACCCGGACGAGATCGCCGACTACCGCACGGCCTGGGACCGGGTCAGCGCCGCAGCCCTCGACGCTGCGGCCAGCACACAGTTCATCCAGGCCATCGCCGATGGCCACCACCCCCGAATGGAGGAACCCCATGCCCAACCAGCCGACATGGCGTAAACCCGCAGGGCGCTGCTCGCTGCACGTGGACGACGCCTGCGTGGAAGTCGCCACCGACTACGGCGACCAACGCGACCTCGTCGCCGTGCGCAACTCCACCGATCCCGACAGCACCGTGGTCGTGTTCACCCGCGCCGAGTGGTCGGCGTTCATCGCCGACGCGGCCAGCTTCACCGTCTGACCAACAAACAAGGGCTGGTGTGGCCATCCGGCGGTCCCGGTCGGACGGCCACACCAGCGACACCACGGGGAGAGGAAATTCGTCATGGTCGGCGAGACCGAGGTGCCGTTGGCACACGGGTACACCGTGGCGCAGCTGGGCCACGTCGCCAGGAAGGCCGGGTTCACGTCCCGATGGCTGTACCTCACATTGGCCGAGCGGATCGACATCGCTCGGTTCGCGATCACCGAACACTTGCTGACCTGCACGGAAGTACCGGAGTTCTGGGACCTGGTGCACCTCGGGGAACGCGCGATCGGGGCACATGTTGAGGCCGAGGGCCGCTACCGGGGCGTGTACCTCGCTGAATCCGGTAAACCGATGGGCGCCGGCATGCCCCGATTCTGGCGGTACTGGCTGGCCACCGCCCAACCCACACGCTGCCCGGAAGCCCCGATCGTCGAGGCCAGGGCGCTGACCCAGATCTGGCCACGGCTGTCGCGCCCCACCAACGAGTACTGCTCGCCCTGGCTGAGCACGACGACTACGGACTCGCCGCAAAAGCACTGGGTCGCAAGTACCACGGTTTCGTGTCCACCCTGTCCACCGCCCGGCAACAGTTCCTACGCCTGTGGCATGAGCACGAGACTCCGTCCTGGTTCTGGGGACGCGACCGCCGCAACCCCGACACCGCCCGTACACACAGCATCACCACCACGACCACCCGACGCCGGCAACGCCGCCGCGCGGGGTTGAACCCGGCGGGGCAGGCGTCCACCGCCGCTGACCCCCTGTCACCCAGGTGCAAAGGGACCACTTCCATGGAAAGCTCCACTACCGGCGACACTCGAAGCCACGGCGTCCGCGCCTCCCGTGATCGCGGTTCAGTGAGTGACACCCCCGCCGCCGAGACCGGCCGCCCTGGCCCTGCCCGTCTGCCCGAAGCCTTCGACGGCCAGCGACGCGACGACCCGCAGGCACGGTTGACGCACGCCGGGTGGCGCGACGTCGAGGCGCTCAGTGTGGTCATCGCCGAAGCCGTTCACAAGCTGGAGCTGTACCGGTGGCTCGTCCCCGCCCCGGTCGCCAGGTGGGACATCCTCCTGGCCTATTTCCGGATCCTGCTCAACCAGGCGCTGAGTACTGGCGAGGTGTACACCAACCGGGACCGGACCGCGGTCGCGGTGTGGCTACGCCGAGGCGATGGCCGCGACGAGAACCCGGCGACTACCACCGGCAAGTCGCGGCCGCGACCGGCCCGTGGGCCGACCGGTTCCGCGCCTTCGACGCGATCCGCGCAAGGCACCACCCGGCCGGTGTCCGTCACGACTACCTGACCATCCTCGCGGTGCAATCCTCGTGGCAAGGCGACGGCATCGGCAGCAGTCTGCTGGCCGCATACCACCAGATGGTTGACCGCGACGACATACGGCCCCCCATCTATCTGCAAGCCACCGGCCCGGCCTCCCGCAGGTTGTTCCTGCGCCACGGCTACCGCGACCAAGGACCACCGGTCCGCCTGTCCGAAGGCCCCTCCCTTTTTCCGATGTGGCGTCAGGCCGCCACCCCACCCCCACTGTCGGAGTACTCCGCATGAACACCGAAGCCGGCACGGCCTCAGCCCAACCCACCACCGACGTGTCTGGGCTGGGACTCGCGCCACGGATCAACACCACTGTGACTCACCCGGCCCGAAGGTACGGCTACTGGCTCGGCGGGAAGGACCACTTCGCGGCGGATCGGGAGTCCGGCGACCGTATCGCCGCTGCCTTTCCCGGCATCCGTATCGCTGTACGGGAAAACCGCCGTTTCCTCGGCCGTGCCGTGACGTACCTGGCCGGCGAGGCCGGCATCGCGCAGTTTCTGGATATTGGAACCGGTATCCCGGAAGCCGACAACACTCACGAGGTCGCTCAACGCGTCAATCCCCGCTGCCGGGTGGTGTACGTCGATAACGACCCGATCGTGCTGGCGCACGCCCGCGCGCTGCTGACCAGCACCCCAGCCGGAGCCACCGCCTACCTCGATGCCGACTTGCGCGACCCCGATCGGATCCTGAACCACCCCGACCTGGCTCACACGCTGGACCTGGGGAGACCGGTGGCGTTGATGCTGATCGCGATCCTGCACTTCCTCACCGACGTTGACGACCCGTACCGCATCGTGGCTCACCTGGTTGATGCCCTGCCGTCCGGCAGCTACCTCGCTGTATCGCACACCACCTACGACTTCATGCCACCAGACACGATCGCCGCGTTGGACGCCGCCACCGCACACGAACGGTTCCAGGCCCGCACCCGTGAGCAGTTCGCCCAGTTCTTCGACGGACTCGATCTGGTTGAGCCGGGCATCGTGACCACCGCGCAGTGGCGACCCATCCCACAAAACCAATCGCAGCCCACGGCGATGGAGGCCGCCGCCTACGCCGCCCTCGCACGAATTCCCTGAAAAGTCGGCCGCACGGCGGGCTCATCGATGACCCAGAACGGCACACCCACGCGTGCCAGCACTCGAACCGCACCCATGAAACGGAGACACCATGAAAGACCACGCCGAGCACCGCGACAGCGACCCAGCTGAACAGGAACTGTCGCACCTGGGGCTGCTTCTCGCGGTCAACCGGGTGGTGTTCGAAGATGTGCGCGACTACCTGGACGACGACGAGTCCATCGATCTAGTCATTGCCGATGTCTTGCATCGCTGGCAGGAGCGCGACCCGCACGCTACTCCCAACACGCTCGACGGCCCGGGCGGATTCTGGAACCAGTACGCAGACAGGGTGGAGCATCCACCACCCCCAAGCACTGATGAATTCCGACCAGAGTTCTGCCCGGACCGTCCAGGGCCGTTCGACGTCGAGGGCTACTACCGGGCGGTGTGGCGAGACCACGTGACGGGTTTGGCCGCCGCGGGCGTAAGCGCCGTGAACGCCTCGTAAGTGTTGATCACGATGACCTGGACGGACTGGGGCGGGTATCCCCTGAACGAGCGTCTCCGTTACTACCCGGCGACGGCACAGGACAGGTCCGGGCCCATTCGTACCGCCGACCTGGATGGTTCCGGCTCCGCCGGCCGGAACCATCCAGGGGACAGGACGCCGCCTACCCGCATGGCCATTTTCGTGGCTACTCAGCTACCGCTGATTTCTGCGGAGGCGACCACGATGCGCGTACCCGCGGCCAAGGTACGAGTCGCTCCGTCCGCGCCGGTCACGACCAGCGCGGCAGAAGCAGTCACGGACTCGCCCGGCCGTAGCGCAAACATGCCACCAGCGCCAAGAACGAAGGTCCCGGCAGAATGCCGCGTCTCGACCTGGCCGCGTCGACGCAGCTCAGCGATGGCCGCGCGGACCGTGGTGCGGCTCAATTCCGTGCGTTGCTGCAGTTGCTTCTCGCTCGGCAGTCGCTCACCGGGCATGAGGCGCCCCGAGCTGATCTGCTCGGAGATCTGTTCGGCTAGCGTGCGCCAGCCATTCAAGGGACCAGTCATGGGTTCGACTATAGGCCCTACGTAGATACGATGCATCCATCGATGCACGACGGCTTCGACCCTGAACGGCACAACCGACGACGGCGCCCTACCACGCCAGACAACGACACGAACAAGGAAACGTCATGGTGACGAGTGCTCTGGAAGCCCACGAGAAAGCCCGCCGATGGGCCTTGGACCACGCTCCGTCCAGCGGCGGCCAGGTGGGCCTGTACGAGTTCGACCTGGGCTACGTCGCCTGGGCGGTACCACCAACGGCCCCCCGAGGCGACGGCCCGCCGACCATCCTCGGCGCTCCACGCCTGGTCATCGACAAACACACCGGCGAACTGTCGACCTGGCCATCGCTGTCTGTCCAGGTCGTGGCCGAACGCTACCGGCAGGAACGCCGAGCCGAACAACGATTCACCGCCGAGGTCCGACAGGTGTTGACCGCCGCGGGTTGGTACCCCGGCCGTGACGTGTCGAGCTGGGTCGACCTCTGGCTTGCGGAGCTGCACGAGCAAGACCCGTCCCTGCAACGCAAGCTGCCGCTGTTTCCCCTCGCTCGCGCCGCGCTGGCCGAGTTCGGCGGACTGCGCTTCACCCCGCTCTCACCAGCGAACACCAGTAGCGGTTCGTGGGTCGAGCTGTGGCCGGCCGACCGGCCGGTGATGGTTGACTTGTACGCCAAATTCGCTGCCGCCGTCGACACGCCGGTTTTCCCGCTCGCCTGGCATCACAGCGGTCCTTGTCACACCGTCGTTGACGAAGCCGGCCAGGCGTATCTGCTGTGCCCGGACGACGCCTTCCCGCTCGCAGGCAACATCGATGACGCCATAACCGCACTGGTTCGCATGCCAGACCTAAGTCCCGCACTCGCCACCGCAGCGAAAGGAGTCCTCCTAAAAGGAGACCCCGCATCGTGCATCCGGCACCATCGCCCCAGCAGTCCAATGGCGGTGCCCGGCCGTCCAGCCCGCGTCGGGAAAGAGAGGCACGAATGACCAACGCTCGCGGAACCGCCATCCGCGATCCCCGCCAACCACCCAGCGACTACGTCCGCAGCGTCTCCCGCGCCCTACGGATCCTGGAATCCGTCGGCGAATCACCGCACGGGCTCAGCGTCAAACAGATCGCGCGGCGATCCGGCATCAACCTCGCCACCGTCTACCACCTCGTCCGCACCCTGACCTACGAGGGCTACCTCCTGCGCCGCGACGACGCCACCTACACCATCGGCCCAGCCATCGCCGACCGCTTCCGCCAGCTCGTCACCGCCTACCGTGGACCACACATCACCACCATGATCCTGCGCGACGCCGCACAGACCACCGGCTACACCCACTACCTCGCCCAACTCATCCACGGCCGACCCACCGTGACCGCCACCGCCTACGGACCACGCTCACCCTGGCTCGACGACCTCATCCCCGGCTTCGACGACGCCGCCCACGCCATCGCCACCGGTAAAGCGCTCCTCGCGAGCCTCACGCTGAACCAGCGCGTCCATTACCTCAACAACCAGGGCATGCTCCGATATACCCCACGGACCTTGACCACCGCCGGTGCCCTGGAGAACGACCTCGCCGCTGGTCAGCGACGAGGCATCCATCTCGACGTCAATCAGTACCGCGCGGGTATCGCCAGCGCCGCGATCCTGGCCGTCAACCACCGACATCCCGACCACCGAATCGCCCTCGGCTGCCTCCTACCCGCGACCGCCGGGGCATCTCTTTCCACCAAGCGCGTCAAAGCCTGGCTGACCAGCTACGCCCGCGAAATTCCCGGCGCAGAGACGACGTCAACGCCGCTGTACCCGTTCCATCCACCCGTTAACGCGGCGACGCTGCCCAGGGGAGCCACGACGGAGGCCAGCCTCACCGCCGACCGGCGGCGGCTGAACGGCATCGCCCTGGGCCGAGGCGAGGCGGTGTGATCCAGGCTCCGGGCACCAATCGACCACGGCGCCCGTCCGTAGGCACCGGCGAGTTCATCTTCCACCTCACCGTTGAACTCTCGATGAACAATAGGCGATCAATCAACTGATCCTGCATTAGTGGTGGCCGGTGCAGAAAGGAGCCTGGCGGCTGCCAGCACTCGAAGTTCGTCCAGATTCCGAAGCTCTGTCTCTACCCGGTCTCTGATGCGGTCGAGTGAACCAATCTGTCCTTGAATGGTCTCGACTAAACGTGGTTGAGCATCCACAGGCGGGATAGGTACTGGTAGCTGCCTCAACATCCGCATACTTATGGACGCGAGATTGGTACTCTGCTTCCCGTTTCGCTCAAACCAAGTACGACCGTATGTATTTCCATACCAACTAAGGATCCTCGGGTCCAGCGCAGCCTTGTCAAGGCGAACACGGAAGACATGATTTTGATGTATGCAGCCCGGTATCTGATCTTCCCATATCCATCCCCGCCCTAGTTTGTCCCGGTCTCCGCCCTCTGTCATCAGCACGTCACCCGGCTGCAAGGCGAGTTTTTCCGCGCGTTCTGCTGATATCCGGATCTCGGAAACCTCACGCAAATCCAGACGATTCCGCTGGACGTTTGCCACTCTGAGGTAGGGGACCGCCGGGAGGGATTGGTCGGCTTGCCGTTTGCTATCTTTGGTGACGCCTGAGACTATATCCCCAATATCTTGCAGCTCCCGCCATGCCCAGCCATCCGGGAGGATTTCCGTGTCTTTGGCGCTTGCGCGCCGATCGAAGCTCTCGTCTGGCACTCCGATGAGTGACTCGAAGATGATCAAGTCAACAGCCCGTTCGCACTGTTCAATTATCGCCCTAAATCGGTCTTCTATGGAGTTGACTGCAGTTTCAGCGTCGTGTAAGGCTTCCGCAATCGACTTCTGATCTTGAACAGGTGGCACCGGCACCGGCCAGCTGGCCAGACGGGCGGCACCGATGTGGTGGATGCCAACGCCCCGGGCATGGCGTGCAAACGCACCTCTGCGTGCCTCATATCGGAGGAAGTAAAGTAGGTATTCCGGGTTGATACCGTGGCTGCGGACTCGGACCAAGGTATTTTGAAAGTAGCATTCCGCAAGTTCGCCCGACCAGATTGCGGGCTTCCCAACTTCTGAAACGCTCCCGGAAGCCTCCCCGACAACGATGTCCCCGGCGCGGAGGCTGAAGATCTCCGCCTCCCTATCCGAGAAGTTCATGGTTTTAACGTCGTCTAGGCGAAGCCCTCGCCAGCCTACATTGGCGGCACGAAGATATGGTCGGAGGTTCTCGCCGCTATGATCCTTCGGGGTCCGCTGGCGACCGAGCCTGACGTCAGCAATCTGATCCAATGGGACGACTGGCCACTCCACCTGCTTGGTTGTCATGGCTTGATCCCATCTCTGATCATCGACCTGAGAGATTCGAGGTCACTTAGCGCGTCTCGCAGGTTTTTCGTCATCGAGTCCACAACTGCCAAAGCGGTCGGCCGCCCTCCTCGATCATCATATGAATCTTGGGATAGCCACATGAGATCAAGATTGTCATCGCGCTCCGCGAGCTGCTTCCGGCTGAATCGGCGGAAGCGTCCACTTGGACCCTGGTCTTGCCTCGGCGAGTGACCGTTAGGGTCTGCTCCATACGCCGCTTCGAAGTCGTTGAAGAACGCCGGTGTAAGTGGATTGCGCTTCCCGAAAGATGGAATCCCGGTTCTGAGGTCATAGACCCACAACGCCTTCGTGTTCCCACGATCTGTTTCACCGCGAGAAAAGAACAATACGTTCGTCTTGACACCCTGCGCGTAGAAGATCCCAGTGGGTAGACGCAGCATGGTGTGGACGTTACATTTGTCGAGCAAATCATGCCGGATCTTTGCGCCAGAGCCGTCATAGAGAACGTTGTCTGGAAGTACAACAGCAGCTCGTCCGCCCGCCGTCAGAGTGCGATAGATATGCTGGACGAACGCTAGCTGCTTATTCGAAGTACGGTACGTCAAATCGTCGCGCTCGAGCCCACCCCCTCCTGTCTTCACGCCAAAGGGTGGATTGGTTAGAACGACGTTGGCTGGTGGTAGAGCCGCGCCAGCAGCCGAAAGTGTGTTGCCTAGCTGGAGATTGCCGGAAAATCCATGAAGCAGGCCATTCATCACCGCCAAGCGGTGAGTTCCGGGCACCAACTCCATGCCAACGTATGCGTGGGTCAGTTGGAAATTCTGCTGTTCGCTCGTGAGGCTGTAGAGATCGCTGGTTTTGTCACAGATGTACTTATGTGTAGCGACCAGGAACCCCGCCGTTCCTAATGCTGGGTCTTGTATGACCTCACCAGGCTGCGGCTGAATCAACCGAATCATCAGGTCTATCAGTGGCCGAGGAGTGAAGTATTGACCCGCCCCGCGCTTTGATTCAGTGGCGTTTTTCTCCAACAACCCTTCGTACAGATCGCCGAGCCCTTGCTTTCGGGCGTCAAACCAGTCGAGCGCATCAATGTCAGTGACGAGCTTGGTGATGACTCGCGGGTGGCGAATGGATGTGTTTGCATTGCCGTATATCTGGCGCACCTGCTCGCTAGGGGCATTGCTTCCGAGTCGGATCAGCATCTCGCGGTAGAAGTCGAACTGGTCCGACCCCCTCTTTTGCTGGAGATCGGACCATCTGTATCCGAACGGAAGAAGAGTCTCCTCTTCACCTGTTTCAGCGGCCATCTTCAAGAAGAGCAGATACGTGAGCTCTGTGACATATTCTTGATACGTCACTCCGTCGTCCCGGAGATCATTGCACAGGGCCCACAGCCGGGCCACAATATCAGAGGTGCGCGTCATCGCCATCTTTCGGGTTATGCGGGATCGGCCCAAATATGTCTGACTAGTTGGTCTAGCACTTGCGTAAGGTCCCCGTCAAACATGCTGTTTAGTCTAACGTAGCCGCCTAGCTCCTGGCGGAACTGCCCGTCGTTTAGCAACTCGGTGTCGATATACCCGTGCGCCTTTATAGTGGCGCAAATTCGTGCCAGTATCGACCGGCGAATGGGCGTCCACCTATCCCTATTCTCTGCGAGCAGCGAGGCGGCGGCTGCATCGACTCTTTGCTCAAAGGCAACAAGAGGCGCCGCGTCGGCGAAGTGACGGATGTAGCCCACCATGCGCGCGGCAAAATCCCTGCCTGAGGTCTCACGAACCGCGGCACGCAGCGCGCTCTCGGTGAAACCCCGTGCCTCCAAACCGCTCAAGAGCTCGGACATCTGCGCGTGGGTGAGAGTCCAGGGCGTCTCGCGAGCGACCGCAACGAGTTCACTTGCATCGGCGGACTGGATGTGCGCCTGGAAAGTCCGGAGGTACTCGGACGGGTCGCGGGTTCCGCTGTACGTGGTTACGGTCTCGATGAGCGTATCGTCGTGATCATGGATGACCGCTTCGCGAGGCTGCAGCACGGTCCCCTTATCCACCAGGAGAGCAAGATCAGGGTTCCGGCGGAATACATCCACGAACTCCCGCCAATCTTGCTGACGGAGTACTTGGTGAATAAAGTCGTTGGGCGTACGTCCAGTCGTTGCGGTGAATGCGTCCCTTGCTGCAGGTGTTAGGCGCAGTAAACGGCGTTGTAGTCGAGCAGCGAGCTGCTCTGCGATCTCCCGGAGGTGCTCCGGTTCATCTGCTGCGATCAGCTCTGCGGCGAGCTGTTCGGCTGTTATATCGACAGACTTGATCACCGGCCGCATCGAGGTTACCGGCTCAAGTGCTTCATAGACGCCAACGGCGTCATAGATATAGAATTGTTCCTTGTCGATCTCAGGGCACAGTCGGGTGGCGCGTCCAAGCATCTGCTCGAATAGGATTCTGCTTCGGACCCGTCGAAGAAACACGAGTTTATCCACTTGAGGGATGTCCACACCAGTGGTCAGGAGATCGACGGTAACAGCAATCTGGGGGATCCGCTCATTGCGGAACCGTCGGATAAGCTCGGATGGTCGGTCAGACTTGCTCGTGATCTTTACGATTAGGTCGGTATCGATTTCTCCCCATACTGCCGTGAGTGCGCTTCTGAGGCTGTCAACGACGAGGTCGGCATGTGCGTCGTTCACACAGAAGATGAGGGTCTTCCCTCTGTCCCCGGGGGTGATCTCCTGTGCGAGCTGTTCGCATACGGAAGCGTTGAAGCCTGGCGTGATTACTCGGCGGTTGAAATCGTCGACGTCAAAATTCAACTCATCCTCGAGCTCGTGGAGTTCTACTTGGCCTGTTTCGAGATCAAGGATTTGCGCCTCAGTTCCTTGGTCGTAGTGGATGCCGAAGGTGCTGAATTGGGTGCGAATGGTTCGGGGCGGCTCATGGTCAACGAGGTAGCCATCGATTACTGCTTGGCGATATGAATAAGTGAAGATCGGTGCCCCGAAGATTTGAGTTGTATGCGCGGCTGGGGTGGCGGTCAAGCCGACCTTCACTGCGTCGAAGTGGTCAAGTACCCGCCGGTACGCGCTGAGGTAATCGGCCTCGTTACGGAACTCTAATTCGATTGTAGACAGCTCGCGGTCGAGAGAGTAGCCGCGATGGCACTCGTCAACGATGACGCAGTCGTAGAGGTCTGCATCCAGTACTAAGATGCCATTTTCGTGGTCAGCCAGGCGCTTCACCATTGACTGAATCGTGGCGATGTGGACGCGAGTCGTAGCCTCGACCTTTGGTTCGCTAAGTGTCGCGATGTCGTATATCTGCGATAGCGTACTGTTACCATGGGCAATTTCGTTCCGGAACTTCTCCTCGACCTGTTCGCCTAGGGGCAACCGGTCGACGAGGAACAATATCCGCTTGAAGCGATCATTCCTTAGAAGGCGCTCGATCAGGCCGAGGCAGGTAACCGTTTTACCAGTTCCAGTAGCCATGGCGACGAGCATCTCGCGGACGCCTTGCGAAAGTGCTTCCTCGATCTTATGAAGCGCTTTGCGCTGATAAGGCCGTAAACGGGGAGGATACCCCTCATCTCGACTGATCGCCCTGTCCGCTCGATCGGCATCCTGTCTGAGTAGCTCCGTGACAGCCTCCGGCGTAAGCCACGCTCGGCGCGGACGTGGTTGGTTGACCCGGCGACGAACGTCCAGGAACCAAAGCCCCGACTCGGTCCTCAATTGTTGAAGGAATGCGCGGCCGTTTGTGGCCAACACGAGAGGCGTCTTGTAGGGCCCCCATGAGCCGCCTGATAGATCGATCCCGTCCCGCGGTTGGAGGTCTCGACTGTACCGCTTTGCCTGTTCGAGGTCGCCCGCTACATTTCGCGACAATGGCTTCGCCTCCACTGTCGCTACCGGCGCTAATCCACAGAAGAGCACGTAGTCTGCCGGACCTGAAGACGTCGGCCATTCCGCAATGGCCATGTTTCGGCCGGGTGCAGGTCGAGCACCACGGCTGTGTCGAAGTTGCTCAGAGTCTGCTTCCCACCCCGCCGCCCGAAGTTGCTCGTCGATGATCGCCCTGGTCTGCGCCTCTGACAGCTTGATGCGCATCGAGGCGCGGATAGCTCGTGCCACGAGGTCGCCGACCGGTGGGCCATCGGCGGCCCGCTGATGGCGAAGTGCATCCAGTCTCGCCTGGTGATCCGCCTGGGCCCGCGCTAGTTCCTGCTCTGTTTCCAATGCCAGGGCGAACGCTGCGTCGAGGTCAGCCCGTGTCTTCGCCACCAGCGCCTCGGCCTCCTGACGCGCGGCGGCCTCGGCAGCGGCGGCATCTAGAGCTCCGCGGTGGTCGAACTGTTCCCGTGCGAGATCATCGCGAAGTCGCTCCAAATCGCGTCGGAGATCGGTCAACTCGGAGGGGTCCGCGTACTGCGGGTTGGCCGGCGGAACGAACGCTACCGGTCGGTCGCCGGCATCAAACCCAAGCGTCTGATGGAACCAGCCGCCGAGCTGGAAACACGCCTTTAGACAGGCGAGCGCCTCGCGCTGATCGTCGAGGTGGCGATGTACGGCGCGATTTCCCGAGCGGCGCACTCGCTCCGCTAGCTCGTACGCGTCTCCCACCAGGACCCCCGCTCCACGGAGCGATCTGACGGTCAGGTGGAGGTCCGCGTGCGGGGGCAGCGCGAGGGCCAGCTCTGCGGCGACTCGATGTGAAACCGTCTCCAGGAACTGCCGCATCTTGAACAGAGCTACGTTTGGATCATCGAACAGATGGCGTTCCGCGCCGACACCGTATCGAACGAGCAGCGGCTCGACCCCCAGCAGGAAGCCGAAGTTGGCAGAAGCGTCAGCTAGCCTCCGCAGGTGATCATCGTGTTGAGTGACCACACCAGCCTCCTCACGTACGCACCTTGACGAGTTAAGATAGCTGGCTCATCCGACACTTCGTGAATGCCGACTCCGCTTGAATCTTCTCTGCGCGGCCCACACCAACGCCACCGCAGACATGAGAGACCCGACAGATCGATCTGAAAGATGCAGGGGTGCCGAACGCTGAGCGATCGACCCGCTCAGTCGCATGGCAGCTACCCGCGGACGACCACGCTCGAGACACTCAGTCAATATCCTCCTGCCGCTGCAGCAGCTCGCGAGGCCACCGACGTTAGTCAACGATGGTTCGAAGGCTAGCTGAGCACGGACGCGTACGGCCTCTCTACGGCACCAACCGTAGTACCGGACGCTGGTGGGCCAGGCCGAGTAATTCTTCGGTCCGCCGTATCGACCAGCCCAGCTCGTACGCGAGGTCCCGCACCGTCGCGCCAGTCTCCTTGGCCGCGAGCTCGAACGCCTGCCGCAGCATTACCGGCTGCTCACCCGGGTACCGGGTCACCGATTCAACGGCGAACCCCGGCTGTCGACGCAGCTCGGCAAGCCGCCTCCATGCACGCCCGGCAGCCTGATCTGACAGCAGTCCCACTTCCCGGCACCGGTACAGCAACGAGTCCACCGACACGCCCCAGACGTGTTGTAGCTCGACTAGTCTTCGCAGGTCGACCCGCGTTGGTAGCTCTGGCAGGATGCTGTCGCGGGGCGTTAGAAACTCTGCGGCGAACGCGTCGGCCTCGCGCTCATGCTGCGTGTCGCCGGGGACGGTGTCACCGTGTAGGACCAGGTGGCCTAGCTCATGCGCCGCAGTGAACCGCCACCGGTACACGTCGTCGGTGCGGTTCGCGGTCAGTACCATGATCGGCCGAAGGTGTGCGATCGAGAACGCATCGACTTCCCGATGGGCGTGGCTCGGCGATGGTGCGTCGACCACGATGCCGCGTGCTTCCAGGTGCCGGACTAGGTGTGGGATTGGCCGGGTGCCGACCCGCCAGTAGACACGCAGAGCGCGGGCCGCCTCCACGGGTGAGCGCGGCAGCTCCACTCCCGAATGCACCTCGCCGCCGGCGAAGCCGGGCAGGTCGACCGGAGGCAACTGCACGCGTTTCTCTAGCGCCAGCGTCAGCTCCCAGACCTGCTTGACGTGTGCTATCGCCTTGTCGCGCTGCCATGCGCGCGCTGATCGCAGGCTACGGAAGTGAGCTCCGGAGGCGTCCAGGCGGGCGTGTGGACGTCCGGAGACGAAGAACTCGATCGGGACCTGCAGTTCCTCGGCGAGGCGGGGTACTAGGTCCGGACGAGGTTTGGTTACGCCGGACTCGTACTGTCCGATCGCAGCTGCGGTCACTCCGACGGCGGCGGCGATATCCTTCTTGGTCCTGCCCGCCAGATGCCGGGCCTGCGTCAGTCGTGCCGCGTCAAAGGCCCGTGCTACCGCACCCGGGCTAGGCGCCGCGTCTGGTGAGTCAGTTCGTGCTGCCCGGGGCAACAGGGAGAGCTGGTTACTGTTCCTTGCCATCGGCCTTCGGCTTCTGTGGTGCGCGCTCCGTCATCGGCGGGAATTTCTCGCTATTCTTCCGCTCCACTGGGGCTCGCGCCGTTAGCTCGACCGTAGGCATGACGCCGTCATCGAAGCGGGGCCCGACCACTGACGAGGCAGCTGAGCCGGCTGGGCCTGTGAGCCGTGGACCGGGGATCGGGCCGAGCGGGTCTGACATACCGTGACCATCCGCGCCGCCGGAACCGGGCCACACGAGAGGCAACTGCTCATACCGGCCGGGCAGCCACTGCACGCGTCCCCGCGGACCCAGTTCGCCCTCACCGAGCCAGACGTTGAGTACCCCGGCCCTGTCGTTACTTGCGTAGGCGAGGAGCGCCAAGCGAGTATCCTCCGGCAGGGTAGTTAGGGCCGACTCCCGCTCCGTCTCCTCGGTGTCCTCACCCGCCTGATCAAACAGCGACGGCTGCCGCGGCTCTGGCCCGTAGAACGCGAACAGCTCGGCGATCAGCCCGCTGATCTTTCTCTCGGTCACTCGGGCTCTCTGGATCGGCAGGTTGCCGTCCTTGGCGTACCGAAACGGGTAGATCAGGTTGCCGTTGAGCACTACTAATTCGTGCGGCGAACCCTTGGGCTTGATGATTTGGACCCCGTCCATTTGCTTAAGTGCATCCACGATGCACTCGTACCGGCGAGTCGCCTGCGTACTACCGAACGGGAACAGCAACTTAGCCTTGGAAATCTTCTGCGCGTCCTGCGCATCCGTTAGCGCCTGGTGCAGTGCGCCCACTAAGGCCGCGCAGACGTGCGCCGCCCGCTCGCCGAACCGCTCGCGGGCCCACGGGCCGACCGGATACTCCAACGTGCACTCCTAGTGCTACTTGATCGGGGCGCACCACTCTAACACGGATACTTTAGTCGATCTTGAATATCGTCCTCCTACGGCGTGTCGAGACCGATGTCAACGGACGGCTGAGGTGTTGCGCGGCCTCGCTTGACGGTCTGCCTTGTCGTGGTGCCATGTCAGCGCCAAGCGTTCAACCCCATGGCCAATAGTCCCGGTCGACTGCCGCGACCCCATCGGCTTCTAAAGTCGCTTGGCCCTGGTCCCGATTTAGATGCTGGTCGGTGAGGTGTCGTCTGTGTGCCGCCAGTTGGGGAACAAAAGTTGTCGTAGCGCGGTCTGGGCGTCGCGAATGAAGTTGGACGCGGAGTCGTACCGCATGAGGCGGCCGCGCTCATCGTATTCGTGGCTGTACCGCTCGTTCCAGCTGCGTCGCAGGCTTTGCCAGGTGTGATGGCCAGTGGGTTGTATGGTCTGAACGAATCCGGCAGGTCCGGGTCGGGGTCGTCGGCCTGGGCCGATGCGATCAGCGGGCCGTTCGGCCTGGATCAGGACGTGAGGACCGACGTGGCCGGCGAGGCGGTACCGGCGAACGCCGGCCGAACGCGGTGGCGGCGCAGGCAGAAACCGCTTGCGCAGGCGGGAATAAATACCAGCGACCTCATCAGGAGTCAGGAATGGATCGACGGTCATCGTCACGCGAGTAGTCGCGGCCATTTCGCCCCGCCGAATCTGCGCACTGCCTACGTAGACATATACCTCCGCAGCACGTCCCGTCAGAACGAACGTTGCGGCCTCCGACGCACGCCAGCGGTACTGCTCAGCCAACCTGTTCGCGAGTTTCACCAAGTCACCTAGCGAGCCCGTAGCATCAACGGTCAGTACGCGTTCTTGGTTGTCGCTGATGTACCAGAGATGGGCTACCGGACGCGCGTGGTTGGGAAGCGCCTGTGCAACGAGCTCACGTATGTGCCGGTCGCCGTCACCATCCGTCGCATCAGCGTGAAACCGCGCCATCACCCATCGGTCGACCTCATCCTCGTGGAGTAGCCGGGGATCGGGATATTCGCCCTGCCCTCGAACCCAAGCAAGGAACTCGGGCGCGTCATGATCGACCAGGGCCCGTGAGCGAAATGATCGCACGTCGGGCTGGTACGCGGCCCACGCGGCGTAGATGGCCGTAAGCGCGTCGATTCTCGCGGACCCGGCAGCACCGGTCGGCTGGTCACGGTGCTCACGCTGTTCCGGTTGGCTAAACGGCACGACAGCCGCCGTTAGCTCTTTGAGTTCCGAGAGCGCCTTGGCGACTGAGCTGGTCCCCTCTTCGATTTCGGAGACATATCCCTTCTCGAGCAGAAATTTCCAGGTCTGATCAGGTAGCCGGCGTCCCGCAGTAGCTTCGATCTCGGCCCGGATATTTCTCATCCGGGAACCCTATCCGATGAGAAAAGAAACTGACGCGGTCAAAGAAGCGTCGGATGAGAGGGGTTGCCGTGGTACGCACGGCACGGCGAGCGGTTCACCAGCTCGCGTACGCGGGCGCGGTCGTCGCCCACCAGTGGATGGTCATTGCGGTACTGATCGCGCCGACGATCATCGGCTGCGCGACCGTGCTGCTACTGGCCTACTCCGTGAACCGCGAGCACCGGCAGGCAGTGATCAAGGACCTGGCGGGTACGTTGAGCGGTCTCATCGCCGGTGCCGAGCGGCCGTCATGGCCGCGGGCAAGGCGTACTTCGCCGTCGTCGCAGGTGAGCGGAGGGCATGATTCGTAGTGCGCGGCGTAGCCCCACCAGCTAACGGGTGGGGCTGGCTACGGTCAACCACCGGGGGTTTCGTAGATTTACGACCTGCGCTGAGGTGAGACTTGAACCTATGGGAGCCTGTAGTTCGCCTCGATGATCAGGGCGCCGGTCTTATTGGCGCAGTTCTGTGACGTGCCCCCGGCAGGATTCGAACCTGCGACACACGGTTTAGGAAACCGTTGCTCTATCCCCTGAGCTACGAGGGCGACGGGCACAAGGGTACCTGCCAGCGGGTACCCGTTCACGTCAGGGCTCACCGTCCGCCCGTCGGGCCGCCGCCATCTCGGGGGCATCCTGGAGGTGAGTCATCCCCTTCCCAGTCAGGGAGGTCCCACGTGACCGCCGACCGGCCGTTCATCGACGAGCACCGGGTGCCCGTACCGGCCCCCGTCCCCGCCGTGTGGCGCTCGCTCGCCAGGCAGTTCACCCCGGCCCCGCTCGACGGCACCAGGGCCCTGGCGTGCTGTGGACGGTGCGTCGGGAGGACCGCGCGTACGGCTACGTCTCGTACGACAGCGACCTGGTCGGGGCGGACTGGGTGGCCGGACGGATCGACGCGTACCTCACCCTGCTGGCCGACCTGGCGGCCGGCGCGCCGGCGCCCGAACCCCGCTGACCCGCACCGCGCGCACCGGCCCTCGGCGCCGGTGAGCACCGGTATGCGTGATCGGCGTGAACCTGGGTACGACAGGGCCACACGGTCGCAGGAGGTTCGAAATACCGCACGGCAGGCACGGTTGGCGCAGGGTGGTCGTACCTCTGGTCACCCTGGTGGTCCTCGCGGCCGTCGGCGTCGGCGTCTTCCCGAGGTTCGCCAACTACGCGCAGGCGTGGTCGTCGGTCGTGGCGATCCCGTTCTCGTACCTCATCGGTCTCGTTCTGGTGGCGGCCGTCAACATCGTGGTCAGCGCCTGGCCGCTGCAGGCCGCTCTGCCGGGGCTGCGTTTCCGGCCAGCATTCGTGGTGGGTCAGACCTCGTTCGCGGTGAGCAACACGGTACCGGCCGGAGGCGCCATCGGGATCGGCGTCGAGTACGACATGCTGGAGTCGTACGGCTTCGGCGCGGGGCCGGCGGCGAGCGCGGCCGTCATCTCCAGCGTCTTCAACGTGTTCGCCACCCTCGCGATGCCGGTCGTGGGCATCCTCGCGCTGCTCGCCGAGGGCGAGCCGGGGTGGAACTTCGTGCTGATCGCCGTCATCGGGGTGGCGAGCGTCGGCTCCGCGCTCGGCGTGTTCGCGGTGATCCTGCGCAGTGTCGCTGGTGCGCGCCGGATCGGCGAGTTGGCCGACCGGCTGGGCAACAGACTCCCGCGGCGACTGCGGCGCGGCCGGACGATCGATGTCGCCGGCAGGATTCTCGACTTCCGGTCGGGTGTGGTCGACGTGATGAGACGGCGACCGGTGGCGGTGCTCGGGTCCGCGCTGCTGCCACAGTTCACCTCGTGGGGGGTGCTGTACGTCGCCCTGCGCGGCCTGGAGCACGTTACCCGGGGCGACTTGTCGCTCAGCTGGCCCGAGTCGCTGGCCGCGTTCTCGTTCGCGGCGGTGGTGTCGTTCATCCCGATCACCGCCGGTGGCCTGGGTACGGTGGACGCCGCCCTCACCGGGCTGATCGCCGCGTTCGGCGCCACCGCCAGCCAGGCCCTCGCCGCCGACCTGATCTGGCGCCTGGCGACCTTCGTGCCGCAGGTCGCCGTCGGCGCGCTGATGTTCCTGCTGTGGGAGACGACAGCGGGCCGGCGGCGGCACGCGGGCCGGCGCGGGACTACGACAGGATCTTGATGGCGCTCTGCTGGTTCAGGCCCAGCCGCTTCTGCATCGTCATGTGCAGGAATTCGAACGCCTCCAGCTCGCGGGCTCGCCGCAGCGGCCCGACGTCCAGCGGGCGCATGTCGGTGGATGAAACGAACTCCGACACCATCACCTTCGCCGAGTCGTCGTCGCCGGCAATCAGCACGTCCAGCCGCTCACCACCGCCCTCACCGGCCTCCAGCAGGTCGGCGAAGATGGTGTTGAACGCCTTCACCACCCGTACCGACCCGCCGGCCGCCCGCTGGATCTCCTCGGCCGCCGAGCTGTCCGCCGGTACCACGAGGGAGTCGAAGGTACTCAGGTTCACCGGGTTGCTGATGTCCACCACGATCTGATCCGCGAGCTGGTCGCGCGCGTCCTGGACGACCTGTTTGGCCTCCGGATAGTGCACGGCGATCACGTTCAGGTCGGCCGGGCCGAGCGTCTCCCCCACACCGATGTCGAACGCACTGAACCGCTCCCTCAGGTCCGTGACGAGGTTTCGGGCACTGTCCAGGTTCGGATTGATGATGCGCACCTGATGGTCCCCGAACGCGGCCCTCGCGGCGATGGCCCTGGCCATGTTCCCGGAACCGGCGATGTTCAACAGCATGTCGCGCTTCTCCTGACCTTCGAAACCGTTGGGGTATCCGCGTCAGGTGCTTTCCCGGAAAACCGGAGGTGATGCGGGTCGTAGCGACCGGACAGCGGCGAGCTTTCGCACCGGGGGTCCCGGATCGTCACCCGACAACCGGTTTCCCGAAGGGCACCGGCGATAGCCGGTCGGCGGACGATGGGCTCGGCCGGCCGGCGCCGGTGGCATGATGGGGGCGCATCAGCGACGGGAGGCCTCCACGTCCAGGGAGACTGGCCACAGACTCATCGCCTCGAACAAGAAGGCGCGGCACGACTACGCGATCCTGAAGACCTACGAGGCGGGCATCGCGCTGCGCGGCACCGAGGTCAAATCGCTGCGGGCCGGACGGGCCTCGCTGGTGGACGCGTTCGCGCAGGAGCTGAACAACGAGATCCTGCTGTACGGGCTGCACATCCCGGAGTACGGCTACGGGACCTGGACCAACCATCAACCGCGCCGTACCCGCAAGCTGCTCCTGCACCGCGTCGAGATCTACCGGATCCTGTCCCGGCTGCGTGAACCGGGCATCGCGCTGGTGCCGCTGTCGATGTATTTCGAGAACGGCTGGGTGAAGGTCGAGATCGGCCTCGCCCGTGGCAAGCGGGCCTACGACAAGCGGCAGGCCCTGGCCGAGCGGGACGCGAACCGGGAGATCGCCCGCGAGTTCAGCCGCCACCTCAAGGGCAGGCGCGACTGACCCGCACGACTCCACTGTGGACTGTCCCGCACCCGGGACACGCGGGCCTTCGGGCTCGGGACACGCGGGCCGCACCGTCAGCCGCGCGGTTCCCCTTGCACGCCACGTTTCTGGAGTTGTTCTTCGACCTGGCGTACATCTTCGCCTTCGCCCCGGCGGCGGGGGCCCGCGCCCTGGCGCTCGGCGTCGTCATGTCGAACGTGGTGAGTTGGTGCCGGGCCGGCCGGCTGCCGATCGCCGGTAAGGCCTGAGCCGGGTGCGGAGCCAGGATCGGCGTGGCTTCGAAGGCGTGCCGGGTACGGCGAGGCCGGCGACGGCGGAACTTGCCCGGAGGCGGAGGTCGGCGGGGGTACCATGCCGTCGCGAAGGAGGCGGTGTGGCTCCGGGCGACAGCGCACGGGAACGGCTGCTCGCCGCGACGATCGACCACGTCGCCGTGTACGGCTTGCCGACATCAGCCTGCGCTCGCTGGCCGCCGCGATCGGCACCAGTCACCGGATGCTCATCTACAGGGCCGGCCGTCATGTACCAAATGGCACCTGATCGCTGGCCGGCGACTTCACCGAGGGCAGGACGTCGCCACGGGGACCCCGCCGGCCCGCGGGCGGCGGCCGCGGGCCGGCCGGGGAGGCCGACCGGTCACAACCCGAGTTCGGTCAGCCCCGGATGGTCGTCCGGACGCGGCCCCGAGGAGTCCCAGTGGAACAGCCGGTCGGACTCCGCGATCGGAAGGTCGTTGATGCTGGCCAACCGGCGGCGCATCAACCCGTGCTCATCGAACTCCCAGTTCTCGTTGCCGTACGACCGGAACCACTGTCCGGTCGCGTCGTGGCACTCGTAGGCGAAGCGCACCGCGATCCGGTTGTCCCGGAAGGCCCACGGCTCCTTGACGAGGCGGTACTCGAGTTCCCGGTTCCACTTCATGGTGAGGAACTCGATGATCTCGTCGCGTCCGTGGACGAACAAATCCCGGTTGCGCCAGAAGCTGTCCGGCGTGTATCCGAGGGCTACCCTCTGCGGGTCGCGGGTGTTCCACGCGTTCTCGGCCATCCGCACCTTCTGCGCGGCGGTCTCGGCGGTGAACGGTGGCAGCGGCGGTCTGTCTTCCATGATTCCGATGGTAGTGAGGCGGACCGAACCGCGAGAAGAGCCCCGGCGGCGAGGCGAGTCCACAGTGGACTGTACGGTCACTCGCAAAGTATTGTTGGCATGTGCAGAAGCCGACTTGACACAACCGTGATGGATGTGCAAATAATAGTTGGCATCTGCCAAGGAGGAGCATGAAGACGGCCGAGTTGACCGGTGACGAGCTGGTACGGGTACTCGCGGCTCTCGCCAGCCCGCACCGCATGCGCGTACTCGCGGCTCTGTCCACGGGCCGGCACTACGTCAGCGCGCTGGCCCGGGATCTCGGCATCAGCAGGGCACTGCTGCAGGTGCACCTCAAGAAGCTGGAGAGAGCCGGCCTGGTCTGCTCAGAACTGGAACTCTCCGAGGACGGCAAGGCCATGAAGTACTACCAGGTCAACGCGTTCGCGTTGCAGCTGACGCCGCAGTCGGTGGCGACCGCGGCGAAGACCCTCACGAACGACGCCGGCGACGGCCCGGACCGCGACGCACACCAGAACGGAGAGAGTTGATGATTGAGGACCTGATGAACAGCGGCGTGATCCCGCTCATCGTGTTCGGCGCGATCGTGATCGTGGTGATCTGGCAGGTCGGCGCGCACCTGCGGACCCGGGCCACGGTCACCCGCGAGGCCGAGTACCGCGCGCTGGCCGATCGTGCGGTGCGGGCGCAGGAGATCGCGGAGCACCGGCTGGCGAGCGTCGACGACCGGTTCGCCGAGATGAGCCGGCGGTTGGCCACGATCGAAGGTGTGCTGAAGGACGCCGAGTAGACACCGCCGTCCGGAGCGCCGCCACCTGGTACTGGCCAGAGCCCCGTTCCGCCGGTCGCCGCTCGGCCCGGCGGCGCGCACAGCCCCTTGGCCGGACAAGATCGCCGGGACGGGCTTAGCCGCGCGAGCGACTGGGTACTGATGGCGGCAACCAGGAGGACAGGCGATGCGGCGTAGCGAAACCGGCGGGTACCGGCAATGACGGCGACCAAGGCTGCCGCGGCCGACAGGTCCGCGCGGCCGGCATCGGACGGCACGCCGCAGCGCCGCCCACGTGGCGAGGTACGGCTGCCGGCGGCCCTCGCCACGCTCGTCGCGATCGCCCTCTACGCCCTGCTCCCGCAGGACCTTCTGGTCGGCCCACGGTTCGTGATCCCGGGGCTGGAGGCGCTGCTGCTGGTCTCCCTCCTGGTGGTCAACCCGGTGCGGATGAGCCGCCAGAACCGGGTCACCCGGACCTTGTCCATCGTCATCGTGGTGGTGATCGCCGCCGCGAATCTCGTCTCGCTCGGCCTGCTGTTGCGGCGGCTGGTCACCGAACGGGAGGGTGTGGAACTGCTGCTGGCCGCCCTGCAGGTCTGGGCGACGGACGTCATCGTCTTCGGCCTGGCGTTCTGGGAGATCGACCGGGGAGGGCCGGTCGTCCGCAACCTCGTCGACCGCCGCCGCCTACCGCGGGCGGACTTCCGCTTCCCGCAGGACGAGGACCTGGGCACGGTGGTGGAGGTGGACCGGGGCTCCAGCCAGACGAGCGGGTGGATGCCGACGTTCATCGACTACCTGTACGTGTCGCTGAGCAACTCGTCGGCGTTCAGCCCCACCGACACCATGCCGCTGTCGCACCGCGCCAAACTGCTGATGGCCGTGGAGTCGACGGCCGCCCTGATCACCTCGATCCTCGTCATCGCCAAGGGCGTGGGGAGCCTGAATTAGGCCGCGTCCGGCCGGTCTCCGGCACCGGCTCAGTGATGGCGGCCGACCCACTGTCTGGCCTCTTCGAGCCGTGCCCGCATCTTGCCGGCCTCGATGCTGGCCTCGCCGGTACCGGTCGGCTCGTGCACGTCGTGGAGCTGGTCGCTGCCCCCGGTCAGCAGGACGCCACCCTCGTGCAGCTCGGCGATGTGGTCGGCGTCGACGAACGAGTGACGCGGGAGCGGCGGCTCCGCGCCGACGATCAAGCCGTGGAAGATGTCCGACCGCTCGTCGGCCAGGACGTGCTCCATGACGCCGAGGCGGTTCCCGTCACGGTCGAAGACCGGGATGCCCCGGTGCAGCGCCAGGTAGGCGATCGGCGGTCCGAGATCCTGCACAGCATCGACGCTACGCCCGCGACGACCGGTGCGCCGCTCGTTCGCCCGCCCTCGGCGGTGCGTGACTTCGCCGCGGTGCGGACGGTGACCGCGCGGGCCGGTTCAGCGCGGGGCGGCCGCGTGCGGCGACTGGTCGGGCTCGCGCGTCCGGTAACGACGCGACGGCCCGGACCGGTCGCGTGAGAGGATCCTCGGCATGCCTCACCCGGACGAACCGGCGCTGATCGCATACGTGGCGGATTACCCCTCCGCGACCGCGCTCGCGGTGTACGGCAGCAGCGATCCGGCCGCGGCCGGCGCCGCCCTGCGTGCCGCCGCCGAGAAGATCTGCGAGATCCGCCACCCCGACGAGCCGGACGCCGCGCTGCCGAACTGGTGCGAGGTTGTCGATGAGGACGGGGTACCGGTCCTGCACCTCGACATGAAGGATGAGGTCCGGTACGCCGGCCTGGTCGTCCGGATCGTCCTCGACCGGTTGGCCGGCAGCGGGGTGGACGGACGGTTGGAACCGAGGCGGGAGCCGGAGCCGGCCGTCCCGTATGACGCGGACGCCGACCGGTACAGCGGCATGCGGCCGCTGACCGCACTCGACGGGCGCGGGCTACCGCCCGGATTCCCCGACGGTTTCCCGGTACCGCCGGACGCCACCCTCGTACTGGCTCAGCAGTGCCCGGACGGCTGCGCGGACCACGCGGTCTGGCGGCGCTCGGGTGAGCCGTTCACCGGGTACCTCGCGCGGCTGCGCGGGTACGGGTGCGCGTTCGGCCCGGTGCCGCGGCTGCTCACCGCCGGCCAGGCGCCGGACATCGTCCGGTACACGCTCTGGCGGGACGGCGCCGGAGGCCAGGTCACGCTGTACCGGTCGGCCCCCGGCACGCCGCCGTACTGGTACGCGAGCGTCGTCTGGCAGCCCCGGGCCGAACCGCCGGCCACGGTCGTCGAGCCGGACGAGGCGCCCGACGACCGGCCGCTGCCGACCGGTCCCGGCGCGGCCCGCGAACTCGCCGAGTTCCTGGTACCCCCGCAGCTCGTCGCGGGGTACGAGACGGTCGTCGCACTCGCCACCGCCGCCCGCGCGGTGGAGCAGTTGCTCAGGGCCGGGGGCGGTGCCGGCCGGCGCGCGGGGCCGGCGGTGGCCGCGAGCCGGCTCGCGCCGCTGTTCGGCCGCCTGAGTCCGGAACAGGTGGACATGCTCCGGCACGTGTGCCTGGCTCTGGTGGCGAACGTGCTGGCGCACGGCGGGCACGCTCGACCAGCCGGCCTGACCCTGCTGCGCGACGACCGGGGTCACCTGTATGCTGCCGACTTCCGCGAACAGGCGCGGGGCGCGGTAGACGAGCGCCTGGTGGCCACGCTGGAGACCGGCGTGGCGCTCACTCGCGGGGTGCCGATGATGACCGGTGCGCTCGCCGGCATCCGTACCGCACCGGTACGGCCGGCGGCCGATCGGTACGCGTGGCTGTTCGCCGGCCTCGACTCCGCGGAGCTGGTCGCGGCACGGGACGCGTGCTGGGGCCTGTTCGGGGCGTGAACGCCGTCGAGCCTTGACAGTGTTCGATGGCCGCCCCGACCGCCGACAACACGGCGACCGAGACCGCCGACGACGGCGCCAGCACCGACCGGATCGCCGCCGGGTACGAGAAGGTCATCACCACCTACCACGCCCCCCGTCGACCTGGACGTCGAGGACAACTCGCTGACCGACACGGCCGGCATCGACCGGCATCATGCGCCCGTTCACGCACCGGCGGCGCTGACCCGGATTGTCGGTGGTGGCCCGTACCATCCGGTCATGCCGTTGGATCTGATGGAGCTGCTGCCGGCCGCCTGGCGCGAGGCCATCCGCCCCCACCTCGACCCCGGTGTGGTGGGGGCGCTGGGCGCGTTCGTCGACGAGGAGTACCGCACCCGGGAGGTGTATCCACCGCTGCCGGACCTGTTCCAGGCGTTCCGGCTGTGCTCGCCGGACCAGGCCCGGGTGCTCATCCTGGGTCAGGATCCTTACCACAAGAAGGGTCAGGCGCACGGGCTGAGCTTCAGTGTCCCGGCCGGAGTGCCGGTGCCGCCGTCACTGCGCAGCGTCTTCCGGGAGTTGCGCGAGGACCTGGGCGGCCAGCCGCGCACCGCCGGCGATCTGAGCGACTGGGCGGCCCAGGGCGTGCTGCTGCTCAACGCGGTGCTCACCGTGCGCGGCGGCGCTCCGGCCTCGCACGCCGGTCGCGGTTGGGAGCACGTCACCGATGCCGCGATCCGGGCGCTGGACGCGAAGCGCAGCCGGGTGGTGTTCGTCCTCTGGGGTTCGTACGCGCGGAAGAAGGCGGCACTGGTCACCGGGGCGCAGCACGTCATCCTGGAGGCCGGCCATCCCAGCCCGATGAACCCGAAGGGGTTCCTGGGCAGCCGCCCGTTCAGCCAGGTGGACAAGGCGCTGGCCGACGCCGGCCTGCCGCCGATCCGCTGGAGCTGAGCCCGAAGCGGCGGTTCAGCTGCCGCCGGGCACCACGTGCCCGGCGAGCAGTTCCAGTACGCCGGCGACCGCCTCGTCGAACGGCCCGGTCGAGCCGGCGGCACGGGCCAGCACGTAGCCGCCCTGGAGCACCGCGACGATCGCGGACGCCGTCGCGTCCACGTTCAGCGAGGCGTCGAGTTCGCCGCGGTCGCGCCCCTCGGCCAGCACCTGAGCCAGGCGCCGGTGCATCCAGGCAAAGGTCTCGGTGACCGGTTCCCGGAGGATCGGGTCCGCCATGATGTCCGGATCCTGGGTGAGCCTGCCGATCGGGCAGCCCTTCAGCACCTCGCGCTCGCGGCGCAGGTACCGGGTGATCCGCTCGATGGCCGCACCGGGGCCGGCGAGCTGCGCCTCGGCGGCGTCGCGCAGCTCCCTGGCCGTGCGGTCGATCGCCTCCAGCGCCAGCGCAGGCTTGCCCGTGAAGTGGTGGTACATGCTGCCCTGTCCGGCGCCGGCACGCTGCTGGATGGCCCGGGGACTGGTACCCACGTAGCCGCGCTCCCACAGCAGCTCACGGGTGCTCTCGATCAGCCGGTCCGCGGTGTCCATGAGCAGCAAGTTTACGTACTAGTCGGTACAGCGGGGGACCGGCGGGCTTGATCCGCCATGGTTGGATCGGCCGCATGATTGTCTGGATCAACGGTGCGTTCGGCGGCGGCAAGACGACCCTGGCCGAGGAGTTGCACCGGCGGCTGCCCGGCGCGATGCCGTTCGACCCCGAGTACGTCGGGTACCTCGTGACGAAGTGGGTGCCCCGGCCGACAGCGGAGACTTTCAGGACATCCCGCTGTGGCGGAAGCTGGTCGCGGAGTTCGCCGTCGGGATGCACAGCGAGTACGGCCGCGACCTGATCGTCTCGATGACGCTGGTGGACACCGGGTACCGGGACGAGATCTTCGGGCTCATCGGCACGGCGGGGATACCGCTGCTGCACGTGTTCCTCGACGTACCCGCCGACGAGTTGCGCCGCCGGATCGACGCGCAGGTCCTGGTACCCGACAACCCCGACCAGGACGGCCAGTCACGGGCATTCCGCCACGCGAACGTCGAACGCTGCGTGGCGGCACGCGCCGCGCTCGACCCCGGCACGCTGATCCTGCCCGGCGGCGAGAAGACCCCGAGCGAACTGGCCGACACGGTGCTCGCCGCGATGCGGGACCCGGCACGCGACTGACAGCGGCCGCCCGTCGCACCTCCCCGGATCGGGCGACGCGGCGGTCGCGGGCGACACGGACTGGCGGCGGCGCTACAGCCAGCCGGTCAGCGACTCACCGGCGACCAGCACGGTTCCGCGCCGCGCCGGCACCCGCACCGACGGCGGCTCTGCCCGATTTCCGGCGGCCCGCTCCCCGGCGAAGGGGACCTCCCGCTCCCGGTGCTTCCCCGCGGCCGGTTGCGTCGCCAGCGCCTCGTCCAGGTACACCAGGGGCAGCCCCGGTTCGGGTAGCGCGCGCGGGTCCGACCCACGCAGGTCCACCGACACCTGCTTCAGGCGCCCCGGGATGTCGTCCTCGGGCGTGGTGACCACGTAGGCGTACCCCGGCGCGATCGCGTCGCAGGCGTCCCGGAACGCCGACACGACGTTTTCCAGGAAGGCACCCGACGAACGGACCACCCGCCGGACGAACGCGGCGTGCCCGACGACCACGACGAGCGCCTGGTAGTCCTCACCCTCGACGAACCGGAGCTCCACCGGCATGCCGAGCCAGTCGCCCTCCATATACGGCAGGGCGCTGCCATGCCGAAGATCCTCGTCATTCTGGTCCGCCTCCGGGTTGGCCACCCGGGGAGCGAGGCCCGCGCGTGCGGCTCGGTCGCCCACCCATTCCAGCGGGGACTGGTCCGGGCCTTGCCCGGCGTCGCCGGTCCGGTCGACGATAAATGCCGCGAAGATCTCCTGTGTGCTCACAACAGCATCCCATTCCTGCCGAGCGGGTGTCACCTGTGGGAGGCTGACGTGTCGTCCACTGTGGACAGGACCGGTAGCGTTGCGCTACGGCCGGCTCACGGATGTGATATGCCGCCATGTCGTCGGGGAATTGATAGCCGGACGCCGATCGCCGCCTCGTCCCGCCACCCTGCCACGACCCGCCGCCGGACACGCCGATGCCACGCCGGCCGGATTCTCGAATGCCGAATTACTGTCGTGCGCGCGGAAATCCCTCGGAAGGACCGCACGCCTCATTGATAGCTGCCCGTGTTCCCCTTGTCGCACAAGGAAATGGCGGATATCGACAAGCCGTGATGTGAGGACTGCCCAGGGTAATCGCGTTACGACCGGCCGCCCCGCCGGTCCTTTTCCCGTGAACGCCTTGTCACGCGATCGTTGGCCTTCTGGATCTCCTTCACGAGCTCATTTCGATCCATCCGCTGCGGATCCTCGATGCCGAGCCTGCGCGCCACATCCTTGAGGTGCCCTACGGAAGCGTTGGCGTCGACTCCCCGCGCCGTGCTCCTCGGCTCGTCCAGTGATCGCGGTGCGCCCTGCGCCGCCTGCGGATCCGAGGGACCCCTGCCCTCCTTGGGCTCCCAGTGGTCGCCCACCTTCTCATGCGTATGCTTCAGCGACGCGTACGCCGTGCGGTGAGCCCGCTCGCCGTCGCCGTACGACTCCTCGGCGGACTGCAACGTCTTCTTGTAGGTACGCACGGCTTTGTCGTCCGAGCGCGCGACGGTCGACGGTACCTCGTCGCGCATCTCCTCCGCCTGCCTGTGCTTCTTCCGGTCCTCTTCGCTCATGCCACCAGGTTGCCCGCAGGTCGGGCGCTTGAACCTTCGCAGCGCCGGACCGACGGGCAGGAACTTCGTGGTACGGCACAGCGCTCCCGTCGCTCGGCCGCGACCTTCGCCCCGCCGGCCCTCGTCCGCGGGTGACCGCCCCGGGCGATCTTGGGTACCGTGCACGCGACTCCGCACTCGGCGGGTGGAGCCGCTGATTCCACCCGGATTCCACCTCGGGGCTGGGGCCCGACCGGACGGCCCTCTCTACCGTCGGACCATGGACGTTTCACGCCGCCCGAGCCGCGCCCCGGCCGGATCCGCGGGGCGCCGCCGCTCGGGACCCGATCATCCGTGACACTGGTCGACATGACGCAGTCCGACAGCCAGCCGTGGATGTGGCGCCCGCGGCTACGCGGCCTGCTCGTGCTCGCCGCCCTGGACTTCTCCGTCATCGCGAGCCAGCTGAGCAATCAGGGCCTCGGCTGGGCCGTCATCCTCTTCCTCGTCCTGGCCACGCTCGGCTGGCTGGCCATCGGCCTCTACGGCGGGCCCCCGGCGGCGGGCCTCATTGGCCCGCTCCTGATGGCCGGGGCAGGCATCGGGCTCGCCGCGGTCACCGGCCCCGGGTGGGCCATCACGTTCCCGGCGGCCGCCTGCCTCAACGCGAGCGCCCGCCATCCGCTCCAGTGGTCGGTGCCGTTCACCGTGGCAGTAGCGGCGGCACTCACCGGTACCGAGGCGGCGGCTCACCACGGCACGACCCTGATCCTGCTCAGCCCGGCCGTCTGCGTCGCGGGGCTCCTGATCGGGCTCATCCGCCGGCAGAACAACGCTCTCGCCGAGGAAACCCGGCTCGCCCAGGAGAACCAGGCCCGATCGGCCGCCCTCGACGAACGCGCCCGCATCGCCCGGGAAATCCACGACGTGCTCGCGCACTCGCTGGCCGCCCTCACCGTTCAGCTCGAAACCGCCGACGCCCTCCTCGAATCCGGCCGCACCCGGCAAGCCCAGCAGTCGATTCACACGGCCAACCAACTCGCCCGGGAAGGACTCGCGGAAACCCGCAGGGCCATCAGCGCCCTGCGCGGCGACACCCTGCCGCTCCCCGATCTCCTCGCCAACCTGGCCACGGCGTACCGCGGCGATTTCGAGGTCCCCGCCGCGACCCACATCGACGGGCAGCCCCACGACCTCACCCCCGACACCAATCTGACGCTCTACCGGACGGCCCAAGAAGCGATGACCAACATCCGCAAGCACGCCCCCGGGGCCCCGGTCGCGCTGACCCTGACCTACCAACCCCGCGCCATCACGCTGACTGTCACGAATGGGGCGCCGCCACCAGGCACACCACGGCCGCTGGGCAACACCGGCGGCGGCTACGGCCTCACCGGTCTGCGGGAACGCGCCGAGCTCGCGGGCGGCACCTTCGCGGCCGGCCCCACGGCCGGCGCCAGCGAACCAGAGGATCCGGCCGGGGTGGGCTGGCGGGTGGAGGTACGGATCCCGGACTGACCCGGTTGGCCGGGCGGTTGGGGGTGACACTGGGGACGATGACGGAGCTGGCGGTGCTGGTCGGGTTGCAGGCGTCGGGCAAGTCGACGTTCTGCCGGCGAGCCCTGGCGGGCAGCCATGTGGTGGTGAGCAAGGACGCGTTCCCCCGTGCGCGGCACCGGCAACGCCGCCAGATGCGCCTGATCGACGAGGCCCTGACCGAGGGGCGCGACGTCGTGGTGGACAACACCAACCCGTCACCGCGGGAGTGGCAGCCGCTGATCGAACTCGCCCGCGTCCACGGCGCGGAGACGGTCGGGTACTGGTTCCCGCCGGACGTGCCGGGCACCGTGGAGCGCAACGCCGCCCGGGACGCTCGGGAGCGGGTACCGGAGGTGGGGCTGTACGCGACGCTCAAGCGCCTGCGACGCCCCCGGCGGGCGGACGGGTTCGACCGGCTCTACGTGGTGCGGTTCGACGGTACCGGTGGGTTCGACGCGCGGCCCGCCCCGGACGACGGGTGAGTCGGGCAGACACCTCATGCGGAGCCGGAGGCCAGCCCCAGGGTCAGCGCGCCGGCGGCGAGCAGGAGGAAGCCGTTCGCCAGCCCGAACTGCGGCGAGTAGTCGCTGGCGCGGACGTGGGTGTAGATCGCGCAGACGAAGAACAGGATCAGCCCGATGGCCGCGACCGCCCCGATGAACGGCACGCCCTGTGCATCAAGCGCTCCTTCGAAAGTGGTTGGGCAGATCCGGCATCCGCACTTCCGATGATACGAGGGACATACTATCTGAATCAGAAAGCACGTACGGCAAGCGAGGTCCCGGCGGCGGCCCTGCTCGTCACCCGCCGGTCATCGCCTGTCCCCGCCCGTGCGATGCCAGGCAGCCGCCGGGCCCATGGTCCGACCGGTCGATCCCTCTCATCGATCAGTCAGATTCTTGACGCCGATCGGGCGCGGATCAGAGCCGTTCCTCCGGGGCGGCGACGCGTAACCGGCTCAGCCGGACAGCCCCGGACGCCGGATGCGCTCCCGGAGCAGGATCCACAGCGCGGCCACCCCGTCGCGCCAGGTGATCTTCTTGCCCTCCTCGCGGGATCGCGCGTGGTAGCTGATCGGGACCTCGTACGGCCGGTACCGGTTACGCAGCAATTTGCCGGTCACCTCGGCCTCCATCCCGAACCCCCGGGACCGCACCCGCAGCGACCGGTACAACTCCACCGGCATGAGCTTGAAGCAGGTCTCCAGGTCGCCGAGGTAGCAGTTGTACAGGATGTTGGCCGCCGCGGTTACCGCCTTGTTGCCCATGACGTACCAGAAGGAGAACGAACTGTGGCTTCCGAAGGTCCGATTCCCGTACACCACGGTGGTGCGCCCCTCCAGCACCGGCTCCAGCAGCCGCGGGATGTCCTGCGGTTCGTACTCCAGATCGGCATCCAGGATGACCATGTACTCGCCGGTCGCGGCGCCGACCGCCGTCATGATCGCGGCACCTTTGCCCTGATTGCGCTCGTGCAGGACGACCCGCACCCGGCTGTCGTCCACGGCCGAGAGGATCCCCCGCGTGCCGTCCCGGCTGCCGTCATCGACGACGACCAACTCGATCTGGCAGGGGTAGTCGACATCCAATGCCTGCTTGAGAGCCTCGCCGAGCCGAGCTTCCTCGTTATAGACGGGCATGAGGATGGACAGCTTCAACTGAGTCTCCTGAGGGGTTCCGAGGAATGCGCTAGAGCCCGAGAAATACGCCATGCTAACCCACCACCGGCGTGCGGTCCGCCCCGGCATTGTCCGGTGGTCCGGTTGATCTGACCCGGGCCTTTCCGGTGTTCGGGAACGGAAAGTACGCTCACGGCTGACCGGGACAGGTGCGCTGGGCGGCTGGCCGGGTCCGGCGGTTGCGACGGCCACGTGGAGGACAGCGGTGATGGAACGCGGCCGGACGGCCGGCCCCAGCCCTTCGGGCGAGCACCCCGGTCCATCAGGGGAGCGCGGCCCGTTCGGGGAGCGGAACTCGATCGAGGAACAGGGCCCGGCGCACAGGCCCGCCCCGGCCGAGAACCGCGGCCCGGCCGAGGACAGCCCGAGCCGTACGGCGGAGGACGCCCCCGCACCGTCCCGGACGGGCGCGGGCGGCACGCCGCCCGGCCCACCGGCCGGCACGGACTCCGGGCGCTCCGCCGGGAACCCGATCGCTCGCGTCCTCGTCGTGCTGCTGACCGCGACCGTGGTCGTACTCGGCGGAGCCGGCGCGGTCGACGCCATCCGCCAGGGGGCGCAGGCCGGCGACTCGGACAAGACCGCCTGGGCCCGGAACCGCCAGAGTCAGATGGAGACGATCCGCGCCCAACTCGACGCGGAGGTGCCGCCCGGCTCCAGAATCTATCTGGGCAACAACCGCAACGATCTGTGGTACCAACGGGTTCTCGAATTCGCAGCGATGGACGGGATCATCGTGGTGTCCCGGCACGAACAGGCTGACTTCACCCTGTCGGTGGAGGCAGTGCCGAGGTCGGTCTCGCCGGCCGGCGTCCGCCTGGTCGCCACGAGGGACCGGTGACGCCGATGGTCGCCGTGCTGGGCGCCGTACTGCTGGTGATTCTCGCCGGCCTGCCGGTCGGGTACCTGCTGCTTCGCGATCTCCGGCTCGCTCTGCTGGTCGCACCGCTGGTCACCGGGCTCACCGCCACCGTGTCCGTGATCCTGATGCTGGTGGGCGGCGGGGAACTGTGGTGGTGGCTGCTCCTGCTGTTCGCCGTGCAGTGGGCAGCCACGCCGGTACTGCTGCGGAAGGTGCCCCGGGTCCCGGCCCCGCACCGGTCCTGGGCCGACCTGTTGTGGCTGGCCGTGCCGCTGCTGCCGCCGTTCCTGATGGTGTTCCTTCCGCCGGTCCAGTGGGACTCGAACTCGATCTGGTGGCTGCACGCCGCGTACTTCACCAGGGGTGGTGCGATGGTCCGGGAGTACCTGGGCCTGTACTCCATCAACATCACGCACCCCGACTACCCGCCGCTGGCGTCCGCGACGGTCGCGGGGGCCTGGACCGTGTTCCACGGCTACGGGTTCTACGTGGCACAGTTCGTGTCCGCGACGCTGAGCTTCTCGTCGATCGTGACCCTCGGCTACGCCGTGCGCGTGGTGACCGGCCGGGCCCCGGCACTGGTTTCCCGGCTGGCGGCCGTGGCGGTGGCGATCGCCGCCTGGGCCACCAACTCGGGCGCGGTCGCCAGCGGGTACGTCGACCCGTTGTGGGCCACCGCGTTCGTGGCCGCGGCGCTGCTGCTCCTGATCCGTCCGGATCCGCTGCGCCGGCCGCTGCTGGCGGTGCTGCTCATGGCCGTCGCCGCGTTCACCAAGAACGAGGGCCTGGTGATGGCCGCGGTGCTCGCCGCGCTGGCCACGATCCGCGCGCACCGTTCGCTGCGCCGGGCTTGGGTCCTCTGGCTGCCGGTCGCCGGCGGCCTGGTCTGGAGCGCGCTCGCCAGACACTTCGGGGCCAAGTCGGACATCGCGTCGCAGGTGGACATCGGCAGCGTGCTGCACGGCGATCCGCAGGTCTACGACCGGCTCCCGCCGACGCTGGCGGCCATCTGGGGCTGGGTCGGCACGATCGTCGCCGTCTCCGTGGTGACGGCCGTTCTCAGCGGGCTCACCCTGCGCCGCCAGCGCCGCGCGTTCGGCCTGGGCTCGGACCTGTGGCTGTGGGTGGTCGGTGTGGCGTATCTGGGCATCCTCTCGATGACCTACGTGGTCAGCACGAACCCGATCCGCTGGTACCTGAACACCTCGATCAGCCGGGTGACCCTGCCGTTCGCGCTCCTGTCCGTCGCCAGCGCCGCATGCTGGGCAGTGGTGGCCGTGACCGGCGGGCGCACCCGCGGCGTACGAGCGGCGCCGGCCGCGGGGCCGCACCCGCTTCCGGCATCACCGCCGCCGTCCGGCCCCGCGGCGGCGCCCGACGATTCGCCGGTACCGGAGGAACTCGGCGCCGGAGCCGGGGTCACGTCCGCGACGAGGTAGGCGCTCCGGCCCCGACCCCGACCGGTGTCCCGGGCGGGGTCGGGGGAACCGGGCTACCCGGTCGTCACCGCCCCGGCATGCGCCGCGGCGAGCAGGTCCTCCTGCACCGCGTCCAGGTACGCCAACCCGGGCGTGTCCGGCGCGATGGCCACGGCCGCGATCTCGGCGCGCGGCGAGGCGCCGGACGCCGCCTTGGTTCGCCGGACCGCACCGATCAGTGCCGACGCCGCGGCGAACACGGCCGGATCCCCGCCGGACGACGCGGTCCGGGAGGGCCACGCCGCGCGGTGGATCGACCCCTCGCGCCACCACGACCACACCTCTTCGGTGACGTACGGCAGCACTGGCGCGAACAGCCGCAGCAGGATGTCGAGCGCGCGGACGAGCGCCACCCGCGCGGAGCGCGCCCCTGGACCCACCCCGTAAGCGCGTCCCTTCACCAACTCCACGTAGTCGTCGCAGAACGTCCAGAAGAACGCCTCCACCCGCTCCAGCGCCCGGGTGTGGTCCAGCGCCGCCAGCGCCGCCGTCACGTCCGCCATTACGACATCGAGGGCACCGAGCATCGCCCGGTCGAGCGCCTCGGTCACCGCGGTCACCCCGGCGGCGGACCCGGCGTCCGCGACATCGGCCGGCTCCAGCCCGAGCACGAACCGGCTCACGTTCAGGATCTTCGTGGCCAGCCGCCGCCCCACACGCATCCGGTTCGTGTCGTACGCGGTGTCCGCCCCCGGCCTGCCGCCCGCCGCCCAGTACCGCACCGCGTCGCTGCCGTACTCCTCCAGCGGCTGCATCGGCGTCGCCACGTTGCCGATGGACTTCGACATCTTCTTGCGATCCGGGTCGGTGATGAAGCCGGAGATGGCCGCTGCCCGCCAGGGCAGCGCTGTGTCCAGCTGGCGCGCCCGGGCCAGCGTGGTGAACAGCCAGGTGCGGATGATGTCGTGCGCCTGCGGTCGCAGATCCATCGGGTACACCCGGTGCCACAGGTCCTCGTCCTCGTACCAGCCCCCGGCGATCTGCGGCGTCAGCGACGATGTCGCCCAGGTGTCCATGACGTCCGTGTCGCCGGTGAAGCCGCCCGGACGGCCGCGGTCGGCCTCGGCGTAGCCGGGCGGGGTGTCGGTCTGCGGATCGATCGGCAGCGCCGACTCCTCGGGCAGGATCGGCGCGTCGTGGCGTGGCTCACCGTGCTCGTCCAGCGGGTACCACACCGGGAACGGCACACCGAAGTACCGTTGCCGGCTGATCAGCCAGTCCGAGGTCAGCCCGTTCACCCAGTCCTCGTACCGGCGGCGCATGAACTCCGGTTGCCACCGCAGTTTTCGGCCGGCGGCCAGCAAGGCGTCGCGGTGTCGCAGGGTACGGATGAACCACTGCCGGCTGGTCACGATCTCCAGCGGGCGGTCCCCCTTCTCGAAGAACTTCACCGGATGCCGGACCGGCCGGGGCTCGCCCGCGAGCCGGCCGGTCTCGGCGAGGCGCGCGACGATCTCCCGGCGGGCCTGCGGCACCGACCGGCCCACGAGGGTCGCGTAGAACGCCGCTCCCCCGGCCGGCAGGTCGAGGTCGGCCTCGATGAACCGGCCGTCCCGCCCGAGGATCGAGCGGATCGGCAGGCGCAGGTCGCGCTGCCAGGTCACATCGGTCACGTCGCCGTACGTGCACACCATCGCGATGCCGGTTCCCTTCCCGGGATCCGCGAGACGGTGCGCGAGAACCGGCACCGGAGCGCCGAACAGCGGGCTGGTCGTGGTACGACCGAACAGCGCGCGGTACCGGTCGTCGTCCGGGTGCGCGACCAGAGCCACGCAGGCCGGCAGCAGTTCCGGCCGGGTGGTGTCGACCTCGATGGCCGCCGCGGCGTCGCCGTCCAGCCCGAACAGCAGCCGGTGGTACGCGCCGTCCACCTCCCGGTCCTCCTGCTCCGCCTGGGCCACGGCGGTCTGGAAGTCCACGTCCCAGGCGGTCGGCGCGAGCGCGTGGTACACCTCGCCCGCGGCCAGCCCGCGCAGGAACGCGCGCTGCGCCACCCGGCGGGCGGTGGCACCGATCGTCGTGTACGTCATCGACCAGTCGACGGACAGCCCGAGCCGGCGCCACAGCGTCTCGAACGCCTTCTCGTCCCGCGCGGTCAGCAGCGCGCACAGCTCGATGAAGCTGCGCCGGGACAGCCGGGTCGGTGCGTGTTCGCGGCGCTTGCGGCTGGCCGCCTCCGGCAGTTCGCCGCCGGCGACGCCGAGGGCGGTCAACTCGTCCGCCCGGTACGGCAGGGACGGGTCGCATCGCACGTGGAAGTAGTTCTGCACGCGTCGTTCGGTGGGCAACCCGTTGTCGTCCCAGCCGACCGGGTAGAACACTTCGCGGCCGCGCATGCGCCAGAACCGCGCGGCGATGTCCGTGTGCGTATAGCTGTACACGTGCCCCACGTGCATGCTGCCGCTCGCGGTCAGCGGCGGGGTGTCGATGGAGTAGACCTCGTCGCGGGTACGGCGGCGGTCGAACCGGTAGGTGCCGGCCGCCTCCCAGCGACGCGCGTGCCGTTCTTCGATGCCGTCCAGCGAGGGTTTCTCGGGCACGGCGGGGCCTGAGCCAGTCGGCGCGGCGGCGCGGTCGAGCGGCCGCTCGTGAGTGGCCATGAGGTGATCACCTTTCGAGGCGGGTGGATACGGGTCCGGCGGGGGCGACGGCGGGACGCGCTTCCCTGGTCGCCGGGCTCGCCCGGTTGTGGGCGAGCCGGTCAAGCGACCGGGCAGGAAACGGCGCGTCAGGCCGTCTCGGGTACTCGCCCTACGCCCGACCGGCCGACTACCCGTGCCGATGAGCAGGCCGCGGTCGGCCGGCGTACGCGCGACGTCGACGGCGTCGACGTGGCGGTGCGCGAGCCGGTCGGCGTGTTCACGGCAGCTCCTCGGGTGCCTCGGTGGAGTACTCCATGGTACCGCGGGGGCGCGGCCGGGGTAGCGGACCGGACGGCGCATCCGGGCCGTTTCCGGACCGGGGTGCGCCCCGCCGTCGTGCAGGCGCTGTTTCCGCACCGGCTGAGGCGGCATCCGCCGAACTTGTGGGCCGCGGTGACGCGGGGTTTCCGGCGGAAATCGTGCTGCGCTACCGTCGAATCCGATGCCGTCGACTGTGAACGAGGTGTTCGCCGCGCTCGCCAACCCGACGCGGCGGGAACTGATGCGCCTGCTGCTGGACGGGCCGCAGCCGGTGGCGCGGATGGCCGCCCGGTTCGACATGGCCCGGCCCAGCGTCTCCGAACACCTGCGGGTGCTGCGCGAGGCGGGCCTGGTGAGCGAGAGCAGGGCCGGACGGCAGCGGTACTACCGGCTGGAGGCCGGCCCGCTGCGCGAGTTGTCCGAGTGGCTGCACCCGTACGAACAGTTCTGGCGGGAGAAGCTGGCCGGGCTTCGCGGGTTGCTGGACGAGCTGGACGACAGCCACTGAGCACGGCCGGAGCGGGTTCCGCTCGCCCGCCGATGGATCCGGCGCTGGCCGAGGCCGCCGCCGCAGGTACGCGACGAGATCGTCGCCATGCCGGTGCCGACCGATGTGGTGGCCACCCTCCCCTAGTCACCTTTCGCTCCGCATTCCGACCGTTTCGAGTAGCTTGGACCTTGTTCGTACGATCGGGGTGGGGTCGGAGCGGAGTGCCATGGACGTCGAGATCAGCCTCCGGGTGGACGGCACCGAACACCGGCTGCTCGTGGACACGCGCACCAGCCTGCTCGACGCCCTGCGGGAACGGCTGGGCAACACGAGCCCGAAGAAGGGCTGCGACCACGGCCAGTGCGGCGCCTGCACGGTGCTGCTGGACGGGCGGCGGGTCAACAGCTGCCTGGCGCTGGCCGTCGCGCACCAGGGCGCGCAGGTCATCACCGCGGCCGGGCTGGCGACCGACGGCGCGCTGCACCCGATGCAGGAGTCGTTCATCCGGCACGACGCGTTCCAGTGCGGGTACTGCACGCCGGGACAGATCGTGTCGGCCGTCGGCATGCTGGAGGAGGCCGCGGCCGGTTGGCCGAGCGCGGTCACGCCGGAGTTCGCCAGCTCCAACACCAGCGCCGACGGCGGCTCCGGGGTACTCGTCGAGGACGAGATCCGGGAGCGCATGAGCGGCAACCTGTGCCGCTGCGCGGCGTACGCGAACATCGTGCCGGCGATCCGGGAGGTCACGGCACGATGAGGCCGTTCCGGTACGAGCGCGCCGATGACGTGGCCGGCGCGGTGGCACTCCTGGCCCGCGAGCCCGAGGGCGCGTTCCTCGGTGGCGGGACCAACCTCGTCGACCTGATGCGGCTCGACGTCGCCCGGCCCGACGTGCTCGTCGACGTGCGGCGGTTGACCTCGGGCCGGGTCGAGGAGCTGGCCGACGGCGGGGTTCGCATCGGCGCCGCCGTACCCAACAGCGACCTGGCCGCCGATCCGTTGATCCGCGACCGGTACCCGGTGCTGTCCGCGGCCCTGCTCTCCGGCGCCTCCGGCCAGCTGCGCAACCTCGCCACCACCGGCGGGAACCTGTTGCAGCGCACCCGCTGCGTGTACTTCCAGAACGTGACGACCGGCTGCAACAAGCGGCAGCCTGGTTCGGGCTGCTCGGCCATCGACGGGTACCACCGCGAGTTGGGCATCCTCGGCACCTCTCCGGCCTGCGTGGCCACCCACCCGTCGGACATGGCGGTGGCGATGGTCGCGCTGGAGGCGGTCGTGCACACCCTGGGTCCGGACGGCGGGCGGAGCATCCCGATCGCCGAGCTGTACCGGCTGCCGGGCCAGGATCCGCAGTACGACACGGTTCTGGAGCACGGCGAACTCATCACCGCCATCGACCTGCCACCGCTGCCGCACGGCGTCCGGGGCCGCTACCGCAAGGTACGCGACCGCGCCTCGTACGCCTTCGCCCTGGTCTCGGTCGCGGCCATCCTGGACGTGGCCGACGGCATGGTGCGGGACGTCCGGATCGCGTTGGGCGGCGTGGCGCACCGGCCGTGGCGGGCCAGGATCGCGGAGGACACGCTGCGCGGCGGCCCGGCCACGCAGGAACGCTTCCGGGAGGCGGCGGAGGCCGAACTCGCCGAGGCGGACCCGTTGCCCGGTAACGCGTTCAAGGTGCCGCTCGCCCGCAACACCATCGTGCGCACGCTGCTGGACCTGGCCGGGCCACCGCCGGGCGGACCCGCCACCGACCCGGCCATCATGGACCCCGAGCTGGAAGAATCCGGACCGGACCCGAGCGGGCCGCCGGCATGACCATCCCGGCCCGGGCGATGGGCGAGGCGATCGACCGCGTCGACGGTCCGGACAAGGTACGGGGGCTGGCCCGGTACGCCTTCGAACACCCCGTGGACCGCCCGGCCTACCTGTACCCGGTGCAGTCCACCGTCGCGCGCGGCCGGGTCATCGGCATCGACTGCCGGCAGGCCAGTTCCATCCCCGGCGTGCTCCTGGTCCTCAACCAGTACAACGCGCCCCGCACCAACATCCCGGCCGGCCAGGGCGAGCTGAACATCCTGCAGTCCGACCGGGTGGCGTTCCGCAACCAGTTCGTGGCGGGGGTCATCGCGGAGACCTCGGAGATCGCCCGGCACGCCGCCTCGCTGGTCCGGGTCGACTACCAGGAGGAGCCGCACGACGTCGAACTGGGCGGCGACCGCGACGACTTCCGGGTGCCGACGTCGATCGCGCCCCAGTTCCCGGTCGAGGTGAACAAGGGCGACGTGGACGCCGCGCTGGAATCCGCCCCGGTGCGGCTGGACCGGATCTACCTGACCCCCCGGCAGTACCACAACGCGATGGAGCCGCACACCACGATCGCGCTGTGGTCCGACGAAGGGCTCGCCCTCTACGTCTCCACCCAGGGCGTGTCGCGAATCCACGACGTGGTCGCCGGGCTGTTCGGGCTGGAACCGGCGCGGGTACGGGTGATCTCGCCGAACGTCGGCGGCGCGTTCGGATCGAAGGCACACGCGAATCCCGACATCGTGCTCACCCTGCTGGCCGCCCGGATGGTGCCGAACCGGCCGGTGAAGTTCGCGCTCACCCGGCAACAGATGTTCTCGCAGGCCGGGTACCGGCCGCCGACGGTGCAGCGGATCCAGCTCGGCGCCGAACGGGACGGCCGCATCCTGGCCCTGTCGCACAGCAGCACCTCGCCCACCTCGAAACTGGAGGAGTACGCGGAGCACAGCACCCGCCCCACATCGACGATCTACGCCGCGCCGAACCTGCGCACCCGCCAGCGCGTCGCGTCCCTGGACATCCCGACGCCGTGCATCATGCGGGCACCGGGCGACTGCCCGGGAATGTTCGCCATCGAGTGCGCCATGGACGAGCTGGCGGTCGAGTGCGGACTCGATCCGATCGAGTTGCGCGTCCGCAACGAACCCGAGGTTCACCCCGGCACCGGGCTGCCGTTCAGCAGCCGCAACCTGATCGGGTGCCTGCGGGAGGGGGCGGAGCGCTTCGGCTGGGAGGCCCGCGACCCGCGACCCCGGTCGCGCAACGAATTCGGGTGGCTGGTCGGCACCGGGGTCGCCGCCGCCACGTACCCCGCCCTGCGCTACGCCGGTTCGGTGGCCACCATCCGGGCCGACCCGGACGGCCGGTACACGGTGCTGATCGCGGCGGCGGACCTGGGCACCGGTACCTGGACGGCGCTGGCCCAGGTCGCCGCCGACGCCCTCGGCGTACCGCTGTCCAGCGTCGACCTCCGCATCGGCGACACCGCCTACCAGTGGGCCACCCTGGCCGGCGGCTCGTCGGGCATCGCCAGTTGGGGGACGGCGATCTGCGAGGCCGCCGGCCAGCTGCGCGACCGGCTGGGCCGGGGCGGCTCCGTGCCCCGGCAGGGCGTGGAGGTCACCGCACGGGCACCGGAGAACCCGTACGCCAACCAGTACGCCACACACAGCTTCGGCGCCCAGTTCGCCGAGGTACGGGTGAACGCCGATACCGGTGAGGTGCGGGTACCCCGGCTGCTCGGCGTGTTCGCCGCCGGCCGGATCGTCAACCCGAAGACGGCACGCTCCCAGCTGCTCGGCGGCATGACGATGGGCTTGTCCATGGCCCTGCACGAGGAAGGCGTGCTCGATTCCCGGTTCGGTCACGTGGTCAACCAGGACCTCGCCGCGTACCACGTCAGCTGCAACGCCGACGTGGGCGAGGTCGAGGTGTGCTTCCTGGAGGAGGACGACCCGTACGTCAACCCGATGGGCGTCAAGGGCGTCGGCGAGCTGGGCATCGTGGGAACCGCGGCGGCCATCGCCAATGCCGTGTACCACGCCACCGGCGCGCGGATCCGCGAGCTGCCCATCAGGCTGGACACGCTGCTGGCGTGGTGACCCGAGCGTTCAGGGGGTTTACTGAGATCATGTCCGTGACAGATGAATACGCGCCCAGCCCGCACCAGTGGGTACGGGATCAGGTCGAGGAGTACGAGAGCTCCGGCGGCACCCGGGGAACCGACCTGCGCGGCCTGCCGGTGGTCATCGTGACCAACCGGGGCGCGAAGACCGGGAAGATCCGCAAGACACCGCTGATGCGGGTGGAGCACGAGGGCCGGTACGCGCTGGTCGCCTCGCAGGGCGGAGCGCCGGAGCACCCGCGCTGGTATCACAACCTGCGGGCCGAACCGAGCATCGAGCTGCAGGACGGACCGACCAAGGTGAAGATGGTCGCGCGCGAGCTCGGCGGCCCGGAGCGGGGCGTCTGGTGGGAGCGCGCGGTGGCCGCCTTTCCGCCGTACGCGGAGTACCAGGCCAAGACCAGTCGCCAGATCCCGGTCTTCGTCGCGGAGCCGGTCGAGGGCTGAGGACCGCCGGAGGGCCGGCCGGTGCGAACCCGGCCAGCCCCCGACGGCTACCGCAGCAGCGCGGCGACCGCGTCGGCGACGGGCACGTCCTCGGGCACCGGGGCCACCGCCACCACGGCGTCGACCGGCAGTGGACCGTACAGGTGCGGAAACAGCGCACCGTTGCGAGAGGTCTCCCAGCGCAGCCCCGCACCCAGCCGAGCCTCGTCGACGGTGAGCAGGGCGAGCCCGGTCTGCCCGGCGAAGTGCCGCGCCGCCGTCTCCACCACCTGGTCCGGCCCGGACAAGTGGATGAAGCCGTCCCGGAGGTCCACCGCCGACCCCTCGTACCGGCCGGTCGCCCGCGCCCGGCTCCACTCGCCGGCGCTCAGCAGCTTGTAGATCATGCCGCAGACACTAACCGCTTGCCGGTGCCGCGCACCCGCGCCGAGGATGGCGGCATGCCGCGAATAAGCGCGCGATGACGCGTTGAGGCCGCCATACGTCAGAATCCGATGGCCTCGCGGAGCAGCAGGACGGTGCCGCGCCCGGGGCGGGGTTCGGCGTTGAGGACGAGCAGCCGGTTGACAGCGCTGGGATACCCGTAGACCCGCATGGCGCGGTCGCTTTCCAGCGGAAGGCAGTGGTCTTCGACCCGGCGCAGCGCGGTGCTCAGGTCGGGTACCACCTTCTGCGCGCCGATCACCCAGATCGCGCGGGCGGAACCACCGGCGTAGCCGGGTAGCTGGCTTCCGCTGCCCGAGGCGACCACGAGGGAGCCGGTTTCGGTGACCGCGGCGACACTGCCCACGCTGACGTCCGGGGTGGCGAGCATCCTGCGGATCTCGTCCATCTGGGTCGCGCGGTCCATGGCCAGGACGCGCGGCCGGACGGCCTCGTACCGCCCGCTGCCGTTGATGTCCTCCTCGATTCCGGACAGGCGGAGAGTCTCGCTCGCCCCGGTCAGCACGCTGGCACCCTCCGGAATGAGATCGGTGACGCGGGCCCGCGCGGCGGCGGAGTCGTCGAGGATTTCGACGGCGAAATTGTTTGCCGCCAACGCGGCGGCGACCCGCTCCAGGCGCTCGGCGGATGCCGGGGCGGTGAACTGTACTGCCGGAACCGAGGTAGTCATCGTGTCTCTGACGCCTTCTGCTTGCTGGATGATGGGTTGGTCCGATCAGTTCGACAAGACACGGCGGCGGAGTGTGAGGCGGCACACCCACCTCACACTCGGGTGCGCTTCCTTGTCGAGGTGGTGAGTGAGGGGATCGACGACACCATGACGACCGAGTCCGGGCCGGGACACGACCGGCCCGATCCGGCGCTGAGCGTCATCATGGGCGAGCGGCGGCAGTTGACGAACCTCGCCTACCGGCTCCTCGGCTCCATGGCCGACGCCGAGGACGCCGTCCAGGAGGCGTACGCCCGCTGGTACGCCCTGTCCGGCCAGGAGCGGGACGCCATCGTGTCCCCGGGCGCCTGGCTGACCACGGTCGCCAGCCGCATCTGCCTGAACCTGCTCAGCTCGGCCCGGGTCCGGCGGGAGACCTACGTGGGCGAATGGATCCCCGAACCGCTGCCCGAACGGGCGGAGTGGAACGCCGGGCGCTCCGGCGGCACCGGCATGGACCCGGCCGACCGGGTCACCCTCGACGAGTCGGTGAACATGGCGTTTCTGGTCGTACTCGAATCGATGACCCCAGCCGAGCGCGTCGCGTTCGTCCTGCACGATGTCTTCCGCTACCCCTTCGCCGAGGTAGCCGAGATCGTCGGCCGCAGCCCGGCGGCGTGCCGCCAGTTGGCGTCCTCGGCCCGCCGCCGCATCCGCGCCTGCCGGGCCCCCGCGCCCCCGACGGCCCGGCAGGCCGACATCGTCCGGGATTTCAAGCGGGCCTGGGAGGCCAGGGACATCGGCGCGCTCATCGGCCTGCTCGACCCCGACGCGACGGCGACCGCCGACGGCGGCGGACTGGTCTCCGCAGTCACCCAGCCGGTCCGGGGCGGCGAGCAGATCGCGCGGGCCTGCGTCGATCTCGCCGATCGTTCACCCGGCATGAGGCTCCTGGAGCGGACTGTCAACGGCCAGCCCGGCCTGGTCTCGCAGCGGGACGGTGTCACCGTGGCGGTGGTGGCCTTCGACATCGCCGGCGACCGGATCAGGCACATCTGGAGCGTGCTCAACCCGGAGAAACTGCGGCCCTGGACGGCCGCCTGATCCGCACCCGATCCACCGGGCCCGGCGGTCGGCGACCGCGCCGGCGCCGCCGTCGCCCGCGCCGGAAGCCGTCGGGGAACCCGCCACGAGCCGCCCACCTCTATCGTGGATCGCGGGTGTGGCGGGAGGTCGGATTGGTCATCGATCTGGGCGCTGACTGGGAGCCGCGCGAAACCCGCGCCGGCTCGGGGGCAGGTCCGGCGCGGCACCAGGCTGTTGGTCGGGCTGGTGGTCTGCCTGCTGATGGTGGGTGTCGCCGCCGGGTCGGCCGCGCCCGAGCCGGCGTTCCGGCTGGTCGACTCGGTACCGGCCACCTCCGGCGACTCCTACTCGCTGTCCGGCAACCGGCTTTTCCTGGTGCGCTCGACGATTCCGGCGGGGCGCAGCAGCATCGACGCCTACCGCCTGCCGGACGGCCGGCGCCTCTGGCAGGCCCGCTTTCCCGCCCAGGTGCACGCGTTCCCGGTCACCGCGCCGGTCGGCGTCATGCTGACCGAGGGCACGAGACCCCAACAACAGCCCCAGCAGCTCACCGCCCTGGACGCGGCGACCGGTCGGGTCCTGTGGCGGCTGCCCGACGCCGAGCTGTACGAGCGCCCGGACACCATCGGCTCGCGCGCGCTGGTGCTGGCCGACCTGTCCGGTGGCCCCAGGCAGCTGCGCCTGCTCGACATGCGATCCGGCGCGGCGGTCTGGTCGCGCCCGCTCCCCGCCGGTACCCGCGCGGATGTCCTCGCCTCCCGCCGCCTGGTGCTCCAGGCGCCGGACGGTACGGCACAGATCCTCGACGAGGACACCGGGCGCCTCCTCGTGTCCGGCCGGCTGGAGACGACGTCGTACCGCAGCCCGGTTTCATCCAGGCGGCCAGCGTGCCGCGCCGGCGGTACCCGCAGGGTGGCGGCACCGTGTTCCTGGTGCCGGAGACCGGCGCTCTCCGGCTGGACCTGAGCGCCTGGTCGCCCGCCGAGCCGGTGACACCCGGGCGGCCGGCTCTGCTCACCACGGTCCGGCGCGGGCCTCTCGGCGTCTGGGCCGGCGCGCTCAACCGGGACGGTACGGCGGTACGGCCGGTCGGGTTCCTGCCCGACGCCGTGCCGGACGCCTGCGCCGCCGACCGTACCGACCGGCTCTACCTGGCGTGTGCCGACTACGGCGGGAAGGTCGACGTCTGGGTCGCCCGGCCCGCCCCGGGCTGGTGAATGCCGATCACACCGCCGGTGTGTCCGGCGCCGGTCCCGGAGGTACCGCCGGGCTGGCTGAGCGCCGGCGACGGCGCAGCCACAGCACCGCGAGTACCGCCGCCCCGATGACCACGGCGAACGGCAGCACCGCGCCGACGACCAGCAGCAGCACCTGGAGCGCGCCGAGGAAGGCGTGCCAGCCGTGCGTCAACCCTGGCCAGAACCCGGTCGCCGGCTCGGGCTTCGGCTTCGCCACCACCGCCTCGGGACCCAGCAGCGACACCGTGACGGTGGACAGCGCGGTCAGCTCGTCCAGGTTCCGCTTTTCCGCCTGCATCGACTCCAGGTCGGCCTCGCGCTGGGTGAGCTGGCTCTCGATGGTGGTGATGTCGGTCAGCGACTGCGCCTTCGCCAGCAGCGCCCGCACCCTGTCCACGCTGGCCCGCTGGCTGGCGATCCGGGCGTCCAGGTCGATCGCCTTGTCGGTGACGTCCTCTGTGGACACCTTTCGGGACAATTCCCGGCCACCGAGCTGCTCGCCGATCGCGTCCAGGACGCCGCCGAACTTCTCTGCCGGGATCCGCAGCACCAGGGTCGCGGTGGACTGGCCCGCGTCCATGTTGCGGGTGTCGCCGCCGACGAAGCCACCGGCCCCGGCCGCCAGGCCTTCCAACTGGCTGGCGGCGGCGTCGACATCCTTCACCCGTACCGTGATCGAACCGGTGTAGATGATGTCGCGGGCCAGAGTCTGCGGCGAACCGAGCTTGCCAGCCGGGACGACGGCCTGCGCGTTGCCGCCGGCCGCCACCTTCGCGTCCGCCTTGCCGCCGCCGTCCTGAGCCTGGGCGGGCGCCGCGCCGGCGGCCATGTCGCGGGGCGGGGACGACTGCGCCGAACTCCCGGACTGCGCGGAGCACGCGGCTGGGCCGGCGGCCAGCGCCAGCCCGATGGTGATGAGTACGGTGGCCGTGCGCCACCGGCGAGTGTGCGGTCTCATACCCGTCCGACGCCCGGTCACCGGCTGCGGTTCCGGGCCCCGGCCACGGAGTCGTCACGATTGGATTGACGAACGGCTACGCCGCCCGCGACCTTCCGCGCCTGGCTGCCGGCCGTGCCGCTCAGGGCGTCGGCTCGACCACCGCCCAGAACTCCTTGGGCAGCTGGGTCAGCGTGTCGGCGAAGTCCTTACCGGTCACCGCTTCGCGCAGCGTGGCGAGGACCGCCCGGGCGCCCTCCTGTGCCCGTTCGGCGTTCACCGCGGCGTGTGTCTCGATCCGCCGCAGGAACTCCGCCAACCCGAAGTGTTCCGCGTTCTCTTCGGTCGGCAGCAGCCAGCCCCGTAACCGCTCGGGCAGCTGCGCGGCCAGATCCCTGACCTCGCCCCCGCTGATCCGTTCGGACAGCGTCACCAGGGTCGCCAGGCTGAGCGCGGTGGCCTCGTCGCGTGAGGCCCCGAGCCGTCCCGCGACACCCTGAATGAACTCGTCGTAGTCCACCTGGCATCCCTTCAGACCACGATTCCCGACCGGCCTGGCTCGGCGCGTCTGCCGCGCGACGACCCAGACCAGCGCCGCTTACCCCGCCGGCCAGGGGCCAAACGCGGGTGCCGGCACAATGAACCCGTGGCAGAGTTCCTCACCACGCCGCGGCTGGCCCTGCGCGAGTTCACCGGAGCCGACCTCGTCGACCTCGTCGAGCTGTACAACGACGCCGACGTGATGCGCTACCTCAACGGCGGCAGGCCGGTACCCCGGGACGAGCTGCGCGACACGATCCTGCCCAAGCTCATGCGCGGCTACCCGCGGTACGGCGGCGGTCCCGGGTGCTGGGCCGCGCAGAGCCGGGCGGACGGGCAGTTCCTCGGCTGGTTCGCGCTCACGCCGGCCGGTGCGGACCGGCCGGACGAGGCCGAACTGGGCTACCGGCTGCGCCGGTCGGCGTGGGGCGTCGGGTACGGCACCGAGGGCTCCACCGCGTTGCTCCGCAAGGGGTTCACCGAGCTCGGCCTGACCCGGGTGTTCGCCCAGACGATGGCGGTGAACCGCGCGTCCCGCCGGGTGATGGAGAAGGCCGGCCTGGCGTACGTGCGCACGTTCCACGAGACGTGGGACGATCCGCTCCCCGGTACCGAACTGGGCGAGGTCGAGTACGCGCTGGACGTGCGCGAGTGGCGGCACCGGCAGGCGTGACGGCGGTGCGCCGGGAAGCGCACCACCGTCTGTGCCGGGCAACCGGCGGTCAGCGCCCGCGCCGCCGGGCGCGGATGTAGTTCGACACGACGTACCGGCCGAGGTCCGCCGCGTCCGGCGTGAACACCCGGCCGCCGCTGCGCCGTGCGACCGCGTCCACGAACCGGCGCAGCCCCTCGTCCTCGCCGAGCATGAACAGGTTCAGCGTCGCGCCGTACCGGGTCAGCGTGTCCACCTCGCGAACCGTGGCCACCACCGTCTCCCGGGCCGGCGGCCAGGCGAACACCGCGTCCCCGTCGTCGAGCAGGTGCGCGGTCGGCTCGCCGTCCGTGACGACCAGGACGACCGGCTCGCCGTCCGAGTGCCGGCGCAGGTGCCGGCCGGCCAGGCGCAGCGCGTGCTGGAGGTTCGTGCCCTGCACCATGTCCGGCTCGACCGCGGCCAACTCCTGCTGGGACAGCTGCTGGGCGTACCGGCCGAAGCCGATGATCTGCAACGCGTCCTGCGGGAACCTGGTCGCGATGAGGTGCGAGAGCGCCAGCGCGGTCTGCTTCATCGGCCCCCACCGCCCCTCGGAGATCATCGAGAAGGACAGGTCGACACACAGCGCGACCGCCGCCGATGAGCGGCTCTCGGTCTCCGCGACCTCGAAATCCTCCACTTCGAGGAGGACCGGCGTGCCACCGCCCCCGGACGAGGAGACTCGCCGGACGGCGTTGCCGATCGTGCGCACCACGTCGATCTGCTGCTCGTCGCCGTACTCCCAGCGGCGCGACGCGCCGGTCAGCTCACCGGCCGCCCCTGCGGCCCGCAGGTCGTGCTGGCCGCGTGGCCCGCGGTCCAGGTCGGCGAAGACCTCCCGCAGCGCGGTACCGCCGAGCCGGCGCAACGCCTTCGGGCTCAACGTCAGCCCCTCGGCGTTCCGGGTGACCCAGCCCTGCTGGCGCAGCTGGCGTTCCAGTTCCCGCAGCCGGCGCACGTCCGCGCCGGCGTCGCGGCCGAGCAGCCGCTCCACCGCCTCCACGTCGACGTCGTCGAGCGTCGCGCCGGGGTGCTCCTGCCCGAGCTGGTCGATGAGGTCGTCGAGATCCGAGATCTCGCCCAGCACCTCGGTCGCCTCGCCGTATCCGAGTCCCCGCTCGCCGCGTACCTGGGACCGGCGGCCCCACGGCAGGTCCGGGCGCAGGGTACGCAGGTGGGCGTCGAGGGCGGCCATCTCGCCGGCCAGGTCGGCGTCGCCGAGCGCCCGGGACATCAGACCGGCCAGCTCCTCGCGCTGCTGCGGGGACAGCGAACGCATCAGCCGCTCGCCCTCGGCGGCCCGCCGGGCCAGCGACTCCACCAGTTCGTCGACGCTGCCCGGCCGTTCCGGGAAGAACTCGCCGTGCTGGCGCATGAACTCGGCGAACGCATCCGCCGTGTCCTCCCCCCGGGCGTGCCGGTCCAGCAGCCGGTTCAGGTCGCCCAGCATCTGTTTGAGCTGCTGATTGGCCGCGGCGTTCGCGGCCGGATCCGCCCCGCGCAGCGCGTCACGCAGGCCGGTGAACCGCTGCTGGAGCACGTCGTTACGCAGACCCTGGAGGATCTGCTGGTACAGCTGGCGGGCCTCGTCGCTGGCCCACTCGTACCCGGACAGCTCCTGCACCGCCTGCGCCGTCGACCGGGGCAGGTTGTCCAGGACTGCCTCGGCGAACCGGGCCGCGTCGTCCTCGCGGCCGGCCAGCGCGTCGCGCTCCGCCGCGAGTGCCTGGTCGAGCAGTGCCTGCGCCCGGGTGACCGCGCCGTCCAGGTTGCCCCGTCGCATCGCCTCACGGCGCATGCGCCGGGCACGGGCGGCAAGGTCGTCCAGGCCCCGGCCGGCGCGCGGGCCGCTCCGCAGCAGGTCGCGCAGTGCCTCGCGCAGGCTCCCGCCGGCCAGTACCTCGGCGCCGACCTGGTCGACCGCGGCCCGGACGTCGTACGGCGGCGCCAGCGGATCGGGGCCACCCTGCCATGCCCCGTACCGGAACCGGTTACCCGCCATTACTGGCGCCGCCCACCCGGGCCGTACGCGGTCCGGCCGTCCTCACGGAGTTCCTTGGACAGCCGGCGGGTCAGGTACAGGCCCTCGAGCACGAACTCCACCCCGGCGGCGGCCTCGCCCCGGGTCGGCGCGTCGCCCAGGCCGAGCCGCTCCAGTACCTTGGCCAGCCCCGGCACCGTACCGACCTGGCGCAGCAGCTCGTCGGCGGTGACCAGTTCACCGGTCTCGATGACGCCACCCTCCGCCACGATGTCGGTGAAGCCGGACAGATCCAGGCCGGCCAGCCGGGAGCGGAAGGTCTCCGCGGTCGCGGTACGCAGCAGGTGTCCGAGGATCTCGATCTCCCGGCCTTCCTCGCCGCTCTCGAACTCCACCTTGCCGCGCAGCGTGCTGGTCACCGACGTGGTGTCGCCGACCCGGGCCACCGGGTCCTCCTCGCCGAGCAGGCCGGCGCGGCGCAGCGCGGACGCGGCGACGGTCTCGGCGGCGGCGATCGCGAACCGGGCCGAGACACCGGAGCGGGAGTCGACCGACGGAGACTCGCGGACCTCCCGGGTGAACCGGGCGATCAGCTCGACCACGTGGTCGGGTACCGGGGCCACCACGTCGGCCTCCTGCCGGATCAGGTCCATCTCCAGCTCCAGGTCGGCCGGGTAGTGGGTGCGGATCTCCGCGCCGAACCGGTCCTTGAGCGGCGTGATGATCCGGCCCCGGTTCGTGTAGTCCTCGGGGTTCGCGCTCGCCACCAGCAGCACGTCCAGGGGCAGCCGCAGCTGGTACCCGCGCACCTGGATGTCCCGCTCCTCCAGCACGTTGAGCAGCGAGACCTGGATCCGCTCGGCGAGGTCGGGCAGCTCGTTGATGGCGAAGATGCCCCGGTTGGTGCGGGGCACCAGGCCGAAGTGGATCGTCTCCGGGTCGCCCAGCGTCCGGCCCTGCGCGACGCGGATCGGGTCGACATCACCCACCAGGTCGCCGACGCTGGTGTCCGGCGTCGCCAGCTTCTCGCCGTACCGCAGCGAGCGGTGCAGCCAGGCGACCGGCAGCTCGTCGCCGGCCTCCGCGGCGAGCCGGCGCGCGGCCGGCGTGATCGGGTGGAGCGGGTGCTCGTTCAGCTCGGAGCCGGCGATCACCGGGGTCCACTCGTCGAGGAGGTTGACCAGCGAGCGCATCACCCTGGTCTTGCCCTGGCCGCGCTCCCCGAGAAGCACCATGTCGTGGCCGGCGAGCAGGGCGCGCTCGACCTCCGGCAGCACCGTGTCTTCGTAGCCGACGATGCCGGGGAACCGGGGCCGGTTCTCGCCCATCCTGATCAACAGGTTCTCGCGGAGTTCCTGCTTGACCGAGCGGTACTTGTAGCCGGCCGCGCGCAGGCCGCCGAGGGTACGGGGCAGGTCGTCGGGCGGAGTGGGAGTGATCATCTGCGGCGTTTGATTCACTCATCGACGCTAACGCGCCGGGCGGCCCATCGACACGCACCCGATCTGGGACGCCGGTTACCCGTCGCTATCCGTCCAGCTCGTGCAGGATCCGCGTGAGGATGTCCGCGGTGCGGGCAGGCGGGTCGGCCTCCACGCAGAGGACCTCCATGGCCTCGGCGTACAGATCCACATCGTCCCGCTTGTCCAGATACAGCGCGCTGGTCAGCTGCTCGATGTAGACCACGTCGGGCAGTTCAGGGTCGGGGAAGCGCAGGATGCTGAACGCCCCACCGGCCGCCGCATGGCCGCCGACGTGGAACCCGATCACCTGGAGGCGCACGTTCGGCAGGTCGGTCGCCGCGATCAGCGCCTCGATCTGGGCACGCATCACCTTCGCGCCGCCGATCGGCCGGCGCAGCACGGCCTCGTCGATCACCGCCCAGAGCTGGGCCGGGTTCGGCCGGCTGAGCAGCTGCTGCCGGGTGATACGCACACCGACCCGGCGATCGAGCTCTTCGCCGGTGGCCTTGCCGTGGCCGAGCCTGACCACCTCGCGGGCGTAGTCCTCGGTCTGCAGCAGGCCGGGCACGAACTGGACCTCGTACGTGCGGATCAGCGACGCCGCGGCCTCCAGGCCCAGGTACGACTGGAACCAGTTGGGCAGCACATCGCCGAAGCGGTGCCACCAGCCGGGCGTGTTCGCGTCGCGGGCAAGCGCGAGCAGCCGCTCGCGCTCCTCCTCGTCATCCAGCCCGTACAGGGTCAGCAGGTCCGCGACATCGCGCTCCTTGAAGCTGACGCGGCCCAACTCCATCCTGCTGATCTTCGACTCGGACGAGCGGATCTCCCAGCCGGCGTCCTCGCGGCTGACTCCCTGCGCCTCACGCAGCCGGCGCAGATGAGCGCCGAGCAGCATGCGCAGCACGGTGGGGCCACCGCCTGAGCCGCCCTCAACCCCAGCCGTTGTCACGCTCAACCCTCCGGATGACGAGCGGCGACCCGCCGGCCGCCCCGTAGTATCCGGGTAAGCATGCCATGGACACAGGGTTATCGGGCAAGCCGCGCGCCCGACATCTGGGTGTAGTGCGTGCGCGTGGCACCGGGGTGGTGTGAACGACTGGCCCGGGTCGCGGCGCGTCAGACGCCGGGCCGGACCGGTCGGAGACGGCCGGCTGGCGCCATCCGGCACCGTGGCATGACCGCTAGGGCGTCATTGGATGAACTTGTCGAAGTCGCCGTCCCTCGCGCCGCCGATGAACGCGGCGATCTCATCCACCGTGTAGATGAGCGCCGGGCCTTGCGGGTCCCGCGAGTTGCGGATCGCAATGCCGCCGTCGGGCAGACCGGCCATCTCGACGCAGTTTCCGCTGGGGTTGCTCCGGCGACTCTTCTGCCAGCTGACGGCGGGGAGTTCGTCGGCGGGCATGCCGTTGTACGTCTGGTGCATCAAGTTCCTCTACCCGTTTCGGGGACGGCGCGAGGAGCGGCCGAATGGCCCCCCGCCCCATCCGTTTGATGGGCCTCGCGCGCGGCGGGGGGCCCTGCACGGCTCGGATGCACGTGCATCGGCTCTTGCGCATGCAAGGCACGACGAGGATGATATCGCATGTGCATCCGTACTTGTCCGTTTACGCTTCGTGGTCGGGCGGCGGAACGTTGACGCGAGATGTGGGACGCCACGACATTAATCAGCCGGTCACGGACTTGTGCCAGCACCGGGCGCAGTCGACACGCGATTACCGACGGTAAAGGGAGATCCCCCAATGGACCCCCTCGCGGTCGTGGCCGGAGTCGCCATGGCATCGGCCATTGGTGCCGGGTGGCACTGGTACGGTCGGGCGAGCCGAGCCGAGGCTGAGGCCAACCTGCTCCGCGGCGAACTCCGCGCCGAGCGGCACGCCGCCCGCCATGATCCGCTCACCGGCCTGCCCAACCGCCGGACCTTCTACCAGCGGGGAGCGGCGATCATCGCTGACCCGGCGCACCACCCGCTGGCGGTGGTCCTGCTCGACCTGGACGACTTCAAGCGCGTCAACGACGAGTTCGGGCACGCCGCCGGCGACGAGGTACTCATCACGATCGCGCAGCGCCTCGCCGCGTACGCCGGCGACAACCTGGTGGCACGGATCGGCGGCGACGAGTTCGCCGGGCTGTTCGCCAATTCGACCGGTGGTGGATCCGTCGCGTACCCGACCGGTCAGCGGCTGGCCGAGGCGCTGGCGGCACCGATGCCGATCGCCGGCCGGAGCCTGACCATCACGGCCTCGGTGGGCGTGGTGCCGCTGATCGGCTACGCCGCCGACCTCGCCGGCGCGCTGCGGGACGCCGACGACGCGATGTACCGGGCCAAGCGCCACGCGCGCAGCGCCGGCCGCGCACCGACCTGGAGCGAGAAGCCGTCCACCGGTACGACGGGCGCCGCGCCAGCCGTGCCCACACCAGCCGTGCCCACACCAGCCGTGCCCACACCAGCCGTGCCCGCGCCAGCCGCCCTCACGGCGGCCGCCCTGGCGGCAGTGCCGGGAAGCCGTTCAGCCGACGACCCGGCAGCCGGAAGCCCGGCCGACCCGGCCGCCACAGACACCGCACTCGTCAGCGCCGCCGCAGGCACCGCGCTTGCCAGCGCCGCCGGAGACACCGCGCTTGCCAGCGCCGCCGGAGACACCGCGCTCGTCGGCACGACCGCCGACAGCGGCGCTTCCGGCCTGGGCGGCGCCCGGATCAACGGCAGCGGGATCAACGGCAGCGGGATCAACGGCACCGACCTGGGCGGCGCCGAGGCGAACGGTCCCGCTGCGCTGCGCCCGGCACCAGTCATCTGCGTTCCAGCCGGAAGCGGCGGGCCCGCCCGGCAGAGCCGCACCACGCAGCCCGCCCCGGCCCCCCAGCCCCTACCGGCGTCGTCACGCGCGACCCGCCCCCTGGTCGACGTGACCAATCGCACACCTGAGTAGGAGGGCTCCGAACCATGGCAGCACCGGACATCGACCCCGAGAAGCGCAGCCCCGCCGATGTCGCACCCACCGACAGCTACCGGCCGGCCGACCCAGTGTGGATCTACCGGGGCGGCCAGTGGCGCTCCGGGGTCGTCGAGAGCGCTTCGTCGCGCGCGGCGACGGTGACGTACCGGCCGAACGGCTCCCGGGGCACCGGGGTGGACACGCTGACCGCGCGGTACCTGCTCGCCCGGTTCGAGGCGGACCCGACGCTCGACCGCCGGGAGGCAGACGCCTGAGCACCGCCGCGCCGCCGGCTCTGATCCCGCGGCGGCGAGCGACCGGCGCGCCGCCGGACCGCATCGGTGCCGCCCATCCCGCGCCGGCCAGCCACCCAGTATGCCCCCGGTCGCCCGGGCTGAAACCCACGAATCGCGCCATACAGGCTTTCGAATGCATTTGCCGTCGACCGTCCGCCCGCGCCGGTCGGCGCTGGATACCGTCAAGCCGTGCTCGGTCTCCCAGGAGACGTCACGGCATGCCTGTTCGATCTCGACGGTGTTCTCACCCAGACTGCCTCGGTACACCGGGCGGCATGGCAGGAAACGTTCAATGACTGCCTGAAACGGTGGGAACACGACGGTGAGCCGCTGGCGCCTTTCGATCCCGCCGCTGACTATAACGACTACGTGGACGGCCGGCCCCGCGCAGACGGGGTCCGTGCCTTCTTCGCTTCCCGTGGCATCTCGGTACCCGACGGCGAACCGGACGACCCGCCGGACCGGGACACCGTCTACGGCATAGGCGCCCGGAAGAACCAGATCGTGCAACGCCGCATCCGCGAGGACGGCGTGCAGGTGTTCGAGGGCGCTGTCGAGTACCTGCGCGCCGCCCGGGACGCAGGGCTGCGTCGTGCGCTCGTCTCCGCGAGCCAGAACACCCGTGAGGTGCTCCGCGTCACCGGCCTGACCGACCTGTTCGAACAAGTCGTGGACGGGGTCGTCGCGAAGGAGGAGAACCTGCGCGGCAAGCCCGAGCCGGACACGTTTCTGGCCTGCGCCAAGCGCCTGGGCGTGTCGCCCCGGCAGGCGGTGGTGTTCGAGGACGCGGTGGCCGGCGTGGCGGCCGGCCGAGCCGGTGACTTCGGCTTCGTGGTCGGCGTGGACCGGGTCGGGCACGCCGAGGATCTGCGCCAGGCCGGCGCGGACGTGGTGGTGGAGGATCCCGTCGAACTGTTGGAGAAGCCGTGACCACGGACAGCACGTACCCGATCGAGCCCTGGTTGGTCCGCGAGACACGGCTCGACCTGGATCGGTTGGCGCACTCGGAATCGATCTTCGCCCTGTCCAACGGGCACATCGGGCTGCGCGGCAACCTGGACGAGGGCGAACCGCACGGGCTGCCCGGCACGTACCTGAACTCGTTCTGCGAACTGCGGCCACTGCCGTACGCGGAGGCCGGCTACGGCTTTCCCGAGTCCGGCGAGACGATCATCAACGTCACGAACGGCAAGCTGATGCGGCTGCTCGTCGATGATGAGCCGTTCGACGTGCGGCACGGCGAACTGCGCTCGCACGAGCGGATCCTGGACCTGCGGGCCGGAACCCTGGAGCGTGTGGTCGAGTGGGTCTCGCCGGCCGGCCGGGAGGTACGCGTGCGCTCCACCCGGCTGGTCTCCTTCACCCACCGGGCGGTCGCCGCGATCTGCTACGAGGTCGAGCCGATCAACGAACCGGCCCGGTTCATCCTGCAGTCCGAACTCGTCGCCAACGAGGCAATGCCACCGCGGAAGAAGGATCCACGGGTGGCGGCGGTGCTGGAGGCGCCGCTGGCCGCCGAGGAGCACCTCGCCCGGGACGCCGGGGGCCTGCTGATCCACAGCACCAAGGCGAGCGGCCTGCGGGTGGCGGCCGCGATGGACCACCTGGTGTCCGGCCCGGAGGACACCCTGGTCGACACCGAGGCGTTCCCGGACTGGGCCCGTACCAGCATCGCCTGCGTACTGGAGCCCGGCCAGCGACTGCGGATCATCAAGCTGGTCGCGTACGCGTGGTCCGGCCGGCGCTCGCTGCCCGCGCTGCGCGACGAGGCCGGTGCCGCCCTGGCCGGCGCCCGGCTCACCGGCTGGGAGGGTCTGCTCGCCGGCCAGCGGCAGTACCTCGACTCGTTCTGGCGGGGCGCGGACATCCGGGTGGACGGCGATCCCGAGGTACAGCAGGCGATCCGGTTCGCCCTGTTCGAGGTGCTCCAGGCCGGGGCCCGGGCGGAAAACCGGATGATCGCGGCGAAGGGGCTGACCGGCCCCGGGTACGACGGGCACGCGTTCTGGGACACCGAGACGTTCGTGCTGCCGGTGCTGATCTACACCCACCCGGAAGCGGCGGTCGGCCCGCTGCGCTGGCGGTTCCTGACCCTGGACGCGGCCCGGGAGCGGGCCAGCACGCTGGGGCTGGCCGGCGCGGCATTTCCCTGGCGGACGATCCGCGGGCAGGAATGCTCGGCGTACTGGCCGGCCGGTACCGCCGCGTTCCACATCAACGCCGACATCGCCGACGCGTGCCTGCGCTACGTGCACGCCACCGGGGACCGCGACTTCGAGCGGGACTTCGGCGTGGCACTGCTGGTGGAGACCGCCCGCCTGTGGCGCTCCCTGGGACACCACGACCGGCACGGCCGGTACCACATCGACGGCATCACCGGACCCGACGAGTACACCGGCGTCATCGACGACAACGTGTACACGAACCTGATGGCGCAGCGGAACTTCAACGCGGCGGCCGACGCCGTCATCCGGTACCCGCAGGTGGCCCGCACCCTCGGGGTCGGCCAGGAAGAGGCGGCGTCGTGGCGGGACGCGGCCAAGGCGATGCACATCGCCTACGACGAGGAGTTGGGGGTGCACCAGCAGTCCGAGCGGTTCACCCGGCACCCGGAGTGGGACTTCGAGAACACGCCCCCGGAGAAGTACCCGCTGCTGCTGCACTACCCGTACTTCGACCTGTACCGCACCCAGGTCATCAAGCAGGCGGACGTGGTGCTGGCCATGCACTGGCGCGGCGACGCGTTCACCAAGGAGGACAAGGCCCGCAACTTCGCCTACTACGAGGAGCGCACGGTCCGCGACTCATCCCTGTCCGCGTCCACGCAGGCGGTGATGGCCGCCGAGGTGGGCCACCTCGACCTGGCGTACGACTATCTTGGCGAGGTCGCCCTGATGGATCTGCGCGACCTGAACCACAACACCGAGGACGGCATCCACATCGCGTCGCTGGCCGGCGCGTGGCTCGCGCTCGTCGCGGGCTTCGGCGGGATGCGCGACCACGACGGCAACCTGTCGTTCTCGCCCCGCCTTCCGCACCAGATCGAGCGGTTGGACTTCGCCCTGCTGTGGCAGGGCCTGCGGCTGTGGGTGAGCGTGACGCCGGAGGAAGTCACCTACGAGGTGCGCGACGGGGACTCCCCGGAGGGCGCACGCATCGAACTGCAGCACTACGGCGAAGCGGTGACCATCGAGGTCGGCTCGCCGGTACGGCTGCCGATCCCGGAGGCGACGCCGCCCGGCCCGGCGCCCCGCCAACCGGCCGGGCGGGCACCGCGCCGGCGCAGCACCAGCGACGCCAAGATGCAGACCCCGGTGGACGCGAAGAGCGACGACTAGCGACTCCGGGGCGAGGCGCCGCCACCGCTGCCCGGCGAGGCCCGGCGGGACCTGACGCCGGCACCGGATCGGGCGGGCGGCGCGGCGCACCGGCCCGGCGCCCGCTCACTCCTGGTACGGCGGCAGGGCCAGCGGCGGTACGTCCGCCTCACGCGGCGGAGTCAGCGCCGTCACGGTGGCGTACCCGGTAGCCAGCAGCGCCGTGTCGGTGTCCGGCTCCGGCACCTCACCGGCCTCCGCGACGGCCGCCTCGACGACATCCACGCCGTCCTCGGTAATCCGGGTCTGCACCGCGCCGAACGACGCGAGCCGCGCCTCCCGCACCCCGCGCACCCGGCCGCTGCGCAGGTTGGGCACGTTCAGGTTCAACACGAACTGGTCGGACAGCACCGGCAGCAGCCGTGCCGCCAGCCGCGCCGCGGTCTCCCAGTGCGCCGGTTCGGTGGGGCCGGCGGCCAGGTCCAGCGACACCGCGAGTGCCGGCAGGCCGTGCGCGACGGCGGTCAGCGCGGCGCCGACCGTACCCGAGTGCAGCACGGAACGGCCGGTGTTGGGTCCCCGGTTGACACCGGAGAGCACCACGTCGAACGGTGGCCCGAACGCGTCCCGGGTCGCGATGAGGACGATGAACGCCGGTGGGGCCTCGACGGCGTAGGCGGGTACCCCGGCCAGTCCGGAAAGCTCTCGCCGGTGCACCGGTACCTGACCCGCCCGCTCCACCACCGCGATCGACGCGCTGTTGCCACTGGCCTCCGACGCCGGGGCCGCGACCACCACGTCGAGCCCCGCGTCCCGGGCCGCGAGCGCGAGGTGCCGCACGCCCTCGGCGCCGATCCCGTCGTCGTTGGTGATCAGGGCGCGCATCGCCCGCGCCCGGTCGTCACGGCAGCTCGACCCGCTCGGCCAGCTCCTGCGTGGTCGTGTGGACCTCCGGCCCCTGCGCGGAACCCCGCTCCCCGGGCGCTACCCCACCGATCGGTACCAGCCTGACCCGGTCGCGCAGCTGGCGTACCGCGGCCCGGTCGCCGGTACCCAGCCCGTGCCTGGTGACGTTCAGCGAACCGGCCGCCGCGCCGCAGCGCACCGCCTCGGCGGTGCTGTCACCGGCGGCGAGCGCGGCGGCTAGGCCGGCGGTCAGCGAGTCGCCGGCACCGCGCGGGTCGGCCGCCTCGAGCTTGGGCGTGACCACCTCGTAGATGACGTCGCCGATCAGCGCCACGGCCGGCTGGTGCGCCCGGGTCACCAGTACGGTGTCCGCTCCCCGGTCGCGCAGCCGGCACACCGACGCGATCAGCGAGTCGAGGTCGTTGCCGGTACCGAGGTCCTCGTGGCTGACCCGGACCAGGTAGGGCTGCCCGTCCAGCACGGCGCTCAGGTGCTCGCCGGACAGGTCCGCGACCACGCGCCGGCCGTGCCGGCCCAGGTCGGTGGACAACCGACGGTACATCTCGGGCGGTACCACAGCCGGATGCGCGGCCCCGCTGAGCAGGCAGACGTCGGCCGCCAGGCCCTCCGCGAGCGTCACGCCGTACAACTCGTCGAGCTCGTGCCGGGACAGCGGATCGCCGGTCACATCGGCGATGTCGACGCGGGAGCCACCGCGCCGGTCGTGGACGTAGGTGCCGTTGTGAGACTGGCCCAGGACCGCGCGCACGGTGATCCCCTCCGCCGCGATCAGCGGCTCGAGGACCTGGCCCACCTCACCGCCGAACGCCGCGCACAGGACCACCGGAAGGCCGAGCGAGGCGATCATTCGGGCCTGCCAGACCCCCTGGCCACCTGGGTGGAGATGGATCTCCTGCCCGTCGCCCCGCTTCTCAACCGTCACGGTGAGTTGTGGGGCGGGCGCGAAGACCATGACCTGACCGCTCACGCTCAGGGTCTTTCCCTGCCGCCGCCGCTCCTAACGTCCGGATGAGCCCCGACCACCCGGTTGGTGGAAGGTTTCCCCACCATTCCGCCCGCGAGGAGTCCATACGGCCGACTACAGTGGCAGCGTTCCCAACTGGCACCCTTGTCCGGTGGCGGCATGGGTCATTTCCGAGGTCGAAATCCTGGATGACGCGCGGGCGGCTCGGTATGGCGAGCTCGCCCAGGAGTCGATCGCCCACTACGGCGGCCGGTACCTGGCCCGGGGCGCGGTGCCGACGGCGCTGGAAGGCCGGTGGCCGAGCGAACGGCGCCTGGTGATCGTGGAGTTTCCGGACGTGCGACGCGCCCGGGAGTGGTACGCCTCGCCGGAGTACGCGCAGGCGCTCGCGGTGCGGCAGGACGCGCTCGCCCGCCGGCTGCTCGTGGTGGAAAGCCAGGAGTAGCTCTTGGTGGAAAGCCAGGAGTAGCCAGCCGGGACAGGCGGCGGCCGGGGGCACCGCCCCCGGCCCGCCGCCGTCATCGCTACCTCACCCAAGGGTGTACGAGTACGGGATCGCCGCCGCGTCATCGGCCAGTGCCGTCGCGTCGGCGCCGTCGGTCGGGTACGGATTGCCGCCGAACGACTCGTTGATGACGTCCACGTTCGCGACGTTCGCCGCGTAGTCGATCGCCTGGATGATGACGGAGTTGATGGCGAACTCCGACGAGCCGAAGACGCTGAGGCCCACCAGCGAGGCACCCGGCGCGATGCCGATGGAGAAGCTCTTCAGGTTGCTCGCGCCGCTCTTGCGCGCGCTGTCATGAATGCGGGCGAGTCGGCCGCGGGCCGCGGCACCTGGCATCGCACCGGCGTCAGTGCTCCGGGACGCGCGGCGCGGAACTCAGTCGAAGAACCGGGCCAGGTGCGAGGGGTCGGGGCCGGGCTGCCCGTCGGCCAGCGGAGCCAGGTCGGCGAACACACTCGCGCCGTCGCAGGCCGCGTGCAGCGGGTACCAGCGGGGCGAGCCGTCGCGCCGGTCGCAGATCCCCTTGATGGTCTGCACGTCGAGGTAGCGCACGTGAGTCGGGTCCGCCACCGCGTTGACGAACCGCCACCAGGGGCTGATCACGTGCAGCACACCGTCCGGCCGCAGCACCCGGTGACACTCGTCGATCAGGTTCAGGAAGTCGATGAGGTGCTCCAGCACGTGGACGGTGAACACCACGTCGACCGAGTGGTCCGCCGCCGGTACGCCCTGGCGCAGGTCTGCCACGATGTCCACGGCCGGGGTCGGGTACCGGTCGACGCCGATGTTGTCCGGGTACTGCTTGGTCCGGCCGCAGCCGAGATCGAGGATGGTCGGCGTACGCCCGGACACCCGCACCCGCGACCACACCCCGTACACGCCGTCGACCCGGCCGAGCAGCTCGCGGACCACCCGCAGCGAGGCAGTCTCCGGTACGTCACCGGTCAGGTGTGCCACGCCCCGGTCGAAGCGCACCTCGACGGTGAGCCCGCGCAGCCGGTCGTCGTGGGTGAACAGGTCCCGGGTGGCGGCCGCGAGGTACTGGTCGAGCAGCGCCCACCGGCCGGTCGACACTGCCGTGTGCTCTGTCACCACCACCATGCTGGGCACCCCCGATCGGCAGGGCCGTTACCCCTGCCGACCGGATTCACACCGGCGTGCCGGCGTGGCCGCCCGCGCCACGCCGGTACCAGGCCGGCGGGCGCCCGGCAGCCCCCGGCCGCCCGTGCCACGCCGGCAGCGGATCGCCGGCTTCGCGGATAGGCCCGCCGAGCGGCCCGGGAATGCGAGTGCAAGTTCGCGTTGCGGGCGGGGCACCTCAGCCGGTGCCGGCTATCGCCGCCGACGGAGCCTGGAAGTTGACCACCGGTTGCCCGGTCAGCGCCGTCGCGAGCGTGTGCGCCACCGCGCTGTTCACGCTGGAGGACACGCCCTCGCCCGCGAGATCGCTGGGGTTGTCCGGATCCGCCGCGATCGCCGCGCCCGCCAACTGCGGGGTCACGCCCACGAATGTCTCGGTCGCGTTGTTCTCGGTGCTACCGGTCTTGCCGGCGATCGGCCGCCCACCCATGATCGAGCCGACCTCCGGCGCCGTACCACCGTCGCACATGCCGAACGCCGACTGTTCGCCCACCGGGCAGCGGCCCGCGTCCAGGGCGGCCCGGGCGATGTCCGGCGCGACCGCGGTACGGCAGTTCGGGTTCGCCGCGGACACCTCCCTGCCGTGGGCGTCCCTGATGGACAGCACCGGCAGCGGATCGCAGTACCGGCCGTCGGCGCCGAGCGTCGCGTACGCGTTGGCGAGGTCGAGCGGGGTGGTGTCCGCCACGCCGAGCGTGAACGCACCCCAGTTGACCGCCTTGACACCGGCCAGGTCGGCGTCGGCCGGCGCCCGGAACGTGATACCCAGCCGCTGCGCCATGGCCACCGCGTTCTCCGGCCCGATCTGCTCCTCCAGCCAGACGAAGTAGGTGTTGACCGAGCGGCCGAAACCGTTCCACATGGTCCGGGGACCGTCCATCCACGACGGGTTGTCGTTGCCCGGGCACCAGTACCCGTTGCAACTGGCCGAGCCGTTGGCGTACCACTTGGTCTGCAACTTGGCCGGCGAGTTGAACTCCGTGTTCAGCTTCTTGCCCTGCTCCAGCGCAGCGAGCATGGTGAACATCTTGAACGTGGAGCCGGCCGGATAGCCCTGGATTCCCCCGTTGCCGCCGATCAGCTGGGCGGTGCTGTTCGGGTAGTCGACTCCGCCCGGGTTGGACTCCAGGGAGTAGTGCCGGTTGACCGCCATGGCCGCGATCCGCCCGGTACCGGGCTGCACGATGGCCAGCGGCAGAGCCATCGGGCTGCCGTACCCGTACACGCCCAGCGACTGGCTCAGCGCCGCCGCCTGGGTCTTCGGGTCCAGCGAAGTGACGATCGTGTAGCCGCCCTCCTTGAGGGAGTCCTTGCGATCCTGCTGGGTTTGCCCGAAGGCCGGCTGGTTCATCCACCACTGCGTCAGGTAGTCGCAGAAGAAGCCCCAGTCGTTGTGCTCCTTCGGCACCGCGGTGCAGTTGTTCGGCTCGATGCTGGTCTTGATGTGCACCGGCTCCGACTTCGCCCGCGCCGCCTGCGCCGGCGTGATGACCTTCATCTTCGCCATCGAGTCCAGCACGTACGAGCGGCGGGTCAGTGCCGCCTGCCGGTCGCCGAACGCCGGGTTGTCCACGTCCGGCGACTGGACGATACCGGCCAGCAGCGCCGCCTCGGCCAGGGTGAGCTTGCTGGGCGGCTTGCTGAAGTAGGAGCGGCTGGCCGCGTCGATGCCGTACGCGCCGTTGCCGAAGTAGGCGATGTTCAGGTACCGGCGCAGGATCTCCTTCTTGGAGTACTTCTTGTCGAGCGCGGTCGCGTACCGCATCTCGGTTATCTTGCGCCCGGCGTTGTTCGCGGTGGCGTCCACCCGCCGCTGCGGCGACAGGTTCGGGTCCTCCTTGAGCACGTTGCGCACGTACTGCATGGTCAGCGTGGACGCGCCCTGCTGCGCGTTGTCGCCCCGGCCGTTGGAGACGAACGCCCGGATGACGCTGCGCAGGTCCACGCCGCCGTGCTTGTAGAAGCGGGCGTCTTCGGACGCCACGATCGCTTCCTGCATATACGGCGAAATCTGGTTCAACGCGACATCGTGCCGCCGTTCGTCGTAGAACTTCGTGATCAGCGTCTTGCCGTCGTTCGCGTACACGGTGGTGATCTGCGCGTTCTGCGGGATCTCCAGCGCGTCCGGGGCGGTGTTGTAGAAGTTCGTGACCCGGTTGAGGATCAGGCCGTACAGGCCCGCCGCGGGGAACGCGAACACCGCGAGCGCGGCGCCGGCGAGGATGCCGGAAACAGCCAGACGGGACGCCTTACCGGTGAAGAAGCGATCGAACACGCAACAGATCGTTCATGCCATCGGGGTGAACCGGGCTCACCTACCGGAGGTGAGATTTCAGATCCGGTACCGAGGGCACTCCACAGTGGACGGTGAGTGCGGCCCAGCGGCGTCGCGCCGGAGCGGGCCGCACCCGATGTGACTGCCCGGTTCACCAATAATGGCGGCGGCCGGCGACCGGCCGCCCGACCGATCCCAGCAGGAACAGCACGGCACCGATCACGAGGATGATGACGCCGATGGTCCAGAGGATCGAGACCTTGAGAAACAGGCCCAGCAGAAGCAGGACCACACCGAGAACGATCATCTGACGACTCACCTTCTGGTCAGGGGGAAGACCGTAACCAGCAGGTACCCGAACGCCCGCTCATCCAATCCCGTCAGTCCCGCCGGCACCCCGGCCGGTGTCCGCGTCCCGCCCGCGCTCGCAGGGATCGATATGTATCATGGCGCACGGTGCGGCCGGCGTTCCCCCGTGCGCTCGGCCGCACCACCTGCACCGCACCCGGGCCGCGCCACCCGGGCCGCGCCACCCGCTCCCCTCGGGGTCCGGACGCGCGAGTCCACCGGGGCCGCACCAGCGGCACGCGAGGGTGCCACCGACGAGTCATAGGGTCCCGGGCGGTTCCGTCGCCGCTGGCTTCTTGATAGACAGCAGTCGAACCGTGAGAAGCGCCGCGCGACGGTGCGCGGCGCGGGGACGGAGGACTGACGTGACACCAGGAAGACTGCGGGCGGCCGCCGTCGCGACCGCTTCGGCACTGGCCGCCATCGCTCTCGCCGCGGCCGGACAGCCGGCATCCGCGGCGGTCACGACGCCCGCCGGCGCCGGTGCGCCGTCCACCGTGATGGGCGCCGGCGGGGTCGCGAAGCCGGCACCCGCCGACCCCGGTACCCGCGCGGGATCCCGGGTCAGACCCTTCCAGGGCGACCAGCCGTCCGAACACAGGGTCCCCAACGACCTGCTGAAGGAGCAGTTCGCCGAGGGCGAGGACGACGAGGGCGGTGACGAGCCCACCCTTTCCGCACTGTGCCAGGACTACCTCGGAAAGCCGAACCCGTACCGCAACCTCGCGCCGAACGTGGACCTGATCAGGGGCGACACGGTCGTACCGGTCGGCAGCCAGGCCGGATGCAGCGCGGCCCAGAACGAGACGACCATCGCGGTGAACCCGTACAACCCGCGCAACCTCGTCGCCGGCTCCAACGACTACCGCCTGTTCAACGACCGGGAGCAGCGCAACGACAGCGGCGGCGTCGCGCTGACCAGCCTCGACGGCGGCCGCACCTGGAAGAACGCCGTCCTGCCGCATCTGGCTTACCCCACCGGGGCGACCGGCGCACTGTCCTACATGGACGCCGCCGGGGATCCCGCCATCGCCTTCGGCCCCGGCAACACCGTCTACTACGCGAACCTGGTGTTCAGCCGGGTACTGCCGACCGACGGCTCCCAGGAGGCCAGCGGGCTCACCGTGTCGGTCTCCCACGACGGCGGGCTGACCTGGGGCGATCCAGCGATCCTGCAGATCGACGGGGTCACCGCGGCCGGTACCCCGGTGCCCACCGACGTCTTCAACGACAAGGAGTGGATCGCGGCCGACCCGACCAGCGGCACGGTCTACGTGACCTGGACCCGGTTCACCTACGACAGCGCCGGCAACTACCTCGAATCGCCGATCATGTCGGTGCGCTCCGGCAACTTCGGCCGGACCTGGTCGGGCGCGAGGCGGGTGTCCCCGACTCTGGCCGGGTTCAAGGGCGGGATCACGCCGTTCGGCTCCGGCTCCAACCCCCAGGTCGGTAACGACGGCACGCTGTACATCGCGTACGAGACTTCGATCTGCGAGACCGCGGACTGCGACGCCGTGGACGACCACGACGCCGTGGTGGTGGCAACCTCGCGGGACGGTGGGCGCACGTACCGCAGCCAGGAAGTGGCCAGCGACTTCGACTTCCCGGAGACCCTCACCGGGGAGAACTTCCGGCTGAACAGCTTCCCGCAGATGGCCTACGACCGGCTCACCGACCGGCTGTGGATCACCTGGGCCGACGACCGCGACGGCCAGTATTCGGGCAGCTCGTCGGTGAAGACCAACGGCGACACGTTCCTCGTCGGCTCGAAGCGCGGCGAGCGGGGCTGGTCGAAACCGGTGACGGTGGGCAGCGGTACCGACGAATGGTTCCCGGCCGTCGCGGCGGTGGCCAACCGGGTCGTGGTCTCGTACTACACGCGCGCGTTCGACCCGCACGGCATCGGCGTCGACTACGCGTACTCGGCGGGCTGGGGCGACAAGCCCGGCCGCCTGCGGCGGATCACCACCCAGACCGCAAACCCGCAGGTCCAGTTCGTCGGCACAGACGAGGACGGCAACGTCCTGCAGGGCGTGTTCATCGGCGACTACAGCGCCATCGCGATGGGCGTCGACTTCGTCGCGCACCCGTGCTGGACCGACTTCCGCGGCAACCCGGCAACGACCGACCCGAACCAGGATGTCGACAGCCAGAGCGTCCCGGCACTCTTCTGACGTTTCGCCACCCCGGAGCCGGGCCCGGTCCGATCGGACCGGGCCCGGTGGCGTGACGGGCGCCGAGGCGCCCTGGGCTCAGAGCCAGCCGCGCCGTTTGAAGATCAGGTACAGGCCAGCGGCGAGGACCACGATGATCACGATCGACGAGATGAACCCGGACAGGTGGCCGAACCCCGGGTACGGCACGTTCTCCCCGTAGAACCCGGTGACCGCGGTCGGTACCGCGATGATCGCCGCCCAACTGGTCACCTGCTTCATGATCGTATTGATCCGGTTGCCCCGCAGGGTCAGGTGCGTCTCCAGGATGTTCGTCACCAGGTCGCGCAGCGACTCGGTCCACTCCGTCGCGCGCAGCACGTGATCGTAGATGTCCTGGAAGTAGGGGGCCATCGCCTCGTCGACGGTCTGCAGGTCCCGCCGCATCAGCGAGTTGACCACTTCGCGCATCGGCAGCACGACCCGGCGCAGGTTGACCAGGGACTTGCGCAACTGGAATGTGAGCAGTTGGATCCGCCGGTCCTGCGGCCGATCCTCGAACAGCCGGTCCTCCAGCGCCTCGATCTCCGAGTCCAGCGCCTGGACCGCCTCGAAGTGGGTGTCGACCACATAGTCGAGCAGGCCGTGCAGCAGGAAGGAGACGCCGGACTTGGCCAGGTCGGGGTTGTCGTCCCACCGCGCCACCACCTGCCCGATGTCGAAGGCCGCGTCCTTGCGCACCGTGACCAGGGCGTTCGAGGCGACGAACGCGTTCATTTCGTAGCTGGTCAACTCCCCGGAGTCACGGTCCAGGCCGGCACAGTAGGCGGTGATGAACAGGTGAGTGGGGTACCGGTCCAGCTTGGCCCGCTGGTGGCGGTGCAGCGCGTCCTCGACGGCCAGCGGGTGCAGCCCCAACTCCTCGCTGATCTTCTGCAACTGCTCCGGGCTCGGGGCGCACAGGTCGAACCACACCGTCGCGGCCGGGTCCGAGACGTGCTCCGATACGTCCTCGATCGGGAAGTCCTCGGCCGCGAGTTCACCGTTGCGGTACAGCCGGGTGTACGCCATGACCGTCAAGATATGCCGGTTCGCGCCGGTCGGCGCGTGCCGCCGGAAATCCCGTCCCGGCGGCGTGCACGACGGGCGTGAGGCGCTCGGTGCGGCCGGGTTCCGGGGTCGGGCGGGCGGAGGCGCGGGACGCCGTGCGGTATCGACGACCGTCGCCGAAGTGAATCCCGATACGTGGGTGTCCTCGCAGGTCCGGAAGCCGTTAATCTCTACGGGTTCGCGCGGAACCCCCGCATTCGCGGTGAGTTGTTGCGGGCGTGCGGTACGTGTTCGCCGGCTGGTCCGGGTCGTGGCGCGGCGCGGGCGAGCCGAGCCAGACCAGCCGAACGAGTTCGTGGAGGTTCCGGTGACCAACTCCGCACGACACGTCGACGCGCACGACGAGGACCGGCATCAGCGGCTGATCCAGCGGCTCGCCATCGGCGGTGCCGCCGTGCTCGTCCTGGTGCTGGCGGGCGTGTTCACGGTGGTGTTCCGGGAGGCCGCCAAGCAGCCCGCCCACCCGGTCTCCGACCCGCGGGTCGTGGCCGCGCTGGACCCGAGCGCGACGGCGACCGCCTCCCCGTCCGGCTCAGCGGGCACCTCCGCGTCCGCATCCGCCCCGCCGTCCATACGCCCCTCGCCGACCCGCACGCCGACCCACGCACCCACACGTCGCCCGGCACCGGCACGCACCACCGCGAAGCCGCCGTCCGGTAACGCCGGCTACGAGAGCCAGGTGGTCACGCTGGTCAACCAGGAACGGGCCAAGGCCGGCTGCCCGGCGCTGACCGTCGACTCCCGCCTGGTCGCGGCTGCCCGGGGGCACTCCCAGGACATGGCCACCCGCAACTACTTCGACCACAACACGCCCGACGGCGTCACCCCGTGGACGCGCATCACCAACGCCGGCTACCGCTACTCCATGGCGGCGGAGAACATCGCGGAGGGGCAGTCCACCCCGGCCTCCGTGATGGACGCCTGGATGAACAGCCAGGGGCACCGGGCCAACATCCTCAACTGCTCGTTGCGCAACATCGGCGTCGGGCTGGCGTACAACAGCAGGCACACGCCGTACTGGACTCAGGACTTCGGAACCCCGGCATAGCCGTCCAGCAGGGCCGCGCGGATCGCCGGCCGGGAGCCGAACACCTGAAGGAACAGCGCTTCCCGGGTCAGCCGCTCCGCGTGGCTACCGCGCAGCACCGCGGCGGAGCCGGTGGCCACGGTCAGGGCGGCCGCCGCGCGGGTCGCCAGCGCCGAGGCCGCCGCGCGCCGCTCCGGCATCACCTCGGGGGTACCGGCGTCCAGCCCGGCCCGGCACTCGTCGAGTTCCCGACCCAAGGTGCCGGACCCGATCAGCCGTACGCAGCGGTCGACCAGTCCGAGCGCGAGGGAACCGTTGTTCCGTAGCCCCGCGGCGTCCCGGGCCGGCCAGCCGGCGAACGGTACGATCATGGTCACCCGCTCGTCCGGTACGAAGTGGTCGGCCAGGCGCACCAGCACGGTACGGCTCGCCGCGACCGCGACGAGATCCAGCGGCTCCACGGTCAGCGTGGCACCGGTAGCGGCGTCGACCAGCGCCCAGATCAGCGTCTCCTCCGGATCGCCGGGTACCCGGGCCGCGGTGTGCAGTACATCGATCATGTCCCAACCGGTCACCCACGGCGCCTGGCCGGTCAGCAGGTACCCGCCGTCGACCCGCCGCGCCCGTACCCGAGCCGGGCCGGGCTGCGCGCCGGCCTGGGCGGCACCGGCCCGGCGCCGCCCCGAGCGCAGCTCGTCCAGCCACGCCTCGCGCAGTTCCGGGCGCTCGGACGCGGCCACCGCGCGCACCGCGCCGTGATGCTGGAGCCACACGAACGCGGTGCTCAGGCACCCGCTGGCCAGCGTCTCCACCACCCCGGCCAGCCTCGGCGGGTCCAGCTCGGTGGAAAGCCCGTAGAAGCCCTCCGCGGCCAGCAGGTCCAGCTGGCTGGCCGGTACCCGGTCGGCCCGGTCCACCTCGGCGGCTGACGGCCAGAGGACACTTTCGGCGATCTCGCGCGCGGCGCCGAGAATCGGGTCACCGCGACCGCCAGCGGCGCCGACGGAGGAGGCGTCGCGATCAAGCGGTCGCTCACGGGAAGCACCGCGACCGCCAGCGGCGCCGACGGAGGAGGCGTCGCGATCAAGCGGTCGCTC
>JBDZVD010000008.1:0-21075 GCA_040255525.1 Micromonosporaceae bacterium | reverse complement strand
ACGAGAGGGCACGCCACCACGATAGGGCCGCCGCGAACCGCCGCGCCCTGCGGCGTCCCGCCCACGACCGGTCAGCACCTCGCCGCACCCAACCGGTGTGCGGTGCCCGCGCGCGACCGGTCAGCGCCTCGTCGCGCGGTTACCGCCAGCCGACGTCGATGCGCTTCCCGCGGTCGTCGAAGAAGTGCAGCGCCTCCATCCGGACCGACACCGCCAGCGGATGCCCGCTGCCGACCGCCGGGTACGGGGCGAGCCGGACGGCCAACTCGGCGGGGCGCCGGTGGTGCCGGCCTGGGTCGCTGAACACGCCCTCGGCGTTGCGCCCGCCGGGGCTCGGCTTCCCGTTCGCGGCGTGACCGGCCACCCCGGCGCCGACCAGCTCAGGCTCACCGCCGCGGCCGGCGACCCGCCTGACGAGGTTGCCGAACCGGCGCAGGCCACGCGGGCCGGCGACTTCCGGCGGGCTGCCGCCGATGTCGTCGACGATCACCGCGTACGCGCCGATGTCCAGGAACGCCAACGACTCGTGGCCGTGATGTTCCAGGTACCGGATGCGCCCGCGCAGCACGTCGCCCTCGGTGTCGATCGGTACCGGCACCAGCGCCTCGGCCCGCATCCCGACCACGATCCGCTCGCCGTGGTAGTGCGCCACCGCTCGGGCCCGGATGTCGTTCCACGGCAGGTACAGGGTCTGCTCGCCCATGTGCAGCGCGATGTGCCGGTCGAGGTGCACGTAGACCTGCGCCTCGAGCAGGTTCATCCGCGGTGCGCCGAGGAACGCGGCCACGTACAGGGTGGCGGGCCGCCCGTACACCTGGGTCGGCGTACCCACGTCCTGCAGTACTCCGCGCCGCATGATGGCGACCCGGTCGGCCATGGTCAGCGCCTCTGCCTGGTCGTGCGTCACGTAGAGCGTGGTGACGCCGAGTTCACGGGTCAGCCCGGAAATCTCCGCGCGCAGCTCGGCCCGCAACCCGCTGTCCAGATTGGACAGGGGCTCGTCCATCAGGAACAGGCCGGGGCGGCGGACGATGGCGCGACCCATGGCGACCCGCTGCCGCTGCCCACCCGAGAGCTGCGACGGCCGGCGGCCCAACACGTCGCCGATGCCCAGCGCGCTGGCCACGTCGGCGACCCGCTCGGCACGCGGTTCGGGGTCCACTCCGGACAGTCGCAGCGGGAACCCGATGTTGTCGCCGACCGTCATGTGCGGGTACAGGGCAAAATCCTGGAAGACCATGGCAATCTTCCGGTCCCGGGGCGGCACGTCGTTGGCGAGTTCGCCGTCCAGCACAATCGCGCCGGATGTCGGATCCTCCAATCCGGCCACCATCCGCAGGACCGTCGACTTGCCGCAGCCGGACGGCCCGAGCAGCACCATGAATTCACCGTCGCCGACGTCAAGGCTGACGTTGTCGACGGCGATCGTGCCGTCTGGGAACACTTTCGTTACGTCTTTGAGCGCGACGGTCGCCACCCCGTCACCTCCCGGGCGCTAGAAGATCATGCAGGCCAACGCCCGCCCCGAGTCATGTACTGTTACGAAGAGTGTTGACTTTGACCATCGGGTAAACGTTCCATCTTTGGCCGGTAATCGTGTTTAACCGACGCCGATTAGCACTCAATCACGTTTACGGCCAGACCGCCACGCGCGGTCTCCTTGTACTTCACCTTCATGTCGGCGCCGGTCTCGCGCATCGTCTTGATTACCTTATCCAGTGACACATAGTGTTCACCGTCTCCACGCAGAGCCATTCTCGCGGCGGTAATAGCTTTGATGCTCGCCACTGCGTTGCGTTCGATGCAGGGAATCTGCACGAGGCCGCCGACCGGGTCGCAGGTCAAGCCGAGGTTGTGCTCCATCGCTATCTCGGCGGCATTCTCCACCTGGCCGGGCGAGCCGCCCAGCACCTCGGTCAGTCCGGCCGCCGCCATCGAGCACGCCGAACCGACCTCGCCCTGGCACCCGACCTCGGCGCCGGAAATCGAGGCGTTCTCCTTGAACAGCACGCCGATCGCGCCGGCGGTCAGCAGGAACCGCACGACTCCGTCGTCGTTCGCGGCCGGGATGAACCTCGTGTAGTAGTGCAGCACCGCGGGGATGATGCCGGCCGCGCCGTTGGTCGGGGCGGTCACCACCCGGCCGCCCGACGCGTTCTCCTCGTTGACCGCGAGCGCGAACAGGCTCACCCAGTCCATCACGCGCAGCGGATCGGTCGCGAAGATCTCCGATTCCAGAGCACGCCGCAGTTCCCCGGCGCGCCGCCGTACCTTCAGGCCGCCCGGCAGCACACCGTCGGCCTGGCAGCCGCGCTCCACGCACTCCTGCATCACGTGCCAGATGTGCAGCAGCCCGGTCCGCACCTCCGCCTCGCCGCGCCAGGACAGCTCGTTGGCCAGCATCACCTCGCTGATCGGCCGGCCCGCCGACCGGGCCCGGTCGAGCAGCTGCGCGCTGGTCCGGAACGGGTAGGCGACCCGCGTCTCGTCGCGCTTCAGCCCGCCGGTCGTCTCGTCGACCACGAAGCCGCCGCCCACCGAGTAGTACGTCCTCTCGGCCAGTACCCCGCCCGCCCCGTCGAGGGCCGTGAACACCATGCCGTTGGGGTGGAACGGCAGCGTACGGCGCCGGTGCAGCACCAGGTCCCGGTCGGCGTCGAAATCGACGTCGTGCGACCCGAGCAGGGCCAGCCTGCCGGATTGCCGGACCGCGCCGACGCGGTCGGCGATCGTGGCGGTGTCGACCGTCTCCGGATCCTCGCCGGCCAGCCCCAGGATCACCGCCCGGTCGCTACCGTGGCCGTGCCCGGTCGCGCCGAGCGACCCGAACAGCTCCGCCCGGACCCCGGCGACGTGCGCCAGGGTGCCGTCGGCCTTCAGCGCGGCGACGAACGTACGAGCGGCGCGCATCGGTCCGACCGTGTGCGAACTGGATGGCCCGATACCGACCTTGAACAGGTCGAAGACACTAATCACCGCTGGTCCCTCTGCGCCGCGCGCCGACGCCGTTGTCGGCCGATACGACGGAGCCTAGCTCGCCGTGAAGGTCACCGTGATCGTGGTGTACCCGAGCGACTTGAGCAGCTGTTCCAGCATCTGTTCCGTGTTGTCCTCGGCCCGTTGGACCAGCCCGCTGTCCCTGGCGGCCTGCTCGATCTTCTGCTCGCCGAGCTTGTACAGCTCCTGCTCCTTGTTCTGGTCGCCGCCGAAGAAGTCGCCGATGCGGTTGACCAGGCCCTTCTGGGTGGCGAACACGTAGCTCTTGTCGTGATCGATGTTGGCCTTGTCCAGTTGGGCGGCCGGCAGCCGCACGGTGACCGTCTTGTGATCCGTCGAGTCGGTGATGTCGCCTTTGCCGATATTGCTGAAGTCGACGTACGCGTCGACCGAACCCACGCAGACGAACAGGCTGCGGTCGTTGAAGATGATGTTCGGGATGAACGACCTGTCCTGCTGGACGTCGATCACTTCCTGGAAGTTGCCGCTGGCAGCGTCGAACCTGGCCAGATCCTTGATCGACAGCAACAGCGTCGGCTGGCTGCGGTCAGTCTTCTTGGACGCGAACGGGTTGTGGAAGTGCGGCAGCAGCCCGGACACGTTCAGCACCAGAACCAGCACGATCACGAGCGCGACGGCGCCGGCCAGCCAGATCAGGCAGCCGCCGGCGCGGCGTCGCGGCTCCGGCAGGCCGTCACCGTCACCGCCGCCGCCGGCCGCCTCCCGCCGGGCCAGCGTGCGGACCGGCTCGGCGGTGCCGGCCGCGGGCGAGGCGTCGCGGCCGAGCGGCCCGGCCGCGAGAGACTCGGTCGCCGGCTCGCCCTCCGGCCATCCCGTGCCGGTGTCGATCTCCGGCAGCTCTGATGTGGGGTGCAGGTCGTGACCCGCAACCGGCTGCCTGACGGTCGGTTCCTCGGGAAGGCCCGCCCGACCGGGCTCAAATGACGGGTTGGATGCCATGGCCAGTTCTCCCGCCTGTGATCGAGTTCTGTCCACAGCGTAAGCGGAGGGTGCGACAGTCGCGACCGGAGCGGACCGGCGGGAAGGATCTAGCTGAAGGCGGACAAACCGGTCAGCGTCTGGCCCACGATCAACTGGTGGATCTCCGAGGTGCCCTCGTAGGTGAGCACGCTCTCCAGGTTGTTCGCGTGCCGCAGGACCGGGTACTCCCCGCTGATCCCGTTGGCCCCCAGGATCGTGCGGCACTGCCGGGCGATCGCGATCGCCTCCCGGACGTTGTTGAGCTTGCCGGCGCTGACCTGTTGCGGCGTCATTGACCCGGCGTCGGCCCGGCGGCCCAGGTGCAACGCGAGCAGGTACCCCTTCTGGAGTTCGAGGGCCATGTCGGCGAGCTTGGCCTGGGTGATCTGGAAGCCGGCGATCGGGCGGCCGAACTGCTCCCGGGACAGCGCGTAGTCCAGGGCCACGGACAGGCAGTCCCGGGCGGCGCCGAGCGCGCCCCAGACGATGCCGTACCGCGCCTGGGTCAGGCAGGACAGCGGCGCCCGCAGGCCGCGCGCCTCCGGCAGCCGTGCGGCGTCGGGCAGCCGGACGTCGTCGAGCACGATCTCCCCGGTGGAGGACGCCCGGAGGGACATCTTGTGCCGGATCTCCCGGGCGGTGAAGCCGGGCGCGCCGGTGGGCACCACAAACCCGAGGATGCCCTCGGGGCCCCGGGCCCAGACCACCGCGACATCGGCGACCGGCGCGTTCGTGATCCACATCTTTCCGCCGGACAGGATCCAGTCGTCACCGTCCCGGCGTGCCCGGGTCGCCATGGACGCCGGGTCGGACCCGTGGTCGGGCTCGGTCAGGCCGAAGCAGCCGATCGCCTCGCCGCTGGCCATGGCCGGCAACCACTCGCGCTTCTGCTCCTCGCTGCCGTACCGCCAGATCGCGTACATGGCCAACGAGCCCTGCACGCTGACCATGCTGCGTACCCCCGAATCGGCCGCCTCCAGCTCCAGGCAGGCCAGCCCGTACGCCACCGCGGACGCCCCGGCGCAGCCGTACCCGGTCAGGTGCATGCCGAGCAGCCCGATCGAGCCGAACTGCTTGACCAGCTCCCGGACCGGAGTCTCACCCTCCTCGTACCAGCCGGCGACGAACGGCCGCACCCGCTCGTCGAGCATCCGGCGCACGACGTCGCGGATCTGCCGCTCCTCGTCGGAGTGGAGGGAGTCGAGGTCGAGCAGGTCCAGAGTCGTCATCGCTACCCCAGGGGTCATCCCCGAGGCAGGGTCAGCACTCGGGCGTGGATCGTGGTCCGCTGCTGCAACGCGGCACGCAGCGCGCGGTGCAGGCCGTCCTCCAGGTACAGGCCACCCTCCCACTGCACCACGTGCGGGAACAGGTCGCCGTAGAAGGTCGAGTCCTCGGCCAGCAGGCGGTCGAGGGCGAGCTCGCGCTTGGTGGTGATGAGCTGGTCGAGGCGCACCGGGCGAGGCGGGATCTCGGCCCACTCCTTCATCGTCAGTTCGTGTTCCGGATACGGACGACCGTCCCGGACCGCCTTGAAGATCACGCCGGTCGCCTCCCCCTTCCAGTACGCCCGCCCGTCGTCGCTGCCAGCCAGCCTAGCGACCACGGGCGAGTGTCACGACGCCGCTGCCCCCCATCGGCCTCGGTGCACGACCTCGTCGACTTCCCGCCGGCCACGCCGCAGCGACGGTGACCGACGGTCCGGGGCAGGATAGCCCACAGTGACGGCGCCGATAGGGGTGTATTCCGGTGGAACGCCGAAGGCGGCCCGAAAGGTTGCCATGGACTCGGGTGGGATGCCGAAAAAGCACGCGCCGAGTCCGGCGTCCACCGCGCCGAGCAGCATCAGCAGGCTGGCCATCCCGGCGTCGATGTGCCAGTACGGCACCGGCCAGCGCGCCTCGTCCCGGTCGGTCCAGCCCTTGTCCGGCGCCGCGTACCGGTCGAGATAGATGTCCCGGTTCGAGTGGGGCACGATGATGAGCGGTGCCCGGCGCATGCCGTCCAGCCAGGGATTGGCCGGCTGGAGCGGCCGATCACCGTCGGCAGTGCTCGGCTGCGCCACAACCCGGCTCCGGCTGCGCTCCCCGCCAGACACCTCAGGGGTGCTCGGCTGCGCCACAACCCGGCTCCGGCTGCGCTCCCCGGGTGGGGTGGTCGCGGCCCAAAAGCGCGCCCGGTCCTCCGGCGCCTCCAGCACCAGGAACCCCCAGCCCTGGGAGAAGCCGGCCGAGGGCGCCCGGATAGCCAGGTTCAGCAGCCGGTCGACGACCCCGGCGGGGACCGGCCGGTCCGGGTCGTAGTTGCGGACCATCCGGCGGCGGCGTACGACCGCGTCGAAGTCCATCCCGGTCACCGGCCGGGAGCCGGCGTGATTCCCCAGGAGGCCCGCCAGGTCTGGCCCGGCTCCAGCCTGACCACGTCCCGCCCGGAGTGGAACGCGTCCGGCGGGCAGGTCATCGGCTCGACCGCCACCGAGCGGCGGGTCCGGGGCGCCGGAACCGTGTCGCCGGTGAACAGCTGCCACCAGCCGAACGCGCCGTCCGCCCACACCGTGACGACCGGCCCGCCATCCACAGTGGACAGAACGACACTCGACCCACCCTCGGGCACCTCGCCGAAGGCGGTGTTGAGCCGGGCGTCGCCGATCGCGCGCGGGCTGGTGAAGTCGTAGTCGCCGCCGGCCACCCGGGCCGCCCCGATCGGCAGGTCGCGGCCGTCCAGCAGCAGCCGGCTGCGGGCCGGCACGGTCAGCAGCACGTCGTCCACCGAGCCCGGAACGGCCAGGTACGGGTGCGCCCCCAGGCCGAACGGGGCCGGCCGGTCGGCGAGGTTGGTCGCGGTGTGCGTGGCGGTCAACCCGTCCGCGCCCACCGTCCAGGTGGTCGTCAGCCACAGCGTCCACGGGTATCCCGGCTGGGCGGGAAGCTGGTACTCCACCGAAACGGATGAGTCGGACACCTCGATCGGCCGCCAGGGCGCCCAGCGGGTCAGGCCGTGGATCGCGTTGTGCTGGGTCGGCTCGGACAGCGACAGCTGATGGGTCTGGCCGTCGAACGTGTAGCGGCCGTCGCGGATCCGGTTCGGCCACGGCGCCAGCACCTGCCCGGCGCCACTGGGGCACAGCTCGGACTCCTGGTACCCGTCGACGACCTCACGCCCCGATGACCGGTAGGCCCGCAGCCCGCCGCCCACCTCGACCACCGTTGCCTCGTGGTCTCCGGACTTGATCACCCATTGGGTACCCGACGGAGAGAGCGCGTCCTTCTGCATGACGGCGACCTTAACTCAGGGGCGGTCTGCGGCATAGCGCAGCAAAGACGGAAAAACCACGGCGAGAATGACGGCCACCACGGTCGCCGCGATGCCGCCACCGACCCACGCGGCGCCCAGTCCGAGCGGAACCGCGGTCGCACCGGCCCGCAGGTCGCCCAGGCGCGGCCCGCCCACCACGACGGCGGTGAACACGCCCTGCATCCGGCCGCGCAACTGGTCCGGGGCGTACGTCTGCAGAATGGTCTGCCGGTAGATCGCGCTGACCAGGTCGGCCGCGCCGCCCACCGCGAGCAGCAGCACGCACAGCCACAGCGAGTGGGCCAGGCCGGCGGCCGCCACCGCCAGGCCCCAGACCACGACCGCCCCGACCAGCGCCACCCCCTGCCGGCGCACCCGGGCGACCCAGCCTGAGGTGAGCCCGGCGACGACCGAGCCGAGCGCGATCGACGCGTACAGCCAGCCGATGCCAGCGCCGTGGAACCGCTGCGCGGAGATCGCCGGGAACAGGGCCCGGGGCTGCGCCAGCACCATGGCGACGATGTCCACGGCGAATGACAGCAGCAGTACCGGCGTGGTCGCCAGGTACCGCAGCCCGAACATCACGTCCGCCAGGCGGGCCCGGGATCCTCCGCCCTCCCCGTTCACCGACGGTGCGATGGCCGGCAACCGGAACGCCGCCCACAGCGCGACGGTGAAGGTCACCGCGTCCACGCCGTACGCCCAGGCCACGTTGTACTCGATCAGGATCGCGGCGACCAGCGGGCCGGCGACCGACGCGGCGGTACTGGCCGTGTAGTTGAGCGTGTTCGCCTGCGGCACCTCGTCGAGGTCGACGATCCGGGGGATGATCGCCGAACGGGTCGGTGAGCTCACCGCGACCGCCGCCGACTGGGCCGCCACCAGCATCAGCAGCAGGCTCCCGCTGCCCACGTCGAGTACGGCCTGAGTCAGCAACCCCAGCGTGCACAGCCACATGAGCAGCGAGCTGACGAACAGCAACCGCCGGCGGTCCACCGCGTCGGCCAGCGCGCCGCCCCACAACGCGAAGATGAGCAGCGGAACGAGCCCGGCCAGCCCCAGGTACCCGACCCACAGCGTGGACTTGGTCAGCGCGTACATCTGGACCGGCACCGCCACCGCGGTGAACTGGGTACCGAAGAACGAGGTCGCGTTACCGATGAACACCCGGCGGTACGCGGGGTGGCGCAGCGGCCTGGTGTCGATCGCGAACCGGCGCCACCCGGCCTCCGGCTGCGGCCGGGCGTTGATCCGTTCCGTACCGTCCGGTGCTGTCCGGCCCCCGCCGGTCTCGTCATCCGGCCCGGTGAGCTGGTGTCGAGCGTCGGTCTCGGTCATCGGTCGACTGGTCTGGGCGGTCGCGCCGCGCCAGACGCGCCGAGCCAGACTGGTCGGGCGACTGGTCTGGGTCGTTGCGCGGCGCCAGACGCGCCGAGCCAGACCGGTCGAGTGGTGCCCGTCACGGTGCCAGCCTCTCCGTCAGCCACTGGCCGTCTTCGTGGCGCCGGTACCGCAGCCGGTCGTGCAGCCGGCTCACCCGCCCCTGCCAGAACTCGACGGTAACCGGGCTGATCCGGAATCCGCCCCAGTGCGGCGGGGCCGGCACGCTGTCCGCGCCGAACCGCTCCTCCGCCGCCCGCCAGGCGTCCTCCAGCGCAACCCGGCCGGGAAGCGGACGCGACTGCGGGCTGGCCCAGGCGCCGAGTTGGGCGCCGCGTGGCCGGGTGGCGAAATACTCCTCGGTCTCCCCGCGGCTCGTCCGCTCGACGGACCCGGTGACGATCACCTGCCGGAACATCGCGAACCAGGGGAAGACCAGGCTGGCGTACGGGTTGGCGGACAGCTCGGTGCCCTTGCGGGACTCGTAGTTGGTGAAGAACACAAAGCCCCGGTCGTCGTACCCCTTGAGCAGGACCGTACGGGAGCTGGGCCGGCCGGCCCGGTCGGCGGTGGACAACACCATGGCGTTGGGCTCGGGCAGCCCCGCGGCGACCGCGCCGGACAGCCAGCGACCGAACTGGGTCGGCCAGTCGGCGGCCAGGTCCCGTTCCTCGAGCGTTCCGTCGGAGTACTCCCGGCGCAGCTCCTCGAAGGTCCCGGACGACATCCCTCTCCCCCGAACTGCCCGCGCGACGGCGCGACGGCGCCGCCGATGACTATTAGATCATCCTTCCCTGGCACGCTCACCTGCGCGAACAACTGTCGTCCGGAACACATCGCGCAGCGTTGCCTACCGGGGCCATCCACACTGCGGGAAAGATGTCGCCCGTAGCACACCAAGACTGTCTCGCCCACCGGGTTGTCCGCCAGGCAAGATGAAACGTGAACGCAACAGACAGTCATACCGGGATCGCCCGAGTGTCTTGACCGGTCAACCGATCGGTGGAGGCGCCGTCAGCGAGGACACAAGATCCAGGAGAACGAGATGTCCGATTTCAAGCCGGGTCTCGAAGGCGTTATCGCTTTCGAGACTGAGATCGCCGAGCCTGACAAGGAAGGCGGGGCGCTGCGATATCGCGGCGTCGATATCGAGGATCTGATCGGAAAGGTGTCTTTCGGTAACGTCTGGGCACTGCTGGTCGACGGCAAGTTCGGCCCGGGCCTCCCGCCCGCCGAGCCGTTCCCGGTACCGGTGCACTCCGGCGACATCCGGGTCGACGTCCAGTCCGCGGTCGCCATGCTCGCCCCGTACTGGGGCCTCGGGCAGCTGCTGGACATCTCCGGCCAGCGGGCCCGCGAGGACCTGGCCCGGGTTTCGGTGACCGCACTGTCGTTCGTGGCGCAGTCCGCCCGCGGACTGGGCCTGCCGGCGGTGCCGCAGAAGGAGATCGACAAGGCGTCCACCATCGTCGAGCGGTTCATGAAGCGCTGGCGGGGCGAGCCGGACCCGCGGCACGTCAAGGCCGTTGACGCCTACTTCATCTCGGCCGCCGAGCACGGCATGAACGCGTCCACCTTCACCACCCGGGTGGTCGCCTCCACCGGTGCCGACGTGGCCGCCTGCATCTCGTCCGGCATCGGCGCGCTGTCCGGGCCGCTGCACGGCGGGGCGCCGTCCCGGGTGCTGCACATGATCGAGGCCGTCGAGAAGAGCGGCGACGCCGAGGGGTACGTCAAGGGCGTACTCGACCGGGGCGAGCGGCTGATGGGTTTCGGCCACCGGGTGTACCGGGCGGAGGACCCGCGGGCCCGTGCCCTGCGGCGTACCGCCCGCGAGCTGGGCGCGCCGCGCTTCGAGATCGCCGAGGCGCTGGAGAAGGCCGCGCTGGAGGAGCTGCACGCCCGCCGGCCCGACCGGGTCCTGGCGACCAATGTCGAGTTCTGGTCCGCCGTGGTCCTGGACTTCGCCGAGGTACCCGCGCAGATGTTCACCTCGATGTTCACCTGCGCCCGGGTGGCCGGCTGGAGCGCCCACATCCTGGAGCAGAAGCAGCTGAACCGCCTGGTCCGGCCGTCGGCGCGCTACGTCGGCCCCGGCCCGCGCAAGCCGGAGGATGTCGAAGGGTGGGACAAGACGCCGCACGGCGTCTGAACCGCCGATAATCGGTGCGGTGCCGGCCTCCCCCGGCGCCGCACCGTTTGCTCTCATGGAAGGACGGTGGGATGGACATCCAGATCCCCGACGAGTTGCGCCCCACCGACGGCCGGTTCGGTGCCGGCCCGAGCAAGGTGCGGCCGGCCGCGGTCTCCGCGCTGGCCGGCGTCGCGACCACATACCTCGGCACCTCGCACCGGCAGAAGACGGTCCGGGACCAGGTGGCCCGGCTGCGCCGCGGCATCGGCGAGTTCTTCGGCCTGCCCGACGGCTACGAGGTCGTGCTCGGCAACGGTGGCTCGACGGCGTTCTGGGAGGTCGCCACGTTCGGCCTGATCCGCGACCGGGCGCAGTTCGCCAGCTTCGGGGAGTTCGGCGCGAAGTTCGCGGCCGCCGCGAAGGCGGCCCCGTTCCTCGGCGAACCGACCGTGCACACGGCCGAGCCGGGCAGCGCCCCGACCCTGGTCGCCGAGGCCGGGGTGGACGCATACTGCACACCGCACAACGAGACGTCGACTGGCGTCGCGGTGCCGGTGCGCCGGGTCGCCGGCGCGGACGCCGGTGCGCTGATGCTGACCGACGCCACGTCGGGGGCGGGTGGGCTGGACGTCGACCTCACCGAGACCGACGTGTACTACTTCGCCCCGCAGAAGTGCTTCGGCTCCGACGGCGGGATCTGGCTCGCCCTGATGTCCCCGGCCGCGCTGGCCCGGGCCGCCGAGATCAAGGAGTCCGGGCGCTACATCCCGGCGTTCCTCGATCTGATCGCGGCCGTGGACAACTCGCGGCTGGAGCAGACCTACAACACTCCCGGGCTGGCCACCATCTTCCTGGCCGCCGAGCAGGTCGACTGGATGCTGGAGCAGGGCGGCCTGGCCTGGGCCGCGAAGCGCACGGCGGAGAGCGCCTCGATCGTCTACGGCTGGGCCGAGCGTTCCGCGGTGGCCAGCCCGTTCGTGACCGACCCGGCGCTGCGGTCCCACGTGATCGCGACGATCGACTTCGTCGACGGCGTGGACGCCTCGGCCATCGCGAAGGTCCTCCGCGCCAACGGCATCGTGGACACCGAGCCGTACCGCAAGCTGGGCCGCAACCAGCTCCGGGTGGCGCTTTTCCCATCGGTCGAGCCCAGCGACGTCGAGCGGCTGACCGCGAGCATCGACTACGTGGTCACGCGACTTTAGGCTCCCGGTCGGCGTGGCTTGCGCGCATCCCGAGCGCGAGGCGCGTACGGTGGCGTGATAAGTCGACGCCTCGCGAGTACGGGACGGAGGAAAGCGATGCGGCCGGTACGCTTCGTCGCCCTCTCCGAGGACGGCCGTGCCTTTGTGCTCGCCGACGAGGTGGGCCGACTCCTCGCGCTCCCCAACGACGAGCGGATCCACGCAGCGTTGCGGGCGCCCGCCCACTCGCCATCGGCCCCGGCGAGCGCCGGCGCGCCGGACCACCACGAGATCACGCTCTCGCCGCGCGACATCCAGGCCCGCATCCGGGCCGGCGAGTCCGCCGACGACGTGGCGCGCGTCGCCGGCGTGCCGGTCGACCGCGTGCTGCGCTACGCGGGGCCGGTGCTCCAGGAGCGGGCCATGCTCGCCCAGCACGCCCGGCGGGCCCGGCTGAAGACGTCGGACAGGGGCGCCTCGCTGGCCGAGGTGGTCGACGGCCGGCTGGCGCAGCACGGCGTCGACGGCGAGAAGATCGCCTGGGATGCGTACCGCCGAGACGACGGCACCTGGCGGATCGTGGCGACCTGGCCGAGCGGCAAGGCGACCGCGCAGGCGGTCTGGGAGCTGGACAAGACCCGCACACAGGTCACGCCGCACGACGACATGGCGCAGTACCTGTGCACCGACCGGCCGACGCCGATCCTCGGCCAGGATCCGCAGATCGAGCGCGCCGGGCGGGGCCTGGCCCCGCCGATGCGCGGGGAGACCGGCCGGGGCGGCCACGAGCCGATGCGGCCGTCGGCCGACACCGCGCGGCGCGAGTCGCGCCCGGGTCGCGGCCTGGGCGAACCGGCCCGGTCCAGCGATCCGATCCGGGCCGGCCGGGACGCGCTGCTCGCCTCGCTCGACCGGCCCCTGGGACCGGCGGAGCCGGGTGGTCTGTCGCCGGACGCCCCGCGGCAGCGGCCGGTGGCCGGTGGCGCGGCGGCCCTGCTCGGCGGCGGTTCGGGCAGCGCCTTCGACGAGGACCCGGACCAGGCCAAGGAGGTGCCGGCGGTGCCGTCCCTGGCGGTGCTGCGCCCCCGGCGCAGCAGCTCCTCCGGCTCGGGAGAGCAGGGTGGATCGGGCGACCAGCCGCGCAAGCGCCTGCCCAGCTGGGACGACGTGCTGTTCGGTTCGGCACCGGCTCGGGAAAGCAGCTGAGCCTCGGGAAAGCAGCCGAGCCTCGGAAGTCAGCCGAGTCGAGACCCTTGCCTTCGAGTGTGCTCGAAGTGAAAGGGTCTCTTCATGGATTACACGAACCTCGGTCGTACCGGTCTCACGGTGAGCCGGCTCTGCCTCGGCACCATGAACTTCGGCCCGAAGACGTCCGAAGAGGACAGCTTCGCGATCATGGATCGCGCGCTGGAGCACGGGGTCAACTTCTTCGACACCGCCAACGTGTACGGACGGCGGCCCGGCGAGGGGTACACGGAGCAGATCATCGGCCGCTGGTTCGCGCAGGGAGGTGGCCGGCGCGACAAGGTCGTGCTGGCCACCAAGGTGTACGGGAAGATGTCCGACTGGCCCAATGAGCGGGGGCTGTCGGCGCGGCACATCATCAAGGCCGCGGACGAGTCGCTGCGCCGCCTCCAGACCGACTGGATCGACCTGTACCAGATGCACCACGTGGACCGGTCCACCCCATGGGACGAGATCTGGCAGGCCATGGAGACCCTGGTAGCACAGGGCAAGATCCGCTACGTCGGGTCGTCCAACTTCGCCGGTTGGCACCTGGCCCAGGCGCAGGCCGCCGCGGCGTCCCGGCACTTCCTCGGCCTGGTCTCCGAGCAGTGCATCTACAACCTGCTCACCCGGCATGTCGAACTGGAGCTGATCCCGGCCGCGATGGCGTACGGCATCGGCATCATCCCGTGGTCGCCGCTGCACAGCGGCCTGCTGTCCGGTGCGATCCGCAAGCAGCGGGAGGGCACCGCGTCCCGGTCGTCGGAGGGTGCCGCCAGCGAGGGACTGGAGCAGCACCGGGAGACCATCGAGGCGTACGAGAAGCTGGCCGCCGAACTCGGTCACGACCCGTCCAACGTCGCGCTGGCCTGGCTGCTGTCCCGGCCCGGCGTGACCGCCCCGATCATCGGCCCGCGGACCATCGGGCAGCTCGACGGCGCTGTGGACGCCCTGTCGATCACGCTGGACAATGCGGCGCTCGCCCGGCTCGACGAGCTGTTCCCACCGATCGGCAAGGGCGGACCCGGCCCGGAGGCGTGGGCCTGGTAGGTCCTGTCGAGGCGGTGCGGGGCCGCCGGTGGCGTGCAGCTCCCGGCGGCCCCGCGCTATCCGGGCCCGGCGTCCGGCGCTACGGGCAGCGCGGACAGGCTCGCGCTGTGCAGCGGCTCGTACACCGGCTTCGGGCCCAGGTGGCTGCGGTACAGGACCAGCCCGCCGACCGTCCACGACAGACCCCGGTACCCGGCCAGTGCGGCGAGGTCGGCGGCGACCACCTCCGCGGGTACCCGGTCGCCGGGGCGGCCCAGAGTCAGGTGCGGGTGGTACCGCTTGTCGTCGTACGGCAGCCGTACCCGCCGCAGCGCACCGATGGTGGCCCGGCGCAGCGGCCCCAGATCGCCGTCGACTCCGGCCCAGACGAGGGTGAACCGGCCTCGCCCGAACCGGCCGCCACCGGCCAGCCGCACGGTGGGCGGCGCGGCCGGCGGTCGGTCGCCGGGTCGCCGGGCGGGCACCGGCGACGCGCGTACCGCGGCGGCCGCCCGGTCGAGCGCGCCGGCGGCGGCCGGCAGCAGGGGCTCCGGTACGTCGCCGAGGAACGCGAGCGTGACGTGCCACAGGTGCCGTGCGGTCACCCGTACCCCCGCCTGGACGAAGCCCAGCCCGGCGGTGAACGCGGCGAGATGGTCCAGTGCGGTGGGGGGCGGCTCGATCGCGATGAACAGGCGGTGCCGCGCCGTCCGGTTGTCCGGCAGCGTCAACGCTGGTCCTGGCTGCGCTGGGTGTCCACGCTCACCAGCGCGAGCCCGGCGCTCTGCAACTCGCCCTCGACCCGCACCCGTTCGATCTCGAGGTCGATGCCGGTCAGCTCGTGCAGGTGCTCGGCGATCTCCAGCTCGTGGCAGGCCAGGCCGAGCCGGTCATCGTAGGCACGCTGGACGGCCGCGAACCAGACCGGCGACCGGGTTGCCACACCGATCCGCTGCTGACCGAGCCTGCGCAGGTCGGCGGCGAGCTGCTCGATCGGGGGCCCGGTCGGGGTCGTGGTGACCGGCCGGTCCTTGATGCCGACCTCGCGGGCCAGCCGGCGCTCCGAATGCCGCCCGCGTAGCGCGCGCAGCCGGCGGCGCAACGCCCGCGCCATCGCTTCCGCGGCGATGTCGGCGGTCACCAGCATTGCCAGCAGGCATGGCAGACAGGCCAGCGCGAACAGCGTCAGCACAATCATGAGGTCACGTAGGACCGCCACAGTCTCTGAGGCTAGGCCCCCTGGTCAGCGACCGCCACCGATTCTTGACACGCTGTGGGTAACGACATCATTGCGTCGCGTCGCGAAGCAGCGCTCTCAGCCCGTCGATCAATCCCTGGTCGCCGTCGGTTTCCACGCCGCCGTCGCCGCGCCGCCACAACCACAGCAGCAGCGGTACCGGGTCGCCGCACACGCTCGCCTTCGCCTCGGTACGCGGCGTGGCGATGTCGATCCTTACCCCGTCCGGCGTGGCCCGCACCAGCCACCCGAACCCGTCGGTCGCGACGAGTACGGGTGGCTGGTCACGGCCGGGCAGGCTCGGCACGAAGTTCTCCGTCCAGCGGTGCGACCCGTACGCCAGGAACCGCTCCAGCACCTCGTCGATCCCGTCGACGGCCAGCTCCTCCGGGATCCCGGAGGGCGATCCGTCCACCGCCAGTTCGACGTCGACGCGGTGGATGACCGTCTCCTGTGCCATCCGGCGGATCCAGAACCCGACGGTCTGCTCGGGCTCGTACCAGGTAGCCGCGGGTGAGGTCGGATGCCGCTCGGCGAATTCCTTGGTCAGCGCGGCGTAGGACCGGTCGAACAGGTCGAGCGGTTCCTCGCCGGAACAGTCGGGCGGCCACGGCCGGGGGAAGCGCTGCTGGCGCATGCACTCGGTCTTGTGCAGATACACCTCGCCGACGTGCCTGACCAAGTCATTGACGGTCCACTGTGGACAACTCGGAACCGGTGCGCTCCGGTCGCGGGTGGCGAGTTGCCGTAACCGGGTGGAATCTGCGGCCAAACACTCCAGCAGTTGCGGGTACTCCATGCTCCTCACCCTGCCACGTCGCCGGGACATCAAGGTAGAGCTTCGGCATCGGTGCCAACCGCATCCTGATCCGGCCGCCGCTCATCCGCAACCGGACGGCCAGTGCGGCACCACCGACCACCAGGGAGATCACTCCGCCGAGCGAGATGGACAGCCGGGCACCGAACGCCTGTGCCACCCATCCGACCAACGGCGCGCCGATCGGGTTCGTACCCAGGAACACCAGCACGTACAGGGCCATCACCCGGCCGCGCATCTCCGCGTCCACACCCATCTGTACCCGCTGGTTCGCCGCCTGGGACAGATAGATCATGGCGAATCCGGTCGGGACCAGTACCGCGGCGGTGATCAGGTACGTCGGCATCATCCCGGCAGCCGTCTCCAGCACGCCGAACGCGATGGCACTCCACAGCACCACCCACACGGTGGGGCGCCGGCGCCGGCCGGAGCCGGTCAGCGCGCCGATCAGCGCACCGACCGCGATGGCCGTGGTGAACAGCCCGAACGAGGCCGCGCCGGTGTGGAACACGTTCTTGGCGAGTACGGCGAGGGTCAGCTGGAAATTGAACCCGGCCATGCCGATCACCAGCATCAGAGCCAGCGGCAGGATCAGGTCGGGGCGGCGCCGCACGTACCGGAGCCCGTCGACGACCCGGGCGTCGTCGGCCGACACCCTGCCCATGGTCAGCCCGTCCCGGTACAGCTCGCCGGGGCGCATCAGGGTGAGCATGATCAGCGGGCCCAGGTACGACACCGCGTTGACCACGAACGCCGAGCCGGTACCGAGTACCGCGATGGCCACGCCCCCGAGCGCCGGGCCGATCACCCGCGCGGAGTTGAACGTCGCCGAGGACAGTGCCAGCGCGTTGGGCAGCAGCGACCGCCCGACGAGTTCGGAGGCGAACGACTGCCGGGTCGGAGTCTCGAACGCGCTGACCGTGCCCCACAGCAGGGCGAACACGAACACGCACCACAGCCGGACGGCACCGCTGGTGACCAGGACGCCCATCACGGCGGCCAGCACCAGCCAGGTGGAGTTCGCGATCAGGAGCATGACCCGCTTGTCGAACCGGTCGGCGAGCTTCCCCGCGTACAACGTGAGCAGCAGGATCGGTGCGAACTGGAAGGCCGTGACCACGCCGAGCGCGGAGGCCGAGTTGTGCGACAACTGCAGGACGAGCCAGTCCTGCGCGGTGATCTGCATCCAGCCGAAGATCAGTGAGATCAGCTGGCCGGTTGCGTAGAGTCGGTAGTTGCGGACTTTCAAGGATTGAAAGGTGCTGCCCAAACGCGCTCGCACTCTGAGCGTTCGCCTCCTGCGGGTGTTCGGTCGGGTGTGGACGGTCGGGATGTCGGTCGCCCTCGTCGGTCGGCCAGGTCGGTCGCTGTCGTCGGTCGTCCTCGTCAGTCACCCTCGCGGGCGATCCGCGCCATGATCTCCGCGGCTTGGCACAGGATCTGCCGCTGGGCCGGGCTCAGGCCGGAAAGCGCCCGGGTGAGCCACTCGTCCTTCGCCCGCCGCTGCTCGGCGACGATGTCGTGGCCGGCGGGCGTCGGGGACAGCAGCACCTGCCGCCCGTCGGTCGGATGCGGGGTGCGCTGGAGCAGTCCGCGATCTTCCAAGCGGGCCAAGATCTTGGTAATGGTCGGCGGCTGGACGCGCTCGGCGTCGGCGAGTTCCCGTGGGGTCAGCGGACCGCCCAACTCGAGGCTGGTCAACACGGAGATCTGATTCTGGGTCAGCTCGCCCACCGGCCGCGCCTGGCGCTGCCTGCGGCTGAACCGGCTGATGGCGTTTCCCAGCACGGCCGCGAGGGCCGCCGGGGCAACCGGCTTCGACATGACCGCCGTCCGTTCCGTCATGATACTTAGCATAGCTAATAAGCATGGCTAACGACATGTGACTCCGCGCGCACCCGCACAGTCACGATCGACGGTAGTCGCCGCGAGGTGCCCCGGGCACAACGCGGGGCGGGGCGCGGGCCGGCGACGCGCCTCATCCCTGGCGGCGGCGCGGCGCCCGGGGGACGTACGCTGCTCGCGTGGACGTAGAGAAGCCGAGGGTGCAGCCGCTCGACCCGCCGATGGTCCCGTTCGCGGTGATCGGCACCGCGGTCTGGGCCGTCATCGGCCTGGCCCTGCTGCCCTTCCGCGGCTGGCTGCACGACCACGGGCACACCAACTGGCTGTGGACCTGCCTGGCCGGCGTGGTCCTGGGCATCATGCCCGGCCTGTACCTGATGATCCGCCACGACCGGCACCGCCAGGTGCGGCGGCTGCGGGCGCGCCAGGCCGAGACTGCGCAGGTGGACGAGGGCTGACCGGACCGGCGAGAGGTCGCAGACCCTACGAGACGTCGAGGCGCTCGGCGTCCAGCCCGGTCGGGACCGGCCCGTCGGCGACCGGATCCAGTTCACCGTCGTCGTACACGGTGGGCAGCTCCTCGACCTCCGCGACCGGTTCGGCGAGTACCTCCGAGTGCGCGCCACAGCCGTGGTCCGAGCTGACCGCGCGCCCGTCGTCGGGGGCGAACAGGTTGCCGCAGACCCCGAACGCCTGCCGCAGCGAACCGGCCAGCGGCAGGTAGAACCCGCACGTCCCGCACCGGGCGGTCCGCGGCGCCGCGGTGGCGATGGGCGCCTCCGGCCCGTGATCGCCGTCATACCAGCGCTGGGCCGTGTCCGACCGCCCTTCCCGGGACATCACCCGGGCCCGGCCCAGTCCCAGCTCCCCGGAGACCTCCTCCACCGCCGGATCGTCCGACAGCAGGTACCCGGGCACCAGCCGGTCGTCGTCCGGCGGGGTCGGCATCAGGTCGCCGACCCCGAGGTCGCCGGGGCGTACCCGCTCCTCCCAGGGCACCCACTGCGGCGCGACGAGCGCGTCCGGCCCGGGCAGCAGCACGATCTCGTTGACCGTCACCTGGCGGCTGCGCGGAACCCGGGTCAGGGTGACCGCCCAGCGCCAGCCCCGGTAGCCCGGCAGCAGGCAGGCGAAGAAGTGGGTGACGAGCCTCTCACCCTCGGACACCGCGTCGAGATGCTCACCGACGGCCCCGCCCTCGGTGTCGACGCCGGCGAGCGGCAGGCCGCCTTCTTCGATCGCCGCCTCCACGACCGCCGCGCGGGCCAGTTCCACCGCGTCGGCGAGAACCTGGTCGAGTCTGCTCCTGGTACCCGAGGTCACATCAGCATTCTTGCTCATGGCCGGCGGGCAATGCCCGAGGGGAGGGGGCAAATGTCGCTGCGATGGGTCACCATGGATCACATGCCGTCGCTGGGAAAGACCCTCGGGTACGGGGTGCGTAACGCGCGCAGGTCCGCGCGCGGCGCAACCCGAGCCGGTCGCTGGGTGAACAGGCGGGTTCAGGTCATCCGGCACGCCGGCGGCGGTGGCGAGATCGGGATGATCAGGCTGCTCGATCTGCACGCCGCCTCGTGTGCCGGCGACACCTTGATCACCATGGGCCTGGCCGGCACGGTGTTCTTCAGTGCGGCCGGCGACGCGGCGCGCAAGAACGTCGCCCTGTACCTGTTCGTGACCATGCTCCCGTTCGCGCTGGTGGCTCCGGTGGTCGGGCCGGTGCTCGACCGGTTCCGGCACGGCCGGCGCTACGCGCTGGCGGCGACCATGCTCGGCCGGGCGTTCCTCGCCTGGCTGATCTCCGACTACATCCACGGGCTCGGCCTGTACCCGGCCACCATCGGCGTGCTGCTGCTGTCCCGGGCGTACGGCGTGGCGCGCAGCGCGGCGGTCCCCCGGCTGCTGCCGTCGTCCATGGGACTGTCGGAGGCGGGCGCTCGGGCCTCGCTGTTCGGCTCGATCGCGGGTGCCGTGGTCGCCCCGCTGGGCGCGGCCGCCTACTGGTTCGGGCCGCAGTGGCCGCTGCGCGTGTCATCGGTGATCTTCGTGGCCGGCATGGTCTTCGCCCTGAAGCTGCCGCCACGCGCCGACTCGGAGCCGCCGGAGACGGTACCGGCGATCTTCAATCGCGGCACCAAGGTGCTGAACGGCAGGCTGGTCGTCGCGGTGCTGTCCGGCGGGGCGGTGCTGCGGGCGCTGTTCGGTTTCCTGACGCTGTTCCTGGCGTTCGCGGTGCGCTCCCACCACGTACCGGCCGTGCTGTTCGGCCACAAGCTGGCGGGCGCGGCCGCGCTCGGGGTGGTCGCCGGCGGCCTCGGGGTCGGCTCGTTCCTGGCCACCGCGATCGGCACCCGGCTGCGGATCCGGCGGCCCGTGCTCCTCCAGGCCGAGGTCACCGTGCTCACGGCCGCGGCCGGGCTGTTCGCCGCCGCGCGCTTCAACCTGCTGACCGTGGCGCTGTTCACCCTGGTCGCCTCGGCCGCCACCGGTCTGGCGAAACTGGCCGTGGACGCGACGATCCAGGAGCGCGTGCCGGAGCGGGTGCGGGCGACCGCGTTCGGCCGCTCCGAGACCATCTTCATGATCGCGTGGGTGGTCGGCGGTGCGCTCGGCCTGATCCCGTTCGGCGGTCAGACCGGCATCGCGATCGTCGCGGTCATCATCGCGCTGGCCGCGGCGGGCGCCGTCATCCGGGTCGGCACGCTGCGCAAGGAGAAGCTGCGCGGGGCGGCGCAGCACGACCACGACGGGCAGCCGCCGCGCGACCAGGACGCCACCATCGACCTGGACGGGGACACCGAGAGCGTGCCGGTTCCCGGCAGCCGGCCCCGGTGGCGCCGGATGCGTTCGGCGAAGGCGGAGCGGATCCGCCGGGCGCACAACGCCGGCACCTCCGGCGGCGCGACGAACGGTGCCCCGGCCGGCGCCACGGCCGGCGGGCCGGCGGGCG
>JBDZVD010000219.1:0-5783 GCA_040255525.1 Micromonosporaceae bacterium | reverse complement strand
CGACGGTCTGCACCGCGACACCGGCGATGATCAGCTTGTCCAGGGCGTTGGCGACCGCCCCGGCGCTGGCGCTGGGCAGCCCAGACTGCCGTTGCGTCTCGTTGATGAGCTTGCACAGCTCGCCCACCTTGTATTGCCGGTCGGGGTGGTTCTCCAGGATGTCCACGATCGCGCCCCGGAGGGCACCTTTCGGACGTCGCTGGGGTTGGCTGCCCGTTGGCGCCGGGGCGGTTTCGACAGCGCCTGGTCCCTGGGAACCGGTCGGCGTCGCCTCGGCGTCGTCGACTCCGGGTAGGCGTGTCTCGTGGTCGCCGATGCTGGCGGCGGCCTTGTCGGCACCTTCGTCGCTTGACTGTGGGGTTGCCGCCGCCGTTGGTTGCGGTGGTTGGTGCCCGGTCGGTGTGCTGGTGGCGGCGGTCGGTCTCGCGGGCCGTGTGGCACTGCTGTTCACCGTGGCCACCGGATCGGGCCTGGTCTGCTCCTGGACGTCGGTGGCGGCGTACTGCTCCGGCTGCGGCCGGGGGTCGCTGAGCTGCGGCTGCCGGGTTGGCTCGTCGTTGACGGGTCGGTCCTGGCCGGCTATGGCCTCGGCGCTCACAGGGGGCATTGTCGTCGATTGGTCGACGTCGGGGCCGGCGGCTGTCGCGGGCGCCGCGGTATCCGAAGCAGCGGAGTTCGCATTCAGGATGTGTCCGGCCGGGGTCACCCGCCACAGGGTGCGTCGGTCTTCGGCCCGGAAAGGTTCGGCCAACCCGGCGTCTTCCAGCTTCCTCAATTTCGGAGTCGTCGTGGAGTAGGCCAGGCCGGCATGTTCGGCGACCGCGGCGGCGGTGGCCTCACCAAGCTGATGCAGCACGGTGAGGACTTTCGCCAGGCCAGGATTGGTCAAGATTGGCGCGAGGTGGTCAGTCATGACGTTCGGCTCCTCTCGTCGAGGGTCATACGGAGGTGGTTCATCCACGCTTCATTCGCGGCGAGGATCAAGTGGTCTTCGGCATCGGCCGTGCTGGCAGCCCGGTCGCCTGCCGGGTCGCGGTGCCGGTGGCCGACGAAGTGCGGCGAAGGGGTACGGCGGTGGGGCCGCCCTTGAGACTCCGGGTCCTGTCCAAGGGCGGTCGCGCGGCGGTGTGGTCAGTCTGTGCTGCTGGCCTGAGCGGCGCCGTAGGCCTTACGGACCTGGGCCGCAACGATTCCGTGGCTTCGCGGCTCGGGCAGACCGTGTGACTGCCAGGTCGTCGGGGACGAGGTGTCGGATGGCATGAGTCTGCGGATCCTTCCTCGGCAGACGAAACGACCCCGCAACCCGACGGCGCGGGGCAAGGGTGCGACCGTGGTGCCGATGGACTCGCTCATGCCACTGTTCGACCCGGGCGTCGAGCATGGTCTCGCGGATAGCAGGTCAACCCCTCAGGCCCGTGCTCCCACCCAAGGTGCGCAGCGGGTGGGCGGCGTTGGGGGTGGACAGACGCCCGTAGGGATCACCCCAGGAGACTGCGTGTAATCTCCTCATCCACCGTCGCGAGCCAACCCCCTTTCTTGGAGCAGGCATGGCAGCCAAGTACCGGAGCTACGAGACCTTTGCGGCAACAACCGAGCAGATCACCGAGGCCTGCTTGAAGGCGTTGCAGGAGTACCGGATGCCGGTAGTGGCCTCGGACCTGGCCCACGGGCTGATCCGGGCCCGAGCGCGGATGAGTGTGCGGTCCTGGGGCGAGAACATCACGGTGGCGGTGGGTGTAGACGGGCAGACCGAGATCGTCAGCGAATGCCGGATGCCGACGACACTGTTCGACTGGGGTAAGAACCGGTCCAACGTGAATCTGCTGTTCTCATTCCTGCGTACGGCTCTGGCGTCGGCGGCACCTCACTGAACTGCTTCCGCCTCCTGGCGCAAGGCACGTGGTCTCACCCGGGGCTGATGGCGAAGCCGAGGAACAGCCAATCGTCCGGCGGTGTCGTTTTCCGACGAGGTGCGGCGAAGGGGTTCAGCGGCAGGGCCGCCCTTGAACTCTGGGTCCTGCCAAGGGCGGCCGCGCGGCGGTCTGATCAGTCTGTGCTGGTGGCCTGGGCGGTGTCGTAGCCTTACGGACCTGGGCCGGGACGATGCCGTGGCTTCGCGGCTCGGGCAGGCTGTGCGACTGCCAGTGCTGGGACCACCAGGCGCGCACGTCCGCGCTCGTCGCACCGCGGGGCTTGGTGGCGTTGCCGCGCCGGGCCTGGGCTTTGCCGTTTTTCGGCGCGCGGCGGGCCACTGCGGTGAACGGTGCGAGGGCGGCCAGTAGCCGCTGATGGTTGTCGTCGGTCAGATCGATCTGGTAGTCGACACCATCAACGGAGAACTGGTAGGTGTCGACGCCTGTCGTAGCGCCGTCAAGGTCGTCGGCGACGATGTATCGGATGGCCATGGATCTGGGGTCCTTTCACGGGATATGAAATGGCCCCGCTGCCGGACGGCGCGGGGCATGGGTCTGGAGTGTTGCCGGACTTCGGTGGTCGGCGTCGGTCAGACGCGGGTGGTGGGTGGGTCAGCTGCTGGCCCAGCCGAAGAACAGCCAGCCGTCGGGCTCGGTCTGCGCGGTCACGGCGGCGGGGTCTTTGGCGACGGTGAGGCTGAAACCTTCGGGGAACAGCCGGTACCCCTCCGTGACAGTTTCAGCTTCGGTGATCAGGGCGCGGTCGCGGGCGATCCGGGTGACCCGGGCCAGTTGTCGATCCGGTGAGCCGCCGAGTGCGGGGGTGGGCAGGTTGTCCAGCCGCACGGTGCGGGTGGTCTGCTTGACCGGGATCGCCCCGGCCGGGCCCCACTTGTCCGCCACCCGTGGGTCCTTGCGGGTCAGCAGGTCGCGGGCAAGCCGGGTGGCCTCGTCGTAGCTGATCGGCTGTTCGGTGATGATGATGAAGTCGTCCTTTTCCGCGATCGTGCCGGTGTAACCGCCGTTCCCGTGTTCCCAGGCGGCTGCCTGGACCGCCTCAGCGAACGCGGTTTCAACGTTGGCGCCGTCGTGGTAGGTCTCGAACGAGTTAGCACCCACGGCTGGTCACCGTCCCGGCCGGAAGATGGGGGTGCCGCTGCCAGTGCCAGCCGAACGCGCCCAGGGCGTAGCGGCCGTCCGGGTCGGGATGGACCTGGTCGGCGTGATGCAGCCTGATCCCGGTGGCGGTGTCGCGTTGCTCGAAGATCACCAGGACGTCGCCGAACCAGCGCAGGACCGGGTACTCGCCGGGCATCGGGTCACTGTTGCGGTCGGGGTTGGCGTGTACCGCTTCCAGGTCGGTGACGATGCGTTCGGTGGTGTTCCGGTCGAAGCGGGGCACCTCGTAGCCGGCGTCGCTGGTGTACTGCTCCGGCACCAGCGCCGGGTAGACGCCGGGGACCGAGGGGCAGGTGACCTCGGCCGGTACCCAGCGCTGTCCGGGTGGGATGAGCTCGTCCCGGTTCGGTAGCACCCGTACTCGGTTGGGGCGGATGAGGTGCCGGTCGGTGGGGTCGATGTCCACGCTGACCCAGGCCCAGGTGTCGTCCTTGCCCTGCCGCAGCATGTCGATGACCGCCGGTTTGGTGGTCAGGTTGTCCAGGGGCAGGTAGGCGGTGTGGTAGGTGTCCTGGTAGGCGGTGCCGTACCGGCCGGTGGGGGTGTGTCGCCAGGTGTGGGCTTCGGCGGCGTGGATGGTGCCACGGGGCCCGAACCATGCCGGGGCACCGTTGGAGGTGAGGATGTCGAGGGTAGGGGTGCTGGTCCAGATCAATGCCGGATAAGTCGGGGCCTGAGCGAGGGCCTGCGCGTCGGTGATGGTGTGTGTGGGGCAGGCCATGGCGTGTTCGGCGATCGGCAGGACGTCGTCGAGTCGGAACCACAATCGATGGGACATGGGCTTGGGGCCTCCTAGAGGTGGGAAGAGGGAAACAGCGGCCGTGTGCCGGCCGGGCTTGCAGGTGATGCCCCGCGCCGGGGCGCCGGCGGTGCGACCAACGGGGGCCGGTCAGGTGGCGGCCGGGCGTTGGAAGGTGGCGATCAGGGTGCGCAGGCAGTCGGGGATCACCCGGCGGCGCATCGCCTCCGCTGGGTCCGGTGTCACCGTGATCACCGGGTCCTGGCCACGGTGACGCAGGATTTGGTAGATCCGGCCGTCGACATCCTGCGCGGTCATGATCCGCAGGTCCGCCGCATGCCGGTCGGGGCCAAGGACCCATTCCTCGCCCGGGTCGCTCGGCGGTGCGAAGGCTTCGCAGACGAACCCGCACCCGATCAGCCTCCGATCGGCGTGGTGGAGCCAGTACCGCAGCTCGGGCGGTATGGGTGCGGCGGCGAGGTGCCTGGTGATCGCGCGCAGTCCGACCCAGTACGGCACGCAGACACCCGGCGGCGTGTGGTCGTGCAGCCGCCACAGGGTGTCGTCGATGGGCAGTTCCTCGAGCTGCATCACCCGGACGTCGCCGAGGTGCGGCTGGTCGAAGATGCCGAACAGCCAGGGCATGGCACCCCAACCGCGGGCATCGACGCCCCGTTCGAGTTCGGTCAGGGAGGCGGTCATCGCGGTGACCGTGGCAGATGAGAGCACAGGTGGTGCCCTCCCTTCTGGAGGTGTGACAGGGGTTGTCGGCCTGACCCCGGTGGGTGCCGACGTTGTGGGGCCGGTCATGACCGGCAGCGCCCGCAGCGGGGTGATTGAGCCGGCGGCGAGGCGGTCCGGGTTTCGGCCGGGTAGATGTGTCGCGGGTGCCGTGTGTTCGCGCGGTAGGTGGAGCCGGTCGGGGCGCCACCGATCCCCCGGGGAGGTGGGGATGGGGGGCGGGGCCCGACCGGTTCCGGTTGGGTGTGGTGTCTAGATGGCGACGGCGAGCAGCCGCTGATGAGGCTCGATGGTCTCGAGGTACCGGCCGGCCTGCTCGAGGTAGGTCACCCGGTGGGCGAAGGCGTCGCTGGCCGGGGCGAACTTGTGCCCGTCCGGGGTCAGCAGGGCGTCACCGCACACGGCGGTGGTGGCGCTGTAGTGCTGGTAGGCGACCGCGCCGGCCTGCAGCATCTCCAGCTCCTCCACCGGCAGGTGAGCGGCGCCGTAGCTGGCCGCGTTGTGCATCCGCATCGCGTTGACGCGGGGCTGGTTGTAGAAGTCCGCCCGCGCCCGCTCGTACGGGTACGTGGCGGGGTCGGCCAGGTGACGGGCGTGGAAGTGGGTCCACGACCGGGCTGGCGGGGTGCCGTGCACGACCCGTTGCCACAGTTGGTGGCGGATGCCCGCGCCCATACCAGCGGCCTGCCGCATTCCTTGCAGGTCCAGCAGCTTGACCGGTCCGCCGGCGCAGTAGGCGGGGCGGCCCTTGCGCAACCCGAACAGGTGGCTGCGCTGCCATCGCCGCATGGCCTGGCTGGCCCAGAACCGCGGCGTCAATATGCCGGACACTCCGAAGTGCCGGTCGAGCTGGGAAGCCGTCAGGGCTTCGCGGGGCAGCTGGTCGGGTAGGCAGACGATCATGGTGCGGATCGTCGCCGTCGGCGTGACCACCGAGGTGGTCACCGGGGTGCTGGAAGCATTGGTGCTGGCCGAACCGGCCCTGCCCTGGCGCGGGGTGACGATCGGTACGCGGCGGCCGTAACGGCTCAGCGGCGTAGCGGCGCCGTTGGTAGCGGTCATGGGAATGTGCCTCCTTCGAGACGGGCGCGGTTTGGGCGCGCGGGAATGACCGGCCCACCGGGTGCATGGGTCGGGTCAGGAACGGTGGTGGTGCGGTGGTGTCGGTGCGGCCTTGAGGCCGCCGCGCGACGCGGTGCTGACCGGCCCCG
>JBDZVD010000218.1:0-5846 GCA_040255525.1 Micromonosporaceae bacterium | reverse complement strand
TGGCCGCCGTGCAGCCGATCGACCGCGTACCCGGTGTCGGCCGTCAGGATCGCCGCCAGGTACGCGGACAGCAGGAGGAATGCCGCCGGCCGCCGGCCCGCGCCGAGCATGAGCCGCAGCGCGACCGCCAGCAGTGCCAGGTCCATCACCGGGTACCCGACACAGACCGCGCGGACCGCCAGCGACGCCCCGGCGTGCGAGTGCGGCTCGATGAGGTACAGCCAGTACGGCAGCGCCGCGACCACGAGCAGCACGCCCGCGTCCAGCAGGCCGGCCACGTCCCGGCCCGGGATCCGGGCGCGGACGAGCAGGCTGAGCGCGACCACCAACAACGGGTAATGGGACAGATACAGCAAGTTGACCGCCGGCCACGGCACGGTCGCCCCGAACAGGTGCGCCATCCGCACGCCGATGTCGGCGCCCGCGTACACCAGTTGGCTGACCCCGAGCAGCAGCCAGGGCAACCACTGCGCCGGACGGTGCCGCCACAGCCCGTACCCGAGCGCCGCCGCGGCCGACACACCCACCAGGCAGGACAGCGCCACCCGTACGGCGCGGCCGGTCTCCTGCCCCGGCACCAGGTAGTACGCCGCGACGACGCCAAGGCCGCCGAGCAGGTACGCGAGCCACCCGCGGACGCCGCCACGCGTCTCCGGATCCATCGGGGCTTCCCCCACGGTCATCTGAGCGAGTCAGGCCACCGCGCGTCCGGGCCCGCCAGCCCGCATCGTGGCCCACCTGTCGTTGTTGATGAAGCGGATGGAGCCGGAGCCCCCTGGGGGAGCACAGCCGCAGCCGGATTGAACGGAGACAAACCCCCCAGTCAGCCTCCCCCGGCCGGTACGGGGTACACCGTAGACCACCGGCCCACCGGTGCCAAGACGTGCCACCGGACCTGCCGGTCGCGAGGAGCGCGCGACGCGGGCCCGGGTGTGCCGCGGCGGTCAGCCCTGGCCATCGCGCCCCGGTGGACTGGGGATCCGGACGGGCGGCTTGCCGCCGCCCCGGGTGGGTGGCGCCGCGCCGCTGCCCTTGCTCAGCAGCAGCGTGACCGTCCCTCCCGAGCCGCCGGAACCGCCGGACAGGTTGGCCTGCGCGACCGTCCCCGCTGGGCACTTCGACGTGATCGGCGTCCGGTCGACGGTCACCTTGAACCCGGCGCCCCGCAGCTTCTTGGTCGCCGACGAGACCGACTGGCACGTCACATTGGGCATCCCGGAGCCCTTGCCGAACGCCATCTTGCGCGGCGGGGCGGTGAAGTTGATGGCCGGCTTGCCGACCATGAAGTCGTGCAGGGTCTCCCCCACCGCCGGGTTGACCACGCCGGCGTGCGGGTCGCGACCGCCCACGTCGTGCACCAGGCGGGTGGTTGTCGGCCAGTCCGGGTCGGCGAGGATGCCGCCGACCGCGAGTTGCTTGGTCATCGTGATCAGCGTGGCCGTCATGTTGCCGTCGGTGGTTCCGGTCTTGCCTGCGATCGGCTTCCCGACCATGCGGCGGATGTTGGCGGCGGTCGCGCCGTCGCACTGTCCGAACGCCGACTGGTCGCCGACCGGGCAGCGCATCGCGTCCACCGCGGCCCGGGCCACGTCCACCGGCACCGCCTGGTGGCAGCGCGGGTTCGCGGCGTCGAGCTTCTTACCGCCGAAGTCGCGGATCGAGATGACCGGCAGCGGTTCGCAGTACCTGCCGTCGGCGGCCAGGGACGCGTAGGCGTTGGCCATGTCCAGCGGGGTGGTCGCCGAGACGCCGAGAGTGAAGGCTCCCCACTGGTCGGCGTTGGCGGCCAGCCTGGCGTCGTTTGCCGCGCGGAACTGGATGCCCAGGCTCTTGGCCGCGTTGACCGCGTTCTGCGCGCCGACCTTCTCCTCCATCGGCACCCAGTACGTGTTGACCGACCGGCCCAGCCCGGTCCACATGTTGCGGGACCCGTTCATCCACGACGGGTTGTCGTTGACCGGGCAGTAGTGCGGGCCGTTGCAGGCCGCCGGGCTTCTCGGATCGATGATGTAGTGCGAGACGTACGGCGACGTGGTGTTGATGTTGTAGTTGAGCGTGACCCCCTGCTCCAGCGCGGCCACCATGGTGAACACCTTGAACGAGGAGCCCGCCTGGTACCCGTTGATGTCCCCGCCACCGCTGATCAACGGGTTGGTGGTGTTGGGGGTGTTGCCCTTCACGCCGTGCCTGCGCTTGATCGGGTCGCTGCTCAGCGGATTGTGCGACTGGTCATTGCTGAAGTTGCGGTTGGTCGCCATCAGCTCGATGTGCCCGGTGCCCGGCTCGACCCCGGCGAGCATCAGCGCGCTCGGGTTGCTCCCGGTCCTGTCCAGCTGTTCGATGTGCTTCTTCGCCGATGCCTGCGCGCCCACGTCCAGCGACGTGACGATCGAGTAGCCGCCGGTCTTGAGCCGGTTTTCCCGCTCGTACCGGTCGGCACCGAACGCCGGCTGCTCCAGCCACCAGCGGTAGAAGTAGTCGCAGAAGAAGCCCCAGCTGTTGTTCGTGACCAGCGTGCAGCCGTTCGGCGTGGGCTTGCCGGCGAACGTGAGCGGCGCCTTGATCGCGGCCTGCCGCTCGACCTCCGTGATGTAGCCCATCTTCACCATGTTGACCAGCACGTAGTTGTTGCGGCGCTCCATCGCGAGCTTGCGCCCCTGGGTGGTCATCGGGTCGTACGAGCTGGGTGCCTTGGGCAGGCCGGCCAGCAACGACGCTTCGGCCAGGCTCAGCTGGCCGGGCGGCTTGCCGAAGTACACCTCGGCGGCCGCGTAGATCCCGAAGGCACCGTTGCCGAACGGTGCGATGTTCAGGTAGCGCTCCAGGATCTCCTGCTTGTTCAGGGTCTTCTCCAGCGCCAGCGCGTAGCGCATCTCGCGCAGCTTGCGGGCCGCCGTGTCCGAGGTGGCGTCGACGACCTGCTGCGGTGTGGACGCCGAATACTCGATCGCCTGGCGCACGTACTGCATAGTCAGCGTCGACGCGCCCTGCTCGGTCTGGCCGGACTGCTGGTTGGCCACCAGGGCGCGCGCGGCACCCTTCACGTCCACGCCGTGGTGCTGGTAGAAGCGCATGTCCTCGGCGGCCACCATGGCGTGCTGCATGACCGGAGCGACCTGGGCGATGGGCACGTCGCGGCGGTTCTCGTCGTAGAACGTGGAGATCAGCGTCTTGCCGTCCGACGCGTAGACGTAACTGATCTGCGGGGACTGCGTCACCGTCAGCTGGGTGGGCAGCTCGTCGAAGCCGTCGGCGCCGGCCTTCGCGGCCAGGCCGGACATCGCGACCGCGGGGAACAGCGCGGCGGCGACCACGACGCCGGCGAGCAGACCGCAGGCGAGCAGGGCCGTGGCGTTGGAGAACAGGCTGTGGTCACGCTTGCGGAGGCTACGTCGCCAGAACACGAGACCAGGGTATGCGAATAATTGCCTTCGTTACGCCCCTCTTCAATGCCGATGTCGCATCGATCCGGCAAAAGCGATCAGCCCTCGATCTCCCGCTCCCGCTTCAACCACTTGCGTTCCCGCTTCCGGCGCTGGCGCTCCTCCTCGGACGGCAGGCGCCGGACATCGACGCCGCCCCGGAACGCCGGCCCGTTGACGGTGATGCGCGGGCCGTCGGTCGCGCCGGTACCGGACGCGCGGTGGTCGAACCCGCCCATGATGCCCACGCCGTGACCCGTACCTCGGCCTCTCCGGAACGATGATGTTGATGCGCGGCGGTGACCGGCTCCAGGTCGGCGTAGGTACGGGCGGCGTACGCCACGCCCAGGCGCTCCTCCAGCTCGTCCAGCGCGAGCCGGCCCTCGCCGGGCAGCTCAGCCATGCAGCTCAGGTTAACCGCCAGTCCGCCGGCGCCTCGTCCCCGCACGGTCACCGAGCACCCTCAGCAGCGCCTCCGCGTACGCGCGCTCCGCGCTGCCCGCCCGCACGTCGATCCCCTCGCCGGTGACCCGGTACCCGTCCCCGCTGCGGGACAGCGCCCCGAACGCGGCACCGAGCAGCTCGCGGAGCTGATCCTCGCGGGGCAGCCAGACCGCCTCGTCCTTGTCCAGGTCGTCCAGCGCCCACTCGGTGGTGCCGTTGAACCCGATGAGCGACCCTTCGGGTACCTCGTACACCTGGATCGTCATGTCGCTGAGGACGAACAGGTCGTCGTCCATCTCCCGGTCCGGTACGGCGAACCAGTCGCCGACGGAGGGTTTCCAGGCCAGGCCGGCATCACGCAGCCGGATCGCGAGATCGAGGGGCACCATGGCTCCATCGTGCCCAGTTTGGGCGGAAGCGGCCAGGCGGCCAGGCGCCCAGGCGCCCAGGCGGCCAGGCGCCCAGGCGGCCGGGTCCGGCAGATCCGCTGGCCCGGCAAATCCGCTGGCGCGGGCCAAGCGGGTGGCCGGGCGATCGTGCGGCCGGGCAGTCAGGTGGCCCGGGCAGTCAGGTGGCCCGGGCAGTCAGGTGACCGGGGCGTGGTGCCGAGGTGCGGACCGGTCCGGGCCGTCACGGACCGGTCCACGCGCTCACTCCTCGGACAAGTCGTCGATGCGGTCGGTCTCCTGGTCGGTCAGCGAGAAGCCGAACAGGTCGAAATTCTCCCTGATCCGGTCCGGGTTCGCCGACTTCGGGATCACCGGGATGCCGTGCTGGACGTGCCAGCGCAGCACCACCTGCGGCACCGTCACCCCGTGCGCCCCGGCGATCTCGACGAGTACCCGGTGCCGCAGGTGCGTGCCCTTCAGCGGGCTGTACCCCTCGACCGCCACCCCACGGTCCCGGCTGTCGGCCAGCCGGACCGGGTCGTGCTGCGCCGGGCTCCACGGGATCTGGTTGACCGCCGGCGCCACCCCGGTGACCTTGATCAGTTCGTCGATCTGGTCGGTGCGGTAGTTGCTCACGCCGACCGAGCGCGCCAACCCCCTGTCCCGTACGGTCAGGAACTCCTGCCACATCGGCGGCGCGGCCCGGCCGGCCGGCGGCCAGTGCACCAGCCACAGGTCGACGTAGTCCAGGCCCAGCTCGCGCAGGCTCGCGGCGATCGTCTCCCGCTCCCGGCCGGCCGAACTCGGCGGCGCCTTCGTGGTCACGAAGACCTCGCCCCGGTCCAGGCCGCTGTCCCGCAGCGCCCGCCCGACCTGGTCCTCGTTGCCGTACATCGTCGCCGTGTCGATGTGCCGGTACCCGGCCTCCAGCGCCGCGCGGACCGCCTGGTATGCCTGGTCCCCCTGCAGCTGCCAGGTGCCGAAGCCCACCACCGGCATAGATATGTCGTCAGCCAGCGTGACCGCCGGCATCTCGCCTGCCTCCATGCGGACATTGTCTCCAACCGTGAACGGGCGAAACGACCGGCTCCGGTCCGACCCCGCCCTCGGCGACCGGCCGCCAGGCTCGCCCAGAAACCAGGCGAGCCTGGCGGCCGCCTCAACCAGGCTCACCCGAGACCACCACGGAGGCCGGGCGGAGCTGGCGGTCCCCGTCGCCGTACCCGGGCCGGAGCACCCGCAGCACCACCCCGGGCGGCTGGTCGTCGTGGCACTCCACGCTGACCGCCTCGTGGGTGACCGGATCGAACGGCACCCCGACCTCGTCGTGACGCGGGTAGCCGAGCGCGGACAGCACCCCGACCGCCTGGTCCCGGATCGCCCGTACCCCCTCCACGATGCCGTCCCCGCTGTCACCGGCGTGCGCCACGGCCAGGTCGAGGTTGTCCACCACCGGCAGCCACGACGCGACCACCCGGCACCGCTCGACGGCCTGGTCGCGGGCCATCTGGCGGTCGTAGCGCCGGCGCAGGCTGTCCAGGTCGTCGAGGGCCCGGCGCCACCGCTGCTCGATGTCCCGCACCGGCCCGCC
>JBDZVD010000081.1:0-30872 GCA_040255525.1 Micromonosporaceae bacterium | reverse complement strand
GGTACGTCCGGCAGCCCGTCCGCCGCCCGCGGCGGGCGCGGCGCCTCGCCGCCCGCGGCGGGCGCCACCCGCCCCGCCGGCAGGCCGGCCACCGGTCCGATCGGCGACGACTTCACGTCGGGGCTCAACGGCAGCATGTGGGATGTGTACGGGACGAGTTCCAGCACCACGTACAACTCGACGATGGTCCGGGTGTCCGGCGGTGAGCTTCAGATCCTCGGGGTCGGCAACAGCCCCACCGCGTCGGCGAACAAGTCGGGCGGCCTGTGCTGGTGCGGTACCAACGGCAACCACGTCTACGGCAAATGGCAGGTGCGGGCGCGCTTCGACGCCGGCTCCGGGTACCGGCAGGTGATCGAGCTGTGGCCACGGTCGGACAGCGACAGCACCGACGGCAGCATCAACTTCGCCGGGGACAGCGACGCGGCCAAGCAGAACCTCGTCATGTCCGTCCTACAGCCGGGCGGCGGCCGCGACTGGAGCGGCAACCTGACCGGCGACTTCACCGCGTGGCACACGTACACGGTGGAGTGGCGGGCCGGTTCGGTGAAGATGTGGGTGGACAGCCGGCAGGTGTACGACTCGGCCACCAGCGGGACGCCGCTGACCGTCCCGAACAAGCCGATGCACCTGGTGCTCCAGCAGGACAAGGGGCCGGCCGACGGCATCCCGGCGGCGAACTCCAGCACGCCCGCGCAGGTGGTCATGCACGTCGACTGGGTACGCTACTACTCCTGAGCGCTCCTGAGTGGAGGACTCGGGTCGGGCGGCCGGCTCAGGCGCCCGCGCCCAGCCGGGCCGCCCGGTCGGTCAGGTAGCGCCGCTCGACCAGGCTTGTGGTACGCCGACCGGCCTCCCGGTACGCCGCGGCCGCCGCGTCCCGGTTCCCGGCCATCTCCAGCAGATGCGCGCGGGTCGCGAAGAGCCGGTGGTGGCGGGCGATCCGGCCGTCCGCCTCCAGGGTGGCCAGCAGCTCCAGGGCCGCGGCCGGACCGTGCACCATGGCAAGCGCGACCGCCCGGTTTAGCGTCACCATGGGGTTGGGCGCGATCCGCTCCAGCAACTCGTACAGCGCCAGGATCTGCGGCCAGTCGGTGTCGTCCAGGCGCGGCGCCTCGTCGTGGATCGCGGCGATCGCCGCCTGCAACTGGTACGGGCCGACCGGACCGTTGGGCAACGCCTCGGTGACGAGCGCCACCCCTTCGGCGATGCGCTGGCGGTCCCAGGCGCCCCGGTCCTGCTCGGCGAGCGGCACCAGGCCGCCGTCCGGCCGGGTTCGCGCCGCCCGCCGGGCATCGGTGAGCAGCATGAGGGCGAGGAGTCCGGCCACCTCGCTGTCGTCCGGCAGCAGCCGGCGTAGCCAGCGGGTCAGCCGGATCGCCTCGTCGGACAGCTTCGGCGCGGTCAGGCCGGGGCCGCTGGTCGTCGCGTACCCCTCGTTGAAAATGAGGTACAGCACGTGCAGCACGGTGCGCAGCCGCTCGGCGCCCTGGGCCCCTTCCGGCTTGGCGAACGGCACCCCGCTGGCCCGGATGCTCTGCTTGGCCCGGCTGATGCGCTGCGCCATGGTCGCCTCGGGTACCAGGAAGGCCGCGGCGATCTGCGCGGTGGTCAGGCCGCCGACGGCGCGCAGGGTCAGCGCGGTCTGGCTCGGCTCGGACAGCGCCGGGTGGCAGCACATGAACAGCAGGGCCAGGGAGTCGTCCCGATCGGTGTGGGCGTCGGTGTCGGCGGCCGGGCCGAGCAGCTCCGCGTGTGGGGTGGCCACCGCCGTCTGGTACTCGCGTCGCTGGCGGGACTGCTCGCTGCGCATCTGGTCCAGCAACCGCCGGGACGCGACCGTGACCAGCCAGCCCCTCGGGTTGTCCGGGAGCCCCTCTGCCGGCCACCGCAGTGCGGCCTGGAGCAGCGCTTCCTGCACCGCGTCCTCGCACGAGTCGAAGCGCCCGTACCGCCGGATCAGCGCGCCGAGGACCCGCGGCGCGAGCTCGCGCAACAGGTCCTCGACGTGCGGCTGCGCGCTCATCGATCGGCCGCGAATCACACCTCGGTCGCGGACTCGTGCAGGACCGGCCAGAGCTCGACCGGCTCCACGTCGGCCCAGGGCATGTCCGCCGCGATCTGCTGCGCCCGCTCCTCGCTCTCGCAGTCGAGCAGGTAGAAGGTGGCAAGGTACTCCTTGGTCTCCAGGTACGGGCCGTCGGTCACCACCGGTACCCCACCATCGGAGCGCCGGACGAGCCGGGAGTTGACCGCGTCGGCCAGCCCGTACGCGCCCAGCAGCTCGCCGGTCCCCCGGTACCTGGCGTTGAACGCTTCCTGCTTCGCGATCGCCTCGGGCCACTCCTGTGCCGGCAGCGCGTTCCACTTCTCCTGGTTGCCGTAGGTGAGCATCAGGTACTTCATCTCGGTCGTTCCCTCCGGTCCGGGGCGCCGGTCGGCGCTCTCACCCTCTGGTCGGAACGGGCGGCCGATCCTCGACATCGGCGCTCAGGCCCGGTTCTGCCGGTACGCCCGCCACCGCTCCAGCACTGCGGGCAACTCCACCCGGAGGAACTCGAAGAACGCGATCGTGTCGGTGAGCCGTTCGGCGGCCGGCGTGCCGGGACCCAGCACCTCGACGCCTTCCCGGAGGCTGTGATCCCACCGGTCGAGGATCTGGTCCCGGGACAGGATCGCCTCGTACCAGACGTCGTCGTGCACCCGGTACACGTCGCGCCGGGCGACCGGGTCGCGCTCCCGGCTGATCAGGTTCACCTGTGACAGGTACCGCACGGCCCCGGAGATGGCGGCCGGGCTCACCTGGAGCAGGGCCGCCAGTTCGGCGGCGCTGAGCCGGCCGGAATCGGTGGCGAGCAGGCCGGTGAACACCCGGGCCGGCATCCGGGGCACGCCGGCGTCGGCGAACGCCGAGGCGAACCGCTCGATGAACGCGAGTACGGCCTGCGGATCCCGCTGCGCCGCGACCCCGCCCGTAACGGTGCCACCCGCAACGGCGCCACCCGCAACGGCGCCACCCGCAACGGCGCCACCCGCAACGGTGTCACTGGTAACGGTGTCGCCCGCAGCGCCGTTCGGTCCCGGGTCGAGCGGGGCAGGCATGACCGTGATCGCCTCCAGTCGGCTGTCGTGTCCAGCCAAATCTTGACACACCCTACGCTCTTCAGAATCTTCACGTTTTTGTGAATCGAGTGTAGCGTGGTGAACATGACGACCGCAATCGAAGTCTCGGGCCTGGTCAAGTCGTTCGGTCGCACCCGCGCCCTGGACGGCCTGGACCTGACCGTCCGCACCGGCGAGGTGCACGGCTTCCTCGGCCCCAACGGCGCCGGGAAATCGACCACGATCCGCATCCTGCTGGGGCTGCTGCGCGCGGGGGGCGGCACGGCCCGGCTGCTCGGCGGCGACCCGTGGCGTGACGCCGCCGCCCTGCACCACCGCCTGGCGTACGTGCCCGGCGATGTCATGCTGTGGCCGAACCTCTCGGGCGGCGAGGTCATCGACCTGCTGGGCAGGCTGCGCGGGGGCATCGACCCCGGGCGCAGGGCGGCCCTGCTGGAGCGCTTCGACCTCGACCCGACGAAGAAGGGCCGCAGCTACTCCAAGGGCAACCGGCAGAAGGTGGCGCTCGTGGCGGCGCTCGCCTCCGATGTCGAGCTGCTGATCCTCGACGAGCCGACCTCCGGCCTGGACCCGCTGATGGAAGCCGTGTTCCGCGACTGCATCGCCGAAGAACGCCGGGACGGCCGCACCGTGCTGCTGTCCAGCCACATTCTGGCCGAGGTGGAGGCGCTGTGCGACCGGGTCAGCATCGTGCGCAACGGCCGCACCGTCGAGACCGGTACGCTCGCCGACCTGCGGCACCTCACCCGTACCTCGATCACCGCCGAACTCGCCGCCCCGCCGGCCGGGCTGGCCGAGGTACCGGGCGTGCACGACCTGGACCTGCACGGCGACCGGATCCGCCTGGAGGTGGACAGCATCCACCTGTCCGACGTGCTGGCGGTGCTCACCCGGGCGGGAATACGCAGCCTGGTCAGCCAGCCACCCACGCTGGAGGAGCTGTTCCTCCGGCACTACGAGCGGGGCGCGGAGCAACCGCGGCCGGCCGGCCTCCCGGCGGCGACCCGATGAGGGCGCTCGCCGGCACCGGGACGCTGACCCGGCTGGCACTGCGCCGGGACCGGATCCTGATCCCGATCTGGGTCGCCGGCCTCACGCTGATCATGGTCGCGTCGGCGTCCAGCGTCGACACGCTGTACCCGACCCTCGAATCGCGGCGGCACCTGGCCGAGGGGCTGGCGCACAACTCTTCGGTCCTCGCGGTCTACGGCCCGGCCAACGCGCTGGACACCGCCGGCGGTCTGGCCATGTTCAAGCCGGGCGGCCTGGTGTTCGTGCTCGTCGGGCTGATGAGCCTGCTGATCGTGGTGCGGCACAGCCGGGCCGAGGAGGAGTCCGGCCGGCTGGAGCTGGTCGGCGCGGGTGTCCTCGGCCGGTACGCGGCGCTGACCGCCGCACTGCTGGCCGCGGTGGCGGCCGACGTGGCGGTGGCCGCCCTGATCACCCTCGGCATGATCGGCGTCGGTACCCCGGTCGCCGGTTCGGCGGCGGCCGGTCTCTGCTTCGCCGCCTGCGGGCTGGTGTTCGCCGCGATCGGCGCGCTCGCCGCCCAGGTGAGCGAGGGCGCCCGCGCGGCGGATGGGCTGGCCGGCACCGTGCTCGGGCTGTCGTACCTGCTGCGCGCGGCCGGCGACTCGGCGGGGTCGGGCGGCCCGGGCTGGCTGTCCTGGCTGTCGCCGATCGGCTGGTGCCAGCAGGTCCGCCCGTACGCCGGGGAGCGCTGGTGGGTGCTCGCGCTGCCGGTGGCCTTCGCGCTGGTGGTGCTCGGCGCCGGGTACGCGCTGGCGGCCCGGCGGGACCTCGGTGCCGGCCTGATCCCCGCCGGTACCGGCCCGTCGTCGGCGGCCGCGGGGCTGCGCAGCCCGGTGGCGCTGGCCTGGCGGCTACAGCGGGGGGCACTGCTCGGCTGGGCGGTCGGGTTCGCGGTGGTCGGCGTGGTGCTCGGCTCGATCGCCAACGGCATCGAGGGCCTGGTCGGCGACGACCCGGCGGTGCCGGACATGCTGAGCCGGCTGGGCGGTTCCGGCGGCGTGATCGACGCCTACCTGTCCACCGTGCTGCGCATCCTCGGACTGGTGGCGGCGGTCTACGCGGTACAGGCGGTCCTGCGGCTGCGCGCCGAGGAGACCGGGCTGCGGGCGGAGCCGTTGCTGGCCACCCGGGTGGGCCGGATCGGGTGGGCGGCCGGACACGTCGCGTTCGCCGTACTGGGCAGCGCCGGGCTGCTCGCATTCGCCGGCCTGCTGGCCGGGATCACGTACGGTGCCGAGGCCGGCGACCTGGGCGGCCAAGTGCCCCGCGTGCTCGGGGCCGCGCTCCTGCAGGTACCGGCGGTGTGGGTACTGGCCGGGATCGCGCTGGCCGGGTTCGGCCTGCTGCCCCGCCTGTCGGTCGGCGCAGCGTGGGGGGTGCTCGGGCTGGCCATCCTGCTCGGCGAATTCGGGCCGCTGCTGCGGCTGGACCACTGGGCGGTGGACGCCTCACCGTTCACCCACGTGCCCCGGGCGCTGGACGCGGCACCGGCGACGCAGCCGCTGGCCTGGTTGCTGGCTATCGCCGTCCTGACCGGCGTGGCCGGGCTCGCCGGGCTGCGCCGGCGCGACATCGGCTGAGCCGGTACCGGCTGACGACCGGGTACGGCGGCCGCGCGCCGCCGCACCGACCCGGCTCCGGCTGCCCCTGCCGGCGGGCGCGCGTCAGCCGGCCGGCCCGGCAACCGCGGACCGGAACGCGCGGCGGTACGCCGACGGTGAGGTCCGCATGGCCCGCGCGAAGTGGTGCCGGTACGTCACCGCGGATTCGAAGCCGGTCGCCGCCGCGATCTCATCGATCGACGCGGTGGTCGTCTCCAGCAGCGGCAGGCTGGCCTGGACCCGTTGGGCGATCAGCCAGCGCACCGGACTGGTGCCGCTGGACCGCTTGAAGTGGCGCAGGTACGTGCGCGTCGACATGTGCGCCTGCCCTGCCAGGGCGGCGACCGTGATGGGCTGGTCGAGGTGCGCCACGGCCCACGCCATGCTCCGCACGATCCGGTCGTCGTCGATGCCGCCCGTCACCGGCGCCTCGATGAACTGCGCCTGCCCGCCGTCCCGGTGCGGCGGGATCACCAGGCGGCGGGCCACGGCGTTCGCGACGCTCGGGCCGTGGTCGCGGCGTACCAGGTGGACGCAGAGGTCGAGCCCGGCCGCGCTGCCGGCGCTGGTCAGCACGTCGCCTTCGTCGACGTACAGCACGTCGGCGTCGACCAGCACCCGCGGGTACCGCTGGGCGAGCAGATCGGCGTAGCGCCAGTGGGTGGCCGCTCGTCGGCCGTCGAGCAGTCCGGTCGCCGCGAGCGCGAACGCGCCGGAGCAGATCGAGACGATCCGGGCACCCCGGTCGTACGCGCGGCGCAGCGCGGCGACCAGTTCCGGCGAGACATCGCTGTGCACGTCGCTGACGCCCGGCACGATCACGGTCTGCCCGGACGAGAAGACGTCCAGGCCGTTCGTGGTGGACAGGGTCGCTCCGCCCAAGAGCCGTACCGGCTCGGTGCGCTCGGTACAGATCGCCAGGTCGTACCAGGCGACGTCGAGTTCCGGACGGGGCAGGCCGAAGACCTCGGTCACGATGCCGAGCTCGAACGCGGACATTCCGGGGTATGCGAGAACCGTGACGCGCCGCCCGGCGACGCGACCCAGCGGTACGGCGACCATGGCGCAAACTTAGCGGACACCGTCGTTCACGCCACTGTCCGGGTCCGATCGTGCCACCGCAGGATGGGTCCCATGTCTGCCGTACTCTCCGTCGCTCCGGCACAGCCGGAGACCGCTGTCGCCCACTACGCCTCCCGCCTGGCCTTCGAGGCCGATGTCAGCGACGTGCACGCCGACCTCCACGACGGCGTGGCCGGTTTGGTCGTGGTCGACTCGCGCAGCTCGGCGGCCTGGCATCAAGGCCACCTGCCCGGCGCTGTGCACCTGCCCACCGCGCTGATCGCCGAGCGCGCACCGGCGCTGATCCCCCGCGACTCGGTGGTCGTCACGTACTGCTGGGGTCCCGGGTGCAACGGCGCCACCCGGGCGGCCCTGGCCTTCGCCCAGGTCGGGTACCGGGTGAAGGAGATGATCGGCGGCTACGAGTACTGGGTGCGCGAGGGATTCGCGGTGCACACCGGCGACGGTACCGTCAGCCAACCGATCGACCCTTTGACCGCGACCGGTCCGGGGCGCCGCACGTCGCCGGACGCGCCGGGCCGGACCGATCCCGTACCGGCGCTGAGCTGGGACTGCGGGTGTTGAGAGGGAACGGATCGGGTGGCGGCCCGGTGATCGGCTGGTTATGTTCCAACCAACGATCCGATCGAACCGTCAATGGGAGACCTATCGTGCCCCGACCCCTGTGGCGCCGCCCGTCGCGCCGCGCCGCCGTCATCGCGATCGCCACGCTGACCGTGGCGGCCCTGGCCGGAGGCGGCGTCGCTTACGCGGCGGCCACCCAACCGGCCATCAAGACCTCGACGCCGCGCTCCGAACGCCAGATCACCAATATCGACGTCCTGCGCCAGCAGATCCGCAACTACTACGGCGACCCGAACGGCACCGGCGTCGCGGCGAGCGACAGCAACTACGCCAGGGAGGCGGAGTCGGTCGCGGCGTCCGGCAAGCGTTTCCTGGCCGACCGGCACCACGTCCACGGCACCAGGGCCATCGTCCTGGACGTCGACGACACCACGCTGCTGACCTGGAACTACGAGGTCTTCAGCAACTGGGCGTACAACCCCGCGACCAACGCCACGTACGTCAACAACCAGATGTTCCCGGCCGTCTTCGGCATGGTCGACCTGGTGCGCACCGCCGAGCGTGAGGGCTACGCGATCTTCTACCTGACCGGGCGGCCCATCAGCCAGGAGCAGGCGACGCTGGGCAACCTCACCGAGGACCAGGTCGGGGTGGACGCCGGGTACCCGAAGCCCACCACGCTGCGCGACGGCGAGGACGGGCTGTTCACCAAGCCGGCGGTGGCGGACTACCCGGACTACCTCCAGTCCGCCTGCGCCGGCGACCCGAACGGCTCATGCACGACGATCCACTACAAGGCGGCGACCCGGGCGCACATCGAGTCCCTCGGGTACGACATCGTCGCGAACTTCGGCGACCAGTTCAGCGATCTGGAGGGCGGTCACGCCGACCGTACCTTCAAGCTGCCCAACCCCAACTACTACCTGCCCTGACCGGCGTCACCGCTGGGCCGGGCGGCGCGCAGCAGCGTGCCGCCCGGCCGGCGGCCCGATGAGTCGCGGCCCGGTCAGTCGCGGCCCTGCCAGTCGCGGCCCGGTCAGTCGCGGCCCGGTCAGTCGCGGCCCGGTCAGTCGCGGCCCGGTCAGGTCGTGACGCACGCCTCGTTGCCCTCGGCGTCGGCGAGAACCCAGAACGCCGGTGCTCTCGAGTCACTCACCAGGACGCCACCCGCCGCTATCGCGGCGTCGATCCGGTGCCGCGCCTCGTCGTGCGGGACGGAGACGTCGAAGTGGACGCGGTTGCGCTGCGGCCGGGGCGCGTCCATCTGCTGGAACCAGATCGCCGGGCACTGCCGGCGGGGGTCGATGAGCGGATCGGTGGGGCCACCGGCCCCGGCTTCGTCGACGTAGCCCAGGACCGCCTTCCAGAACGGCCGGATCGCCGCGATGTCCAGCGCGTCGATCCCGATCTCGAGGACCTGCACCGAACGCGCGGCTTCGCCGACCTCCGGCCCGGCCTCCAGCGCCGCGGCGCCGAACGCGGCGGAGACCCTGCCGGCGAGCCAGACATCCCGCGCCGTCACGCCCGCGACGGCGAGCGTCTGAAGGTTGAGCACCACCCGGTCCGGGCGCACATCGGCCCAGAGGTGCCCGTCTGCATCGCTGGCGCAGGTCTCGGCCGCGGTCGCGGCGACCTCGACGGCCTGCCGCAGCGACTCCACCCGGACCGAGGTGGTGGCGATGCCCAGAATGCAGCGCCAGCCCAGCGGGCCGAGCGCGGCCGCGGCCTCCGGCCGGCGCAGCCGGACCCGGTCGTCTGCCCGTTCGTCATCCATGCCGGCATTGTCGCAACGGACACCGACAAGACCGCATCGACTCGACAAGTCCGCACCCGCGAGCCCGGACGACACCACCGGCAATGCCAGTCCGCCCATTGCCGAGCCTCGCCTTTGGAAACCGTAGCCACACAAGTGGACATTGAGAGTGACCGATCTTATGACATTCGACGTGGTAGTGTGCCCGCTTGCATGTCTCGTTCGGCGGGACTCTCGTGCCGCGGACGCTCGACAGAATGTCCGGCACGCGCGAGAAGTGGATGGGGAGCGGCGGCCATCAGCAACGAACAGAGACGGCTGCGGTCCTCGCGACGGCGCCTGCTCGCTGTGGCCGTCGTGGTTGTTGCCCTCCTTGTCGGCGTCGGCTTGATCATGGAGCGGTTGGCCGGATTCAGCGTGACTGGAAAGCCGCTTGCCCACCGCTCTGGCGCTGTCACGCCAAACCTGGCAGGCGCCCCACCACAGCGAAATTCTGGATCCGTCGTACCACCAGCAAGCAGACTGCCCTTGTCATTCGCACCGATCCCGGGCATCACCAAGAGCTCCGTCCTCGGCAGACTGCCGGCCTCGTGGCAGATAACAACACTGACGCGGAGCACCACGAACGAACTCGCGTACGTCGCCAACACCTCCACAGCGATTCCCGGGACACAGCTTCGCACTGTGGTGCAAGTGAGCAGCCCAGGCGGCGACGAGGTCAGCGCAATCCAGTGCCAGTTCTCCCGCCAGACGTTAAGCATCGACTCCCGCCTGCTCGCGGCGGCCAGGTCTTGCGTCAATACAGTGATACCCACCGACGATCAGCAGGCCGCAGCACGGTGGATAGACACCAACGCGCCTGCACTGAAGACTGATGCCAAGAAGAGCGAGCAACTGCATGACCTTCAGATCGGGCTCCAACGCATGGCCGGGACGTTCGTGATCCTCGTCAACACCCCGATCCTCTGAGCTTTCGTTGAGCTGTCCGGTTGGGCTCTGTTGGAGTTTCGTATGTCCATACGTTGCCGGGCGAGTTCGCGGGCTGCCGGGCCATGCCGGCGATCTGGACGACGGGGCGTCATCCTCACCGCCCGGCCTGATGTCGATGCTGTCCGGATCGCTCATGGCGGCCATTGTGCCGGTACGCGGGCCCGCCCTGCCCCGCGGCACCGCACCGGGGATACCGTCTGGGGCATGGACGAGGCTCACGACGGCGAGGCGGTGGCCGGGTCGCTGGCCGGCTGGCTGGCTGCGCTGACCTTCGCCGACCAGAGCACGGACCAGGTGACCGCCGTGCTGGTCGACGCGGTGGCGGACTGGGCGGCGGCCCAGGGCTGGCGGGTGTACCGGCGGGCGAAGAGCGTCCTGCCGCTGCCGCCGCCGTACCAGCACCGGCACTCGTACCTCGACGTGGCCTGCGCCCGTCCGGCCGGCGCGCCGATCGCCATCGAGATCGATCACACCGACCGGCGGCGTACGGTCGACAAGCTGCTCGCCGAGGCGGCGGTGGGCCGGATCGCGCTGTGGGTGCGGTGGGGCACCCGCGGATTCGAGCCGCCGCCACCGCCGGTGCGCATGGTGACCTGGCCGGTGATCGCGCGCCCCGGCCCGGACCGGCGGGGCCGGCTGTACTCGCGCCTGCCGCTGGCGCACCGGCCCGCGCCGACGCACACCGGCGGGGACCTCCGGGGCGCGCGGCAGCCGGACCTGTTTGGCTGAACCCGCCGGAGGGTGCCCGTCCGGCGAGAAGGCGGCCGTGCGCGCCGGCCGCCGGATCAGATGCCGAGGAGGTCGACAAGATCGTCGGCGTGCTCCTCCTCTTCCCCCAGGATGTGCTCCATCAGCCGCCTGGTCGTCGGGTCCGTCTCCCCGATCCACCGCACGATTTCCTGGTAGGACTCGATGACGATGCGCTCCGCCACCAGGTTCTCCCGCAGCATCGTGTTGAGGTCGGTCGACTCCGGGGCGGAGTACTCCGTGTGTGCCCGGCGGGCCAGAGTGGCCGGGTCGAAGTCGGGTACCCCGCCCAGCTGGTTGATCCGTTCGGCGGCACTCAGCCCGTGCTGCAACTCCTCGGCCGCGTGCTCCTGGAACTCGGCGGCCACCTGCGCGCGGTCGATGCCCGCCGCGGCGATGGCGTTCTGCGTGTACCGCAGGTAGCACACGATCTCGGTGGCGACCACGTCGTTGAGCACGCCGACGACCGGGTTGGGGTCCCCGCCGTACCCCCGCGTGACCGCGCCGTCCTCCATCTTCCGGCGCGCGTTCTCCCTGATCTTCATGACGTCCAGCTCGAACTGGTTCGGCACTGGTCTCACTTCCTCGGTTCGTCGTGTCGCACCGGCATGCCTCGCCGGCCGGCCGGGTTCACTCCGCGAAGGCGGGAATGACCTCATCCCGGTACAGATTGATCATTTCTCGGTAGTGCGGCCCGACCGCGCCGATGTGCAGCGTGTCGAAGCCGGCGTCGCGGTACGCCCGGACCGCGGCGACGTGCGGACCGGCGTGGGGGCCGCACGGCATCGTGACCATGTCCGGGGTGACCAACCGGCTCGCCTGTTCGAAGTCCTCGGGGTCGGGCAGGAGCCGGTTGAGTTCGCCGGGAAGGCTTTCGCTGGCCCACAGCCGGTGCGCGATCTCCCGCGCCTCGTCCGCGCTCTTCGCCCAGCACGCCTTGGCGCCGGCCACCGCGGGCTTGCCCTCGCCGCCCGCTTCGCGAAACCGGGTGACCGGTTGCCGATCGGGGCGCACGCCCACGTACCCGTCGCCGAGGCGGGCCGCCAGCGCGACGGAGCGGTTGCCGAGGCCGGACACGTACACCGGCACGGGCGCCTCCGGCAGCGTGTACAGGCGGGCGTGCTCGACCGTGTAGTAGGTGCCGCGGTGGTTGACGACCCGGCCGCTCCACAGGGCGCGCATCACCCCGATGGCCTCCTCCAGCATCTCCAGCCGCTGTGCGGCGCGCGGCCACCGGCCGCCGACCACGTGTTCGTTCAGCGCCTCCCCGGTGCCCACGCCGAGCGTGAACCGGCCCTCGGTGAGTACCGCGCAGGTCGCCGCGGCGTGCGCCACGACCGCCGGGTGCGTCCGGATGATCGGGCAGGTCACGCCGGTCATGATGGGCAGCGTGGTGGCGCGGGCCAGCGCGCCGATGAGTGACCAGACGAACGACGCCTGGCCCTGTTCGCCGGTCCACGGGTGGAAGTGGTCGGCCACCCACACCGAGGTGAATCCCGCCTCCTGCGCGAGTTCCGCCTGCCGGATCAGGTCCGCCGGCCGGTACTCCTCGCTGGACAGCGCGTAGCCGATCCGCATGCCTTCCCACCTTCCCCGGATCGCCGCCCGACCTACCGGTCGCGCCCGGCCCGCAGGCACCGGTACAACTCCTCGAAGTACGGCAAGACCCCGAGCGCGCCCACCGCGCCGAGCACGCCGACTATGTACCGGCGGGGCAGCGGCGGGCACTTGCGGCGAAGCCGCCAACCCTGCCGGTCGGCCGGCCGGCGCAGCAGCGCGCGCACCTCGTGGGGATGGAGGCAGGCCACGGCGCCGAGCGCGGTGAACGGCATCGACTCCAGGAAGCTGTGGATGTTCTGCTCGCCGGGCCGCACCTCCCGGGTGCTGCGCGCGGCCAGCCGCACGTCCCACATCGCGGTGGCCTCGTGGCTCAGCGCGGCAGCGCCCATCAGCGCCAGCATCGCCGGGTTGATTTCCAGCAACAGCGCCATCAGCAGTGGCGCGCCCACTTCGGCGATCATCGCCACGTGCAGCACCGACTCCCGGGTGCCCGAGGTGTGGGCGATGTCGGTCCGCCGGTGCATCCGCCAGTCCAGCAGTCCGGGCAGGAACCAGGCGGGAAGCAGCACGTAGAGCAGGTACCGCAGGGTCGCCGACTCCACGTCGGACCTGCCCGACCGCGGGCTGCGTACTTCGCTCCCGGCTCGACGCTCGTTCATGATTTCCGAACACCCGCTCCACTTCGCCCACCGACTGTGCGTGCCCGTCGAGGCCCTACCCGATCAGGGGCGGTACATGCGCCAACGGGGGCTACCCTCCCGATCGCGCGCCCTGCCCGATTGTTTGTGCGGGGCGGGCCGGGGCACTTAACTGCGGTGCTGGCACGGTGGTGGGCGCTGTTCTGGTGGGCGTACCTGATCTGGACGATCCTCAGCTGGACACTGTCCGTCGAGCAGATCGTGGTCGGCGTCGCGCTGTCCGCGCTGACCGCGCTGGTGTGCGCCCGGCTGGGGCCGGTCGCCGGGCCCTGGCTACTGCTGCGGCCGCGGCGGTTGGCGGGCCTCGCCCGGCTCGCCGGGGTCGTCGTCGTGCGGGTGGTACGCGCGAACCTCGTGCTGACCTGGCGCATCTGGTCACCACGCATCCCGCTGCGCAGCGGGATGGTGATCGTGCCGACCCGGGTGGCCGGCGACGGCGCGATCACGACGGTGGGCCTGCTCACGTCCGTGATCGTCGACTCCCAGCTGGTCGACCTCGACCGGCAGCGGGGCGAGTTGCAGTACCACGGCGTGTGGATCGACTCGACCGAGGCCGAGCGGAACCGGGACCGGATCAACGGGCCGATCGAGGACCGTCTCCGGTGGGCGGGTCTGCGATGAACGGCACCTCGGCGAGCGGGACCGGGATCATCGGGACCGCGATCGGCGGAACCGCGATCGGCGGGGGTCCGGGATGACTCCGGCGATCGGTGTCGCCTGCCTCGCCGAGATCCTCATCGGCGCGCTCCTGCTCGTCCGGGTCGGGCGCGGTCCGACCGTGTGCGACCGGATCGTCGCCCTGAATACGCTGTCCACCCAGGTCACCCTCGCCGTGCTGCTGTTCGCCGCGTTCGCCGACCGCGCGATCTACCTGGACGTCTCCATCTGGCTGGCGTCGTTCAGCTACCTGGCCACCATCGTCTGGTCGCGGTACCTGGAACGGGGGCTGTTGTGAGAGAAGTGGTGGTGACGGCGCTGCTGGCCGTCGGCGTGATGGTATCGACCAGCGGCGCCGTGGGCATCCTCCGCATGCCCGACGTGTACCTGCGGATCCAGTGCTCCAGCAAACCGGTCACGCTGGGCGCGCTGCCGGTACTGGCGGCGCTCGTGGTCGCGAAGGGGCCGCTGACCAGCTACGGCGGCCGTGCGCTGATCGTCGCCGTACTGCTGCTGGTGGTGAACCCGATGGCGACGCACGCGCTGGCCCGGGCGGCGTACTCGGTCGGAATCCCGATGTGGACCGGCGCGGTCATGGACCAGGCCGGCGAGCGGGCACTGAAGCCCGCACCCGCGCCGGAACCGCCGGACGGCGGTCCCGGCGGGTACCAGGAGCCGTAGATGTTCTGGGCCATCGACTACGCGTGCCTGGCGCTGGTGGTGTCCGCCGCGGTACTGGTGATCCGCCTGCGCAACCTGAACGGCTCGGTGATGGCACTGTCCGCGATGGGTACCGTGCTTGCCCTGCTGTTCGTCGTGCTCGGCGCCCCCGACGACGCGCACGCGCAGATCGTCGTGGGGTCGATCGCCCTGCCGACGCTCTACCTGATCGCGATCTTCAAGATCCGCACGGAGATCACCAACGAGCCCGAACTCGGCGAGCAGGACGACACGGACGCCCAGGCGGACAGCGGCCAGGCGGACAGCGGACAGACGGTCAGCGGCCAGACAGGCAGCGCCCGGGCGGGCAACAGCCAGACAGGCAGCGGCCGGCCGAGAACCGGAGGCGACCGGTGAGCGGCGGCCGCGAGGCGTTCGAGGACGAACCGCGCCGCCGGCTGATCCCCGGGCTCCTGCTGACCGCCGGGGTCGCGGCCGCGCTGCTGGTCGCCGTGGCGTCCCTGCCCCGCGGGGACAATCCGCTGCCCGCCATCGCCCGGCAGGCGCTGACCGTGGCCCTGCCGGAGTGGCGCACGACGGAACCGGTGAGCGAGGTGGTCTACGGCACCCGCGGCTTCGACACGTTCGGAGAGACCTTCCTGTTACTCGCGGCGGTCGTCGGCATCGGGCTGCTCGCCCGGGCACGGGAGCCGCGCCGGGGCTTCATCGGCGAGCAGGAGGCCGGCCGGCGCGAGCAGCAGCGGACCGATCCGGCTCAGGGCGGCGGCGCGGACCAGCGGCAGGCCCAGCAGGCGGAGGCCGGCGAGGAGGGGCGCGGGCATGGTGCGCCCTACCCGGACGACGAGCCGGTGGGCCAGCCCGGCGTGGAGCGCGCGGCGGGGATGACGGTCGTGGTACGGGCAGGCGTGCGCACCATCGCGCCGCTGCTGACGATGGCCGGCGCGTACCTGGTGGCCTGGGGGTACACCCCGGGCGGCGGGTTCCCCGGCGGCGCGGTCGTGCTCGGCGTGGTGCTGCTCGTGTACGTGTCCCTCGGGTACCGGCGGGTGGAGCCGTGGCTGCGCCCCGGGGTGATCGAACCGATCGAACTGGCCGGCGCGCTGGTGATCGTGCTCATCGGCGTACTGGGGCTGGTGTTCAGCGCCTCGTTCTCGGCCAACTTCCTGCCCCTCGGACCGGTGGAGACGATCCGCAGCGGCGGGGTCATGCAGGCATTCTCGGTCGCCGAACTGATCGAGGTCGCCACCGGCCTGGTTCTCGTGGTGTTCGGTCTGCTGGGCATGGGACACGAGTGGGAGCCGCCGGGCAGCCAGCCGTCGGGGAGCCAACGTGATTCTCGGTAACTACCTCGCCGCCGTGACCCTGTTCTGCCTCGGCCTCTACACGGTGCTGACCCGCCGTAACCTGCTGAAGATCGTCATGGGCATGTCGCTGATGGAGGCGTCGACGTACCTGTTCCTGCTGTCGCTGGCCTACCGGAACCGGTCCACCGCGCCGGTACTGCTGACTCCGCCGACCGGTCAGAGCCGGCAGCAGTTGGCGCACGGCAACGTCGCCGACCCGGTACTCCAGAACTTCTGCCTCACCGCGATCGTCATCGGGGTCGCCGTCACCGGTGTGTTCCTCGCCGTGGTGGTGCGCATCGCGCAGCACTACCGGACGCTGGACGCCGACCGGGTCCGCGACATGCGCGGTTGACGTGCTGTCCGCACTGCTGCCGCTGCCGGTGGCGATCCCGCTGGCCGGCGCGGCCCTGGCTCCGCTGGCGGTGCGGGTGTCCCGGCACGCGCTGACCGCGGTGTCGGTCCTCGCGCCGCTGGCCTCCGCGGCGGTCCTGGTCACGTTCGCACCCTCGGTCTACGGCGGGCGGGTGCTGACCGAGTACCTGGGCAACTGGAAGCCGGTCGCCGGCCAGGTGCTCGGTGTCACCTTGGGCGTGGACGCCTGGGGTCTGACCTTCGCGCTGGTCGCCGCCGCGATCGGCGCGCTGCTGGTGCTGTTCCTGCTGTCGACGAACACGCAGTGGGGCGACCGCGAACTCGGCGCGTCCGCGTGCCTGTTCCTGCTGCTGGACGCCGCTCTCATCGGCGGCGCGCTGACCGCCGACCTGTTCAACCTGTTCGTGTGGTTCGAGGTCGCGGCGCTGGCGAGCTACGCCCTGACCGCGTTCTTCCTCGAACGGCCGCCCGCGCTCGAGGCCGCCTTCAAGCTGCTCGTGCTCACGAACGTGGCCAGCTTCCTCATCTTCATCGCGACAGCGCTGCTCTACACCGAGCACGGTGCGCTGAATCTGGGGCAGTTGCACCGGGCGCTGTCCCGGCATACCGGTGCCGCCGACCTGATCGCGCTGGGGCTGCTCATCTCCGGCTTCGCCACCAAGGCCGGTCTGATGCCGTTCCACGGCTGGCTGCCGGACGCGCACACGGCGGCGCCGGGACCGATCTCGGCGCTGTTCTCCGGGCTGATGGTGAACTTCGGCATCGCCACCATCGGCCGGCTGGTGTTCACCGTGTACCCGGTGGCCGGCACCCACGTGCTCGGTCTGCTGATGGTGCTCGGACTGGTGTCCGCGCTCGGCGGGGCGGTCCTCGCCCTGTTGCAGGACGACCTGAAGCGCCTGCTGGCCTACGACACCATCTCGCAGATGGGCGTGCTGGCGGTCGGACTGGCGACGAACAGCCCGACCGGGCTCGCCGGCACCACCTACCACCTGGTCAACCACGCGCTGTTCAAGTCGCTGATGTTCCTGTGCGCCGGGGCGATCGTGCACGCGACCGGTGCCACGAACGTGTCCGAGATGGGCGGCGTCGCGCGCCGCATGCCGTTGCTCGTCGCCGCGTTCACCGTCGGCGCGGTGGCCATCGCCGGCATCCCCCCGCTCAACGGGTACGTGTCGCTGGGTCTCATCCACGACGCCGTGCTCGGCAGCGGCCAGCCGCTGCCGTTTGCCCTGCTGCTGCTGGCCCAGGCCATCACCGTCGCCGCGCTCGGCAAGGTGGTGCTGGCATTCCTGCGCCGCCAGCGCAGCCCGTACGCCCGCGACGAGCGGCTGGGCCTCGGCATGGTGTCCGCGCTGGCGCTGCTCGCCGCCGCGTGCCTGACCATGGGCATCTTCCCGGAGTGGGTACTGCGCCACCTCGTCCAGCCGGCATCCTCGGCCATGCGCGACGCGCCCGGGTACGCGCACGCGGTGCTGTCCGGTGGCGGCCGGATCTCGGTGGCGGAGGTGCCGTACCGGTACCTGCAACCCATGGAACTCGTCCTGGTACCGGCCACGCTGGCGCTGGCCGTGCCGCTGATCTGGCTGGCCCGGCGGTACCGGGACAGCGACGCCGTCGCGCGCATCCGGTCGGTACAGACCGGTTCGGTCAACGACTACGCCGGGTACCTGGTCGTGGGCCTGCTGGTCACCGTCGCGTCCACCGCGGTCGCGCCGCTGCTGCGGTGACGCCCGGCGCCACGCCGGCCCGCCGCACGAACCCCGCCGCACGAACCCCGCCGCACGAACCTGCCGCGCTCGGCGGCGCGCGCCGGGCCGGACCGACGGCGGCCCGAGGGGACGCCGGTCGTGGTGGGATCATGTCCGGATGGCTGAGACGGTCATCCTGGTCAACGGCCTCCCCGGTGCGGGCAAGACCACCCTCGCGACCCGCCTGGGCGAAGCCCTCGGCGTACCGGTGATCTCGAAGGACGCGATCAAGGAGGCGCTGCTGGCCGCCGTGCCCGCGGCGGCCCCCGCCGGGCTGGGCGCGATCGCAATGGAAGCGGCGTGGAGCCTGGTCGGACGGGCCTCGGGAGCGGTGCTGCTGGAATCGTGGTGGTTCCGGCCGCGCGACCTGGAATTGACCGAGGCGGCCTGGCACCGGTGCGGCGACCCGGCGGTGGTCGAGGTGTGGTGCGACGTGCCGGCCGAGACCGCCCGGGCCCGGTACGCCGCCAGGGTGCGGCACCCGATGCACGACGACGCGCGGCACCTGGCGACCTCGTGGGACGACTGGGCCGCGCGGGCCACGCCGCTGGCGATCGGAGACGTGGTACGGGTGGACACGTCGACCGGCGTGGACACCGAGGCCCTCGCGCGCACCCTGGCCGCCCGGGCGCGGCTGTCCGGGCCCGGGTCCGTCGCCTGACCCGGCCCCGTTCGCGCGGCCACGGGGCGCTACTCCGCGCGCTCGCGCTGCTCGATCAGGGTCGGCGGCCCGACGACCGCCGGATGCTCGGCGGCCGCACGGTCGAGCTTGCGCAGGTCCCGCCAGATCTGCGCCAGCCGCCACCACGAGCCGCCCGCGACCGCCGTGACGAACCCCGCGGCCGCCGCGCCCCGCACACCCGAGGCCGCCAGCAGCCCGACCGCGTACATGCCGGCCGCCGCGCCCAGGACGAGCACGCCGATGGCTTCGATCGACAGGCCGGCACCGACCCGGCCGCGCCAGAAGACGCCGGTCAGACCCGCGACGCCGGCGACGATCAGCAGAGCGAACCAGACCGCTCGCACCGGGACGGGCATGGCGACCCTCACCGCTGCCGGTTGGGTGTTACTCAGGACCAGGACGCTCGCCACAACCGGCGAGGCGATCAGCAGGATCACCTCGTACGGATGGCGGCCGGACGTGATCCGGACAGATTCCACGCGCCCTCCCCAGTGGACACCGGCATGATCACCGCGGGGTCGTCGCCACCCCGCCGGCCCGTGCCCGGCGGCATCAGCCACCGGATGGACGGGCACCCGTCAGTGCCAGTAGCGTGCCGACTCCGCGTCCACTTTGTCAACGGACAACCGTTGCGGACAGATTTGGCATACCTGGGTCCGTCGTTGATCCGACACGGTGGCCGGCGGCGGGTCAGCGGGCGTCCTGGGTGAGCGGGTACGGGATGAACGTGCTCCGGTTCTCGTCCAGGTCGAGTTGCCCCCCGATCGGCGCGGCCGCCCGCTGCGGGCAGGTCATCCGCTCGCAGGTCTTGCAGCCGGGGCCGATCGGGGTGGCCGCGTCCGTGGCGTGCAGGTCCATCCCGGCGGAGTAGACCAGCCGCCCGGCGTGCCGGATCTCGCACCCCAGTCCGATCGCGAACGCCTTGCCGGGCTGCCCGTACCCGCCGTTGCGGTGGATCACGGTACGGGCGATCCACAGGTACCGCTGCCCGTCGGGCATCGCCGCGATCTGGGTCATCACCCGGCCCGGCGCACTGAACGCCTCGTACACGTTCCACAGTGGACAGGTGCCGCCCGACCGGGAGAACGGGAAGCCGGTGGCGGACTGGCGCTTGGACATGTTGCCGGCGCGGTCCACCCGCACGAACGAGAACGGCACGCCGCGCGCCTTCGGCCGCTGCAGGGTGCTCAGCCGGTGGCACACCGTCTCCCAGCCGATCGCGTAGTGGTCGGTGAGCAACTGGATGTCGTACCGCATCCGTTCGACCGTTTCCAGAAAGTCGCCGTACGGCAGCAGTAGCGCGGCGGCGAAGTACTTCGCCAGTCCGACCCGGGTCAGAATCTGCGTCTGGGTGTCGGTGAATTTCTCCTCCTCGACGATTTCGTCGATGAGGTCCGCGTATTCCAGCAACGCGATCTGCGCGGCCATCCGGATCGCCTGCTGGCCGGGGCGCAACGACGCGGACAGGTGCAGCGTGCGCTCGCCCGACCGGTACCGGTGCAGGTCTCCCCTCAGGTCCTGGGCCTCCTGCCGGACCACCCGGATGCCGTGCCGCTCGGCCAGCCGGTCGCGGAGGGCCTCCGCCGCTTCCCCCCGGCGCAGGCGCGCGCTGGCGGCCAGCGCCTCGGCGGTCTCGTCCAGGCTGTGCACATAGTTCTGGCGCCGGTAGAAGAAGTCGCTGACCTGGTCGTGCGGGCTGCGCCCGGCGATGAGCTCGCGGTCGTCGACCAGTTCGGCCAGCTGGTCGGTGACCTGCCGGTAACGGCGGTACAGGTCGATGACCGCCTCGGCGACCTCCGGGAACTTGCCGGCGACCTCGGCCAGGTCGCCGACCGCGGCCCGGGCCGGCAGCGCCTCGCGCAGGTCGGCGGCCATCCGCGGCGTGTCGTGCGGCGCGAAGTAGGCGGTGTCGACCCCGAACAGCTCGGTGACCCGGATCAGCACCGGCACGGTCATCGGCCGCACGTCGTGTTCGAGCTGGTTGAGGTAGCTCGGGGAGATGGCGAGCTGCCGGGCCAGCTCCACCTGGCTGAGCCCGTGCTCCTCGCGCAGCCGGCGCAGGCGCACCCCGGCGAACGTCTTTTCCATGAGACACATTAGCACAAGTGAAAAGAACTGCTTCGCAAGTTCGCAGAATCGCCTTTCCACTTCTCAGGAATTGGCTGTTTCCGTGTCTCGACCGGGCCGTCGCACCCGTGTCACGGTGAACGGAGCACGACGGCAAATGGAGGCAATCATGGATAGCGTTACGGCGGAAGAACTGCGAACGCAGTGGGCGACCGATCCCCGCTGGCGGGGTGTCGAGCGACCCTACCGCGCGGAGGACGTCATCCGGCTGCGCGGCGCGGTACGCGAGGAGCACACCCTGGCCCGGCGCGGCGCCCAGCGGCTGTGGCGGCTGCTGGCCGAACAGGACTACGTGCCGGCCCTCGGAGCGCTGACCGGCAACCAGGCCGTGCAGATGGTACGGGCCGGGCTGAAGGCCATCTACCTGTCCGGCTGGCAGGTCGCGGCGGACGCGAACCTCGCCGGGCACACGTACCCGGACCAGAGCCTGTACCCGGCCAACTCGGTGCCCGCGGTCGTCCGGCGCATCAACAACGCGCTGGTGCGCGCGGCGCAGATCACCACCGCCGAGGGCCAGGTGAATCATCCCCGCCCGGAGGAGCCGGGCGGCGAGCCGGAGTTCGACTGGCTGGCGCCGATCGTGGCGGACGCCGAGGCGGGGTTCGGCGGTGTGCTCAACGCGTACGAGCTGATGACCGCGATGATCGTGGCGGGGGCCGCGGGCGTGCACTGGGAGGACCAGCTGGCGTCCGAGAAGAAGTGCGGTCACCTCGGCGGGAAGGTGCTGATCCCGACCGGCCAGCACGTGCGCACGCTGGACGCGGCGCGGTTGGCCGCGGACGTCGCCGGCATCCCCACGCTGGTCATCGCGCGCACCGACGCGCAGGCCGCCACCCTGCTGACCACGGACGTGGACGAGCGCGACCGGCCCTTCCTGACCGGCGAGCGCACCGCGGAGGGCTTCTACCGGATACGCAGCGGCGTCGAGGCGTGCATCGCCCGGGGCCTGGCCTACGCACCCCACGCCGACCTGCTCTGGATGGAGACCAGCACGCCGGACCTGGAGGTCGCCCGGCAGTTCGCCGAGGCCGTCAAAGCGCGGTACCCCGACCAGTTGCTGGCGTACAACTGCTCGCCGTCGTTCAACTGGCGCAAGCACCTCGACGACGCGACGATCGGCAAGTTCCAGCGCGAGCTCGGCCACATGGGCTACAAGTTCCAGTTCATCACCCTGGCCGGCTTCCACGCCCTCAACTACTCCATGTTCGACCTGGCTCGCGGGTACGCCAGTGACGGCATGGCGGCGTACGTCTGCCTGCAGGAGAAGGAGTTCGCCGCCGAGGCGCACGGGTACACCGCGGTCAAGCACCAGCGCGAGGTCGGGACCGGCTACTTCGACCTCATCTCCAGCGTGCTCAACCCGGCCGGCGAGACCACCGCGCTGCGCGGCTCGACCGAGGAGGCGCAGTTCTCGTGAGAATCACCGTCACCGGCCCGATGCGGGAGCGGTTCGAGGAGATCCTGAACCAGAAGGCGCTGGACTTCCTCGTCGCCCTGGACAGCGAGTTCGCGGCGCGGCGCGTCGCGCTCCTGGACACCCGCCGCGCCCGCCGCGCCCGCTACGCCTCCGGCCAGTTGCCGGACTTCCTGCCGGAGACCGCCGCGATCCGGGCCGACGACGGCTGGCGGGTCGCCCCGCCGGCACCCGGCCTGCTCGACCGCCGCGTGGAGATCACCGGCCCGACCGACCGGAAAATGACCGTGGGCGCCCTGAACTCGGGCGCCCGGGTGTGGCTGGCCGACTTCGAGGACGCCACATCGCCGACCTGGTCGAACATCATCGGCGGCCAGCTCAACCTGCTGGACGCCAGCAACCGGGACATCGACTTCACCGACACCCGGGGCAAGCGGTACCGGCTGGGCGAGCGGCCCGCCACGATCGTGGTACGCCCGCGCGGCTGGCACCTGGTCGAGAAGCACATCATCGTCGACGGCCGCCCGATCTCGGCCAGCCTCGTCGACTTCGGCCTGTACCTGCTGCACTGCGGCTGGCTACAGGTCGACGCCGGCCTCGGGCCGTACTTCTACCTGCCGAAGCTGGAAAGCCACCGCGAGGCCCGGCTGTGGAACGATGTCTTCCTCTTCGCCCAGCAGTACCTCGGCATGCCGCCGGGTACGATCCGGGCCACCACGCTGATCGAGACCATCACGGCCGCGTTCGAGATGGACGAGATCCTGTACGAGCTGCGGGAGCACTCCGCCGGGCTGAACGCCGGCCGCTGGGACTACATCTTCAGCGTCATCAAGAACTTCGGCCAGCGCGACGATTTCGTGCTCCCCGACCGCGCCGACGTGACGATGACCGTACCGTTCATGCGCGCGTACACCGACTTGCTGGTGCGCACCTGCCACCGGCGCGGCGCGCACGCGATCGGCGGCATGGCCGCGTTCATCCCCACCCGGGACCCGAAGACCAACGCCGCGGCCCTCGCCGGGGTCCGCGCGGACAAGCGACGGGAGGCGGCCGACGGCTTCGACGGTTCCTGGGTGGCCCACCCCGGCCTGGTCGAGGTGTGCCGGGACGCGTTCGACGCGGTCCTGGGCGACCAGCCGCACCAGATCGACCGGCTGCGCGACGACGTGACGGTCACCGCGGACGATCTGCTGGCCGTCGACCGCACCCCGGGGCGGGTCACCGCCGCCGGGGTACGTGCCAACGTGTCCGTGGCGCTGCGCTACTTCGACGCCTGGTTGGCGGGTACCGGCGCCGCCGCGATCGACAACCTCATGGAAGACGTGGCGACCGCCGAGATCGCCCGGTGCCAGCTGTGGCAGTGGGTACGGCACGGTAGCCCGATCGCCGGCGGCGGCCGGGTCACCACCGGACTGGTCGAGTCCCTGCTCGCCGGCGAACTGAACCGGCTGGGCTCCGGTCGCGCGGGCCCCGACCTGCGCCGGCTGCACGCCGCGGCCGACCTGCTCACCCGCCACGCGCTGGCGGAGGACCTGCCGGCCTTCTTCACCACCACCGGGTACGCGGAGCACCTGGTGTCCCGCTGACCGCCGGGGCGCTCGGCTCAGGGCTTGAGGCCGGCAACCGCGGGGCCGGCGCCGGCGGCCGGGGCGCAACGCGACGGATGGCCGGGGTGTAACGCCACGGGCGGCGGCGCCGCTTCTTCGATCGGACTCAGGTCGCTTCGCGCACGCCCGGCACGGAAGAGCCCTGACCCGGCGCTCCTGGCCTCCTGGCGGGGTGCTGACGGGGCAGGGGCCCCGGTACGGACAGCGGCACTGCCGTACCGGGGCGCCCGGGCCGGCCACCGTCCGGGGCGTGCGGCGGCACCCGTGCCCCAGGCGGCCGTCAGCGCCCCTTCCACTCCGGGGCGCGCCCAGCGGTGAACGCGGCGTGGAACTCGGCGTGGTCGTCGGTGGTCATCAGCAGTGCCTGGGTCATCGCGTCGAGTTCGACCGAGGCCGACAGCGACATGTCCAGCTCGCGGGTCAGCAGTGCCTTGGTCTGGGCGTACGCGAGGCTGGGGCCCGCCGCGAGCCGGGCGGCCAGGGCGGCCACCGCGGCGTCCAGTTCGCCGTCGTCGACGAGCTGCGAAACCAGCCCGTACCGGTCGGCGGTCTGGGCGTCGATGGTGTCGCCGAGCATGAGCAGCGAGGTGGCACGGCCGAGACCGACGACGCGCGGCAGCAGGTAGGCCGCCCCCATGTCGCCGCCGGACAGCCCCACCTTGGTGAACAGGAAGGCGAACCGGCCCGACCGGCCGACCACGCGGAAATCGGCGGCCAGGGCGATCACGGATCCGGCCCCGGCCGCGATGCCCTGGAGCTTGACGATGATCGGTAGCGGGCACTCGCGCATCGCGCGGATCACGTCGCCGGTCATCTTGGTGAACCGCATGAGGTCGCCGGCCTTCATGGTGATCAGCTCACCGATGATCTCGTTGACGTCACCGCCGCCGCAGAAGCCGCGACCCTGCCCCTGGATCACCAGTACCTTGACGCCGGGGTGGTGCGGCAGCTCGGTGAGCAGGTCACGCAGGTCGGCGTACGAGGAGAAAGTGAGCGCGTTGAGCTTCTCCGGCCGGTTGAACGTGACGGTCGCGACCGGGCCGTCCACGGTGAAGTCGAAGTGCTTCCAGCCGGTGGTCAGCGGTGCCGACGCCCGGAATCGTGTCACTGGGCTTCCCTTTCCCTCAACAGCTCGCGGGCGATGATCGAACGCTGCACCTCGGACGCTCCTTCGTAGATGCGCGGTGCGCGCACGTCGCGGTACAGGTGCTCCAGCAGGTGCCCGCGTTCCAGTGCCCGGGCGCCGTGCAGTTGCACGCACTGGTCGACGATCGTCTGCGCGGCCTCGGTCGCGAACAGTTTCGCCATCGCCGCGGACCGGGTGATCTGGCCGCGGGTGCCGCCCGCGTCGTAGCAGCGCGCCGCGGCGTACACCAGCAGGCGTGCGGCCTCCAGCCGGGTGGCCAGGTCGGCCAGCGTGTGGGCCACCGACTGCTGCTGCGCCAGCGGGCCGCCGTACGCCCACCGGGTGCGGACATGGTCGAGGGTGGCGTCGATCGCCGCCTGTGCCATGCCGACCGCGAACGCGCCGACGCTCGGCCGGAACAGATCGAGCGTGCGCATCGCGACCCGGAAACCGGCGTCGACCTCGCCGAGAACGTCGGCCGGACCGACCCGTACCCCGTCGAACCGCAGCCGCCCGATCGGGTGCGGGGAGAGCAGGTCCAGATGTTCGCCGGACAGCCCGGCGGCGGCGCCCGGGACCGCGAACGCGGTCACCCCGCGCGCACCCGCCCCCCGGGTGGTCCGGGCGAAGACGGTGTACACGTCGGCCTCGGGGGCGTTGGAGATCCACAGTTTTTCGCCGGACAGCCGCCAGCCGTCGCCGTCGGGTTCCGCGCGCAGGCTCAGCGCCGCCGCGTCGGAACCGGCGTCCGGCTCGGTCAGGGCGAAGGCGGCAACGGTCGTCCCGGCCACGACGCCCGGGATCCACCGCTCGACCGCCGCCGGACGGCCGGACTGGAGGATCGGGTAGCTGCCGAGCCCCTGCAGCGCGAGTGCGGTCTCCGCCTCGACCGACACCCGGGCGATAGTTTCCCGCAACAGGCACAGCCGCACGGCCGCGGCGTCGGTCGGCGGCTGTTCGGGAGCGCCGCCGAACAGCCCGCGCAGCAGGCCGTGCTCCCCCATCGCGGCGAGCAGCGGCCGGTTGACCCGCCCCGGTTCGCCGCCGTCGGCCAGCGGGAGCAGGTGGCTGACCGCCACCCGGTGCACCCGGCGGACGTACTCCCGCTGCGCCGGCTCCAGGTGGTTCACGGTCGCCACCGCGCGTGCCGGGTGGTCGGCGCCCCGTCCCGGACCAGCCGCAGCCTCGGTTTGGGACCGTCGGTCCGGCCGGTCTGCGGCCTGCGCCGGCCCGCCTTCCAGGGCTCCGGCCACACCGCGCCGGGGCCGCCGTAGTCCTGCTCGGCCGCGGCGTGCAGCGTCCAGTTCGGGTCGTACAGGTGCACCCGGCCCAGCGCGCACAGGTCGGCCCGGCCGGCGAGAAGCAGCGAGTTCACGTCGTCGTACGAGGAGATGACGCCGACCGCGATCGTCGGGATGCCCACCCGGTTGCGGATCCGGTCGGCGAACGGAGCCTGGTAGGAGCGGCCGAACGCCGGAGACTCGTCGGGGGTGACCTGCCCGGTCGAGACGTCGATCGCGGCGGCGCCGGCCTGCGCGAACCGGGCGGCGATGGTGACCGCGTCGTCGCCGGTGATCCCGCCGTCCACCCAGTCGGTCGCGGAGATCCGGACCGTCATCGGCTTGGCCGCCGGCCACACGTCGCGGACGGCACCGAACACCTCCAGCGGGTAGCGCAGCCGGGCTTCCAGGTCGCCGCCGTAGGCGTCGGTGCGCCGGTTGCTGACCGGCGAGATGAACGAGGACAGCAGGTACCCGTGCGCGCAGTGCAGTTCCAGGAGGTCGAAGCCGGCCGCGTCGGCCCGCCGGGCGGCGTCCACGAACTGCTGCCTGATGCCGGAAAGCTCCCGTACGGTCAGTTCCCGGGGCAGTTGGCTGACGCCGGGCCGGTACGGCAGCGGCGACGGTGCGACCACCTCCCAGCTGCCGCCGTCCAGGGGTTCGTCGATGCCCTCCCACATCAGCTTGGTGGAGCCCTTGCGACCGGAGTGGCCCAGTTGGATGCCCACCTTCGCGGCGCTCTCCCGGTGCACGAAGTCGGTCAGCCGCCGCCACCGCGCGGCCTGCTCGTCGGTCCAGATGCCGGTGCAGCCCGGGGTGATGCGACCGGTGGCCGACACGCACACCATTTCCGTCATGACCAGGCCCGCCCCGCCGAGGGCCTTGCCGCCGAGGTGGACGAAGTGGAAGTCGTCGGGCAGGCCGTCGCTCGCCCGGTACATGTCCATCGGGGACACCACGATGCGGTTGACCAGTTCCAGTTCACCGAGCCGGTACGGCTGGAACATCGGCGGCGTGTCCGGTTCCCCGGTGCGGTCGGCGGTGGCGCGGCCCACGGTGGAGCGGCCGGCCTGCCGTGCGGCGAACGCGGCGTTGACTCGCCGCACGAATTCCGGGTCGCGCAGCCGGAGATTGTCGTAGGTGACCCGCCGGCTGCGCGTCATGATGTTGAACGCGAACTGCAGCGGGTCCTGCCCGACGTACTGCCCGAGGTTCTCGAACCACTCCAGGCTCGCCTGCGCGGCCCGCTGGGTGGAGCGCACGACGGCCCTGCGCTCGGTTTCGTACCCGTCCAGGGCGGCGTCCAGGCTGCCGTGCTCGTGCAGGCAGGCGGCCAGCGCCAGGGCGTCCTCCATGGCCAGCTTGGTGCCCGATCCGATGGAGAAATGCGCCGTGTGGGCGGCGTCGCCGAGCAGCACGATGTTGCCGTGCCGCCAGTGCCGGTTGCGTACCGTGGTGAAGTTGATCCACTTCGAGTTGTTGGCCACGACCGGGTGGCCGTCGAGCACGTCGGAGAACAGCTCGGTGACCCGGGCGATCGACTTCTCGTCGGACTCGCCGGGTGCCAGCGGCTGGGCGGCGAAGCCGTCGAAGCCGGCGGCCTCCCAGACGGCGGTGTGCATCTCGACGATGAACGTGCTGTTCTTCGCGTCGTACGGGTAGCCGTGCACCTGCATCACACCGTACGGCGTCTCGCGGATGTAGAACTTGAACGCGTCGAACACCTTGCCGGTGCCCAGCCACATGTACTTGCACGCCCGCCGGTCGAGGCTGGGGCCAAACGCCCGCGGGTGGGCCGATCGGACGGCCGAGTTGAGTCCGTCGGCGGCGACCACCAGGTCGTGGGTCGCCGACAGTGCCCCGGCGTCCGGAGCCGGCGTCTCGAAGTGCACCACCACACCCAGCTCGGCGCAGCGCGCCTGCATGATCTCCAGCAGTCGCTTGCGGCTCATCGCGGCGAAGCCGTGCCCGCCGCTGGTGACCGTCTCGCCCCGGTAGTGCACGTCGATGTCGTCCCACCGGGCGAACTCCCGCTGCATGCGCCGGTGGATCTCCGGGTCGGCGTGTTCGATGCCGCCCAGCGTCTCGTCCGAGAAGACCACACCGAAGCCAAAGGTGTCGTCGGAGGCGTTGCGCTCCCACACGGTGATGTCGTGGTGGGGCCCCAGTTGCTTGGCCAGCGCGGAGAAGTACAGGCCGCCGGGGCCCCCTCCGATGACAGCGATGCGCACGATCCCCCCTGCCGGCTACGCGTCCGCCGCCGTCGGCGCCGGCTGCTCCCGCAGGCGGAAGCGCTGCACCTTGCCGGTGGTCGTCTTGGGCAGCTCGGCGACGTAGACCACCCGCCGCGGGTACTTGTACGGCGCGATGCGCCGCTTGACGAAGTCCTGCAGCTGCGCGGTCGTCGCGGCGTCGCCGGCCACACCGTCGCGCAGCACGACGAACGCGGTCACCAACTGCCCGCGCGCCTCGTCCGGCAGGCCCACGACTGCGCACTCGGCGACGTCGAGGTGCGCGAGCAGGGCCTCTTCGATCTCGGGGCCGGAGATGTTGTACCCGGACGACACGATCATGTCGTCGCTGCGCGCCTGGAACCAGAAGGACCCGTCCTCGTCCATGACGAAGGTGTCGCCGGTGATGTTCCAGCCGCCCTGGACATACTGCCGCTGCCTCGGGTCGGCCAGGTAGCGGCAGCCGGTCGGGCCCTTCACCGCGAGCCTGCCCACGGTGCCCGGCGGCTGTGCGGTGCCGTACTCGTCCACGATCGCGGCGAGGTAGCCGGGCACCGCCCGGCCGGTGGATCCGGGCCGGATGTCGCCATCGGCGGCGGCGATGAAGATGTGCAGCATTTCGGTGGAGCCGATGCCGTCGATCAGCCCGACCCCGGTGCTGTCGAAGAACGCCTGCCAGGTGGCGGCGGGCAGGTGCTCGCCGGCCGAGACCGCGCGGCGCAGCGTGGACAGGCGGCCGACCACGCCGGATCCGAGCATGGCCCGGTAAGCGGTGGGAGCGGTGAAGCAGACCGACACCCGGTACTCGGCGATCAGCCGCGCGAGTTCGGTCGGTGTCGCCTTCTCCACGAGCAGCGTCGACGCGCCGGCCCGCAGCGGGAAGACGAGGAGCCCGCCGAGGCCGAACGTGAACGCCAGCGGCGGCGTACCGGTGAACAGGTCGTCCGGCCGCGGCCGCAGCACCAGGGCCGAGAAGGTGTCGGCGTTGGCGAGCACGTCCCGGTGGAAGTGCATGGTCGCCTTTGGACGGCCGGTGGTGCCGGAGGTGAAGGCGAGCATCGCCACGTCGTCGGACGCGGTGTCCACCGCGGTGAACTCCCCCGACTTACACGCGATGGCACTGGTCAGCCCGCCGTCCCCGGCGAACTCGACCATCCGCAGCCCGGGAATGCCGGCGGCCCGCAGGTCGCCGGTGAACCGGGTGTCGCACAGGGCGAAGTCGATCGCCGCGATCTCGGCGATCGTGGCAAGCTCCCCGGAACGCAGCAACGGCATGGTCGTCACCGCCACCGCACCCGCCTTGAGCACGCCCAGCCAGCAGGCCGCCAGCCACGGGTTGTTGGGGCCGCGCAACAGGACCCGGTTGCCCGGCACGATGCCGCAGTCCTCGACGAGCACCGCCGCGATCTGGTTGGTGACCCGCCTCAGGTCGCCGTACGTCCACGGCTTCGCACCGGGCGCGAGCAGGCAGGGCCGGTCCGGCCCCAACCGCCCGGCCACCGCGTCGACCAGCTCGACGGCGCAGTTGAGTCGCTCCGGGTAGCGCAGCTCCGGCAGGTCGAACACCAGGTCGGGCCACTCGGCCTCGGGCGGAAGGTTGTCGCGGCAGAACGTGTCGACATGGGCGGAGGGTGACATCGACATGGCGACCTTCCTCGACTGAAGCCCAGGACCGCGGTCGACTCAGGTTATGCACTTCTCGTGACGACAGTCAATGGCGCGGCATACGGCTGGCGGTACGCGCGGCCGGTGAGTCGCGACCGTGCCGGCCGGACGGGCTAGACTTCCGCCCGTGTCTGTCCAGGCCAGCGACGACGAGCTCAGCCCGGCGAGAGGCACCCAGCCCCGAGCGCTGATCGTCACGATCTACGGTCTCTACGCCCGCCAGGCCGGCGGCTGGCTGAGCGTCAGCTCCCTGATCAGGCTGATGGCGGAGCTCGACGTGGAGGAGCCCGCCGTGCGCTCCTCCATCTCCCGGCTCAAGCGCCGCGGCATCCTGGTCGCCGAAAAGGCCGGCGGTGTCGCCGGGTACGCGCTGTCCGACCGGGCCCGGAGCATCCTGCTGGAAGGCGACCGGCGGATCTTCGAACGCCCCCGGGCGGCGACCGAGGACGGCTGGCTCGTCGCCGTGTTCAGCGTGCCGGAGGCCGAGCGGGACAAGCGGCACCAGCTGCGCTCGCGGCTGTCCTGGCTGGGTTTCGGCACCGTCGCCTCCGGCGTGTGGATCGCGCCGGCGCACGTCGAGTCGCAGGTACGCGACGTGCTGACCAGTGGCCGGCTGACCGAGTACGTGGACCTGTTCCGGGCGGAGTACGTCGCCTTCCGGCCGGAGCCCGACCAGGTCGCGTCGTGGTGGGACCTGGTCGGGCTGGAACGCATGTACCCCTACTTCCTCTCCACGTACGGGCCGGTCCTCACCCGGTGGCGGCGCCGTCGCCGGGACGACG
>JBDZVD010000007.1:0-114984 GCA_040255525.1 Micromonosporaceae bacterium | reverse complement strand
ATCTGCGCATTTCACCGCTACACCAGGAATTCCAGTCTCCCCTACCGAACTCTAGCCCGCCCGTATCGACCGCAAGCCCGAAGTTGAGCCCCGGGTTTTCACGGTCGACGCAACAAGCCGCCTACGAGCTCTTTACGCCCAATAAATCCGGACAACGCTCGCGCCCTACGTCTTACCGCGGCTGCTGGCACGTAGTTGGCCGGCGCTTCTTCTGCAGGTACCGTCACTTACGCTTCGTCCCTGCTGAAAGAGGTTTACAACCCGAAGGCCTTCATCCCTCACGCGGCGTCGCTGCATCAGGCTTCCGCCCATTGTGCAATATTCCCCACTGCTGCCTCCCGTAGGAGTCTGGGCCGTGTCTCAGTCCCAGTGTGGCCGGTCGCCCTCTCAGGCCGGCTACCCGTCGTCGCCTTGGTAGGCCATCACCCCACCAACAAGCTGATAGGCCGCGAGTCCAACCTCAGCCGAAAAATCTTTCCACCACCACCCATGCGGGCAACGGTCATATCCGGTATTAGCCCCCGTTTCCGAGGGTTATCCCAAAGCCAAGGGCAGGTTACTCACGTGTTACTCACCCGTTCGCCGCTCGAGTACCCCGAAGGGCCTTTCCGCTCGACTTGCATGTGTTAAGCACGCCGCCAGCGTTCGTCCTGAGCCAGGATCAAACTCTCCAACAAAAAACTGTCGGACACAATGTCCCGGCAACAAAAGTTGCCAAATCCCCTGACGGGGGAATGTAACCAAATAATTTGGCACTGGCTTTTACAAGCACCCTGTTGAGTTCTCAAAAAACAAACACACACCGGAATCGGATCCCGCAAGGGAAAGAATCTGGGGTGATTCTTTGTTCTGTTCTTTTGTCTTACTCGTTGAGCTTATCCGACCGGACTTCGTACCGTCAAATCCATTTCCTCGGATCTTTCAGGTCCTTCAGGTCCTTCATTCGGTCCTCACGATGACGTGCCGGTCGGAACCGGTATTTCATCGGGAGTTGCAGGCCGGCCGACCGTCCGCTCTCGCGTCCGTTTCGCGTCCGTTTCCCTGCGCCGGGGAAGTACTTTACATGCTTCCCCGGCAAGCGCCAAATCGAGGCGTTTCCGCTGGTCAGGGGGCTAGCTCCAGGCCCGCCACGGTGCGCTTGCCCCGGCGGAGCACCAGCCACCTCCCGTGCAACAGCTCGCTCCGCTCCACCATTCCGTCCGCGTCAGCGACCCGCCGATTGTTGATGTACGCGCCACCCTCACCGACAGTGCGGCGTGCGTCACTCAGACTGGACGCGAGACCGGCGGTACGGAACAGCTCCGCGACCGTGCCCAGTGCCGGTACGGTCACCAGACCCGCCTCGGACAGCGCCGCCCGCAGGGTCGCCGGTGTCAGCGAAGCCAGATCCCCGCGGCCGAACAGCCCCTGGGACGCCTCGATCGCCTGCCGGGTCTCCTGCTCTCCGTGGACCAGCCTGGTGACCTCCTCGGCCAGCCTGCGCTGCCCGGCACGGGCGGACGGCCGCTCCACGGTCTCCTTCTCCAGCGCGGTGATCTCCTCCCGGTCCAGGAAGGTGAACCGCCGCAGGAACGTCGGTACCAGCGCGTCCTCAATGTTGATCAAGAACTGGTAGAACGCGTACGGGCTGGTCATCTCGGGATCCAGCCAGACGTTGCCGCCCCCGGTGGACTTGCCGATCTTCTGCCCGTTGGCGTCGACCACCAGCGGCGTGGCCAGCAGGTGCACGGAGACGCCCTCGACCCGGTGGATCAGATCGGTACCCGCGGTGAGGTTGCCCCACTGGTCGCTGCCGCCGGTCTGCAGCCGGCACCCGTACCGCCGGAACAGCTCCAGGTAGTCCATGCCCTGCAGGATCTGGTAGCTGAACTCGGTGTAGCTGATCCCGGCGTCGGAGTTCAGCCGGGCGCTGACCGCGTCCTTGGCGAGCATCTTGTTGACCCGGAAGTGCTTGCCGATGTCGCGCAGGAAGGTCAGCGCCGACAGCCCGTCGGTCCACTCCAGGTTGTTGACCATCCGGGCCGCGTACTCGCCGGTGAAGTCCAGCAGCGGCTCGATCTGCCGCCGGATCCGCTCCACCCAGCTCTCCACCAGTTCGCGCGGCTGGAGGGTGCGCTCGGCCGTCTCCCGAGGATCACCGATCAGTCCGGTGGCGCCACCGACCAACGCCAGCGGCCGGTTCCCCGCCAGCTGCAGGCGGCGCACCGTGAGAATCTGCGTCAGATGTCCGAAATGCAGGCTGGGCGCGGTGGGGTCGAAGCCGCAGTACAAGGTCATCGGCCCGCGGGCCAGTTCCGCGGTGAGCGCCTCGATGTCGGTGGACAGCGCGATCAGGTCGCGCCACTGCAGATCGTCGATTGCGTGCGTCACACCATCATTGTTCCCCATCGGCCCAGCGCCGTTCCGACCAGACGGGTCCGCCGCGGCGGCCTCGGCGGTGAGGGCACCCGAACGGGCCGGGGATGGCGCGGCCGGGCCGTCCCGCGGGCGGTCAGACCAGCCGGCGTACGGCAGCCCAGTAGCCGCGCATCACCGCGTTGAGCGGCCCCAGCCCGACCGGCAGCGGGAAGAACACCCTGTCCACGTCGGCCCGCAGCAGCGTCATCCACTCCCGGTCCGGCACCTGGCCCTCGCCGCGCAGCCGGCGGCGCCGGGCGCGCACGTGGTCGCGGTTGCGCCACAGCCACGTCCAGCCGCGCACCTTCGCCCCGCCCCAGCCCTGCGCGGTCGCCACGGCGAGGATGACCGCCTCGAACGCGAGCAGCGGTGGTGCGAGCACCGCCAGCGCGCGAGGACCCCACAGCGTCATCACCAGCATCAGCCGGTTGCGTTCGATCAGGTACTGCTTGAACGGGTTGCGGCTGAACTCGTACCGGTGCGTGGCGATCGCGTCCGGCACGTACACGCAGCGCAGGCCGACCCGCCAGGTGCGCAGCGACAGCTCGCTGTCCTCGCAGTAGGCGAAGTATTCGTCGTCGAAGCCGTCCAGCCGTTGCCAGTGCGCCTTCGTGGTCAGCACGCAGGCGCCGGACGCGGCGGCGGTGTCGACCGGAGCGGTGTGCGTCTCCGGCTTGCCCAGCCCGCCCGCCCAGGACATGCCCAGCAGGTGCACGGGGTTGGCGCCGGCGTTGATGATCTCGGCGTTGTCCGCCATCCGGACGCTCGCCACGGCCAGACCGACCCCGGGGCCGTCGACCACGTCGACGAGCCGGCGCAGCGTGGTCGGTTCGACCAGCAGGTCGCCATTGACCAGGGCCAGGTAGTCGCCGGTGGCGGACCGGGCGCCGAAGTTGCAGCCGCCGGCGAAGCCGAGGTTGCGCCCCGGGTGCACCAGTTTCACCGAAGGGTGGCCGGCGAATTTCTCCAAAGTCTGTACCGAGGTGCCCTCGGCGCCGTTGTCGACGACCACCACCTCGATCGCCACCCCGGTGGAGGCCAGCAACGCCTCGATACACCGGGTCAGCCACGGCTCTTCCTTCCAAGCCAGGACCACGGCACTGACGCTGGGCTCGACCATCGGGTCTCCTGCGAGGTGGTGTCGGACCTCGGTTACCTTACGGCATCCCGACCGGCCCGAAATCCGACATGCCCAGACGTCCCCCGTGCGCCGAATCCCGGCGGATGTCCGGTGCGCTCCGGCCTCTCTCCGCCGGTCAGATCGCCGAGGCGGCAGAGACCTTCCACGCCCCGCCGACCCGCACCATGGTCAACACGACCCGGTTCTGGTCGACCTTCTCCCCGCTCACGTTCGTGTTGGTCCGGTACTGGTCGAGGTAGACGAGCAGCTCGACCTTGCCGCCGCTGGCGTCGATCACACCGGTCGAGGACACCTTGGCCTGAACGACCGCCTTCTCCTTGGTCGCGGTCGGCTTCAGGCTCGCGGTCGTCTGCGCGTACTCCTTGGCGAACGGGCCCGTCACGAACGACTTCGCTGTGGCCACGCCCTGGTCGAAGGTGCGGTAGTCGTAGGAGAAGATGGCCTGCGCGGCCGGCGTGGCGGCCAGCTGCGCGGCGTGCCGCGCCTCGGCCCGGCCGCTGGCCGCGTCGGCCCGGTACCAGGCGAAGCCGGCCGCGGCACCGGCCAGCACGACCGCGACGGCGAGCGCGAGGATCGTGCGGCGCAGGGGAAATGTGGACATGACCGCTCCTGTCAGCCGACGAACTGCAGTTGTGAGACCAGCCAGCGCCCGGAGGCGCCTCGGCTGAGCTTGACCTGGATCCGGTAGTGGGACAGCCGCCCGTCGGGAGCGCTGGTGTTCTTCACGGTCGCGTCGATCGCGACGAGCACCACCGCGGAACGCAGGTTCGCCGACACCACGGCGGCGCGCAGTATCGTGCCGCGCGAGTCCACCTTGTTCGTCACCACGGCGGCGCGTACCTGCGCGGTGTCGTGGGCGAACTCGTCCTTGAACTGGCCGGTGGCGCCGTCGGAGATGCGCTTGAGGTCACGGTCGACGGTGGCCGCGCTGATCGACACGAAGTTCACCGTGGTCTGCCGGGCCGCGGCCAGGGCGCCGTCCCGGGCGCCGTCGAGCTGCCGCTGGTCGTACCAGCTGCGGGCGAGCAGCCCGGTGGCGACCAGGGCGGCGATCAGCACGACGGCGAGCCCGCCGGCCAGCAACCGGAAGCGGAACGGCGCCGGGCCTGCCGGGGTGGCCGGTTCCGGCTCGGCGTCCTCGTTCCCACCGGCACCGCGGGCGGCAGCGGCGGCGTTGATGGCCGCCACCTTCACCCGGCCGGTACCGGCGGCGGCGGGGCGGCTGCCGGTCGCGGGGCCGGGTGACCCGCCGGGCGCCGGCCGTACCCTGCGGTGCGGCCTGGGTCGTTGCCGCGGGATGACCACCGTCCGGCTGGACGTGGCGTCCTGACCCGGGTCGGCGTCGTCGCTGCCCTCGATCTCGTCGTCGACGTACGCGTCCGCACCGAGGTTGCCGGTGTCGCCCACGTACGCGTCGGCTCCGACGCTGCCGCCGGACCGCCGCCGCGCCCGCGGACCGCCCGAGCCGCCGGCGTCCGGCGGTGCGGCGGCGTCGCCGGAGCCGACGTCGTCCCACACCGCGGAGCCGAACTCGTCGCCGGCAAGGGCGGTGTCCGTACCCGACGGGGACGTACCCGGCGTGGGCGCCTGGCGCCCGCGCCCCGGTACCGGCCTGCCCCCGGCGTCGCCGCGCCGGATCACGCGGCGCCGTACCATCCGTGGCCCCGCCTCGCTACGGCGTTCCTCGCGACTGACCATCGCGTCACCTCTTCCGCGTTCCACCGATCGGCCCACGATCGGTCCGTGCTCAGCCGGCCAGCCCGGCCAGCAGCAGCTGCTTCCACGACTGGTTGCCGGCCAGCTGGTACTGCCCTCCGGTGCCGCCCAGCTGCAGCGGCAACCCGTCCGGCCCGGTGACCAGGCCGGACGCCGGGTCGTACCCGTTGACCGAGGTGGCCTGGCCACCGGGCGCGGTCGGGAGGGCGGCCGCCGCCGCGAAGCCGCTCGCGGGTGGCGGAGTGCCCCCCCGCACTCCGCCACCGACCGGCGCGGGCGAGGGGCCCAGGCCGGTCGCGCCCGGTGCCGCCGTGGCGCCGCGTACTCCGGAACCGTTCGCGCGCTCGGCGGCGGTGCAGTCGTTCCTGCCGGTCTTCGCGTACTGGCAGGCCGGCGGGTTGTTCGGGTTGACCACCAGGCCGAAGTGCGCGGTACCGTCGCCCGGTGCGACGGTGAACCCGCCGGCGACCGCCACCGGGTACTCGACCAGGATCTGTTCGATGCCGGGCAGCCGGCGGGCGGCGATCCCGTTGACCGTGATCAGGTTGCCCAGCAGAGTGCCGATCGTCGGGTCCAGGTCGCGCAGCAGCCCGACCAGTTGGGTCGCCGCCGGCGGCTCGGAGGCCAGCAGCCGGCGCAGGTCCGCGTCCGAGTTCTTCACCGTCCCGGTCAACTGGGACAGCGACTTCGCCCACTGGTGGATGGCGTCGGCCGACGCGGCCTGGGTGTTCAGGACAGTCCGGCTGTCCTGGATCAGTGTGAGCGCCTGCGGCAGGTCCTGGTTCGCCGTTGCCAGCAGGGAGCTGGTCGCGTCGACGATCTGGCGCAGCGCGTTCTCGTTGCCCTCGAACGCGGTGCCGAGTTCGTCGATGAGCGTGGTGAGGTCGTCGCCGCCCACCGACCTCACCAGCCCGTCCAGGTTGGTCAGCAGCGTCTCGACCGGCAGCGGAGTGCTGGTGCGGCTGGCCGGGATGGTGTCGCCGTCGCGCAGGTACGGGCCGGCGTCGGCGTCCGGGCGCAGGTCGACGTACTGCTCCCCGACGGCGGAGCGCTCGGCCGTGACCGCGTGCAGGTCGCTGGGAACGCGTACGCCGCCCCGCAGGTTCAGGTCGACCCGCACCCCGCTGCCGTGCAGCCGCACGGCGCCGACGCGCCCGACCGGGATCCCGCGGTAGGTCACCGCCGCGTTGGTGAAGATGCCGCCCGCCTGCGCGAAGTCGGCGTGCACCACGTACGTGCCGCCGAACAGCCGGTCGCCCAGCCCCACGTAACGCAGCCCGACGTAGGACACCCCGAGTAGGCTCACCATGAGGAACGCGAGCACCTGGAACTTCACGGTACGGGTAATCATCATCCACATCCGAGGAGGATGCCGAGCAGGCCGCAGGTGCCGCCGCCGGGCGCGCCGGGCGACCCGCCCGACGACGGCGCCGGGGTCGGCGAGGACCCGGACGGGCCGGTGAGCCCGGGCAGGCTCGGGAGCAACGAGTGGCTGGCCGGGTTCTTCGTCCCCGCCCGCGGCGATGCTCCGGAGCCGCCGGTGCCCGGCGGCGGAGCCGTCAGCAGGTTGGACAGGATGGTCGCCCCGTCGAGGTCGACCGTGGCGTGCAGGTTCACGAAGTCGCCCGAGATGGCTCCGGTGACGTTCGGCGGGAACGGGTAGGCCAGCAGGAAGTTCAGCGCCTTGGGCAGGTCGTCCCCGGCCCGTACCAGCTGGGTCAGGATCGGTTGCAGGGCCTTGAGGCTGTCCAGCGTGCCGTCCCGGCTCTCGTTGACCACCCGGGTACCCACGGTGGACAGCCTCCCGAGCGAGGTCAGCGCGGTGGTCAGCTGCTGGCGCTGCTGCGCCAGCACGGTCAGCCCCGGGTCCAGCGCGTCGACGGCCGCGCCGATGGTCTGCGTCTGCCTGGCCAGGTGCGCGGAGAAACTGTCCAGCGCGGTGATCGCCCTGGTGATGCTGGTCCGTTCGCTGTCCAGCCCGGCCAGGAACTCCTCGAGCTGCTTCAGCAGGTCCTTGACCGTCGCCTCGCGGCCGGACAGCGCGCCGGTCAGCTCCTCGTTGATCGTCTTGATCTGGGCCAGCCCGCCGCCGTTGAGCAGCAGGCCCAGCGCGCCGAGCACCTCCTCCACCTCGGCGGTGCGGCTGGTCCGCGACACCGGGATGACCGCGCCGTCGGTCAGCCGGCCGGTGGCCTGCTGCCCGGTCGGCGCGGCCAGCTCGACGAACTTCTCGCCGAGCAGGCTGCTCTGCCGGATCATCGCGGTGGCGTTGGCCGGCAACTGGACATCGCGGTCGATCTTCATCCGTACCCGCGCGTCCCAGCCGGACAGGCTGATCTTCACGACGCTGCCCACGGTGACGTCGTTCACCTTGACCGCCGCCTGCGGCACGAGGTCCAGCACCTCGGTGAAGTCTGCGCTGACCTGGTAGCTGGGGCCGGACGGCGCGCCGCCGGGCAGGGCTGTGCAGCCGGCCGTGGCGGCGAGCGTGCACGCCGCGAGCAACGCGCCCGCGAGTCGCCGCCGGGTGGACCGGCCGGGGGTGGCAGCGGTGGGGGTCATCCGAGCACCTTCAGGATTCCGCCGAGCGAGAGGTCCGGCGGGGTGACGTCCTCTGGCTGACCCGGCACACCCGGACTGCCGGCGGTACCACCGGAGGAGCCGGGTGTGCCGGGCGCGCCGCCCGACGAGGAGGTAGAAGCGGGCGGCAATCCGAGGAGTTTGCGTAGCTGATCCGTCAGCGGCAGGTGCGCCGCGTTCAGGGTCTGGGCCAAAGCCACGCACTCCTGCGGAACCTTCTGCTGGGTGACCAGCCCGACGACCAGCGAGCACACGTAGCTCGCCGGGTCGTAGGGGCCCAGCGCGTCGTCCCGGGTGTCCAGGGTGCCGGACCTGCTGTTGTAGGCCAGATTGAGGTTCGACAGCGCGGTCGGTGCCACGTTGAGCACGTCGATGATCGCCTGCTGTTGCCGTACCAGGACCCCGGAGATGTCGCTCAACGCGTCCACATTGGACACGAGCTGTGCACGGTTGTCGTGGACGAACGTGGTGATGTCGGCCAGCGCGGTGGACAGGTTGCGCAGCAGGGCGGCCAGGTCGTCCCGCTCGCCGGCCAGTTGCCGGCCCACCGAGGCGAGCCGCGAGTGCAACAGCCGCACCTGCTGGTCGCTTTCGGCCAGCGCGGTGACGAACTTCTGGAGGTTGGCGACGGTGCCGAACAGGTCGTCCTTGCCGTTGTCCAGTGTGGACAGCACCTTCGACAGACCGTCCAGCGAGCTGCCGAGGGCCGCGCCGTTGCCGTCCAGGTTCGCGGCTCCGGTATGGACCAGGTCGCTCAGCGCCCCGTCGGCGTTCGCGCCGTTGGGTCCGAGCGCCTGGTTGAACTGGTTCAGCGACCGGTACACGTCGTCCAGCTCCAGCGGCACCGACGTCCTGGACTGCGGCAGGTCCGCGCCGTCGGCCAGCAGGGCGCCGCCGGTGTACGCCGGAGTCAGTTGCACGTACCGGTCGCTGACCACGCTGGGCGGCACGATCACGGCGTCGGCGCCGGCCGGCACCTTGTACCGGGCGTCGTAGCGCATCACGACCCGTACCGTGGTGCCCTCGGGGTGCGCCGAGACCACCTCGCCGACCTTCACGCCGAGGATCCGCACGTCCGAGCCGGCGTTGATGCCGACCGCGCTGGCGAAGTGCGCCACCAGCGTCCGGGTGGGGTGGCGGGTGCCGACAATGATGAGGCCGGCGCCGGCCGCCAGGACCATGGTCAGGCCGGCGGCGATCAGGGCGCGGCTGGCGCGGCGGCGCATCACTTGCCTCCCAACGACGGCGTGTACGGCTGCAACAGGCCGTTGAGCCAGGAGTCGAACCAGCGCCCGTTGCCCAGGACATTGGTGAACGCGTTGATGAACGGCGCCAGGTTTTTCAACGTGTCCGACAGCTTGCCGCTGTCGGCCTGCAGGGTCGCCAGCACCTGGCGCAGCTGGGCCAGCGCCGGTGCGAGCTTGGCGCGGTTGTCGGTCACCAGGCCGGAGATCTGGGTGGCCAATTCGTTCGTGGTCACCAGCAGGTCGTGGATCGCGTCCCGGCGCTGGCTCACCTCCTGCAGCAGGAGGTTGCCGTCCCGCACCAGGGCGCGCAGCTGGTCGTCGCGCTGTGCCAGCACGCCGGTCACCCCGTTGGCGTGGCCGAGCAGGGTGCGCAGCTGGTCGTCGCGCGAGGAGATGGACTGGGTGAGCCGCGACAGCCCGGACAGCGAGGTCTGCACGTCGGCCGGGGTGCCGGCGAACGTCTGGGACAGCGCGGTGAACGCCTGGGACAACTGATCGGTGTCGATCTGCTGCAGGGTGCCGGCCAGCCCGTTGACCGCCTGCACGACGTCGAACGGCGAGGCGGTGTGGTTCAACGGGATCTGGGCGCCGGCCGGCAGGCGCCTGGTGCCGGCCGGCACCAGGGCGAGGTACTTCTGGCCCAGTACGGTCTTGATCTGGATGGTCGCCTGGGTGTCCGTACCCAGGTGCAGGCCGCCCTCGTCGACCCGGAAGTCCACCCGGACGTAGGCCCCGCCCGGGCCCTGTGCCAGGCCGATCGCGGTGACCTTGCCGACCTTCACCCCGGCGACCCGTACCTCGTTGCCCGGTTCCAGGCCGCTGGCGTCCCGGAACGCGGCCCGGTAGGCGGTGCCGCCGCCGATCAGTGGCAGGTCGTCGGCGTGGAACGCGGCGAACACGAGACCGGCCAGCACGGCCAGTCCGATCGCCCCGATGACGAGGGGATTGCGCTCGCGGAAGGGTTTCACTTCGCACCTCCGCCCTTGCACGAGGCCGCCGTGGAGTTGAACGTCACGGGATTCACCGAACCGATGCCGGGAAGCCCGACCCGGCCGTCGAAGTCACACATGTAGAAGTTGAACCAGGATCCGTAGGAGGCGGTGCGGGTCAGTGCCTGGTACTCGCCGGGCAGGGTGTTCAGCGTGCGGTTGATGACATCGGTGTTGTCGTTGAGGATGGTGGCCAGCGAACCGAGCCCGGACACGTCGGCGGACAGGCTTGGCCGGGCATCCTCCAGCAGCGACCCGGTGGCGCTGGTCAGCCCGTCGATGTTGGTGATCGCCTGGCCGATCGCGGTGCGGTCGGCGGCGAGCCCGGAGACGAACTGCTGCAGCTGCGCGATGGTGTCGGACAGCTCGTCCCGCCGGCTGTCGAGTGTGGACAGTACGGTGTCGAGGTTGCCGATCACCTTGTTGATGACCGTGTCCTGGTCGGCCAGGGTGCTGATCAGCGACGCGCTGTGCCGCAACAGGCCGGAAACCGTGCCGCTCTCCCCCTGGAGCACCTGGATTATCTCGTACGCCAGGGAGTTGACGTCCTTGGGGTTCAGCGCGCTGAACAGCGGCTGGAAGCCGTTGAACAGCACGGTGAGGTTGAGCGCCGGTGTGGTCTGGGACAGCGGGATCAGCCCGCCCGGGCGCAGCGGCGCACCATTTCCGGGTCCCTCGGACAGTGCTACGTACCGCTGGCCGATCAGGTTGCGGTACCGGATGGTGGCGTGCACGGTCGCGGGCAGCGGCACCGGCTGGCTCAGCCTGAACGCCAGTTGCGCCACCGAGTTGCCCACCAGGCTCACCCTGGTCACCTGGCCGACCTTCACTCCGGCGATCCGGATGTCGTCGCCGGGCAGCACGCCGGTGACGTCGGTGAACCGGGCGCGGTAGGTGGTCCCGCCGCCGAACGGCAGCGATCCCAGGGTGCTCGCGAGCACTCCGGTCACCGCGAGCGTGACGGCCGCGAAGATGATGAGCTTGACCAGTGGCCCGGCCACTTTCCGGCTCTGGATGGCGCTCATCCGGCATTCACCACCGTTCCGCGTAGCAGCGGCCCCCACAGCAGGTCGGCGACCGGCGGCACCCGGTCCGGCGAGGTACCGGTCGTCGCCGCCACCAGCGGCTTGATCAGCGCCTGCTCCTCCGGCGTACCCGCGTACCCCATCGGCGCCAGGTCGAGGCTCACCGGCAGCTTGGCCGCGGCCCGCGAGGCGCCGTAGTCGTAGCCGTTGTCGATCTTCACCTGGGGTGCGGGCACCCGCGGGTCGGGCAGGCCACGGCAGTCCGGCCCGTTGTCCGCGCCGTAGACCGGTGCGTCCCTGCCCGGCAGGTACTTGCCGTTGTTGCGGGTGACCTCGATCGTGATGTGCATCTGGCCGCCGGCGAACACCTTCTCCACGTCCGGTTGCAGCTTCACCGCGCCCTGCAGCAGGCACGGGTACTCCGGCGAGTAGGTGGCCAGCAGCTCCAGCAGCGGCGCGCTGACCCGACCGATCTGGATGATCCGGTCGCCGTAGCTGTCCAGGAACGACTGCGTCGTGGTGGCCAGGTCGGTCGCGTCGTCGAGGAACGCGGCCACCTGGTCGCGCTGCTGGCCGATGGTGTTCGCGGTGACCGTCACGTTCCTGAGGATGCTCATCAGGTCTGGCAGGGATCCGTCGTAGGTGGACAGCACCGTGCCCAGCTTCCTGATGTCGGCTCGCAGGGCCGGTAGCTGACCGTTGAGCGCGGCGAGGTACCGGTCCAGGTCGGTGAGGTCCTGGCCGATCTGGTCGCCCTTGCCGTGCAGCGCGGTCGCGATCGCGCCGAGCGTGGCGGCCAGCTTGTCCGGCTGGATCGCCTGCAGCAGCGGCAGGGTGTCGTCGAGCACGTTTTCCAGCTCGATCGCCGAGGTCGACCGGTCCTGCCCGATGACGGCGCCGGCGCGCAGCGGGTGGGTCGAGGGCTTCGGCGGTTCGGTCAGCGACACGTAGCGCTCGCCGAACAGCGTGGCCGGCAGCAGTCGCACGCTGACGTTGGCCGGGATCTCGTGCAGCGTCGAGGGGTCCAGGGCCAGGCGCAGGGTGGCTTCGGTGCCGTTGGCGCTGATCCGGCGCACCTCCCCGACCCGTACCCCGCGCATCTTCACGTCCGCACCCTGCGACAGTTGCAGCCCGGTGTGGTCGGTGTGCACGGTCACCCAGGCGACCGGGGTGAACGCCTTGCGGTACACCAGCACCGACAGCGTGAGCGCGCCGACCAGCAGCAGGACGAAGGCCAGTCCCAGGGCGCGGTGACGGTAGACCATCCGGCTCACCCCGCGATCCGCACCGTCGTCGTGGCGCCCCAGATCGCCAGCGACAGGAAGAAGTCGACGACGTTGACGGCCACGATCGCCAGCCGTACCGCCCGGCCGACCGCCAGCCCCACCCCGGCCGGCCCGCCGCCGGCCCGGTACCCGTAGTGGCAGTGGATGAGCACCACGACGACGCTGAACACCAGCGCCTTGCCGAACGACCAGAGCACGTCGCCGGGCGGCAGGAACAGGTGGAAGTAGTAGTCGTACGTGCCGGTCGACTGTCCGAAGTAGACAGTGGTGATGGTACGGGTGGCCAGGTAGCTGGAGAGCAGGCCGATCACGTACAGCGGGATGACCGCGATGAAGCCGGCGATGATCCGGGTGGTGACCAGGTAGGGCAGCGACGGTACCCCCATCACCTCCAGCGCGTCGACCTCCTCCGAGATGCGCATCGCGCCCAGCTGCGCGGTGAACCCGCAGCCCACCGTGGCGGACAGCGCCAGCGCGGCGACCAGTGGCGAGATCTCCCGGGTGTTGAAGTACGCCGAGATGAAGCCGGCGAACGCGCTGCTGCCCAGCTGCTGCAGCGCCTGGTCGCCCTGAAGCCCGACCTCGGTACCGGTGAAGAACGTCATGAAGCAGATCACGCCGACCGTGCCCCCCACCACGGCCAGCGCCCCCGAGCCGAAGCTCACTTCGGCGAGCAGCCGGATGATCTCGCGCGGGTAGCGCCGCACCGTGCGCGGCACCGCGGAGAACGAGCGGAGGTGGAAGGCGAGCTGTTCGCCCAGATCGTCGAGGATCACCGGCGGCTCACGACCCCTTCTGCGGAACGATCTGGAAATACACCGCGGTGATCACGAAGTTCAGCGCGAACAGCAGCATGAACGTGATCACGACGCTCTGGTTGACCGCGTCCCCCACGCCCTTCGGGCCGCCCTTGGCGGTCATCCCCTTGTACGAGGCGACCAGCGCGGCCACCGCGCCGAAGACCAGCGCCTTGACCTCCCCGACCACCAGGTCCGGCAGTTGGCCCAGAGCCTGGAAGCTGGCGATGTAGGCGCCCGGGGTGCCGTGCTGCAGGATCACGTTGAACGCGTACCCGCCGCACACCCCGACGACGCTGACCAGCCCGTTGAGCAGCACGCCGACGAGCATCGCGGCGATCACCCGGGGCACCACCAGGCGCTGGATCGGGTCGATGCCCAGCACCTGCATCGCGTCCAGTTCCTCGCGGATGCGCCGGGCGCCCAGGTCCGCGCAGATCGCCGAGCCGCCCGCGCCGGCGATGATCAGGGCGGTCACGATCGGGCCTGCCTCGCGCACGACGGCCAGCACCGACGCGGCACCGGTGAACGACTGCGCGCCCAGTTGCCGGGTCAGCGAGCCGAGCTGCAGCGCGATGACGGCACCGAACGGGATCGACACCAGGGCGGCCGGCAGGATCGACACCGACGAGATGAACCAGGCCTGCTGGATGAACTCGCGGACCTGCCAGGGCCGGCGCGGCACCGAGCGCAGCGCGTCGAGGCTGAACGCGAAGAAGTGTCCGGACTCGCGCAGCGTGAAGGTGACCGGATTGCTCATGCTGCCGCCACCGCCGGGGTCGGGCGGCCGGCCCTGGGCGGTCGTACGCGCACACCCCGCGTCACAGCGGTACCTCCTGGATCGGCCGGGGCTCGGTGAACGATCCCGGTGGCGGGGTGACCGCGTGGGTGCGGCACCAGAAGCCCGGCGGCCGCTCGGCCCGGCGGATCCCGCCGTCGGACGGGCGCAGCTGGCGCTGGATCGGCGGCAGCGGGGGCAGTTGCACGCCGGATGCGGCCTCGGCGGCCAGGTCCGAGGCGTCCTTCTCCTCCGACATCCCGATCGGACCGACCCGTTGGGCGTTGAGAAACTGCCGGACCACCGGCTCGGTGCTGGACAGCAGCATCTCCCGCGGCCCGAACATGGCCAGCTTGCCGTGGAACAGCAGGCCGATGTTGTCCGGCACGGTACGCGCGGTGTTGATGTCGTGCGTGACGATCAGGAAGGTGGCGTCGGTCTTCTGGTTCAGGTCGATGATGAGCTGGTTCAGGTACGCCGTGCGGACCGGGTCCAGGCCGGAGTCCGGCTCGTCGAACAGGATGATCTGCGGATCGAGTACCAGCGCCCGGGCCAGGCCGGCCCGCTTGCGCATACCGCCGGAGATCTGGCCGGGCAGCTTGTCCTCGGACCCGGTCAGGCCGACCATGTCCAGCTTCTCGTCGACGATCGCCCGGATCCGCGCCTCGCTCATCCGGGTGTGCTCGCGCAGCGGGAACGCGACGTTGTCGTAGATGTTCATCGAGCCGAACAGCGCGCCGTCCTGGAACAGCACGCCGAACAGCCGGCGGATGGCGTACAGCCGCCGCTCGGACAGCCTTGGCAGGTCCTGGTTCTGGATCCAGATCGAGCCACGGTCGGGGCGGAGCAGGCCGACGAGGGTCTTGAGGAAGACGGACTTGCCGGTGCCCGACGGGCCGAGCAGCACAGAAATTTCTCCGGCGGGCAGCGTCAAGCTTACGTCAGCCCAGACCCGATGCCGCCCGAAGGACTTCGTCAGCTGCTCTACCTGTATCTCTACGCCCAACTGCTCCCTCCCCCTCCTCGCGTGAAGGTCATCGTCGGGCGGCGCGGGAGCGTTACACGCGGATACCGGATCCACCCGTAAGGGACACATCGGCCACGCTTCGTGTTGGTACGTTGAGCCCCGGACAGTTACCGTGCGAGGGTCGGCAAGCAGGCGCGTGGCGGGTCAGGCAGGGAGGGGCGATGACGGCACCGCACCCTCAGCTCGTCGAACGCGCGGTGCAGGGCGATCCGCAGGCGACCGCGGCGCTGATCGAGCAGATCAGGCCGAATGTCGTGCGGTACTGCCGGGCGCACCTCGGCCGCATCGGCGGCCGGCACACCACCGCCGACGACGTGTCGCAGGAAGTGTGCATCGCCGTCCTGCGCTCACTGCCCGCGTTCCGGGATCAGGGGCGGCCGTTCACCGCGTTCGTCTACGGCATCGCCGCGCACAAGGTGGCCGACGCTCAGCGGGCCGCGGTGCGGCACCTCGCGGTCACACCGGTCGAGGCCATCAACGACCAGCCGGACGCCGCTCCCGGCCCGGAGCAGCACGCCCTGAACACCGACACCGCACGCCGCCTGTCCGAGCTGCTGACCCACCTGTCCGACCTGCACCGCGAGATCATCGTGCTGCGGGTGGCGGTCGGCCTGTCCGCCGAGGAGGTCGGCGGCGCGGTGGGGATGAGCCCGGCCGCGGTACGCGTGGCACAGTCGCGCGCGCTGTCTCGGCTGCGCAACCTTGCCGGCACCGTGTTTAATGAGGTACCGGCATGACGGAGCGCGACCGCGCGCACAACATTTTCAGCCTGGCAGCGCCCTGTACGGCCGCCGAGCGGAGTAAGGCGGACGTATGAGCGAGCGTCAGATCTGTGGGTGCGGTGCAGCCGCTGCCTCCGTGCGGATCGGATCTCGGGTTCGTGGTGCGTCCGTGCCCTCCGCCGTACGCTGGCCCGGCGAGGATCCGGCATGAGCGGAACCCGAAGACCCTCGCCGCACCGCCGCCAGCCAGTGGACCTGGAGACGGTACGGGCCGACGACGCGCTGCTCGACGCGCTGGGCAGTGGCGCCGCCGTACCCGGCGACGACGAACTGGCCGCGATGCTCGGCGCGTGGCGGACCGATCTGGACACCGAGCCGCTGCCGGCTCTGCGCTACGACGCGCTGCCCGCGCCGGCCGGCTCCCGGCGCGACGGCGACTGGGCGCCCGGATCCGAGGGCGAGACCCGGGTCCTTCCCGCGGTGGGCACCGTGGAAGCCGCCGGTACCCGGCGCCCCCGGCGCACCGTCGTGACGCTGCGTCCCCGTACCGTTCGGCTGGCCGTCGCCGCCGCGGTGGTGATCGCCACCGCAGGCGGGGTCTCCGTCGCCGCCGCCGGTGCCCAGCCCAACGACGCGCTGTGGCCGGTGGTGAAGATCGTCCACCCGGGGGTCGCCGACGTCCGCGCGGCGCAGGACGCGATCGACAAGGCGCGCGAGGCGGTGGACGAACACCGCTACGCCGACGCGCGCCAACTCGTCGACCGGGCGACCGGACTGCTGGCCAAGGTGCGCGACCCGGCACAGGCGCGGCGGCTGCGCACCGAACTCGACCAGGTACGCGCCCTGCTCGCGGCCGCGGTGCCGAGCACCGGCCCGGCCCGCCCGGCGCACCCCCAGCAGCAGACCCCGACGCCGGCCGCGTCGGCCGGCGGGGGCACGACCCCCGGCGGGAGCGGTGATGGCACTGGCGGTGGCGCGAGCCCCGGCCCGTCCACGTCGCCGAGCGGCGGCCACGGGCTGCTTCCCCCGCTGCTGCCGAGCCTGCCGCCGCTGCTGCCGAGCATCCTGCCGCACCTGTGACGGAGCCCGCCCGGCCCGGGTCGTCGCGAAGACGAGCGCTCCGCGCGTCCGCGAGCCGGGCGGGCGCCCCAGCTACTTCTCCTGGTCTGCGGCGCGCAACCACTGGACGTAGTCGCGCACGGCACGTGCAATGTCGTACTCCGGCCAGTACCCGGTGTCCTCGCGCAGCCGGGTGATGTCCATGTACTGGTCGGGGTGCCCCTGCGTTTCCGACGACCCGGACCCGTCGCCGCGGCCGGCGGCCAGTTCGATGTCGGCGTCCGGGATCACCGCCCGTACGGCGTCGGCGACCTCCGCGTTGCGGGTCGCCCGCCCGCTGCCCACGTTGTACACCCGATGGTTGAGCTTGTCCGCGGTCTGCACCAGGGCGATGGCCCGCCCGCAGTCCCGGGCGTAGCAGATGTCCAACGCGTCCTCGGCGTACCGCGGCGGGTCGTAGCGCACCGCCTGGCCGCGCACGGCCGCGTTCACCATCCGGTGCACCGCGGCGAACATGGAGTCCGGCCGCCCGAACGGGCCCCAGATCCCGCCGATGCGCAGGCTGACCACCTCGACACCGGTGGACTGGGCGGTCAGGCTGCCGAGCAGTTCGGCGTTCTTCTTCATCACCTCGATCGGGTGCGCACCGGTCATCGACAGCCGGCTGTCCTCGTGCCACGGCACACCCGGGACACTGTGGTAGACACCGATCGTACTGGCCAGGCTGATCCGCCGTACCCTCCATTCGCGGGCCGCGCGGAGCACGTTCAGTACGCCGTCCACGCTGGTCTTCAGGTCGTCGAGCAGGTCGGGGCCGGTACCCGCGCCGCCCGCGAGGTGCACGATGCGGTCGATCGGGTACCGCCGGCCGAGTTCGGCCAGTGCGGCCGGATCGGTCACGTCGAGCTGCTCGACGAACACCCGCCGGCCCAGCTCGGCGCGGATGAAGCCGGGTTGCCGGGCGGTGCGGTGGCGGGTGAGCACGCAGGACTCGCCGGCGTCCAGGAGCGCCCGCGCGGTGTTCAGGCCGATGAAGCCGAGCCCGCCGGTCACCAGAATCATGATGGCTGCCATTCCATTTCGTCGCTGTCGGTTATCATCGATATCACTAGCCGGCTAACGAACAACCTAGCAGAAGATCGTTAGCCGAGCAATGACCGGTCGGCGTGCCCGCAGGTCGCCGCGGATCGCGAACCCGACCGAGCGATTGCCAGAAAAGCTGTAAAGGGGCTGCGCCGCCTCCGGTCGCTTCGCTAGGTTGGGTAGCTGTCCTACATATGGAGCAGACGGAGTGGGAAGCTCATGACTCGAGGCCACCGGCTCGCCGCACTCGTGTCCGGCCGCCGTACCAAGTGGATTGTTCTGGTCTTCTGGCTGGTGGTGCTCGCAGCCCTGGGGCCGCTCGCGGGCAGGCTCACCGGAGCCGAGAAGAACGACAACTCTTCGTGGCTGCCCGGCAACGCGGAGTCCACCGAGGTCATCGACCGGCAGGCCAGCTTCGAGGCGCACGACACGGCGTACGCCGTCGTGGTGTACCAGCGGACCTCCGGCATCACCACCGAAGACAGCGAGCACGTCGCCGCGCAGGCCAAGCAGTTCGCCGGCATCGACGGCGTGGACGACCCGGTGGTCGGCCCGCAGCCGGCCAAGGACGGCAAGGCGATCCAGGTCCTCGTGCCGATCACGGTGGGCGGCGGGGGCTGGCAGACCATCGGCGACGCCGTGACACGGATCAGAGACATCGCCGCGCCCACGCTCGACGGCCTGGAGATGCACGTGACCGGCCCGGCCGGCAGCGCCGCCGACTCCGCCAAGGCGTTCGAGGGCATCGACGGCCGGCTGCTCTACGCCACCCTCGCCGTGGTCATCGTGATCCTCCTGCTGACCTACCGCAGCCCGATGTTGTGGCTGCTGCCGGTGCTGTCGGCCGGCGGCGCACTGGCCGCGTCCGAGGCGGTCATCTACCTGTTCGCCAAGCACGCCGGTCTGGTGGTCAACGCGCAGAGCGCCGGCATCCTCACCGTCCTGGTGTTCGGCGCCGGCACCGACTACGCGCTGCTGCTCGTCGCACGGTACCGGGAGGAGTTGCGCCGGCATGAAGACCGGCACGAGGCCATGGCGCTGGCCCTGCACCGGGCCGGCCCCGCGATCCTGGCCAGCGGCGCCACCGTGATCGCCGGCATGCTCTGCCTGCTGGTCGCCGACCTCAACTCCACCAGCGGGCTGGGGCCGGTGGCCGCGATCGGCATCGCGGTCGGGCTGGCGGCCATGCTCACCCTGCTGCCGGCGCTGCTGGTGATCTGCGGCCGGTGGGTGTTCTGGCCGGTACGCCCGCGATTCGGCTCGGACGAGCCGACCGAGCGCGGGGTCTGGGCGCGCATCGGCAGCCGGGTGTCGAGCCGCCCCCGCACCGTCTGGATCACCACGGCGCTGGTCCTCGGCGCGCTGGCCGTCGGCATGATCGACCTCAACGCCGGCCCGCTGTCCAACCGGGACTCGATGCTCGGCCACCCGGACTCGGTGGTCGGCGCCGACGTCCAGGCGGCACACTTCCCGGCCGGCGGTGGGCAGCCGGTGGTCGTCATCGGCGCGGCCGGCTCGGTCGGGCAGATCCGCGCCGCGGTCGCTGCAACACGCGGCATCGCGGCCGCCGGGGAACCGGTGGTCCGCGGCGGGTACGGCATGGTGCAGGGCATCCTCACCGACCCGCCGGACAGCGCGGCCGCGCAGGACACGGTCGACCGGGTCCGGGCGGCGGTACACGCGCTCCCGGACGCGGACGCGAAGGTCGGCGGCGCCACCGCGGTCAACATGGACATCGAGCGGGCCGCGACCCACGACCAGAATCTGATCATCCCGCTGGTCCTGGTGGTGGTGTTCGTCATCCTCGCGTTGCTGCTGCGCGCACTGGTCGCGCCGCTACTGCTGGTGGCGACGGTGGTGCTGTCGTTCGGCGCCGCGCTGGGCGCCAGCGCCCTGGTCTTCGACCACCTGCTGGGCTTCGCCGGGGTGGACACCTCGTTCCCGCTGTTCGTGTTCGTGTTCCTGGTCGCCCTGGGCATCGACTACAACATCTTCGTCATGACCCGGGTACGCGAGGAGTCCGCGCGGCGCGGCACCCGGCAGGGCGCACTGATCGGCCTCGCCGCGACCGGCGGCGTGATCACCTCGGCCGGGCTGGTGCTCGCCGGCACCTTCTCGGTGCTGGCCACGCTGCCCCTGGTGGCGTTCGCCGAGATCGGTTTCGCGGTGGCGTTCGGCGTGCTGCTGGACACCCTCGTGGTGCGTTCGATCCTGGTCACCGCGCTGAACCTGGACGCCGGCCGGGCGATCTGGTGGCCCAGCCGGCTCGACCGCGACGGGGCACCGGCCGGAGGCGGCGCGCCGCGCCGGCCGGACGAGACGGAACTCGCCGCAACGCCCTCGGACAGGTAGCGGCCGGTCCTGGCGTGGACGGCCGGCCGTAGCGTGGACGGCCGGCCGTAGCGTGGACGGCCGGCCGTGCGCGTGGTGCGGCCGCCGGCCCTGGCGTGGCCGGCCGTGGTGTGGGCCGGCCGTGGTGTGGGCCGGCCGTGGTGTGGGCCGGCCGTGGTGTGGGCCGCCCGCGCGGCTCAGGTCAGGGCGCCGACCACGAGGGTGGCCAGCGGCACCTGCTGGGCGTACGCGTCCGGGAACGCCGAGACCTGCACCGCCTGCGCCGCCTGGGTGACCGACATGCTCTGCCAGCCGGGGATCTGCAGCAGCGCGTCGTAGAACTTGGTCGCCGACGTGGCCGGGTCCATCAACTCCTTGACCGTGCCCCAGCCCGAACTGGGCCGCTGCTGGAAGAGCCCGACCGAGTCGTGGTCGCCGCCGACCCCGTCGTGCGGGAGGTCCAGCGACTCCGCGACGCCATAGTTGGCGAGGTTGAGCAGTTGGCTCTCCTGCAACGCGGTGGAGATCGCGATGATGAACGCCTGCGTCGAGAGCTTCAACTTCTGGCCGACCCGCACGATGGTCGCCGCGTGGTCCATCTGTACCTGGCTCAGGCCGCCGACCGGTACCGGCCTGGTCACCACCGCTTTAGTCTTCGCGACCTTGGGCTTCGGCCGCGGCGGGGGCGCAGCGCTCGGGCTGGCGGACGGCTGCGGGGACGTCGAGGCGCTGGGGGTCGGGGCCACCCGCTGGGTGGCGCGGGAGACCTCGTCGCGCTGCCGGTCGGCGGGTATCCGCACGGCGGCGGCGAGGTCCGCGGTACCCGGCTGGTGCGGCGGCACGATGTCGCCGCGTACCGCCGCGAACGGGCCGCCGATCCCGACGACGATCAGCAGCGCCGCGATCACGGGTCGCCGGGCTGCGCGGTCGCCGCGCCGCGGCCGCCACGGCCTCCGGTGCCGGACAGGAGACGAGGTATCCAGCCCGCCCCGCGCCTGGTCTTCCGATACCGTCCGTTGCCCTCCGGCCGGCCGGTGCTGGGCCTGATACTTGCCGCGCATCGGGCCAGGCTAAGGGTGGCCGCTTCCAGAGAAACAGCAGGTCAAACCGTGTCCTACATCACTGTTACGAGTCACATTTGCCGCTTACTGGGCCGCGGAAAGTGGCCGAGATGCACGGGTGACAGGTCCGATGAGCCCGATACATCCGGACATACAGAGATCGCGGTCGGTGACCGTACGTAGTCCCGGGGGTCCTCGCCGGGCACCGGGCCGACCGAGTGGCTCGGGCTCAGCCCGGCTCGCCGGGCAGCGTCCGGCCGGTCACCAGCCGCGGCCGGCCCGGCCCGACGCCGCCCGGCACGGATGCTTTCGCGCGCGTACGGCGGCAACCCAGTACGCGCTGCTCACGGCCACAGGCGCTCGGCCCGCGCCGCCCGGCCGCGCTCAGCCTGCCTGCCCGCGCTCAGCCTGCCTGCCCGCGCTCAGTCGAGGGACGTGAGCAAGACGACCAGCAGGATCACCACCACCGGAATGGAGAGCCCGATCAACGCCACCGGACGGGCCATCAGCGGCGCCCCCGGATCCATCGGGTGCCGGCTGGGGCCGACCGGCGGGGGTACCGGCGCCGGCAGGCTCGCCACCTTGCCGCGACGGATCAGGTTGATGAGGACCGTGATCGGCGTGATGACCGAAGAGGCATAGCCGTACCAGCCACGGATCAGGGTGTTGGCGGTCAACCTCCGGAAGGTGGCGAGCCCACAGTCGCGGCAGAACGGGCCCTTGAGGTGCACGAACCTCATGATGAGGATCATGCCCTGGTGCTCGCGGAAGGTGACGTTGGCGGCCGGTACGCAGCCGCACAGGCGGCACTGCGTGGCGCCTTGCGGGTACGCCTGGGCGGGCACCTGGTAGCCGTCGCCTGGTACGGGTGGCGCCGGGTACCCGGCGGGTGGGGCAGAGTACGCGTTCGGGTAGCCGGGCGCCGCGGCGTACCCGGCCGGCGCCTGCACCGGGTACCCGGCGGGAGGCTGGCCGGGGTAACCGGCCGGTGCCTGCGCCGGCGGATACGGGTGCGGTGCGTTCGGAGCTTGCGGATACGGAGCCTGCGGGTAGGGAGCCTGCGGCTGCGCCGGTGCCGGATATGCGGTCGGTGCGTACGCCGGAGGCTGTCCCTGATACTGCGGTCCTGACACGAGCGCAGATCATACGGTGGTCGCCGCTCGCGGTGGGGGCACTGATCTTTTCGTACCGGGCCCGGACGCCACGCCGCGCGCATCGGGCGCCCCGCCGACTCCCCGGACTATCGTGTCCCTGACGCCTGGACTGACGGGCTATCGCGAAAGTTCGCGGGCACTACAGTCACCGGATATCGTGGTTGACTGTGACAGAATCCGTCCACCGCACACTCGACGAGAGCGGGCCATCGGGCAGTGCCGACGCCGATGACGCGGTCGAGTCAACGAGCGCGACAGCACCACCGGAGTCCAAGAGTGACCTTGAGCACTGGCTCGACGACCTCCGTACCGAGATGCGTAACGACCCGCCCGGGTGGCTCGAGCCGGGCGCCACGGGTACGACCAGCGATGGCGTGACAGACGAGCAGCCGATCGACGCGGCCGCACCGGCCGGGAGTCCGGCAGGCGCCCGCGCGACAGGCACCCGCGCGACAGGCGCCCGCGCGGCGAGCGGCGAAGCAGCGACCGGTGGAGCGACGAGCGGCGAGGCGACGACCGGTCCAGGGCGCGCCGCACCGGTGGGCACCACGTCCGAGGCCGGCGCCGCCGGGTCCGGGGCCGCCACCACCGGCACCAACACAGCCCGCACCAACACGGCCGGCACCAACACGGCCGGAGCGGACCCGGCCGGCACCACTGCGCTGGGCGTCGGCACGGCCGGCACCACCGTGCCAGGTGCCGGCAGTGCCAAGGCCCGGCAGGCGAACGGCGCGAGCGCCCCGGGCGAGAGCGTCACCGGCGGGGCTTCCCCGAGTGGGAACGCGACGGCCGGTGGGCCCACAGGTGAGGCGGCCGCCGAGGTGCCGCAGGCGGTCACCGTTCCGGGGGTCCGGCCCGCGGCCGAGGCACCGGTCCACATCGGACGGCACCGCGCGGAGGACTGACCGGAAGCAATTTCCCTTGCCGGGCGGCCATTTCCGGCCGCCGGAGCGGGCAACAGCGGCGGGCAGTTGGGCGGAACACCGCGTGCGAGTCAGCGGACGCGCAGCCGCTGGTCGTCGATCTCGACCACGTCGCCGCGCCGCAGCTGCCGTCCGCGACGCACCTCGACCTCACCGTTGACCCGTACCTCACCGGCGGCGATGCGTACCTTCGCCTCGCCGCCGGTGCCGATCACACCGGCCAGCTTGAGGAGCTGCGCCAGCCGGATCGGGTCCTCCTCGACCGTCACGTCCCTGTTCACCACGCCCCCACGGTACCGAAGCGGATACCCGGCGACGCCGGCATCAGCGCTCGGCGACTCCGGCGCTCTCGCCCTCGCTCACCGGGGCGAGAGCCTGCGGCACGACCCGGTGCACGGTCGCCAGCACCGAGGCCATCACGGCGCTCATCGTGCCGGCGATGCCCATCGAGCCACCCGCGTACGCGACCAGCAGCCGGCCGCGGCTGAGCTGGTCGGCGGGCGTCGCGATCTGCTGGTCGGTGAGCTTGAGCGTGACCGCGGCGCCCACCAGCAACACCAGTCCCGCGGCGCCGAGCGCGAGCACCGAGCGCCAGTGCGCCGCCCCGTATTCGACATCGCCGTGACGGCGCTGGGCCACCACGATGAACACACCGGCGGCACTCGCCCATCCGCCGACGACGAGCAGCGCGGCCACCGCGTCGCTGGGTCGGTGCCAGCCAGCCGACAGCGTGGCGACGCCGACGACCGCGGCCCCGAAGGCACCGAGGATGGCGGCGATGCCGCGGACCCCGGCGGGCAGCGCGAGCACGAGCGCGACCGCGACGGACGCGGCGATCGTCGTGTGCCCGCTGGGCAGGCTGTTGCCGACCGCGTCCCGCTGGAGGTCGACGCCCAGCTCCGGTCGGGGGATGAACCGCTTGAGAAGCTCCGAGGTGGCGTTGGCGCCCGCGACGAGCAGGACCACGCCGAAGGCGACCGCGATCCGGCGCCGGATCAGCGCGATGAAGCCGACCGCCGCGGTCGCGACCACCACGGACAGCACGGTGATGGTGTCCAGCACGGTCAGCACCAGGCTGCGGATATGAGCCTGACCGATCCGGTTACCGGTCAGCGCCGCGGTGTCCAGCAGTTGACCGTGCCTGGTCTGAACGAAGAAGCGGCAGACCGCCACGAAGGCAACCACCTCGGCGCCCGCCAGTAGCAGCAACCACAGCACCAGACCGAGCGGCCACCGACGCATGCGCAATAACGTAGCCGACTCCCGCTCGATCCAAACGCGACAGTCCGCGTCGCGTTGCCGGCGAACCCGGCACGTCGCTGTGCGGCCGTTCGCGCGGGCCGCACAGACCGCCGATCGCCGGCTCCAACCGGTAATGTACCGCCCCGCCGTCCCGGGGGAGCCGAAACGCGACAGGCCGACCGGGCCGCGGATGCCCCGCGCCGGGCTGTGGCCGTGCCGCGCCGCCGGGTACCGGCCGGGTGGGGCGGCTGGGGTACCCGAGCCGGCCGCCGCCGGATGCCGTCCGGACATTCACCGCCATGAGAATCTTCCGGGCACGGCGGTCTTGACGATTCCACGAACTTCGATAAGGCTCTCTCTCCGAGAGAGCGCTCTCTCACTCGGTGCCACGCCGGCACACCCGGCCGCGACACCGACCCTGATGCACCGTCCCACGTCAGGAGCCGCACATGTCACCGATCCCCCACCCACCCCACCGAATGATCCGGAGAGCCCGCACCGGGCTCGGCGCCCGCCTCCGCCAACCAACGGCTCCGGCTGCGCTCCGAGACGCCGCAGGTGTCGGTGCTCACCTCCGCCAAACAACGGCTCCGGCTGCGCCCCGAGACGCCGCAGGTGTCGGTGCTCACCTCCGCCAAACAACGGCTCCGGCTGCGCTCCGACGGGCCTGGGGCGGCGCGGCGCTCATCGCGGTCGTGGTGGCGCTGCTGGCCGGCTACACCGCCTTCGCGGTCGGCCAGGCCCAGGCCGCGGACACCCTGCTGTCGCAGGGCAGGCCAGCCACCGCCTCGTCCACCGAGAACGCCGGCACCCCGGCCTCGGCAGCCGTCGACGGCAACACCGGCACCCGCTGGTCCTCCGCGTTCAGCGACCCCCAGTGGCTGCGGGTCGACCTCGGCGCCACCGTCAGCGTCTGCCAGGTCACCCTCAACTGGGAGACCGCCTACGCCACGTCCTTCCAGATCCAGACCTCCACCGACGCCACCAACTGGACCACGATCTACACCACCACCACCGGCACCGGCGGCAACCAAACCCTCAACATCACCGGCACCGGCCGGTACGTACGCATGTACGGCACCGCCCGCGCCACCCAGTACGGCTACTCCCTGTGGGAATTCCAGATCTACGGCTCCACCGGCACCGGCACCGGCTGCGGCACCACCAACGCGGCGCTGAACCGTCCCGCCAGCGCCTCGTCCACCGAGAACACCGGCACCCCCGCCTCGGCAGCCGTCGACGGCAACACCGGCACCCGCTGGTCCTCCGCGTTCAGCGACCCCCAGTGGCTGCAGGTCGACCTCGGCACGTCGACCAGCATCTGCCGGGTGGTCATCAACTGGGAGACCGCGTACGGCACGTCGTTCCAGATCCAGACGTCCGGCAACGGCACCAGTTGGACCTCCATCTACAGCACCACCACCGGTACCGGCGGCACCCAGACGCTCAACGTCACCGGCACCGGCCGGTACCTGCGGGTGTACGGCACCGCCCGGGCCACCCAGTACGGCTACTCGATCTGGGAGCTCCAGGTCTTCACCGGCACCGGTGGCGGCGGCACCTCACCATCGCCGAGCGTGTCGCCGACGCCGACGCCGTCGACCAGCCCGACCGGCCCGCCGGTCACCGGCGGCGGCTCGCTGGGCCCGAACGTCATCGTGTTCGACCCGTCGATGTCCGGCGCGACCATCCAGAGCCAGCTCGACACCGTGTTCCAGCAGCAGGAGAGCAACCAGTTCGGCACCCAGCGCTACGCGCTGATGTTCAAGCCGGGCAGCTACAGCGGCTTCAACGCCCAGATCGGTTTCTACACCTCGATCATGGGCCTCGGCCAGAACCCGGACGACGTGCAGATCCACGGTGACATCACGGTCGACGCCGGTTGGTTCGGCGGCAACGCCACGCAGAACTTCTGGCGCTCCGCCGAGAACCTGTCGGTGTACCCGTCCGCGGGCTTCACCCGCTGGGCGGTGGCGCAGGCCGCGCCGTTCCGGCGGATGGACATCCACGGCGACCTGAACCTGGCCCCGAACGGGTACGGGTGGGCCAGCGGCGGGTACATCGCCGACAGCCGGGTCAGCGGGACGCTCCAGCCGTACTCGCAGCAGCAGTGGTTCACCCGGGACAGCCAGATCGGCGGGAACCTCAACGGCGTGTGGAACATGGTGTTCTCCGGGGTGCAGGGCGCGCCGGCCACCAGCTTCCCGAACCCGCCGTACACGACGATCGCGGCCAGCCCGGTGACCCGGGAGAAGCCGTACCTGTACCTGAACTCGGCCGGTGCCTACAACGTGTTCGTACCGTCGATGCGCACCAACTCGTCGGGCGTCACGTGGGCGAACGGGAACACTCCCGGCTCGTCGATCCCGCTGAGCCAGTTCTACGTCGTCAAGTCGGGTGACACCGCGCAGACCATCAACAACGCGCTGAGCCAGGGCTTCAACCTGCTGTTCACGCCGGGCATCTACCACGTCAACCAGACGCTGAACGTGACCCGGGCGAACACCGTGGTGCTCGGCATCGGGTACCCGACCATCATCCCGGACAACGGGGTCGACGCGATGCATGTGTCCGATGTGGACGGTGTGAAGCTCGGCGGCCTGCTGTTCGACGCCGGCACGGTGAACTCGCAGAACCTGCTGGTGGTGGGCCCGAACGGCTCGACCGCCAGCCACGCGAGCAACCCGACCTCGGTCCAGGACGTGTTCTTCCGTATCGGTGGCGCGGGGCCGGGCTCGGCGACGAACAGCCTCGTGGTCAACAGCAACAACACCATCATCGACCACATCTGGGCCTGGCGGGCCGACCACGGCGCGGGGGTCGGCTGGACCACCAACCCGGCGGCGACCGGACTGATCGTCAACGGGAACAACGTGATGGCGTACGGCCTGTTCGTCGAGCACTACCAGCAGTACGAGGTGCTCTGGAACGGCAACGGCGGCCGGACCATCTTCCTGCAGAACGAGATGCCGTACGACCCGCCGAGCCAGTCCGCCTGGCGCAGCGGGGCCAACGGGTACGCGGCGTACAAGGTGGCCGACAGCGTCACCTCGCACGAAGCGTGGGGCCTGGGCAGCTACTGTAACTTCACCGCCGATCCCTCGATCCACGCCGATCACGGATTCGAGGCGCCCACCAACTCCGGGGTGAAGTTCCACGACCTGCTCACCGTGTCGCTCGGCGGGAAGGGCACGATCGACCACGTCATCAACAGCACCGGCGGCGCGGCCCAGGGCACGGACACCGTACCGGTGAACGTGGTCAGCTACCCGTGACCAGAGCCGTCCATAGTGGATAGTCGTGCGCCCCGGCGGATCGTCGCCGGGGCGCACTCCGTCTCACGTCCACCACGGGTGGAAGTGGTGTACCGGACCGTGGCCGGAGCCCACGTCCAGCCGGTCGGCGGCGGCCAGCGCAGCGCTCAGGTACCGCTTGGCGTCCCGGACCGCCTCCGGCCAGCCGGGGCGCTGCGGGCGCAGCGCCGCGATAGCCGAGGACAGCGTGCAGCCGGTGCCGTGGGTGTTGCGGGTGGGCACCCGGGCAGCGGTCAGCCGCACCGGTTCCCCGGCCGGGTCCATCGCCAGCAGGTCGGGGCACTCCGGACCGGTAAGGTGGCCGCCCTTGAGCAGGATCGCCGGGCCGAGCCGGACCAGCTCCGCCAGCTGCTCGCGCATGCCGTCCTCGTCGACCGCCTCGGGTATCCCGAGCAGGTCGGCCGCCTCGGGCAGGTTCGGCGTCACCAGGTCGGCCATGGGCAGTAGTACCTCGCGCAGCTCGCGCACCGCGTCCGCGGCGAGCAGCCGGTCCCCGCTCTTGGCCACCATCACCGGGTCGAGCACCACGTACGGCGGCCGGCGTGCCGCCAGCACCCCGGCCACCGCCCGGATCACCTCGGCGGTGCCCAGCATGCCGATCTTCACCGCGTCCACCCGCACGTCGTCGAAGACCGCGTCGAGCTGGGCGGCGACGAACGCGGCCGGAACCGGGCAGATGCCCCGCACGCCCCGGGTGTTCTGCGCGGTCAGCCCGGTGACCACGCTCATCCCGTAGGCGCCCAGGGCGGAGAACGTCTTGAGGTCGGCCTGGATCCCGGCGCCGCCGCTGGGGTCGCTGCCGGCGATCGTGAGGAGGTTGGCCACCGATCCGGGAAAGCCGCCCATCACCCGGCGCCCGTCCCGCTGGCCAGCCGGCGCCGGGGCAGCGCGGCGGCCCCGGCCGCGAGCAGCAGCGTGGCCACCGCGGCGACGGCGAACGACGCCAGCGACGCGCTCGCCCAGGACGGTGGGTGCAGCCGCAGCCACGACTGGGCAGCGCTCCAGAATCGCTGCCAGCCCCCGATCGCCCCGGGGTTGACCAGCTGGTACGCGGCGAAGCCCAGCAGCCACGGCACGAGCAGCGCCGGCCGGGCCGCGGCGGTCGCGGAACAGTCCCAGCGCTCCGGCCGGCGCAGCACGAAGTAGTGCACCGCGAAGACCGCGAACATCGGCACGAACACCGAACCGAGCAGGTACAGGAAGTCCTGGTACGCGGCGATCCGCAGGACCAGGGCGCCGAGGGTGGCCAGGGTACCGATCGCGACGGCCAGTACCCGCCGGTCGGTCAGCGGCCGCAGGTTCTGGAGGGACACCACGGTCGAGTACACGTTGGTGAACGATTCGTCGAGTTCCCGCGCGATCAGCACGGCGAAGGCCAGCCAGCCCAGCGGTACCGCGAGGAACGCGCCGAACAGCTGCGCCTGCGGATCGCCGGAGCCCGCGGCCAGCGTGGTGAAGGCCAGCAGGCCCAGGCTGTAGCAGGCGATCTGGGTGACCGAGTAGCCCAGCAGCGACCCGACCAACGCCGCGCGCGGGGTGCGGGCGTGCCGGGAGTAGTCGGCGGCCAGCGGGATCCAGGACACCGCGACGGCGATCGCCACGTCGGCGGCCGGCCAGAATCCCGACCAGGACCCGCGGGTCAGCGACGGCAACGGGTGCCGGGCGGCCTGGACGATCAGGTACCCGACGGCCAGCACCACGGCCACCAGCGCGTACCGGCGCAGCAGCCGCACCGCTCCGAGCGGCCGCAGCGCCATGGCCGTGGTCGCGACCCCGGCCAGCACGACGTACGGCCAGTGCACCCGCCAGGGCAGCAGGCGCTGCGCCGCCTGCGAGATCACGACCAGCTCGAAGACCGCCCAGCCCAGGCACTGCACCAGGTTCAGCACCGTCGGCAGGTACGACAGCCGGGCGCCGAACAGGCCGCGCAGCAGCACCATCGCGGGCGCCGCCGACCGTGCGCCGGCGTAGCTGGCCAGCGCCAGCAGCACGGTGCCGAGGAAAGTACCGGCGACGGTCGCGGTGAACGCGGCGACCAGCGACAGCCGCGGTACGCCGGCCGGCATGAGCACGAACAGCGCGCTGACCGGACCGAGCAGCGTCATGCCCAGGTTGCCCCACAGCGCGACCTGGTCCAGCAGGCCGAGCGTGCGGGGCGGTGGGTCCGCGAGGGTGAGGCCGGGCTCGGTACGCACCGGCTCGGGGGTGTCCAGGACGGTCTGGTTCATGCTGCGCTCCCTACGCCGGCATTACCCGGTCAGGTTCGGCGGTCGGCGGCGTCAGCCGCCCTCTCAGCCCGGTTCTCCGAGCTCCCGCGGTGTGCTGGACTGGTCCGGGGCTACAGCACGGCCATGCCCCGGGTGGGCGAGGACGCCCGGGCGTGTACCCGGCGCGGGATGCGACCGGCCCGGTACGCCAGCCGGCCGGCGGTCACCGCGGCGGCCATCGCGGCCGCCATGAGGGCCGGATCCTGCGCCCGGGTCACCGCCGAGGCGAGCAGCACCGCGTCGCAGCCCAGCTCCATGGCGAGCGCGGCATCGGACGCGGTGCCGACGCCGGCATCGAGCACGACCGGCACCGTCGCCTCGGCGACGATCAGTTCGATGTTGTGCGGGTTCAGGACGCCCAGCCCGGTGCCGATCGGAGCGCCCAGCGGCATCACGGCCGCGCAGCCGAGCTGCTGCAGGCGCCGGGCCAGGATCGGGTCGTCGTTGGTGTAGACCAGCACGGTGAACCCGTCGGCGACCAGCTTCTCGGTCGCGTCCAGCAGCTCGGCCGGGTCGGGCAGCAGGGTTTCGTCGTCCGCGACGACCTCCAGCTTCACCCAGTCGGTCTCCAGCGCCTCCCGGCCCAGCTGCGCGGTCAGCAGCGCCTCCCGCGCGGTGCGGCAGCCCGCCGTGTTCGGCAGCACCCGCACCCCGCGCCCGAGCAGCACGTCCAGCACCGACCCGGCGGTACCCGGGTCGACGCGGCGCATGGCGACCGTGGACATCGCGGTACCGGAGGCCGCGATCGCCGCGTCGAGCACCTGGGGGCTGGGCGCGCCTCCGGTACCGAGGATGAGCCGGGACGAAAGCTCCTGCCCGGCGATGACCAGCGGATCGTCCACGTCAGCCTCCCTGTACGGCGGTGAGCAATTCGACCCGCTGGCCGTCGCGCAGCACGGTCCGGCCCCAGGCGCCGCGCGGCACGACCGCCCCGTCGACGGCGGCGGCCACCCCGCGCACGGACGGCGCCCAGGTGGCGACGAGGTCGGCGACGGTGGTGCCGGCGGCCAGCTCGATCGGTTCGCCGTTGAGCGTCAGGGTCATCCGGTCGCCGGCAGCGCCGAGGAACGCCGCACCGCCCCCGGCGCCGACGGGCGAGGCGTCCCGGCCAACCGGTCCGGGACTGGCTGGCATGGTGTCCCGGCCGACCGAGCGTTCTTCAAGGGTCATGCGCGCGCCTCCGAGCGGGCGAACCGCCACGGGTCGCAGGCGGTCAGGTCGGTGCCGGGTGGGCGGCCGGTGGCCAGGTCCGCCACCGCGTCGGCGGTCAGCGGCGCGAGCAGGATCCCGTTGCGGTAGTGGCCGGTCGCCACGATCAGGCCCTCCAGGACGCTGGGGCCGATCATCGGCAGGTTGTCCGGGGAGCCGGGGCGCACGCTCGTGCTGACCTCCTCGAAGCGCACCTCGCCGAGGGCCGGTACGAGCAGCTGGGCGTCGCGCAGCAGCTCGTACACCGCGCCCGCCCGGGGACTCAGGTCGAACCCGGCCTCCTCGCTCGACGCGCCGACGACCAGCTCCCCGTCCGCGCGCGGCACCAGGTAGACCGGGCTGCCCCGGACGGCGCCCCGCACCACGTGGGCCAGCAGCCCGGCCGGGCCGCGCAGGCGCAGCGTCTGGCCCTTGATCGGGCGTACCGGTGGCAGGGCGCCGGGCGGCAGGCTGCCGGCCACGCGTCCAGCGGTGCTCCCGGCGGCGCCCCCGACCGTGGCCGACCAGGCGCCCGCGGCCAGCACCGTGATGCCGGCGCTGACCCGCCGGCCGTCCCCGGTACGCACGCCGGTCACCCGGTCACCGTCGAGCAGCCAGCCGGCGACCCGGCCCGGGACCTCGCGCACCCCGGCGGCCGCCGCGGCTTCGCGCAGCGCCGCGTGCAGCAGGCGGTTGTCGATCTGGTGGTCGTCGGCCGCCCACAGGCCACCGGGCAGCCCCGCGGCCAGGCCCGGCTCCGCTTCGCGCAGTTCCCGGGCGGTGAGCATCCGCGACTCGACGCCCAGTGCGGCCTGGAACGCGTGCAGGTCGCGCAGGGCGGCGAGGTCGGCCGTATCCCAGGCAGCCTGGACCGTGCCGCACCGGGCGTACCCGACGGGCAGGCCGGTCAGCTCGGTCAGCTCGGCGACGAAGCGCGGGTACCGGGCGGCGGACTCCCGGTTCAGCGCGAGCAGCGCCCGCCCCTCGTAGTGCAGCTCGGTCACCGGGGCAAGCATGCCGGCGGCGGTCCACGACGCACCCGAGCCCGGCCGGGGGTCCAGCACGGTCACCGAGAGCCCGCGCTGGGCGCAGCGCCAGGCCGCGGAGAGCCCGATCACCCCCGCGCCGACCACGACGATGTCGGTGGCGTTCCCCATCCGACCTCCCAGCGGATGCGCCGCGGCACGCGGTGTCACCGCGACTGCCGGCTGGGGTCGAATCGCGCTCCCTGCGCCGGCATTACCCGGATCAGGTTCGACGGTCGGCGGCTCCCAGCCAGCCCTCTCAGCCCGGTCCACCGGGCTCCCGTGCAGGACTCACCATACGCGCCGGGCCGGGGTGATGCATCGGGTACCGTCGCCCGACATGAGCGAGCGTCAGGGAGCGAATCGGAGTTGCAGCGCGTTGGTGCCTCATGCGGCCGGCGAGCGGAGCGAGGCGGTCGCATGAGCGAGCGTCAGCGAGCGAATCGGAGTTGCAGCGCGTTGGTGCCTCATGCGGCCGGCGAGCAGAGCGAGGCGGTCGCATGAGCGGACTGTCTCCGGACCAGGTACGGGCGGCCCTGGGCCGGGCCCGGCTGTACCTGTGCACCGACGCCCGGCAGCGCCAGGGTGACCTGGCCGACTTCCTCGACACCGTACTGGCCGGCGGGGTGGACATCGTGCAGCTGCGGCAGAAGGGCCTGGAGGCCCGGGAGGAACTGTGCCATCTGGAGGTGTTCGCCCAGGCGGCGGAGCGGCACGGGAAGTTGTTCGCGGTCAACGACCGGGCGGACCTCGCCTACGCCTGCGGGGCACCGGTGCTGCACCTGGGCCAGGACGACCTGCCCGTACCGGTGGCCCGCCGGATCGTCGGCGACGGGCCGGTGATCGGCCGCTCGACGCACTCCCCCGGCCAGTTCGACGCGGCGCGCGACGAGCCGGGCGCCGACTACCTGTGCGCCGGCCCGACCTGGGCCACCCCGACCAAGCCCGGCCGCCCGGCCGCCGGCCTGGACCTGCTGAGCCATGCCGCGCGGGCGGCGAACGCCCGGCCGTGGTTCGCCATCGGCGGCATCGACCCCGACCGGCTGGACGAGGTCCTGGCCCGGGGCGCCCGCCGCGTCGTGGTGGTCCGCGCGATCACCGAGGCGGACGATCCGGGTGCCGCGGCCCGTGGCTTCGCGCGCCGGCTGGCGGACGCGGCCGGTCCGGAACCGGCAGGCGCGGCGGCTGTTCCCGCTGACCGCTGACCGGTACGGGACCGGGCGGGTACCGGACCGGGACGGTGACCCTCGGCGTCGCCGGTCGGGTCGCCGCCCCGGTGGGTGGCATGTTGGTGGGTGGCGCTCGGTCCGGGCGCCTCGATCAGTAGATGCCGCCGCCGGTGCGCGGCACCGGAACAAGGTTGCCCCCCATGCCCGGGCTGCGCCGGCAGGTGCCTGGCCAGCCGCGGTCCGCACGCGTGTTCATCGTAGCTTCCTCCTCCGGTACCGGATCCAGCGATCGGCCGCGCCCCGAGCTACTTTCACGAGACAAGTGACTGCCAGGTCAGCGGGCCGACCACGCCGTCCGGCTCCAGGCTGTGGCTCGTCTGGTACGCGACGACCGCCGCCGACGTGGAGGCGTCGAACGAGCCGTTCACGGTCAGCGCCGCACCGTGCGCGTCGAGCTCGGCCTGGAGCGCGTCGACCGCCGGCCCGCCGCTGCCTTGCTGGATCGTCACGATCAGCGCCTGCCAGGTGTTCATTCCGACGACGCCGTCCGGCGACAGGCCCTTGCCCGACTGGAAGGAGACCACCGCCGCCTTGGTGGCCGGGCCGAAGTCGCCGTCCACGTCGAGCGTGGCGCCGTGCGCGTTGAGCAGGTACTGCACCGTGGTGACCCGCCGGCCGGTCTGGCCCTGCGCGACGACCGGCCAGGTGACCACGGGCGGGGGCGGCGGCGGGGTGTAGCTGCCCAGCGCGAAGGTCTTCAGGTCGTCCAGCCCCCCGTTGAAGACATCCTGGTCGCCGGGGAACGTGCCGGAGTCGGCGGTCTGCCAGACGGTGTAGCTGCTCCAGCCGTCGGGCAGCGGGCTGTACGTGCCGGTGTAGTTCGCGATCCACAGCGCGTTCGTGGTGGCGAACCCGCTGTAGCCGCCGGTGCACGTTCGCCACCAGTCGGTGGTGGAGTAGATCGCCGGGTACCGGCCGGTGCGCGCCAGGTACTCGGTGTTGAACGCGGTGATCCACGCGACCATCGCCTGCTGGCTCAGCCCGTAGCAGGTGCTGCCGGACGGGCCGTACTCGATGTCCAGCGCACCCGGCAGGGTCTTGCCATCGGCGGTCCAGCCGCCCCCGTGGTCGACGAAGTAGTCGGCCTGGTTCGTGCCGGACGACACGTTCGGCCGGGCGAAGTGGTACGCGCCCCGGATCAGGCCCGCCCCGGCCGACCCGTTGTACTGCTGGCCGAAGTACCCGCTGACGTAGTTGTTGCTCTCCGTGGCCTTGACATAGGCGAACGACGCGCCCGCGGCGGCCACCGACGACCAGTCGACGTTGCCCTGGTACCCGCTCACGTCGAGGCCCTTCAGCGTCCCCGCGACGGCCGGGGACACCGCCGGCGCGATGCTCCGCGCCGCGAGCCCCGAGCCCGCGTGGTCGCCCTCCTCCCGCTGCGCGCCCGGGGTGGCGACCGATGAGGGGGACGGCGCCCCGGCCCGGCCGGTCGCCGCGTGGGCAGCCGATGGCAGTGCGATGCCCAGCAGCGCGGCACCGCCGGCGGCCACCAGGGCGACCAGCCGGCGCAGGGCGGTCACAGGGTCACCAGCCCGTAGAACACGCTGCCCGACAGCGGGTACTGCTTGTCGTACACGCCCCACTGGCTGCTGTTGGCCGGGTTGGTCGTGTTGCCGGAGATGACCCAGACGGTCCCGCCGCTGACGTGGTCGACGATTCCGATGTGGTACCGGTTGGTCGCCGTACCGAAGATGATGAGGTACCCGGGCATCGCGCTGCCCAGCTGGCTGGTGCCCAGCCACCGGTGATTGGTGACCGCCCAGTTGTAGACGCTCGGCACGTAGGTGATGAACGGGATGTCGATCCCCGCCTGCCGCCACACCCAGGTGGCGAACGCCGCGCACCAGTCCGCGCAGATGTTGTACGGCTTGCCCGGCACGCACTTGCTGGAATCGGCCCGGGTACCGATCTCCGCCGAGGCGATGCTGACCACCTGCGCGCCCAGCGCCGACGGCGTGTGGCAGCTGGCCACCTGCCGGTCGATGCCCATCGCCGCCATGGTGTCCGGCCCGGCGATGCCGTCCACCGCCAGGCCGTGCGCGGTCTGGTAGGTCTTGACCGCCGTGGTGGTGCTGGCCGCGTAGTTGCCGTCGGGGGTCACCCCGGCCGCCGTCTGTACGGCGCCGACCACGCTGGTCAACTCGGTGAGGGTCTGCGTGCCGAGCACGCCGTCGACCTGGAGGCACCGGTCACTCTGGAACGCGGTGGTCGCCGACGCGGTCTGCGATCCGGCGATCCCGTCGACACTGCCGGCGTTGTAGTCGAGCCCGTCGAGGTCGCGCTGCGCCAGCTTGATGTCGTCGGTGCTGAGCGCCGGAGCCACCGTGGCCGCAGTCGCCGCGCCCGGAGCCGCCGTGGCCGCCGCGCCCGGAGCCGCCGTCGCCGGGCGCGGCCCGACGAGCATCAGGGCGGCCGTGGCCGCGGCGGTCAGTCCGGCGAGGATCGCGGTTGTCCAGCGAGGTCGCGGGCGGGGTACGCCCGGTCGGTTCGGGGTGGTTGTCATCGTGTGGGTTCCTTCTCCCGTCGAGGCCTGGTCGGCAGTGACGTTGTCGGCGCCCGTGATCTGCGGCCCGGCCGGCCCCGAGGGGTGGTGACGAGGGGTTTGCGCCGTGCGGCCGCCGCCGACGTGCTCGTTATACGGCGGTTGCGTTGTCCGGTGTCGACGGCTGGACGCCGGACAACAACGTCCGGATAATGGCCGCGCGACGGAAATGCTGGCTTCCGCCGCCCCGGCCCCGGAATGTCTCGTCGAAGGGGAGGTAGCCGTGCCCCGCACGGAGCGACCGCTCGACACCGACGATCGCGCATTGACCCACTTCGCCGCCGACCTCCGCCGGCTGCGGGAGAAGGCGGGCAGCCCGCCGTACCGGGAGTTGGCCAAGCGCGCCCACTACTCGTCCACCACGCTCGCCGACGCGGCGAGCGGCCGGCGGCTGCCCAGCCTGCCGGTCACCCAGGCGTACGTGCGGGCGTGCGGCGGCGACCCGTCGGACTGGGAGGCCCGCTGGCACGCCCTCGCCGCGGAGCTGGCCGGGCCGGCCCCCGACGCCCCGGCCGGCGACCAGCGCGGTTGCCCGTACGCCGGGCTGGCCGCGTTCGGCCCGGACGACGCCGCGCGGTTCTTCGGCCGGGAACGGCTGACCGAGGACCTTCTCGCGCGCGTGCGCGCCCACCGGATCGTGGTCGCCTTCGGCGCCTCGGGCTCCGGCAAGTCCTCGCTGCTGCGTGCCGGCCTGATCCCGAAGATGAGCCGGGACGGCCGGCGCACGCTGTCGTTCAACCCCGGGCCGCACCCGCTGGAGGAGTGCGCCGCGCGGCTGGCCGCGCTGGGCGGCGGCTCCGCCGCCGCGCTCCACCGGGAACTCACCGCCGATCCGCCGGCACTGCACCTGAGCGTGCTCCAGGCACTCAACGCGCAGTCCGCGACCGCGGCCGGCGGCGAGCTGCTGATCGTGGTGGACCAGTTCGAAGAGGTCTTCACCCTGTGCCAGAGCCAGCGGGAGCGCGCCGCGTTCATCGCCGCGCTGTGCGCCGCGGCCCGCGCCGACAACAGCCGTACCCGGGTGGTCCTGGGTGTGCGGTCCGACTTCTACGCCCACTGCACCGGGTACCCCGAGCTGGTCGACGCGCTGCGCGACGCTCAACTGCTGGTCGGCCCGATGACCACCGAGGAGTTGCGGCGTGCCGTGAGCCGACCGGCCGTCGACGCCGGCTGCACGATCGAGGGCGCCCTGGTGGCCCGGGTGGTGGCGGACGCGACCGGCCAGGCCGGCGCGCTGCCCCTGGTCTCCCACGCGTTGCGGGAGACCTGGTCGCGGCGCCGTGGCAACGCGCTCACCCTCAGCGGGTACGAGGCGTCCGGCGGCATGCGCCACGCCCTGGCCCGTACCGCCGAGGCGGTGTACACCGGCCTGACCGAACAGCAGCAGCGGCTCGCCCGCGGGGTGTTCCTGCGGCTGGTGGCGCTCGGCGAGGGCACCGACGACACGAAGCGCCGGGTCAACCGCGACCAGTTCGACCCGGGTGCCGGGCCGGTGGTGGACGCGTTGGCCAAGGCGCGGCTGGTCACCGTCGACATCAGCACCGTCGAGCTGACCCACGAGGCGCTGCTGCACGCCTGGCCGCGCCTGCGCGGCTGGATCGACCAGGACCGCGCCGGGCTGCTCATGCACCAGCAACTCGCGGACGCGGCCGCCGGATGGGAGCGGGAGCGGCACGATCCCGGCGCGCTGTACCGGGGCGGCCGGCTGGCCGCCGCGCTGGAATGGGCCCAGTACCATCGCGACGACCTGCCCGCCGGCGGCGCCATCGCGCAGTTCCTCGAGGCGTCGAGGCGGCAGGAGAGCCGCTCGGCCCGGATGCGTACCGCCGCCCTGGTCGTGCTCTCGGTGCTCACCCTGGTCGCGTCCGGGGCGGCCGGGGTGGCGCTGCAGCAACGCTCCGCCGCCCGGCAGGACCTGCACCGCGCGGTCGGCATGCAGACCGCCGCCGAGGGCGAGCGGGTACGGGCCATCGACGTGTCGCTGTCGGCCCAGCTCAGCCTCGCCGCGGACCGGATCCAGCCGACCGCGCAGACGTACACCGACCTGCTCGGCACCGAAACGGCGCCGCTGGCCGAGTCGCTCGGCGGCTACCGGGACACGGTGTACGGGGTGGCGTTCGGCCGCGGCGGAAGGTTGCTGGCCACCGGCGACCGGGACGGCACGGTCCGGCTGTGGAACCTGTCCGACCGCGCCCACCCGGTGCCGTACGGTGACCCGGTACGGGCCGATCCGAAGAGCGTGTACTGGGTCGCCGTGAGTCCGGACGGGAACACCCTGGCGACCGCCGACCGCGACGGGACGGTCGGCCTGTGGGACATCTCCGATCCCCGGTCCCCGCGGCCGCTGGCCCGGCTCGCCGCCCACCGGGGCATCACGTTCTCGGTCGCGTTCAGCCCGGACGGCCGGACGCTGGTCAGCGCGGGCGACGACGACACCTTCCGGCTGTGGAACGTCACCGACCCGGGCGCGGCCAAGCCGTGGGGCCCGGGCGTGCCGGCCGGCCCGGACGCGATCGCGTCGGCCGAGTTCAGCCCGGACGGGCACTTCGTCGCGACGGCCGGGCACGACGGCCGGATCGGGCTGTGGAACGTCACGGACCCGGGCGACCCGGCGCTGTCCGGGGCGGCCGCCACCGGTGCCGGCACCGTGTACGCGACCGCGTTCAGCCCGGACGGGAACACGCTGGCCAGCGTGGGCGTCGACCACACCGTACGGCTGTGGGACGTGCGCGAGCGCACCCGCCCGGTATCCCTCGGTGCTCCTCTGGCCGGCCACGACGACACGGTGTTCGCGGTGGCGTTCAGCCCGGACGGCCGGACGCTGGCCACCGCGGGGGCGGACCAGGGCATCCGGCTGTGGAACGTGACCGACCCGGCGCACGCGCTGCCGCTCGGTCAGCCGCTGACCGGCCACACCGGGTACGTGTACTGGCTCGCGTTCAGCCCGGACGGCACGCTGGCCAGCGCGGGCGCGGACAGGAAGGTGCGGCTGTGGAACCTCCCGCGCACGGTGGTGGCCTGTCCCAGCTACGTCAACGGGGTGGCGTTCAGCCCGGACGGGCACCTGCTGGCCACGGCCGGCACGGACGGCACGGTACGGCTGTGGGACGTCACCGACCCGGCCCACCCGGCCGAACGCGGGCAGCCGCTGGCCGCCCACGGCAACGCCGTGATCAGCGTGGCGTTCGATCCGCGCCGGCCGATCCTGGCGACCGGCAGCCGGGACCGGACGGTCCTGCTCTGGGACGTCAGCAGCCCGGACCGCCCGCGCCGGCTCAGCACGCCGCTGCCGGCCGGTACCCGGCAGGTCAGCACGGTCCGGTTCAGCGCGCACGCGCCGGTGCTCGCGGTGGCCGACTACGACGGCACGGTCCAGCTCTGGGACGTCACCGATCCCGCCCGGCCACGGCGGGCGGCGACGCTCCAGCGGGGCGACACGGCGCTGACCCACGGCGTGCACGGGATGGCGTTCAGCGCGGACGGGATGCTGCTGGCCAGCGCGGGCGCGGACGACACGGTGCGGTTGTGGAACGTGGGCGACGAGGACCACCCGGTCGAGGTGACCACCCCACTGGCCAGCCAGACCGGCGGCGTGCTGGACGTGGCGTTCAGCCCGGACGGGCACACGCTGGCGACCGCGAACCAGGACCACTCGGTGCGGCTGTGGGACATCCGGAACCGGGCCCACCCCGTCCGGATCGGGCCGGCCCTGACCGGCCACACCAGCTTCGTGTACTCGGTGTCGTTCAGCCCGGACGGTCACACGCTGGCCAGCAGCGGCGACGACCACACGATCCGGCTGTGGAACGTCACCGACCCCGCCCACCCGGCCGCGCTGGGCCAGCCGCTGACCGGCCACACCGCCGCGATCGACGAGGTCGCTTTCGGCCCGCGCCGCCAGGTGCTGGCCAGCGCCAGCGACGACCACACCTTCGCGCTGACCGAGCTGGACGCCGGCCGGGCGGCCCGGCGGATCTGCGCGGTCACCGGCGGCGTGCTCGACCGGGCACAGTGGAAGCAGTACATTCCGGAGTTCCCGTTCCACCCGCCGTGCGCCCCCTGAGCGCAGGCCCTCGCCGCAAAGCCTGAGCGCGGCCGCGGCCGGTGCGTGGCGAGGCGAGCACCGGCCCTGGTGCTGCGGCCGGCCGGAATAGCCGCCGCCGGGGCCGCGTTGACCGCTTCGGTACGAGCGGCGTGAGGAGGCGGACCGTGGACCCGATGGCGGAGTACCGACGGGCGGGCCTGTTCCTGGAGGCCGGCGACCCCACGGAGGCCGCCCGCATTCTGGAGCAGGTCATCGAGGCGGAGCCGGCCAACGCGGGCGTCCGGCTCCAGCTGGCCCTGGCCTACTTCGGCTCGGCGCAGCTCCGGCGCGCCGAGACCGAACTGCGAACCCTGGTCGAACGGGACCCCAGCGACCATTTCGCCCATCACGTACTGGGCCGGACGCTGGAGCGCATGAGCCGGCCGGCCGAGGCGCTTCCGCACCTGCGGCTGGCGGTGGCCATGTCGCCGCTGCCCGACTACCGCGACGCGCTCGACCGGGTGGCGGCCCGCGTCGGTCCCGGTCGCCGGTCATGATCCGGTACAGCTAGCGGATGGCGCCGTTGAGCGGGTCGCACCGCTCGCGCACCATGCGGTTGACCTGCTGGCCCCGCCGGGTGGCGACCGGTTCGGTGCCGTCGAGGCCCGGGGCATCGAACCGGTACCGGAAAGGTTCTCTTGCTGTGACATCGGGTTCACAGCTCCGTAGAGGGCAGCGGTCGGCCGGCTTCCCGCAGGCCGAGCAGTTGCCCGGCGAGCCGGTCGAGGTCCAGGTGGTTCACGTCGCGGACGGTGTCGACCGCGGCCGTGGGGAAGCTGTCGCACCCGTGTACGGCGCCGGCGACCGCGCCGGCCATCGCGGCGATGGTGTCGCAGTCGCCGCCGAGGGAGGCGGCCAGCAGGACGGCCTGCCACGGGTCGTCGGGGTACGCGGCGAGGACCGCGAACGCCGCCGGTACCGACTCGGTACTCGCGACGCTGGTCCCGACCAGGCGGTAGATGCGCTCCGCGGCGGCGTCCGGCGCCAGGCCCCGCACCAGGCCGGTGGCCCACCCGATGCGGGTGGCGATGTCCGCGCCGGCGATCCAGTACCCCCGGCCGGCACCCAGCCGGGCCGCCGCGACCGCCCGGTCAATGGCGCCCGCCATGCCGGCGCCCGCGATCCCGGCGCTGACCGCAGCGGCGACGGCCGACGCGGCCGCCAGCGCGACGCCCGTGTTGTGGCTGACCGCGCTGGCCTCCACCACCCGGTCGACGAGTGCCGGCAGGTCGTCCGCGGGTACCGCGACACCGACCGGCGTGACGCGCATCGCGGCGCCGTTCGTGTCGCCGTACCGGCCGGCCTGCTCCAGGGGTACGCCGGCCTGCACGGCGGCGACCGCCCGCTTGGTGGACGGGCCGAGCAGGTCGAGGGAGCCCCGGGCGGCCATGTCCGCCTCCCAGGCGAGCAGTTCCGCGGCGAGCCTGCCGGGCGCGATGTGCCCGTGCCCGGCCACCAGCAGCCTGCCGACCAGGACCGCCTGCTCGGTGTCGTCGGTGACGCAGCCGGCCGGCAGGTTCGGCGCGATCGGCTGGTCCGCCTCTCCGGGCACGAAGCCGGCCAGGCGCTCACCGTAGCGGGCGACGATCCACTCCCGGGACATCGACTGGGTCGGCATGCCCAGCGCGTCGCCGATGGCCAGGCCGTACAGCGCGCCGCGGGCGCGGGACAGGGTGGTGGGCGTCCCGCCGCCGGTGGCGCGGGCCGCCGGCGGCTGCTGCCGGGCGGTCATCGCGGTCCCCCGAATTGCAGCCGGATCTGGAACCTGGCGGGGTCAAGCAGGCTGTCGGTGTGCTCGACCAGCTCACCGCGCAGGGTTCTGCTGGTCCGCTGGGTGTGCAGGAAGGTGTCGCCGGGTGACCGGCCCAGCAGCGCCGCCTGTTCCGCGTCGAGCGCGAGCACGTCGATGCGCTCTTCGCCGTGGTCGGCGTACCTGCCGGCGGCGTGCAGCGTCGCGGTGAGCGACTCGCCGACCAGGCCGTCGTGGGGTGCGGCGCGCAGCGGACCGACGACGGGCACGCGGGCGCGCTCCAGCGAGATCGCCGGACCGTCGACGACCACGCGGACCCGGTCCAGCGCGAGGAACTCGTCGTCGTCCAGGCCGAGGCGCGCGGCCAGTTCCGCGTCGTGGATCAGTTCCATGCGTACCGTCCGGGTCGCGGTGGTCACGCCCTGCCCGGCCAGCGCGCGGGCCCGGCCCAGGCGCTGGTCAGGGGCCTGTCGTCGAACGTGACGAACGACCCCTTACCGGACTCCGTGGCGATCATTCCGCGCTGGGCCAGTTCGGCCAGTGCCTGCCGTACGGTGTTGCGGCTGACTCCGAACCGGACGGCCAACGCGTGCTCGCCCGGCAGCTTCGCGCCATTGGCCGGGGACCCTCCACGGATCTCGCGGGCCAGTGTCTCGGCGATGTGCCGACGCTTCACCGGTTGAACCTGTCCAGGCATGTTCAATAGGACCTAGCCGGCCGGCGGGCGATTCCCGGCAAGCCGGCGGTGTCGCCCGCATCACAGCGCCCCCGGACAGCACCGCGCCCCGGCTCACCAGCACGCCCCGGCCCATCAGTACGCCCAACCAGGACCGCGCCCCCATCAGCACGCCGCGGGCGCGATCCGGGACGCTGAGCGTGCGGGCGGCCTGCCGGCCGGCGTCGAGCCGGACGCGTTCGCCCGGGTACTCATCGCGATCTACCAGGGGCTGATGCTGCAGACCGCGTGGGACGGCACCGTCGACAACGACGCGTTCGTGCGCGCCGTCGCCGGGCTGGTCGGTGCGCTCACCGGCACCGTGACGCCTCCCGCGGCCTGCGTACCGGCGACCGTGCCGGACAGCACCACCACGGCGGCGTAGACCTCACCGAACGCGACCGGCCCGGCGGCGACGTTGTCCGGGTCGTCGTGCCCGTCCGCGGACAGCCGGAACGCGGCGAGCGGGAACGTGCGCGCGAACCCTTCGAGCCCGTCGCTGACCGGCCCGGGCCCGCTGGCCGGCCCGGACAGGTCGATGCGCGCGTGGCCGGGGGCGGCGTACGGGCGGCGCGGCCGGCAGCGCGGCGTCGGCCAGCGCCCGACAGGTGGCTCTCGTCCAGCCGGTGTACGGGCAGCGGCCCGGTCCGGGACGCCGGCCTCACCGCGATGTCCATAATGGACTGCCGGCCGGCGTCCCGGATGCGGTCAGCCGGCCGCCGAGGTGAACACCGGCAGGTAGCCACCGGACTGCCCGGAGGCCGTCGGGTGGTACGACTCGGTGATGTCGAGGAAGTTCAGGGCGTGCAGCCAGTTCGTACCGCTGCCGCAGAGCTGGTGCCCGACGAAGATGGAGCGGACGTCGCCGAAGGCGAAGCCGTGCTGGGACGCGGCCGTGCTCAGGATGCCGTCGAGGAGGTTGATGCCCTCGTCGATCTTGGCGTGCGAGGTGGCGCTCAGCCCGATGCAGAAGGTCCCGAGTTGGTAGAAGACCGGGTAGCCGAGCACGACCACCTTCGCGTTGGGCGCGTGCGCGCGGATGTCGTTGTACGTGGTGTTGAGCAGTCCGGGCAGCGTGGACTGGGCCAGGTTCTCCGCGCTCTGGACGGCGTTGACGCACGCGCTGGTGCCCTGGAGCGCGCAGGTCTCCATGATGTTCGAGAACCCGACGTCGTTGCCGCCGACCGTGATGCTCACCAGGGTGGTGGTCGAACTCAGCGCCGACAGCTGAGAGTTGATGACGGTGCTGGTGGTCGCTCCGGAGCAGGCGACCGAGGTGTACGCGGCCGGCGCGTGCGCCGCGGCCCACAACGCCGAGTAGGCGTTGGTGCTGCGGTCGCAGGAGCCGCTGGAGCTGATGTAGTTGCCGGCGCCGACGCCCGATGAGTACGAGTCGCCGAGGGCGACGTAGCGGACGGCGGTGGCCGCCTGTGCGGGAGCGGCCATGGCGAGCGTGACGGCGGTGGCCGCGAAGGCGCCGATGGCGAGGGTGAGCAGACGCGTGCTTCGCACTTGCCCTCCAGGGGTGATGGTGGACCGGTGCCGTATGGATAGCATTAAATGTCTCGTCGCGGGAACCCTTGCCGCCCGAGTATTCGCGAACTTTTTGTCGGCCGGTCGCGCCCCGGCCTCAACGCCGATCGCCGGTCAGCTCGCCGCCTCGCCGCGGCACCGTACCGGTCCGGGCGCGCCGCCGGTCAGCTCGCCGCCTCGCCGGCGGCGGCCACGGTAGCGGCCCGGGCGCGGGAAGTCAGCGGGTAGCCGTAGGCGACGAGCTGCGCCAGGCACAGCAGGGTCACCAGCCGGCGGGACCGGGGAGCCAGGGCGGTCTGCCACGCGGCGTCCAGGCGGAGCTCGATCCGCCCGGTGGAGAACCGCATCGGGTTGCCGGCCGCACTGTGGGTGATGCCCAGCTTCACCGAATCCTCGTCCAGGAAGGACAGGTCGGCCTCGCCGATCGGCAGGCCGGTGAACTCGGCGATTGCGCGCACGGCCTGCCGCGGATCGTCGAGGAAGCTCTCGTAGCGCAGTCGCTGCACCGGCATGGCGCCGCGGTTCGGTTGCCGCCGGCGCTTCGAACCGGCCCAACCCAGGCCGGCGAAGAGGTCGAATGCCGCGTTCTGGGCCGACCACTGCAGAGCCGTCAGCGCCGGGGACTGGCGCGGCAGGAACGTCCTGCGGTCGGTCTCCGGTTCGGCCACCCGCTTGGTCGCCGAATGCGCGACGCCGCGCGGGTCCCGCAGCAGGTGCAGCACGCGCAGGTCGATCCCCGGCGCCCCACTCAGGCAGAGGGCCAGCCCCGGATTCTTGGAGGAGTCGACGATGACCCGTGCGCCGGTGACCCGGCGGACGGCGGCGTAGATCCGTGAGTAGTAGTCGGCGTACTCGGCCACCATGGCGAGCCGGTCGGCGGCCGGCCTCGGGCTCAGCAGCCGCAACAGCCTCCGGTTGCGCCCGACCGCCGCGTGAAGGAGGCGCAGGCGCTCGCAGTCGATGGTGTGCCACCCTCCGAATGCCTGCTTGCCGACGGCGGCCCAGAACTCACACCGGGTGAACGGGGCGCCGCAGCCACACCGCACGTCGTCGCGCAGGACTCGCTGTGACAGCAGGGCGACCTCGCCGAGGGCGTACACACCCGGCAACTCGCCCAGGGTCCGCTCGACCAGGGTGCTGCCGCTGCGTCCCATGCCACCGACGAACAGCACCCGTACCGGATCGGGTGTGACCCCGGCTGACCTCTGCTGCGGCTGCCGGTACCCGGAGGCGTTCCTCGACTCGATCATCGCGCCGTCGCGATCTCGGGCTTGGGGGACGCCTCGAGTAGCCCGCACAGCCAGCTCAGCCGGTCGATCAGTTTCTCCGGTTCGGCGAACGCGTCCAGTGCCCGGACCTCGTCCGGGTGCAACGCCGGCACGTCCACGTGGGAGATGAGTGGGTGCAGGGGCCGGACATCCGCCTCGCCCGAACCGAACAGTTCCTCGTGCAGCTTCTCTCCCGGGCGCAGGCCGGTGTAGGTGATCTGGGCCGGCCGTGACGCCATGGCCGCGAGCTGCCGGGCCATCCGGTCGATGCTCACCGGCTTGCCCATGTCCAGCACGAGAGCCTCGCCGTCCCGCCCGATCGCCGTCGCCTGGAGTACCAGGTGCACAGCCTCCTCGACGGTCATGAAGTACCGGGTGACCGCGGGGTCGGTGACAGTGATCGGCAGGCCGGCGGCCAACTGCGCCTGGAACGCGGTGAGCACCGAACCGCGGCTGCTCAGCACGTTGCCGAACCGGACGCTGAGGAAGGTGCCGTCGCAGCGCGCCGCGAAGTGCGCGGTCAGCCGCTCGGTGATCCGTTTCGTGTAGCCGAGCACACTCGTCGGGTTCGCCGCCTTGTCGCTGGAGATGTTGACGAACTTCGCCACGTCCCGGCACGCCTCAAGGAGCGCCAGCGTGCCCCAGACGTTGGTCTTGACCCCCTCGCCCGCGTGACGCTGCAGCAGGGGCAGGTGCTTGAGCGCGGCCGCGTGGAACACGATCTCCGGACGCCGTGCCGCGATCACCCGGGCGATGCCCTCGCTGTCGCGCAGGTCCGCGAGGATCAGCTCGGGGCCGTCCAGCAGCGCCCGACCGGACAGCGACAGTTGCAGGCCGTGCAGCGCCGACTCGTCCCGGTCGAGCATCATCAGCTCGCCCGGATCCGCCCGCATGATCTGCCGGCACAGTTCCGATCCGATCGACCCGCCGGCCCCGGTCACCAGCACGCGGCGGCCGGCCAGCCCGGTGTCGCAGACGAGATCGGCGACGACGTGCCTGCGCCCGAGCAGATCGTCGATCCGTACGTCCCGCACGTCGGCCACGCTGATCCGGCGGTCGACCAGCTCGCGTACCGGCGGCAGCACCTTGAACCGCGCCCCCGCCTGCAGCGTCTGTGCCCGGACATCGCCGATCAGGTCGGCGTCCGCGTTGGCGACCGAGAGGATCACGGTCGAGGCACCGGTGGATTTCACCGCCGACCCGACATCCCGCCGCCCGCCGAGCATCCGTACGCCGTCGATGCGCAGCTGCCGCTTCGCGGGATCGTCGTCGAGCAATCCGACCGGCAGGTAGCCGCCCTCCGGATCGGACACCATGGCCCGCAACAGGTTCTGGCCGGCCGAGCCGAGCCCGAAGAGCAGGACCGGAGTCGCGGACTGGGCATCGGGGCGCAGCGACCGGTCCCGGCGGTAGCGGTAGGCGGCTCGGGCGGACAGCATGACCAGCAGAGCCAGGGCCCCGCCGAGCGGCGGTGTGCTGGCCGGGATGGGCCGGTCTCCCAGCGAGATCACCGTGGCTAGCAGGACCCCCCCGGCCGTGGCCGAGGTGGCCGCCAGGGACCGGGCTTCGGACAAGCTGCCCACCGGATCGCGACCGAAGCGGGCGCGCAGCACCAGGGTCCCGGTCAGGTGGAGGACGGCGGCGACCAGCCCGGCGGCGACTAGCGCCGGTGCGTGGCCGGACACCGCGGGGCCGTAGCGTGCCCAGGCCGCGACCAGGAAGCCGCCGACCCATGCGGCGGTGTCCCAGCTCGGCAGCGCCGCCACCGCGAGACGCCGATGCGCCGGCCCCCGACTAGCTGTACCGGCGCCTGACGCCGTGATGGGCCTCGTGGCCTGCATCGGATACGCTCCCCGTTCCCAGTGACTGTTTGAGCGCTCTAAACCGTTTATGACCGGCTCCAGCGCTTTTGCAAGCATAAAGCTGAGTGAGGGGTTTAGTGGGATAAAAGGTCTATTCGACCTTCGGTGACATATCAGACGTAAAGTCGTTATATCCAGGACCGGAAGCGGCAGAGGGAGTTCTTCGATGAAGTCGCGCGCACGCCCGCTGTCCGTGCAGGCGACCGGCAGCGACCAGCGGCGGGTGCGGGTGCTCGCCACCTGCGGATGCTTCGAGCCGGGCTTCCGCGGGGGCGGGCCGGTCCGATCGCTGGCGGCGCTGATGGCGAGCCTGCCCGAGCACATCGATCTGCTGCTCGTCACGCGTGACCGGGATCTGGGCTCCGCCCGGCCCTATCCCGGGCTCACCGGACGATGGGTCCAGCGGTCCGGCTCACGGATCTTCTACCTGGACACCCACCGGGCGGGACAGTGGTTGCGCCTGTGGCGCGCGCTTCGCCGGACCGAGTTCGACCTGCTGTATGTCAACAGCCTCTGGGCGCCGGTGTTCACCGTGGTGCCGGTGATCGCCGCGCGGCTGGGGCTGATCCGCGCGGCCAGCGTCCTGATCGCACCGCGTGGCGAGCTCTCTGCCGGCGCGCTGTCGCTGAAGGCCGCCAAGAAACGACAGTTCCTCCGGTGGTGGGAACCGTTCCTGCGCGGCATGGACACGGTCTGGCACGCCTCCTCCCGGCACGAGGCCGCGGACGTCAGGTCAGCGTTCCCGTGGGCCCGCGTCGAGATCAACTCGGATCAGATCCAGCTGCCCCCCGAGCCGATGCCGGCAACCGGTCCGGTGGCCGGTCCGGCCCGGTTCGTCTTCATCAGCCGGATCAGCCCGATGAAGAACCTGGACCTGGCGCTGCGGGCCCTGCCGCTCGTGCGCGGTCCGGTCGAATTCGACATCTACGGGCCACGGGAAGACGCCGGGTACTGGGCGCGCTGCGCGGCGCTGATCACGCTGCTGCCCCCCACCGTCCGGGTCAGGTACCGCGGCGACCTGCCGCCCGCCGCCGTGCCCCGTACCTTCCACGCCTACGACGCCTTCGTCTTCCCGACCATGGGAGAGAACTTCGGGCACGTCATCGCCGAAAGCCTCTTCGCCTCCTGCCCGGTGATCTGCTCGGACACCACCCCGTGGACGGCCGTACTGGACAAGGGCGGCGGCCGGGTCGTGCGGGACCTCACCGCCGGCGGGCTGGCCGCGGCGCTGCAACCGGTGGTGTCGATGTCCCCGGAGGCGAGGCTGCGGGCCAGACAGGCCGCCGGCGACGCGTACCGGTCGTGGCGGGCCGAGTCGGTGGAGATCAATGTCTTCGACCAGGTGCTGTCCTCTACCCGGGCGGCGGGTCGATGAGCGGCCGGCGGCACCGGAGGATCGCTCTGGTCACTCAGGGGATCAACGCGGGCGGCGGAGTGGCGACCGTGAGCCGGTGGCTCTACGAGGGTCTGACGGCTGCCGGAGAGTACCGGATCGACCTGCACACGCTGGCGACCTCCAGCCGGGACCCCAGCAGCCGGCGCCTGGCCGCGCCCCGTTCGTGGCGACGCGCCAGCCTGGCGACGGCGGGCGGCCAGCAGGCCGCGACGCACTGGGGCGCCAACGCGGTGGAGCTGGAATTCATGCGGTACCGCTCGCGCCGGGAACTGATCTCCGTGCTGCGCGGCTACGACCTGATACAGGTGGTGGCCGGCAGCCCCGCGTGGGCCTGCCCGGTCACCGGGACCGGGATTCCGGTCGTCCTCCAGGTCGCCACCCGGGCCTGCTGGGAGCGCGCCTCGCAGCTTTCCGGGCAGCCGCTGCCGGCCCGGGTCTGGCGCGGCGCCATGACCCGGCTCACCGGCCGGGCCGAGCGGCGGGCGCTGGCCGGCGTCGACGCCGTACTCGTCGAGAACGCGACGATGCTCGACTGGGTCCGCCCCTTGGTGAAGGGCCGGGTCGTCAAGGCGGCACCGGGCGTGGACACCGCCTTCTTCACACCGCCGGATCGCCCGTGGCGGCCGGACGGTCACCTGTTGTCGGTCTGCCGGCTCGGTGACACGCGCAAGGGCCTCGACCGGACGGTGCTCGCCTACGCCGAGATGGTCCGCCGCAACGGCGCCGTACCGGAGCTGCTGCTGGTCGGCCGGGGCGAACTGCCGCGGGGCGTGCGGGATCTGGTGGCAGGTCTCGGGCTGAGCGGCCGGATCAGGGTCCGCAGCGATGTCGGCCTCGACGATCTCGTCAGGCTCTACCAGGGTGCGTCTGTCTTCCTCCAGACCTCCCATGAGGAAGGGCTGGGGATGACCGTCCTGGAGGCGATGGCCTGCGGGCTGCCCGTGGTGGCCACCGGGACGGCCGGCAGCGTCGAGACGGTGTGCAACGGGCGCACCGGGTGGCTCGTGCCACAACTGCCCGCCGACGAGGTGCCGGCGGCCGTCGCCGAGCGGACCCTGCGCGTGCTGTCGGACCCGGACCGGGGGATGAGCGTTCGCGCCCGCGAGCGCTGCCTGGCCCACTTCTCGTCCACCGTCGCGCTGGGGCGCTTCACCGCCGTCTACGACGACCTGTTGGGCGCCCGCAGCGGGTGCGACCACTCCGGCTCGGCGCGTCTGGCCGCTCGTGACGATCCGGACCGGTCGCCCGACCGGCTACGCGCGGACGGCCTTCGAACCGATCAGCCGATCCGGGAACGGCTCCCCCGCGAGCGGTCCCTCCGCCGCGGCCGGCTTGCGCCGCCAGGCATGCGCGAGGGCCAGAACGCACAGCCGTGAGGCGGTCAGGTCGTTGCGCTTGACCAGATCGGCCAGCACGACCCGGGGCAGCAACAGCACGGAGCAGATCCAGTTCAGGACGGCGGGAAAAAGGCCGAAGCTGGCCCGGGTGTACCAGACCCGGTTGCGCGTGGAGTAGTAGTTCCACCGGGTACCGATCACCCGCGACCCGTGGTGGATGGCGACCGCGTCACCTCGGCACAGGATCCGCCAGCCGGCCCGGCGCGCCCGGATGCACAGGTCGGCGTCCTCGGCGCCGAGGAAGAACGAGCCGTCCATCCCGATCCCCTGCGCGACCTCGCGCCGGATGAACATCACCGCGCCGGTCACCCAGACACACTCGACCGTGACCGGGCCGGGGTCGATCAGCACCCGGGGCACCCGGCGCCACCGGGTCAGCCGGGCCGCCCCGGACTGCAGCGAGTTGTCCTCGTGCCGCAGCACCGGGCCGACGACCCCGACGTCCTCGGCCCCGAGCAGGGCGTCGAGGCACCGTTCGAAGGTCTCCCGGGGCAGCGCGATGTCGTTGTTGAGCAGCACCAGTGCCTCGGTCGCGCGGCCCCGGGCGGCGGTCATGAACGCCTCCCCGTACCCGAGGTTGCGGTCCGGCACGATCCACTCCACGCGGCGGTGCAGCGCCTCCGGCCGCGGCGACCGGTCGTTGGCCACCACCACCACGTCCGTGTCGAAGTCCGCCAGGTGGTTGGCCAGCCGGACGGTCGGTTCGAGGTCGCCGTAGTGCACGACGACCGAGGTCGCTCGCCGGGCCGGCGGATTCACCGCGCTAACAATTTCGGACATAACCGTTCTTCCATGTTTATTAGCTATGCTACTTCGCATGTCGTATGAGAAGTGGCGCCACCGGGTCGCCGAACGCACCCCGTCGCCGGTCCGGAACTGGGTGGCCTCGGCCCGCCTGGCACGGCTGCGCCAGCGCAACGCCTCGCGCTCCGCGCGGGAGGTGTTCTCCGAGGTCTACGCCGCCCGCCAGTGGGGCCGCGGCGATGACTTCGACTCCGGGTCGGGCTCGCGCGGCGACGCCGCCCTGGCCTACGCGGACTGCGTCCGCTCGCTCGTCGAGCAGAGCGCGGCGCGCAGCGCGGTGGACATCGGCTGCGGCGATTTCCGGATCGCGTCCCTGTTCGTGGACACCCTGGACAGCTACCACGGGATCGACGTGGTACCCGACCTCGTGGCGCGCAACGTCGCCCGGCACGGCCGGCCGGGCGTGCGGTTCTCGGTGCTCGACGCGGCGACCGACGAACTGCCGCCGGCCGACATCTGCCTGGTCCGGCAGGTCCTCCAGCACCTGGGCAACGACCAGATCGCCCGGATCCTGGCGCGTTGCCGCCAGTACCCGCTGGTGCTGGTCACCGAGCACCTGCCGGCACCGGAGCGCACCGGGCAGCCGAACCTCGACAAGGCGCACGGGCCGGACACCCGGCTGGACCGCGGCTCCTGGGTGGACATCTCCCGCCCCCCGTTCGACTGCGCCCCGGTCCGCGAGGTGCTCCGGGTACCGGCGCCGGCGGCGCAGTACGCCGACGGCGAGGTGCTCAGTACCCAACTCTGGTGCCCCCTGTCCTGACCCGGCCTACCGGACCCGTGCCGGACCGGCGGCGGCCGGCTCCGGTACCGGCAGCGCCGAGGGGGCGACCGCCCGCCGCGACCGGATCGCGACCAGGAACACGGCCGAGGACAGCGCGTACCCGGCGCCGGGCACGACCGCGATCGCCGCGGCCGGCCAGTGTTGCGCCGAGGCCAGCCCGAACCCGGCCGCGACGGCGGCGATGCTGGGCAACCGGAACAGCAGCACCCGGCTGCCCAGCCCGACGATCAGGCACTCGTGGGCCAGCAGGTAGTCCACGGACTGGATGACTCCGACGCCGCACAGCACCGCCACGATCGGCACCGCCGGCAGGAAGGCCGACCCGTACGCGGCGGCAACCCACACCCGGCCGAGCAGCGCCAGCGGGGCGGCCACGGCCAGCGCGATGCCGGCGGTGCGCCGCAGTTCCCGGCCGAGCGCGCCGGGCCGGTTGGTGAACGTGCCGCCCTGCCGGGAAAACCAGTGCATGCCGCGCGACTGGCCGGCGGCGAGCACCGCGCCGGAGGCGGCCAGGCCGGTGGCGTAGAAGGCGACGATCTCGGGGCGGAACAGTGCCGTGACCGCCAGCAGGTCGAACCGGTACTGCAGCAGCGTCACCCAGCTGCCGGGCGCCAGGCGTACCGAGTCCGTGACCGTGGGCCGGGCGGAGACGGGTGGCCGCACGCCCCGGTCGCACCGGTACCACAGCCACAGCGCGGTGGCGCCGGCCTGGCACACCGCGACACCCATCAACCACGCCGGGTACGAGCCGGACCGCAGCACCAGCAGCCCAACCATGGCCAGCAGGGAAGCGGCCTGCGGCACGATCCGCGCCAGGTTGAACTCGATGCCCATCCGGCCCATCCGCTGCGCCTCGGAGGCGCCCAGCGAGCCGAACTGGTTGGCCAGCACCACCAGTACCGCGGCGGTGAGCACGATCCAGTCCGGGCGCAGGAACGCGGACAGCCCGGCGAGTACCGCCAGCGCCGCGCCGACCGTGAGGGCGAGCGGCGCGAGAAGCTCGCGCGGCCTGTGACGCCCGGGAGTCCAGTCGTCGAGCACGAGCACCTGCGGCAGCCCGCCCAGCGCGAAGATCCCGATCGTCGCCGCCCAGGTCTGCCAGGTGACGTAGTGACCGCGCCCGGTGGGGCCGAGCACCCGGGAGACCAGGATGCTGGTCAGGATGCCGGAGGCCAGGAGACCCCCGTTGGTGAGCAGCGTCGCCGAGCGCCCGGACACCAGGGGCGCGTGGTGGCGCCCGCTCATGCCCCGGACTGGGGTGCCCGCGGCGGGGCGGTACGACCGGCCTGGGGGCTGAAGCACGCGCCGAGCGTGGCCGGCCGGTGGGTGCGGACCACGTCTGGAATCTCGCGCAGCGGTGAGCGGTCGACCGCCTCGTACACCCGGGCCAGCGAGCGCGCCGCCCGGCGGCGGGCACGCCACGGCAGGCTGCGCGCCCGCCGCACCGCGAGGGTCAGCTCGCCCGACGCGGTGAGCAGCGGAGGCCAGCTGCCCCGCCGCGCCGCGGCCGGCCGCAGGGCGTCGATCACCCGGCCCGGTACCGCGGGAAAGGTCACGTCGCAGTGCGCCCGGGCGGCCAGTTCGCGCACCGCCCGTACGCCGAACCACAGCAGGTGGACCGGTGGCAGGTCGGTGTCCCACACCGCGTGGGCGGGGCTGGCGTCCCGGTTCGGTGTGGTCGCCAGGACGCAGCCGCCGGGGCCGAGCAGTTCCAGGGCGCTGGCCAGCACCCGGGCCGGCTCGGGCACGTGTTCGATCAGTTCGAGGGCGACGACGAGGTCGGCGGCCGCCGGCCGCCGGCCGGTGAACTCCTCCGTGGTCAGGAACCAGTCGTCGTGGCCGAACCGCCGCCGGGCGCGCTCGATCGTGGTACCCGAGATGTCGACGCCGTAGCAGGCGATCCCCGCCCTGCGCAGCGCGTACGTCAGGTACCCCTCGCCGCAGCCGAAGTCCACCACGGTCGCGCCGGGGCGCAGCCGGTGACGGACGTGGTCGCGCACGTACCAGTAGGGCAGTTCGCAGGAGGCCAGCAGGTCCAGCGGCTGCGGGTGGCGGGTCACCGCGGTGGCGTACCGCGCGTACCGGTCGTACCCGGGCAGCATCTCGGTGTGCCGGTAGATGGCGTCGTAGAGCCCGTCGGGCACGTCCAGCCGGCTGCTGAACCGCAGCAGGCAACGCGGGCACTCCAGGACGCACACCCGGTACCCTTCGATGTAGCCGTCGAAGTCGCCGGACACCCGGTCGCTGCCGGTGCCGCAGGTCGGGCATGGCGCCCCGGACAGTGCCGACCGGGCGTGCTCTGCCGGTCCCGGCCGTTCGCTTCGGGTACCCACCCGCGACGCGGGCACGGTCGCCGCCGTCCCGGCACCGGGCAGGTCGCCGTCCCCGCCGGGACGCAGTGCTTGCTCCACCTGACGCTCAAACCCCCGAAGCCCAATGAATGCCGCGAACCACGCTAGCAGCGCTTTCAGGGACTAACACCCGATTCAGTGATTCAGGCGGCGGACCAGGCAGGGTCGCGGCGTTCGGGCAGCGCGCACCGGTACCCGGGGAAGAAGCCCGGGTCGGCCATCCACCCGGGGTCGCGCCGGCACCCCTCGGCGCGGTGCTCCGCCGTCAGCCGCGCGTACTCCCGTTCGTCGAGCACCCTGGTCCCGACCGAGTACGGCACCAGCCCCTCCGGCGCGAAGGCCCGCTTGTACCGGAAGATCCCGTCGTCCGGGGCGTGCCCTCCGCCGAGCACGAACCGCGTCATCCCCCGCGCCCGGCCCCAGGCGCACGCCTGCACCTTCAACAGGTCGTTCGGGCGCAGGTCGAACGCGGCCCGATCGGTCCCGCCGAGGTAGGAGTACATGGTGGCGGCCGAGGCCAGCACCAGTTCGGTGGACACCACCCGCCCGCCGTGCAGGGCGTGGAAGAACACGAACCGGCCGGGCATCTCCCGCACGATGGTCTCGAAGAACCCGCGCGGGAAGTAGAAGCTCGCGGCCGCCTCGCGGCGGTCCATGGTGCCGGCGTAGATGCGCAGGAAGTCGTCGAGCCGGGCGCCGGCCTCGTCCACCTCGATCGTCACGCCGCCGCGCCGGGCCTTGTTCACGTTCTTGCGTACCTTGTGCTCGAAGCCCCGCCACGCCTCGTCCTCGGGTACCCGCAGATCGCACACGACATTGACCAGCCGAGGCTCGGTCCGGCCGGGATGGGGTAGGCGCTCATCCTCGAACAGCGACAGCCGGGTGAACTCCGAGACGACCCCGCGCTGGCGGCAGAAGTCGTCGAACGCGGCCCAGAACTGCTTGGCGTCCGGCTCGTCGAGCGGTCCGGCGCGGAACGCGCCCGCGTACCCGTACGCGCTGGTGATGTCGTAGCCGGCCGCGGCGCCCGGATCACCGACCGGGCGCAGGATGAACGGGTACAGCACCGGGCCGGACCCGGTCTCGGCGTACGCGGCCAGCGGCTGCTCCCCGGGTCCGGCGAACAGGCCGACGTAGGCGGGGTGGGCGTACACCTCCCGGCTGGGCAGCGCCTCGTGCGCGGCCAGCCACCGGCCGCGCTCGCGCGCGTCGCGCGCGTTCCAGATCTCGAACCTCATGCCGTCGTGACCGCCTCGCCACCTCGCCGCCCCGCCGCCCCGGCGCTCAGATGCGCCGCGGGGCGCGGGCCGAACGGCGCTGGTCGTAGTCCATCGGGTGCCTGGCGGTGCCGAGCGACATCCGCATCCGTACGAAGCGCGCGAACCATCCCGGGGTGGGTCCGGCCGTGGCGCCGGTCCGCACCGAGTACACCCGGCACGGCACCAGCAGCTCGGACAACGCGTGAGCGAGCAGGGCGCCGGTGGCACCGGGTTCGACCCGCAGCACCGCGCCCACCGCGCGTACCTTGATCACCTGGCCGGCGTGGCGCACCGACAGGTCGCCGAACCCATACGCGCTGCGGTGCGCGTCGAAGGCGGGCCAGTCGAGGATCCGGACCGGGGCCCGTCCCGTGCCGTCCTCCTCCGGTGGCACGTGCTCCCACCACGAGTACCCCATCTCCTCGAAGCCCATCTTCTGGTACAGCGCGTACGCGCCCACGTTGTCCACCGCGACGTCCAGGCCCAGCGCCGCCAGGCCGAGGTCGCGCGCCATCCGCACACCGTCGTCGAGCAGCCGGGTGCCGTAGCCGTGCCCCCGGTAGGGCGGGCGCACCGAAATCCCGTTCAGGAACAGCTGGCCGCTCATGATCCGCCAGTCCGCGACGGCGATCACCTCACCGGCGACCCGGGCCGCGCGCAGGCACACGGTGCGCTGGCCGGGGGGCGGCGAGAGCGCCGCGGCCAGGAACGTCGAGTACCCGCTCGCGTGGTACGCGACCAGGCCCTGGCACTCGGCGGGTACCGACGCGCCGAGCAGCCGGACGGCGGAGCGCCGGGCATCAGAGTCGCGGCTGTCGATGGATTGGATGTCGGGCTCGCCGATCATGGGCGGGGCATCCCCCTCTCCTGGTCGAGGTCGAGCATGTCGCCGGCCGGATCGGCCGAGACACCGGAGCTGTCGAACACTCGGGCGACGGTGAGCAGCGCGATCCTGGCGTCGAGCCGGAGCGACCAGTGCGCGACGTACCGCGCGTCCAGCCCCAGCCGCTCGTCCCAGCCGGCGGCGTTGCGGCCGGTGATCTGGGCGAGCCCGGTGATGCCCGGGCGCACCGCGAACCGGGCCAGCTCCGGACCGGTGTAGCACCGGTCGTACCGGGGCAGCAGCGGCCGCGGCCCGATCAGGCTCATCTCGCCCCGGAGCACGTTGACCAGCTGGGGCAGCTCGTCCACGCTGTACCGGCGCAGCAGCCGGCCCAGCCGGCAGGAGCGCTCGCGGTCGGGCAGCGGCCGGCCGGCCGTGTCCCGGGCGTCGGTCATCGTCCGGAACTTCAGCAGCCGGAAGTGGCGCATGCCGCGGCCGGTCCGCTGCTGGGTGAACAGCACCGGCGAGCCCATCAGCAGGCGCACCGCCACGGCCGCGCCGGCCAGCACCGGTGCCGCCAGTACCAGCACCAGAGCCGCGACCACCAGGTCGACGGCGCGCTTGACCGCGAACCGCGGCCCGGCCGGACCCGGAAACGGCGCGGCTGCGGCCCGAGGGCCGCCCGGAACCCCGGTGGCAACGCCGGCCGGACCGGGCGGGTCCGCCGGCACCGCCGGGCGCAGCACGGGATTCACCGCTCGTCCAGGAATTCGCCGATGGCGCCGAACACCCGGCCGATCTGCGCGTCCCGGAGCGACGAGCCGCTGGGCAGCGCGAGCCCGGTCTCGAACAGGCGCTGCGCGGCGCCGGTGAGCACCGCGTGCGTACCGGCGAAGACCGGCTGCAGGTGCATCGGCTTCCAGACCGGACGGGTCTCGATGTCCAGCGCGGCCAGGTGCGCGGCCAGATCCCGGGCGTGCCAACCGGCGGCGGCCGGGTCGACCACGATCGTGGTCAGCCAGCAGTTCGCGCCCGGATCACCGTCGCCGAGCAGGCGCACGCCGGGTACGGCGGCGAACAGCTTCGCGTACCGCTCGCGCAGCGCCCGGCGGCGGGCCAGCATCCCGTCCAGCCGCACCAGCTGCCCGCGGCCGAGCGCCGCCAGCAGGTTGGACAGCCGGTAGTTGTACCCGACCTCGGTGTGCTCGTAGTACGGCAGGGGCTGCCTCGCCTGGGTCGACAGGTACCGGGCCCGTTCGGCGAGCAACCCGTCATCGGTCACCAGCATCCCGCCACCCGAGGTGGTGAGGATCTTGTTGCCGTTGAACGACAGGACGCCGGCCCGGCCGAACGACCCCGCCGGCCGCCCCCGGTACGTCGCGCCCAGCGCCTCGGCCGCGTCCTCTACCACCGGTACCGAGGCGGCCGCGCACACCGGCAGCAACCGGCCGTAGTCCGCGCAGGAGCCGAACATGTCCACCGGCAGCACGGCCGCCACCCGCTTCCGGGAGACCCGCAGGTGGCGCAGGAGTTGGGCGAGCAGGCCGACGTCGACGTTGCCGGTGACCGGGTCGCAGTCGACGAAGACCGGTTCGGCGCCGGTGTACATCACGGCGTTGGCCGTGGCGACGAAGGTCAGCGTGGGCACCACGACCACCGTGCCCGGCCGGGCGCCCAGGATGTGCAGGGCCAGGTGCAGGGCGGCGGTACCGGAGCTGAGCGCCACCGCGTGCGCGGTGCCGACCCGGTTCGCGATCTCCCGCTCGAACGCGTCGACCTGCGGCCCCAGCGGCGCGACCCAGCCGGAGCGCAGGGCCTCGACGACGTACGCCTCCTCGACCGACCCGACGTCCGGCGCGGACAGGTACACCCGTTGGTTCAGCATGGAACCGCGACTCTGCTCTGGCCAGCCCGGCTCTGGCCGGCAGCCCTGGTATGGCCAGCCCCGCTCCGGCCACCCCTGCTCCACTCCCCGGCGCCAGTGGCGGAAAAGCTCATGCGGCAGGACCTCCGACCCCAGACGACACCCGTGAAACTCCCCATGGGGTTCTACCAGGTCGAGTCGACGCATACCGTCGCTTTCGGGGAGTTCACGATTGCGCGCCGCTTTTCCGGATAAATTTCCCCTCGCCGACCGCCGTACCATGCCCGATATTATGCCTTTACGAGATAACCAGGCGCTTTATAGCTCGTTGACCGAGATGCTGAGTAAGTACCAGTACCGACCAGGTCAGAGGGTGTGTAACGGGGATGAGCTTCCTGCCAGCAGGGTGCCGGGTATTGATCACGGGTGGAACGGGCTCCTTCGGGCAGACCATGGTGCGCCGGCTGCTCCGCCAGGACGTGGGCGAGGTGCGGGTACTCAGCCGCGACGAGGCCAAGCAGGACACCATGCGCCGCCGGATCGGCGACGAGCGGGTCCGCTACCACGTGGGCGACGTGCGCGACTTCGACACGGTGCTGCGGGCCACCCGGGAAGTGGACTTCATCTTCCACGCCGCCGCGCTCAAACAGGTTCCGTCGTGCGAGTTCTTCCCGCTGGAGGCGGTGCGCACCAACGTCCTGGGCAGTGCGAACGTCATCGAGGCGGCGCAGGTGTGCGGGGTGCGGTCGGTGGTCGTGCTCTCCACCGACAAGGCCGTCTACCCGGTCAACGCGATGGGCATGAGCAAGGCGCTGATGGAGAAGGTCGCCCAGGCGCACGCGCGCAACAACCCGCGCAGCCCGACCATCGTCTCCTGCGTGCGCTACGGGAACGTGATGTGCTCCCGGGGCTCGGTGATCCCGCTGTTCATCGAACAGATCAAGGCCGGGCGGGCGCCGACCGTCACCGACCCGACGATGACCCGGTTCCTGATGTCGCTGGCCGACTCGGTCGAACTCGTCGAGCACGCGTTCACCCACGCCCGAGCCGGCGACGTGTTCATCCGCAAGGCCAGCGCGTGCACGATCGGCGACCTGGCCACCGCGCTGTGCCAGCTGTTCGACGTGCCGGCCAAGCTCGACGTGATCGGCGTACGGCACGGCGAGAAGCTGGACGAGACGCTGGCCAGCCGCGAGGAACTGGCTCAGGCCGAGGACTTCGGGAAATTCTTCCGGGTACCGCTGGACGCCCGCGACCTCAACTACGCGCTGTACGTGTCGGACGGTGACCCGGCCGGGGCCACCGCGGCGGCGTTCAACTCGTCCAACGCGCACAGGCTGGCGGTACCGGAGATCATCGCGCTGCTCCGCACGCTGCCCGAGGTCAACGAGGAACTGGCCGCGACCGACCTGGTGATGGCGTCATGAACCTGGCCCTGACCGGCGCCGGCGGATTCCTCGGCTGGCACGTCCGGGTGCTGCTGCACGCGCTGGGCTGGGCGGAGCCCGTCGTGCTCGACCGGGCGGACCTCGCCGACCCGCTGCTGGTCGCGAACCGGATCAGCGGCGTCGACCGGGTGCTGCACCTGGCCGGCGTCAACCGGGGCGGCGACGAGGACGTGGCCGCCGGAAACGTGGAGCTGGCCGCGGCGCTCGCCCGCGGCCTGCGCCGGTGCGCGGTACCGCCCCGGGCCGTGGTGTTCGCCAACTCCGTGCAGGCCGGCAACGGCACCGCGTACGGCGACGCCAAGGCCGTGGCCGCCGCCGCCCTGGCGGACGCGTGCGGCGGCTCGGAGTTCCTCGACGTGCGCCTGCCCAACCTGTACGGCGAGCACGGCCGCCCGTTCTACAACTCGGTGGTCGCCACCTTCTGCCGCCAGCTGGCGCGGGGCGGCGAACCGGAGGTGCGCGAGGACCGGCAGCTGGAGCTCGTGCACGCCACCGACGCGGCGGCCCGGCTGGCCGGCGCCCCGGCCGGCGGCCCGTGGGACGCGACCATGCCGGCGAAGCGGATCGGCGTACGGGAGCTGGCCGGCTGGCTGGGGGCCACCGCCGCCAGGTACCGGACCGGCGACATCCCGGCGCTGCGCGACCGGCACGAGGTGCGGCTGTTCAACACGTACCGGTCGCACTGCTTCCCGGACCACTACCCGATCCCGCTGATCCGCCACGCGGACGCGCGCGGCGAGCTGGTCGAGGTCGTGAAGGCGCACGGCGGCGGGCAGACGTTCGGATCCACCACCCGGCCCGGCGTCACCCGGGGAGAGCACTACCACCTGGCGAAGGTGGAACGGTTCGCGGTGCTGCGGGGCAGCGCCGAGATCGCGCTGCGGCGGGTCGGCGGCGAGAGTGTCGTCAGGTTCGCGGTCAGCGGCGACGACCCGGTCGTGGTGGACATGCCGGCGATGTGGGCGCACAACATCACCAACACCGGGCGGGACGAGCTGTTGACCTGCTTCTGGAGCAACGAGATCTTCGATCCGGCGCGCCCGGACACCTACCCCGAGCCGGTGTGGCTGGCCGACGACCTGCTGATGGCGGCGGCATGAGGCGCGCCGACCGGGCCGGGCAGGGCGACCGGGCGGGGCAGGGCGACCGGGCCGGGCACGGCGACCGGATGCGGATCGGGATCCTGTCGCAGTGGTACCCGCCGGAGCCCGCCTTCATCCCCGGCGAGCTGGCCCGGGAACTGGCCGGCCGCGGCCACCAGGTACGGGTGCTCACCGCGTTCCCGTCGTACCCCGAGGGTCACGTGTACCCCGGGTACCGGCAGCGCTGGAACGACAGGACGACGACCGGGTCGATCACGGTACGGCGGGTGCCCGTGTACCCGAGCCACGACAGCTCCGCCGCGCGCCGGGTGGCCAGCTACCTGTCCTTCGCGGCCACCAGCTCGCTGGCCGGCATCCGGTACCTGCGCGACGTCGACGTCATCTACGTGTACCACCCGCCGCCGACCGCGTACGCGGCCGCCGCGCTGCTGCAGCTGGCCCGCCGGACCCCGACCATCCTGCATGTGCAGGACATGTGGCCGGAGTCGGTGACAGCCTCGGACATGGCACCGGGCGGCCGGGCCGGATCCGCGGTGCACCGGGTGCTGACCGCGACCATGCGCCGGCTGTACCGCGCCGCGTCCGGCATCGCGGTCATCGCGCCGTCGATGGCCGGCCTGGTCGTCGAGCGGGGCGCCGATCCCGGCAAGGTCCGGGTGGTGCTCAACTGGACCGACGAGAACCTGTTCCGGCCGGTACCGGTGACCGACGCCGCGCGCGCGGCCATCGGCTACCGCGGCCGGTGCACCGTGATGTTCGCCGGCAACCTCGGCCCGTTCCAGCGCGTGCAGACCGCGGTGCGGGCCGCCGCCGAGGCCGGTTCCCGGATGGATCTGGTGATCGCCGGGAACGGGCCGCAGGAGCTGGAGGTGCGCCGGCTCGCGCAGGACCTGCGGGCCACCAACGTGCGGTTCCTCGGCCGCCGGCCGGTCCAGGAGATGGCCGGGCTCTACGCCGCCGCCGACTACCAGTTGCTGACCCTGCGCGACCTGCCCGCGCTGCACGGCACCGTACCGTGCAAGCTCCAGGCGGCGCTGGCCTGCGGCCGTCCGGTCATCGTGTCGGCGGCCGGCGACGCGGCCCGGCTGGTGTCCTCGGCCGGCGCGGGGTTCACCTGCGCGCCGGAGGACTGGCGGGCGCTGGCCGGCCGGTTCGCCGCCGCGGCGGAGGTGCCGGCGCGGCAGCGCGAGGCGATGGGCCGGCGGGCCCGCCGCCTGTACGAGGACCGGATGTCGCTCGCGGTGGGCGTCGACCAGATCGAGGACATGCTGGTCAAGGTCGGGACGCGGAGCGAGGATCCGGCATGAGCCGGGTCATGACCGTGGTCGGTACGCGGCCGGAGATCATCCGGCTGTCCCGGGTACTGAGCAGGCTGGACCGCACCGTCGACCACGTGCTCGTGCACACCGGCCAGAACTGGGACCCGAACCTGTCCGACGTGTTCTTCGACGAGCTGCGCCTGCGCGCGCCCGACCAATTCCTGCGGGTGGACACCTCGTCGCTCGGCCGGGTGCTCGGCGGCGTGCTGACCGGCATCGAGGAGGCGATCCGCGACCTGCGGCCGGACGCGCTGCTGGTGCTCGGCGACACGAACAGCTGCATCGCGGCGCTGATCGCCCGGCGGATGCGGGTACCCGTCTACCACATGGAAGCCGGCAACCGCTGCTTCGACCTCAACGTGCCGGAGGAGACCAACCGCCGGCTGGTCGACCACATCGCCGACTTCAACCTGGTGTACACCGAGCACGCCCGGCGCAACCTGCTCGCCGAGGGGCTGCATCCGCGCCGGATCCTGCACACCGGTTCGCCCATGCGCGAGGTGCTGGACCACTACTGGCCCGACGTCGAGCGCTCGTCCGTACTGCGGCAACTGGAGCTGGAGCCCGGCGGGTACTTCCTGGTCAGCGCGCACCGCGAGGAGAACGTGGACGACCCCGCCCGGCTGCGCCGGCTGCTCGGCTGCCTGCGCGCGGTACGCGGCACCTGGTCCCTGCCGGTCCTGGTGTCCACCCACCCACGTACCCGCAAGCGCCTCGAGGCGCTGGCCGGTGACGGCATGACCCTGGACGGCGTGGCGTTCCACGAGCCGTTCGGGCTGTTCGACTACGTACGCCTGCAGACCTCGGCCCGGTGCACGCTGTCCGACAGCGGCACGATCAGCGAGGAGGCCGCGATACTCGGCTTCCCGGCGGTGACTTTGCGCGAGTCCATCGAGCGCCCGGAGGCGCTGGACAGCGGCGGCATCATCATGACCGGCCTGGACCCGGACGGGGTCGTCGAGGCGGTCGCCGTCACCGTGGAGCAGGTCGCCGCGGAGGGGGTCGCCTGCCCCGCCGACTACCGGATCCCGGACACCTCCCGGCGGGTCGTCGACTTCATCCTGTCGACCGTGCGCCGCCACCACGACTGGGCCGGGATCCGGCGGTGACCGGCGCGAGGTTCCTACCACGGGCGTGAGCCGCCACTAGACTCTGCGGCGTGATCGGACCGAGAACCGGTCACGGAAGGGTGCTCTGTTGGCTTCCGGCATTCTCTTCGTCTGCCACGCGAACCTGTGCCGTTCGCCGATGGCCGAGTTCATCGCCAGGGGCATGCTCGGCCGGGAGTGGGCCGGGGAACGGATACCGACCTCCAGCGCGGGCACCCATGCCCTCCCGGGGTACCGGATGCACCCGCACGCCGCCACCGTGACCGCCGGACTCGGCGCGGACCCGACCACGTTCCGCAGCCGTACGCTGCGCCCGGAGGCACTGGCCGAGGCGGGACTGGTACTGGCCGCCACGCGCCGGGAACGGGCCGCCTGCGTGTCCCTGGTCCCCGCCGCGATGCACCGGGCCTTCACCCTCCGCCAGTTCGGCCGCCTGGCGGCAACGGCGTGCGGTGCCGGACCGGCATCCCTCGGGCGCGACCCGGGCGGCCCGCTGGCCGCGGCGGTGTCCGCGGTGCGCCGGGCACGTGGGCAGCTACAGCCGGTGAGCCCGGAGGAGGATGATCTGGCCGATCCGGTGGGTCAGCCGCTGCCGGTCTTCCAGCGCTGTGCCAGCGAGATCGAGGCCGCACTGGCCCCGGTCGTGAAGCTCATCGCCGCGTACGGGTGAGTTGGGACGCGGTCCGCGGTCCGGAGCCGTCGGTCCCCCGCGTCCCGGACTCCGTACCGTCGGGCGAGCCGGCGGGGCCCTGGCTCACGACCGGTACGGACGGGTCCGCCACGGCCGGCACGGGGGCGGCGGGCACGGGGACGGTGGGCACGGGGGCGGCGGGCACGGGGGCGGCGGTCGCTCGCGAAGCGGCTCCGGCGAGCGTGAGTTCGCCGGCGGGCCGGGCCGCGACCGAGCCCGGCAGGACCTTGTACGACTTGTAGTAGTAGGCGTCCGACTTCGAAGCCCTGGTCATGTTCAGTACGCAGCCCAGCACTCGGGCGGCGACCGTCTGCAGGGCCCGGGACGCGGCCGTGACCTGCGCCTGCGTCGTCTTCCCCAGCCGGGTCACGAGCAGTGCGCCGTCGGCCTGCACGGCCACCACGGCGCCGTCGGTGACCGACAGCAGCGGCGGCGTGTCGACGATGATGACGTCGGCCCACTCGCGCAGGTCCCGTAACAGGTCCGCCATCCGCGACGAGCCCAGCAGCTCGCTCGGGTTCGGCGGTACCGAACCGCTCGCCAGCACGTACAGTTCCTTGTCGCCCCAGGACTGGATGGCGTCGCGCGCCTCCACCTCACCGATCAGTACGTCCGTCAGCCCCACCTCGGATTCCAGGCCGAAGTAGTGCGCCACCTTCGGGCGCCGCAGGTCCGCGTCGACGAGCAGGACCCGCGAGCCGGTCTCGGCGAGCGCGATCGCCAGGTTGCAGCATGTCGTGGTCTTGCCCTCGCTCTGCGTGGCACTGGTGACCGCGATGACCCGGGTCGTGTGCTCGGCCTCGACGAACCGCAGGTTCGTCCGCAGCTTCCGCAGTGCCTCGGCGCGCAGCGAGTAGCCGGCGGTCCCGACGATCAACGGCGACGACTTGCTCTCCGCGTCGTACGGGACCTGGCCGAGTACCGGCGCCCCCGCCACCCGCTGGAGCGTGTTGCTGGTACGGATGGTGTTGTCGAGCTGTTCGCGCAGCACCGCCACGAAGATCCCGATCAGGAGACCGAGCACCCCGGCGAGGGTCAGGTTGCGGGCCGGCCGCGGGGACACCGGCGTGTTACTCATCCGCGGACCGTTCACCAGCTCGATCTTGATGGTGGGCTGGGCCGCGCTGGGTGGCGTCTCGATCTGCTGCACCATGGCCGGGAACTTCTGGATCAGCGCCTCGCTGAGCTTCAGCGCCCGGGCCTGATTCGTGTCGGTGACCGTGGCCTGGAGCAGGACCGTGTTGGCGTCGGCCGACCCGCTGATGCGCTGCCGTACTCCACTGGTGGTCAGGCCGAGCCGGGGATCGGCCGCCAGAAGCTCGGCAAGCCGGTCGCTGGTGAGCAGGTCGACGTACGACTTCACCCGTTGCTGGGTGAACAGGTTGCCCTGATAGGCGTCGGCCACCCCGTCGTTCGGGGTGTTGACGAAGAACGTCACCGTGCTCGCGTACCGCGGCGCGGCAGTGACGGTGAGCGCGGCACCGATGCCGAGCGCGATCAACATCGCCGCGAGTACGATCCACCACCGCTGCCGTACGGCACGCAGATAGCTACGCAAATCCATGAGCCCCTGCCCTCCCATCCCGGGTAATAACGGCGTATCTCGGCAAAGAGTGACGACCTCGGCAAAGAGCAAGATAACGGAGGGTGGCGCCGATCGGCCGCACGGGTTCCGGGGCGGATCGGTCGTGAGCTGCGCACGTTGGTGGCACCCTGTTTCGGGTGAACAGCGTCCAGCAGGGAGTGTGGCGGCCGGAGGACCGGGCCGCCTCGATCTACCAGTACCTGCCGGTCGAGGTCGGCACCGGGCACCGCCGCCTGCGCGTGGAGCTGGCGTACGACCGGTCGGCCGGGATCCTCGACCTGGGGTGCCTGGATCCGACCGGAGCGTTCCGCGGCTGGTCCGGGAACGCACGCGAGACGTTCACGATCGCCGAGACCTGGTCGACCCCCGGGTACCTGCCGGGGCCGCTGCCCGCCGGGCAGTGGCAGGTGATGCTGGGGCTGCACCGGGTACCGGCGGAGGGCCTGCGGTGGCGGGTGACCGTGTCCACCTCGCCCGAGCCCGGCCCGGTACCCGACGCGGCCGCGCCACTCGCGCCGTGGCCGCAGCGGCCGGTCCGCACCGGCCCCCCGCTGCCCGCTCCGCCCGGGTACCGCTGGCTGGCCGGCGATCTGCACGCGCACAGCGTCCACTCGGACGGCGTGCTGACCGTCTCCGAACTCGCCCGGCTGGCCGCGGCGTCCGGTCTGGACTTCCTCGCGGTCACCGATCACAACACGGTCAGCCACCACCCGTGGCTGCCGGACGAGTCGGGCATCGTCCTGCTGCCCGGGCAGGAGGTGACAACGGCACGCGGCCACGCCAACGCGTACGGGGATGTCGGCTGGGTGGATTTCCGGCTGCCCGCCGAGAAGTGGCTGGCCATCGTGGAGGAGCGGGGCGGCCTGATGTCCGTCAACCACCCGCTGGCCGCCGATGTCGCCTGGCTGCATCCGCTGCATGCCCGGCCCCGGCTCGTCGAGGTGTGGCACTCCGGCTGGTGGGACCGCACCTGGACGGCCCCGCTGTCCTGGCTGCTCGCCTTCGACCCGGCCGCCGTACCGGTCGGCGGCTCCGACTTCCACGACCCGTCCGGCAGCTGGCGGCTGGGCGCGCCGACCACCTGGCTGCTGTGCCCGGTGACCGACGCCCGGGAGGCCACCGCCGGCGTGCTGCTCGACGCGCTGCGCAGCGGGCCGGTGTCGATCGGCGAGTCGCCGGACGGGCCGGCGCTGCTGCGCCTGGGCGACGAACTGGTCGCGGTCGGCGCCGACGGCGCCCTGCTCACCGACTTCACCGGCGAGCGCCGGCCGGTGCTCGGCGACCGGGTCGCCTTCCCGGCCAGGCCGGGACCGCACTGGCTGGAGGATCACCAGGCGCGGGTGCTGGCCGTGACCGGGTGACGTGGTGAAGGCGGACGGCTCCGGCGGTCCGACCGAGCCGGACCGCCCGTACCGGCTCGCGGACGGTGGCGCTCGCGACCGGGTCGGACACGCACGGCAACCCGGCCTCACCCGGCGGGCGCGGCCTCACCGGCGGGCGCGGTGCCGCCCGCGACGAGAATCACCGGCTCGTGCCGTACCCGGAAGTTCACCGAGTTGGCGATGAAGCACAGCCGGTGCGCCATGTCGTGCGCCCCGGCCGCCCGGTCGACCATGTCCGCGGCGGCCACGGTCACTTCCGGCCGCAGGACCACCTCGGTGAAGTGGCCGCCGCCGTCCGGGGTCTCGACCATCTGCCCGACCGGCGTGTCGGTGTACCCGACGACCACCACGCCCGCGTTCACACACATGTGCAGGTACACGAGCATGTGGCACTGGGCCAGCGAGGCGACCAGCAACTGCTCGGGGTTCCACCGGTCGCGCTCACCGCGGAACGCCGGATCGGACGAGCCCGGCAGCGCCGGCAGGCCGGGCGCGCTCACCTCGTGCCCCCGGCCGTACTCGCGGTACCCGCTGGTACCGGTGCCCCGGTTGCCGGTCCACGTCACCGTCAGCTCGTAGCTGTGCGTCCTACCCACCGTCGAGACTCCTTCGTGGTCGGGTGGCACCAGGCTAATATCGCCGGAGCGCAGGCGGCGAGGGGCGGGCGATGACCGGCGTTGAACACGCGGTGCGGGTCGAGCGTTCCGGCCCGGTGACCACGGTCATCCTGGACCGCCCGGCGGTGCGCAACGCGGTCGACCGGGCCACCGCGCGGGCGCTGGCCGACGCGTTCCGCGCGTTCGACGCCGACGAGCGCGCCCGGGTCGCGGTGCTGTGGGGGGCCGGCGGCACGTTCTGTGCCGGTGCCGACCTGCACGCGGTGGCGGCCGGCCGGCCGAACCGGTTCGAGCCGGACGGCGACGGGCCCATGGGGCCGACCCGGATGCGGCTGACCAAGCCGGTCATCGCCGCGGTGAGCGGATACGCCGTGGCCGGCGGGCTGGAGCTGGCGCTGTGGTGCGACCTTCGAGTGGTCGAGCGGGACGCCACGTTCGGGGTGTTCTGCCGGCGCTTCGGGGTCCCGCTGATCGACGGCGGTACGGTCCGGCTCCCCCGGATCGTCGGGCTCGGCCGGGCGCTGGACCTGATCCTCACCGGCCGGCCGGTCGCGGCCGACGAGGCGCTATCGATCGGGCTGGCGACCCGGGTCGTACCGAGCGGAACGGCGAGGGAGGCCGCCGAGGAACTGGCCGCCGGCCTGGCCGCGTTTCCGCAGACCTGCCTGCGGCACGACCGCGCGTCGGTGTACGACACGGCCGGGCTCGACCTCGGCCGGGCGCTGGCCGTCGAGTACGAGCACGGCAAGGCGGCGCTGGCGACCGAGGCGGTACCGGGCGCGGCGCGGTTCAGCGCGGGCAGCGGCCGGGGCGGCACCTTCGAGTGAGGTCGGTTGATCGACCACCGCCCCCGGCCAAGCCCGTTACCGGCGGCCGGGACCCGCCGAGTCCACCCGGTCGCCGCGCCGCCCGGTTTCCACCACGTTGTCGGGGTGGGAGTACCGCCGGCCGCGAAGCACCGAGGCCAGCGCGGTGACCAGCGCCATCGCGGTCGCGGCGACGAACACCGTGACCAGCCCGTGGTGGAACGGGCCCGAGATCAGCCGGGGGAACAGGTGGGTACCGGTGAGGGTCGCGACGCTCGCCGCCGGCAGGGTGTGCAGGACCCCGGTGCTGGCCAGCAGCGTACCGATCGGGTTGTAGCCGAGGAACGCGGCGAACAGCGCGCTGACCGGGGGCAGGTTCGCCACGTTCGCGGCGACGGGCGCCGGTACGCCCTGTGCGGCCAGCCCGGCCGACAGCGAGTGCGGCAGCGAGCTTGCCAGCCCGGCAACCATCAGCGAGAAGAACACGCCGATGGACAGCGCCTGGCCCGAGTTCTGGAACGTCGAGCGCATGCCGGAGGCGACGCCCCGGCGGTTGTTCGGCACGCTGCCCATGATGGAGGAGGTGTTCGGTGACGAGAACATGCCCATTCCCATGCCGACCAGCGCGAGCAGGACCGCGAACAGCGGGTACGCGAAGTTCACCGGCAGGCCCATGAGCCCGAGGAACGACGCGGCGACCAGCAGCGCACCGCCGGTGGCCAGTGCCCGGGCGCCGAACCGGTCGGACAGATACCCGGAGACCGGCCCGGCGACCAGGAACCCGAACGTCAGCGGCAGCATGTAGATGCCCGCCCACAGCGGAGTGTCCTCGAAGGCGTACCCGTGCAGCGGCAGCCAGATCCCCTGCAGCCAGATGATCAGCATGAACTGGAGACCGCCGCGGGCGATCGCCATCAGCAGGGCCGCGATGTTGCCGGCCGCGAACGCCCGGATCCGGAACAGCGCCAGGTCGATCATCGGCTCGGCGACCCGGGTCTCGACCACGCAGAAGCCGGCCAGCAGCACGACTCCGGCGATCAGGCCGCCGAGCACCCAGGGGTTGAGCCAGCCGGTGGCCCGGCCCCCGTACGGCTGGATGCCGTACGTGATGGCGGCCAGCAGGCTCGTGGTACCGCAGATGAAGGTGATGTTTCCGATCCAGTCGATGCGGGCCCGGCGCGACACGGCGGTCTCCCGCAGGCTGCGGTAGGACCAGATGGTGCCGAACACGCCGATCGGCACGTTGATCCAGAACACCGCCCGCCAGTCGACCGCGGCCAGCAGGCCACCGGCGACCAGGCCGAGGAACTGGCCGGCCAGCGCGGTGACCTGGTTGATGCCCAGGGCCATGCCGCGCTGCCGGGCGGGGAACGCGTCGGTAAGGATCGCGGCCGAGTTGGCGGTCAGCATGGAGCCGCCGACCGCCTGCACGATCCGCCAGGCGATCAGCCAGAGGGCGCCCCTGCCGTGGGTGAACGGGTCGATCGACAGCGCGAGAGAGCCGAGGCTGAAGATCAGGAAGCCGAGGTTGTACATCTTGACGCGGCCGAACATGTCGCCGAGGCGGCCGAGCGCCACCACCAGTACCGCAGAGACCAGCAGGTACCCGAGGATCATCCAGAGCAGGTAGCCGATGTTGCTCGGCGCGAGCGGATCGAGCCCGATCCCCCGGAAGATGGCCGGCAGCGAGATGATCACGATCGAGGCGTCGAGCGTCGCCATGAGCACGCCCAGCGTGGTGTTGGACAGCGCGATCCACTTGTACCTGTCCGGAGTGTTCACCGCGGGGGTACTCCCCTCCGGCGCACTGCCCGCCGAACCCCTCACAGCCGGTCCGCCAGCCGTTCCAGCAGCGGGATCACCTCGGTCAGCAGCCGCCGTTCGTCCGCGGTGAAGCCCTCGGCGAGGGCGCGCGCCATCCGCTGGTTGCTCGCCGACTCGCGATCGCGTCGCAACTGCCGGCCGGCGGGGGTCAGGGACAGCACGACGCGCCGGCCGTCGGTGGGGTCGCTCGCGCGGGTCACCAGGTCGCGCCGCTCCAGGGCGGCGAGGGTGACCCCCATCGCCTGGGGCTGTACGCGCTCCTGCTCCGCCAGTACCCCCGGGGTCGCCGGACCGTCGCGGTCGAGCCGGGCCAGCACCGAGGCTTCCGACAGGGTCAGTTCGCCGGGCTTGTGCCCCTGGCGCAGCCGGCGCACCACGCGCCCGAGCACCACCCGCAGTTCCCCACCGAGAGCGCCCCCGCCACCTGCCTCCCCGCTGGCGGCGTCCTCGCCCGAACCGTCCGGGTCCGTGGCGTTTCGATCCACTCGCACGGATAGTAATAGTAAACTTATAAGTCTGGGTTTACAAAATGGAGTGAGCAAAGGCACGCCGCGCGGACGTGCCTCGTGACCGGTTCGGCTGCGTTGTCTGCGACTGTGCTCGCCGCCGCCGAACGGCGGCTCCGGCTACGCTCAGTCCTACCCTTTGATCGCGCCCAGCAGCATGCCCTTGGTGAAGTGCCGCTGCACGAACGGGTACACGACCACGATCGGCAGCAGCGTGAGGGTCACCACCGCCATCTGCAGCGACAGGGCGGCGATCTGCTGGTGCCCGGCGTACACCCCGGTGTTGGTGACGCCGCTGCCGGGCAGGGAGTTGGCCTGCAGGGTGTACGTCCAGATCACCATCTGCATCGGCCACTTGCCGTTGTCCGGCAGGTACAGCAGGGCGTTGAAGAACGAGTTCCAGTACCCGACCGCGTAGAACAGGGCGATGACGGCGGTCACGGCCTTGGAGGTGGGCAGCACGACCTTCCATAGCACGCGCCACTCACCGGCGCCGTCCATGCGCGCCGCGTCGATCAGGTCGGGCGCGGTGCTCGCGAAGAACGCGCGCATCACCAGGATGTTGAAGACCGACACCGCGCTGGGCAGGATCAGCGACCAGTACTGGCCGTACCCGCCGAGCGTGGAGACCAGCAGGAAGGTCGGCACGATACCGCCGCTGAAGAACATCGTCACGACGAGCGTCATGAGGATCGTGCGGTGCCCGTACGAGCCGCTGCGGGACAGCCCGTACGAGCACAGCACGGTCACCACCATCGACACCGCCGTACCGACGACCGTGACCCCGGTGCTGACCAGCAGCGAGTGCAGGACGAGCTGGTTGGTGAAGATCTGGTGGTACGCCTCGACGGTCAGCCCGTGCGGCACCAGCACCAGGCCCCCCGCGAGGTTGATGGACGCCTGGGTGGAGAAGCTGGTGAGCACGATCGCGTACAGCGGCACCAGCACCACCGCGAGTACGACCAGGATCGTCACGCCCTTGGCCGCCTGCCCGGCGGCCGTCGGCTCCTCCTCCCAGGCCGGCCGCTCGTTCTCCGGGCGGCGCCGGGAGGCCGGCCGCTCGGGCCGCACCGTCGACGTGGTCATTTGCGGAACAACCCATCCTCGCCGAACGCGTGCGCCAGTTTGTTCGCCGCCAGGACCAGGATCAGCGACAGCACGCCCTTGAACAGGCCGGCGGCGGCGCCGTAGCTGAAGTGGTTGTTCACCACGCCGTAGTAGTACGTGAACGTGTCCAGTACCTCCGCGGCGTCCCGGCCGACCGCCTGCCGCTGCACGAGCATCTGCTCGAAGCCGACGGTCAGCGCGTTGCCCAGCCGGAGCACCAGCATCAGCACGATGACGCCGCGCATGCCGGGCAGGGTGATGTGCCACAGCCGGCGCCAGCGGTTGGCGCCGTCGGCCGCGGCCGCCTCGTACAGCGACTGGTCGATGGCGGCCAGCGCGGCCAGGAACACGATGATGCCCCAGCCCGCTTCCTTCCAGACCGCCTGCGCGGTGACCAGGTACTTGAACGTGGCCGGGTCGGTCATGATGTTCCAGGTACCGAGGCCGTGCCGGCGCAGCACCATGTTCACCGCCCCGGCACCGCCGAGCATCTCCTGGAAGATGGTGACGACCAGGACCCAGGAGAAGAAGTGCGGCAGGTACACCACCGACTGCACGAACGAGCGCACCTTGCTGTTCATCACCGAGCTGAGCAGGATGGCCAGCACGATCGGGATCGGGAAGTACAGCACCAGCTGCACCGCGCTGATCACCAGCGTGTTGGCGAACGCCTGCCAGAACAGCGAGTCGTCGAACAGGTTGACGAAGTTGGCCAGGCCGATCCACGGGCTGTGCAGGAAGCCCTGGTAGATGTCGTAGCTCTGGAAGGCGGTGACGACGCCGAGCATGGGTACGTAGGTGAACACGAGCAGCAGGACCACGGCCGGTACCGTCATGATCAGCAGCGACCGGTCGCGCCGGATCCGGACCCGCCAGCCGACGCGCCGCCGCACCGCAGCCGTGCCCGCCCGGGCGGCGTCGCGGGAGGCACCCGGTACGGCGCCGTCCTCGACGATCGCGGACACCTCCGCCTCCTCATCCCTCACCGCTTCGGATCCCTCACCGTTCTCGCCTCCCCGCCGCTCCGGCCCGCGCCCGGGCAAAGGCGCGGGCCGGAGCCGCCGGGGCCGCCTGGCCTGTGGCGGACCGGTCAGGCGGTTCGCGCCCGACCGGGGCCGCCACCCCTACTGACCGGTACCGTACTTTTCCCGGATGCCGTCGTAGAAGGTGCGCAGCGCGTCTCCGCCCTGCTTACGCCAGGTGGCGACGGCGTCGGTGAAGGCCGAAACCGGCTTGCGGCCGAACCGGACGTCGTCGATGATGTCGTCGACCGGCTTGTTGATCGAGCTGTACTGCGCGGGCTCCGCGATGTTCATGTCGTAGAACAGCGGCTTGACGGCCCGCGCGACCGCCTGTCCCTGCCATGCCGCGTAGTCCTTGGCGACCTGGGTGAATCCGTTGCTGACCGTGGTCGCGGCGGGCGGGCAGGCCAGGAACTGGAAGGTGGTGGCGACCTCCTTGTTGCCGGCCGAGGTCAGCACCGGGTTGCCCTCGACCATGGTGTAGTCCACGCCCTCGTCGCCGAAATTCACCTTCAGCCACTCCGCCGAGCCGTACGGCGCCGCGAGGTAGTTCGCGATGGCGAGGCACTCCTTGATCTGCGCGTCGGAGAGCTTCTTGTTGAGGTAGCTGAACATCGCCGCCCCGTTGCCCAGTTCGATGGTCGGCGTGCTCTTGCCGTCCGCGGCCATCAGCGGCAGCGCCTGCCGGTTGTAGCCGGGGTTGGCCGCGGTGCCCGACAGCGCGTCCGAACCGTTCCAGGCCCCGGTGCCGTCGACCTCGAAGTACACCTTGCCGCTCCAGAACCGCTGCTTGCCGTTCTGGTTGGTGTTGGCCACCGCGTCCGGGTGCATGTACCCGGCCTTGACTATCTTGACCTGCCAGTTCAGCGCCTCGACGATCTGCTCGGTCTCGTACTTGTAGATGAGCTTCCCGCTGGGCTCGGCCGTCCAGTGGTTGGTGAACTGGAAGAGCTGGCTTGCGTACGCGGCGGACTGACCGAACATGTCGTCGAAGGCCCACACGCCGGAGCTGGCGTGGGTCAACTCCTTGCCGAGGTTGAACAGGTCGTCGGCGGACTTGAGCCCGGCGGCGGAGATGCCGAGCTTGTCGAGCAGATCCTTGCGGTAGAAGTAGGCGCCGTTGAAGACCGCGGCCGACGGGTACGTCGGGATGCCGTACAGCTTGCCGTTCCACACCCCGGCGGCCCACGCGGCGGCCGGTACGTTCGCCAGGTTCGGGTACTGCTTGACCTTGTCGCCGGCCAGGTACGGGGTCAGGTCGGCGAACTTGGTGCCCATCGCTTCGCCGAGGTTGAGCTGGACGTCCAACCAGCCCGGGATCATGATCCAATCGGGCAGCTTGTCCGCCGCGAACACCGGTGGAAGGACGTTGCCGTAGGTGTTGCCGTCGGACGGCTGGAGTTTGAGTGTCGCGCCGATCGCCTTGTTGACCGAGGCGTAGTACTTGTTGCCGGTCGACGGTGGGATGGCACCCCAGAGCGGGGTCATGGTCACGTACGTGCCGCCGGAGCCGACCGAACCGCTGACCGTGGTCACCGGGCTGGCCGGGTACTTCAGGAAGCACGGATCGGAGATGGCACCGTTGGCACCGGTCACGCTCGGGATGTCGGCGGTGACCGAGTGGTTGGGCAGGTAGTCGGGCAGCGCGCGTTGCAGCTCGTTCTTGCCGGTCGTACCGGGACCGCCACTGCCCTTCGAACCACAGGCCGACAGCAGTGGCGACGCCACGGCCGCCCCGACCGCGACGGCCGCGGCGGAGAGCAGACCGCGCCGGGAGACGGCGGGGGGCACCGATGGCGAGGCTTCGGGTGGCATGGCGGATCACCCTTCGGTGTATGGGGGGTGGGGGCGTGAACGCGGCACAGCGATTGGTGTCAGTTAGTTGGGTTGGACGTTAAACAAATTAGCCGAGAGGGCCATCGATCACAAGGCATGGTCACCGGGTTGCGCCGCCCGGTTCGGCCGAGCCGGCGCTCGGGCGCGGGCCGATCGGCACGAAGGTTGACGTTTGTTTGGTTAGTCGGAAAACTAATTCCATGCCCTACCGCCCGCCGCTGGTGCCTCACGAACTGTTCGTCGCCGACCCGATCGACCTTCCGGTGCGACCACCGGGCGCGGGCGGGCTGTCCGCGCTGGTGCGCGCCGAACTGGTCGCCACCGACCCGAACGGGGTGAGCGTCAAGGCGGTCACCGGCGACGGCCAGGTGCTCGCCGCCGAGATCAGCGCCGCCGGCGAGGGCATGGTGCGCGTCCGGCTCTCCAGCGACCTGGACGTCCGCGCGCGCTCGGCCGCCGTGACCCGCCTGGTGCGCCCGGGTCACGATCCGCGCGCCACGGTCGAAGTCGGCGACCGGCGGGTACTGCTGCGCACCGGCCCGCTCACCGCCGAGATCACCCTCGACCCGTGGCACCTGCGCTTCCTGGACGGCACCGGTCGGGTCCTCGTCGAGGAGGACCCCGGCGAGGTGGACATCAGCGGCCGGATGCGCACCCTGCCGCTCGGAAGGTCCACAGTGGACGGCTCCGTCGCGGCGTACCACGAGAGCTTCGCGGCCGCGGCCGACGAGCACTTCGTCGGCCTCGGCGAGAAGTTCAGCGGCTTCGACAAGCGCGGCCAGCGGGTGGTGATGTGGAACTACGACGCGTTCGGCGCGGAGTCCGAGCGCTCCTACAAGAACGTGCCGTTCTACCTGTCCAGCCGCGGCTACGGCGTGATGGTCGACAGCGGCAGCGCGACCGAGTTCGACATCTGCCACTCCACCCACAGCAGCGTGCAGATCGTCGTACCGGACGACCTGATCGACTACTACGTGCTCGCCGGGCCGACCCCGGCGCAGGTGCTCACCCGGTTCGACCGGCTCACCGGCGCCCCGGTCCTGCCGCCGAAGTGGGCGTTCGGCGCCTGGATCTCCTCCGGGTTCTTCGTCGACACCCAGGAGGCGGTGCTCGCCCGGGCCCGCCGCATCCGGGCCGGTGGCATCCCCTGCGACGTGCTGCACCTGGACTGCTACTGGCAGACCGAGGGCCACTGGTCGGACCTTCGCTGGGACACCGAGCGTTTCCCCGACCCGGCGGGCATGCTCGCCACCCTCGCCGAGTGGGGGTTCCGGGTCAGCCTGTGGATCAATCCGTACATCAGCCAGTTCAGCCCCGACTTCGCGGACGCGGCCGAGCGCGGGTACTTCCTGCGCCACGAGGACGGCTCGGTCTACATCGCCGACGTCTGGCACGGTTCGCACCCGGCCTCCGGGATCGTCGACTTCACCAACCCGGACGCGACCGCCTGGTACTGCGGCCGGCTGCGCCACCTGCTGGAGCAGGGCGTGGCGGTGTTCAAGACGGACTTCGCCGAGGGGGTACCGGTCGACTCGGTGGCCGCCGGCGGCTTGAGCGGCACCGTCCTGCACAACGTGTACAGCCTGCTCTACAACGACGCGGTGGCGCAGGTGACCCGCGAGGTCGCCGGGCACTCGATGGTGTGGGCGCGCTCGTCGTTCCTCGGCGGCCAGCGGCACTGCGCCCAGTGGAGCGGCGACACCAACGCCTCGTACCCGGCGATGGCCAGCAGCCTGCGCGGTGGCCTGTCCCACGGGCTGTCCGGGGTGCCGTTCTGGAGCCACGACGTGGGCGGGTTCCACGGCACCCCGGCACCCGACCTGTACGCCCGCTGGGCCGCGTTCGGCGCGCTGTCGCCGCTGGTGCGCTTCCACGGCACCACGTCCCGGCTGCCCTGGGAATTCCCGCCGGACGCGGAGCGGGCCGCGGTCGCGGCGCTGCGCCTGCGGTACGAGCTGATGCCGTACCTGTACTCGGCGGCGGTCGACGCGGCGCGTACCGGGCTGCCGATGATGCGCCCGCTGCTGGTCGGGTACCCGGACGATCCCGGCGCCTGGCATGCCGACCTGGAGTACCAGTTGGGTCCGGACCTGCTGGTCGCGCCGGTGACCGACCCGGCCGGGACGCGTCAGGTGTACCTGCCGGAGGGCGGCTGGATCGACTACTGGACCGGCGCCGCGCAGGCCGGCGGCCGGTACGTCATCGTCACCGATCCGGTCGGGCACCTCGCGCTGTTCGTCCGGCAGGGCGCCCTGATCGCGACGACCGGAGCCGGTGACACGGTCGGCGACGGCCCGTTCGGGGACCTGACGCTGGTCAGCTGGGCGGCCGGCGGCGCCAGCGGTGACGCGGACGGCGGCGCCAGCGGTGACGCGGGTGGTGAGACCACCATCGTGGTGGCGGACGTGGCCGGCGAGACCCGGATCACCGCGGTGCGCCGGGGCAACCGGCTGGACGTCGCGACCGATGGCCCGGCCCGGGTGCGCGGCGTGGTGTTCTGGCCGGTGGCGGGGGTGCGGCCGCCGGAGGCGGTGACCGTGAACGGGGTCGCGGCGACGGTGGCGACGGTCGACGGCCGGCCGACCGCGCGGCTGCCCTGACGGCCGGCTGACCGCGCGGCTTCCCCGACGGTCGGCCGACCGCGCGGCGCCCCGACGGCCGGGCCGCGGCAACCGGCCGGGGTGATGCGGGGCGGCCGACCGGCCGGTACAGTTTTGTTTGGCCTACAAACAAAAGGAAGGTCGCACGGCTGCCAAGACCGGCACCGGTCGAGCGAGAAGCGGGACACACCTTGACCACGACGTACACCGGCCCCGCGCCGGCGGACTTCACCGACGTCCGCGCCACGAACCTCGCGGTCGTGCTCGGCTACGTGCGCGGCAACGCGCCCTGCTCCCGGGCCGACATCGCGGCGTCCACCGGGTTGAACAAGGCGACCGTGTCCAGCCTGGTCGGCGAACTGATCGCGCGGCGGCTGCTGCGCGAGACCGGGATGACCGAGCGGCGCATCGGCCGGCCCGCGACGATGATCGTGCTGGACGGCGCGCCGTACGCCGCGATCGGTTTGGACGTCACCGCCGACCACCTCACCGTGATCGCTGTCGACCTCGGCGGTGAGCACCTGCTGGCCTGGCGGCGCGCGTTCACCGGCCGGGGTGCCACACAGGGCAGGGCGGTGGCCGCCATCGCGGCGCTGGCCCGCCGTGCCCTGGCCCGCCTGGCCGATCAGGGACGGCACGTGCTCGGGCTGACGGTCGGGATCGGCGGGCTGGTCGACCCGGACGGGATGGTCCGGGTCGCCACCGGCCTGGGCTGGCGCGACGTGGCGCTGCGCGACGCGCTGGTGCGGGCGCTGGGCCGGCCCGACCACCCGGTGACCGTGGACAACTCGGCCAACCTCGCGGTGCTGGCCGAGCACCGGTACGGGCCGTACGCCGGTACGCCGGACCTGGCGTACCTGACCAGCGACCCGGGTGTCGGCGCGGGCATCGTGGCCGGTGGCCGGCTACTGCGCGGTGCCGGCGGGTACGCGGGCGAGATCGGCCACCTCACCGTCGACCCGGACGGCCCGGAGTGCGGCTGCGGCAGGCGCGGCTGCCTGGAGGCGGTGGCGGGCATCGGCGCGCTGGTCCGCCGGCTGGGCGGCGACGAGACAGCCGGCGACCTGGAGCCCGAGGTGGCCGCGATCGTGCGCCGGGCCCGCGCGCAGGAGCCGAAGGCGCTCGCGGCGCTGCACGAGGCCGGCCGCCACCTCGGTCACGGCGCCGCGCTGCTGTCCAACCTGGTCAACCCGAGCGTGGTGATTCTCGGCGGGTACTACGTCCCGCTCGCGCCGTGGATCCTGCCGACCGCCGGCGAAGCGCTGGACAGGCTCGTCGTCGCGCCGCAGGTGCCCGGTGCCGGGCTGGTCGCGTCGGCGCTCGGCCACGACGCGGCGGCCATCGGCGGCGCCGCCGCGGTGCTGGAGTCCGTCCAGGCTGGCCGGCTCCCGCTGCCGGCCTGACCGGACCGATCGCCCCGGACCGATCGACATCGACCTCTTGACGCGGCCGCTGGGCGCGGGGCAACCTAACGGGAATCGCTATCGAAGCGCTTCGAAGCCCCATTCCCGGACGACAGCGGCCCGTCCGGGAACCGTCGAAGCGCTTCGACCTGCCGCGCCGGCAGACGCCCCCGGCGCCGGCAGCGCTACCGGGCCGGGAGGATCGACATGGCAGAGCCGGGCGGCTTTCGCAGCGCGCACATGCCGCTTCAGCAACGGGTGGCCGACCTGATGAACCGGCTCACGCTGGCCGAGAAGGTCGCCCTGCTCCACCAGCACCAGGCGCCGGTCCCCCGGCTCGGCATGGGCCCGTTCCACACCGGCACCGAGGCGCTGCACGGACTGGCCTGGCTCGGCCCCGCCACCGTCTTCCCGCAGGCGATCGGGCTGGCCAGCACGTGGAACCCCGAGCTGGTCGAGCGGGTCGGTGCCGCGGTCGGCGACGAGGCACGCGGGTTCCACCACAAGAACCCGGACCGGGGCGGGCTCAACGTCTGGGCACCGGTGGTGAACCTGCTGCGCGACCCGCGCTGGGGCCGCAACGAGGAGGGGTACTCGGAGGATCCCCTGCTGACCGGCGTGCTGGCCACCGCGTACGCGCGCGGCCTGCGCGGCGACCACCCGACCGTGCTCAAGACGGCGCCGACGCTCAAGCACTTCCTGGCCTACAACAACGAGACCCGCCGGGAGAGTACGTCCAGCAGCATGCCGCCGCGGGTGCTGCGCGAGTACGAGCTGCCCGCGTTCGCCGCGCCGGTACGGGCCGGGGCAGCGGTCGCGGTGATGGCCTCGTACAACCTCGTCAACGGGCGGCCGGCGCACCTGTCCCCGCTGCTGCGCGACGAGCTGCGCGGCTGGGGCGATCCGGACATCCTGGTGGTCAGCGACGCGCAGGCGCCGTCGAACGTGGTCGATGCGCAGCACTACTACCCCGACCACGTGTCCGGCCACGCCGCCCTGCTGAGGGCCGGAGTCGACAGCTTCACCGACAACGGTGACCATCCGACGCTGACCGTCGAGCGCCTGTCCGCCGCGCTGGCCCGCGGCCTGCTGACCGAGGCCGACGTGGACGCGGCGGTACGGCGGCTGCTGACCGTCCGGTTCCGGCTCGGCGAGTTCGACCCGCCGGAGTCCAACCCGTACGCGGAGATCACCGAGGAGGTCATCAACTGCCCGGACCACCAGCGCCTCGCGGCCGAAGCCGCGCGGCAGGCGATGGTCCTGCTGCGCAACGACGGGACGCTGCCGCTGTCCGCGTCCCGGGTGGCGCGGCTCGCGGTGGTCGGGCCGCTGGCCGACGCCCTGTACGAGGACTGGTACAGCGGGACGCTGCCGTACGCGACGACGGCCCGGGGCGGGCTGGCCGCGCGGCTGGCCGACCCGGGCGCGGTGCGCTTCGCCGAGGGCGTGGACCGCATCGCGCTGCGGGTCGCGCCCGGAGCCGGGAGCGCGGCCGGCCGGTACCTCACCGGGGACGGCACGTCGCACGGCGGCGCCCTGGTGGCCGGCGCCGGCTGTGCCGGGCCGGACGCCTGGCTGGACGTGCACGACTGGGGGCAGGGCGTGCTCGCGCTGCGCTGCGTGTGCAACGGGCGCTACCTCACCGTCGACGGCGGCAAGGCGCTGGCCAACGAGTCCCCGCGACCCGGCGGCTGGGTGGTCAACGAGACGTTCGAGCTCGTCGAGCGCGGTGCCGGCACGGCGCCGGGCGGGACGCTGCTGCGGCACATCGCCACCGACCGGTTCGTCGCGGTCGGCGCGGACGGCGTGCCGCGCGCCGTCGCGACCAGCGCCGCCGAGGCGACCGGATTCGTCGTCGAACTGATCAGTGACGGGATCGCCGAGGCGGCCGCGGTCGCCGCCGGGGCCGACGTCGCCGTCGTGGTGGTGGGCAACCATCCGCTCATCAACGGCCGGGAGACCGAGGACCGCGCCGACCTGTCCCTGCCGCCCGACCAGGAGCGCCTGGTACGGGCGGTGCACGCCGCCAACCCGCGCTGCGTGCTCGTGGTCACCAGCAGCTACCCGTACGCGATCGGCTGGGCGGACGAGCACGTACCGGCGATCCTCTGGTCCGCGCACGGCGGCCAGGAGTTCGGCGGCGCGCTGGCCGACGTGCTGTTCGGCGACGCGGCGCCGGCCGGACGGCTGACCCAGACCTGGTACCGCGGCGCCGCGCAGCTGCCCGACCTGCTCGACTACGACATCATCGCGACCGACGCCACCTACCTGTACTTCCGCGGCACCCCGCTGTACCCGTTCGGCCACGGCCTGACCTACTGCCCCGTCGAGTACGGCGACCTGCGACTGTCCCGGACGAGTGTGGAACCCGGCGGTGGGGTGCGGGTCAGCGTCGACGTGACCAACACCGGCGCCCGGGACACCGACGAGGTCGTCCAGCTCTACACGCGGCAGCGCACGTCACGGGTCAAGCAGCCGGTACGGCAGTTGCGCGGGTTCCGGCGGGTGCGCCTGGCGCCGGGCGAGCGCACCACCGTCCACTTCGGACTGGACGCGGCCGACCTGGCGTTCTGGGACGTCACCCGGCAGCGCTTCGTGGTCGAGCGGGCGGTCCACGACATCCTCCTCGGCAGGTCCAGCGCCGACATCCGGTGCGCCGCGACGATCGAGGTGGCCGGTGAGACGGTCCCGCCGCGCGAGGCGCTGGACCGCACGCTGTGCGCGGCGGACTTCGACGGGTACGCCGGGGTCGCGCTGTGCGATGCGGGGCCGGAGCGGGGCGACGCGGTCGTGGCCACCGAACCGGGCGCCTGGATCTGTTTCGACGGCACCGACTTCGGCGCCGGCGCGACGGAGCCCGCGACCGGGTTCACGGCCGAGTGCACCGCCGAGTTGTCCCGGGTCGGTGCCGGCCCGGCCACGGTCACCCTGCGCCTGGACGATCCGCTGGACGGCCCGGTCATCGGGGCGCTCACCGCCGCCTGCCGGTCCGGCCGGTACGGGTTCGTCGCGGCCCGTACGCCGCTGCGGGGCGCGGCCGGGGTCCGCGACCTGTACGCGGTGTTCGACGCACCCGGTGTCACCCTGCGCACCCTCACCTTCGGGTCAGGAAGCTGAGCCTTCTCCGGGGCCGAGCCCGGAAGCTGAGCCTGCGCCCCGGCGGCCCAACCCCGGGGTGCTGAGCCTGCGCTCCGAAGGCTGAAGCCCCGGCTCCGGGAGCGCTCACCACCAGCGCGCGGCGGACGTGAGCCCGGCCACGTCCGGCCGGAGGGCCTGGTGATCTCTGGCAGACTCGCAGGCGTGCTGCCCGTCGACAATCATGTGCATTCGCAGTGGTCATTCGATACCGGGGGGCAGTCCTCGATGGCCGGGGCATGCGAGCGGGCGCTGGCCCTCGGCCTGCCGGCGGTGGCGTTCACCGAGCACGTCGAGTGGACGGACTGGATCGCCGACGACGTGATCGCCGACGACCCGCTGACGCTGGGCTGGTGGGACAAGATCCGGCCGCTGGACGTCACCGGGTACCTCGCCGACGTCGAGGAGTGCCGGCAACGGTACAAACCGCTGCGGATCTTCTCCGGCGTCGAGGCCGGCGAACCGCACCTGTTCGCCGGCAGCGTCAAGGGGCTGCTGGCCACCGGGCCGTTCGAGCGGGTGCTCGGCTCGCTGCACGCCGTGCCGTACGGCGACGATCTGGTCGCCGCCGAGACCCTGTTCCGCCTGCTCGGGGACCACGACGAGGCGATGCGCCGGTACTTCGCGGAGCTGCTCCGGATGATCGAGGGGGCCGGCGAGTTCGAGGTGCTGGCGCACGTGGACTACCCGCGCCGGAACTGGCCGGGTGGGTCGCACCTGTTCGACGAGCCGAAGTTCGAGGAGGAGTACCGGGCGGTGCTGCGCGCGCTGGCCGGTACCGGCCGGGTGCTGGAGGTCAACACCAAGTCGCCGATGGCGACGGCGGCCCTGCTGCGCTGGTGGCGTGAGGAGGGTGGCCGGGCGGTGTCGTTCGGCAGCGACGCGCACCGGCCCTGGCTGGTGGGCGGCCGGTTCGACATCGCCGTGGACATCGTCGAGGGGGCCGGTTTCCGGCCCGGTCGCGACGAGTTCGACTTCTGGCGGCGGTAGGGTCGCGCCAGGCCCGGAGCGGCGTGCTCCGACGAGTCATTCGGAGGGCGGACGGGGATGGTCGAGGTCCGGGTGGACGAGACGACCGGCGGCTGGAGCGTGCTGGCACCCCGGCGGGCGGCCCGCCCCGACGACCGGGACTCCGCGGCGGGCGCCGCCGACCGGGACTCCGCGGCGGGCGCCGCCGCCGACCGGGACTCCGCGGCGGGCGCCGCCGCCGACCGCCCGGCGCGCCCGGCCTGCCCGTTCTGCTGGGGCAGCGAGGCCATGACCCCGCCCGAGGTGCTGAGGGTACCGGCCGGCGCGCCCGACTGGCGGGTCCGGGTGGTGCCGAACCTGTACGCGGCGGTCGATCAGCGCGGCGGTACCGCCGGCGTACCGCCGGCGCCGGAGTCCCCGACCGCGTTCACCGGCCGGCACGAGGTCCTGGTGGAGTCCGGGCGGCACGACTGGGACCTGCGCCGGGGTGACCCGGACGAGGTAGCCACGATCCTGTCCACGCTGCGTGAGCGCTGCCGGGTGCTGGCCGCGGACGGGCCGGCCGCGATCAGCGCGTTCCGTAACTACGGCGCCCGGGCCGGGGCGTCCCTGGTCCACCCGCACAGCCAGATCGTCGCGCTCGACCAGGCGCCGCCCGGTCTGCTGGACCGGTGGCGGCGCGCCCGCGAGCACCACGACCGGACCGGCGGGTGCCTGCACGACGCGATCGCGGCCGCCGAGCGCCGGGACGCCCGCCGGCTCGTCCTGGACCTCGGCGAGGTGCTGGTCTTCCAGGACCGGGCCGCTTGCGTACCGCACCAGACGACACTGCTGCCCGCCGAACCGGCGGCCGGCCTGGCCGGCGCGACCGACCGGACCCTGGCCGTGCTGGCCGGCGTGCTGCCCCGGGTGCTGGCCGGGCTCGCCGCGGTCCTGGACGATCCGGCGTACAACCTGGTGGTGCACGCCGGTCCGGTCGGCGACCCGGCGGCCGATGCCTGGTACCGCTGGCACATCACCATCTACCCGCGGGTCACCACGATCGGCGGGCTGGAGATCGCGACCGGGGTCGCGGTCAACCCGAGTACACCGGAGCAGACGGCCGGGATACTGCGCGCCCACCTCGGGGACGGCGGCGATGGCGTTGCCGCCTCGAACGGACCCTCGTCTTCACCCTTGCGATAGCACGCAACGGTCGCGATCTCCGCATTCGCCGCAATCAACCGATTGTGTGAATCTTGACCGGCGGTTGTCGATCCGAGTTTGCTTGACGCCATCGAACATCTCTTCCGTGTGAGATGGAGGAATCGCATGGAAAGACCGCCGTTCAGCCGGCGGCGCCTGATGGTGGGGCTGGCGGTCGCCGCATCCGCGGTGACCGTGGCCGCTCTCGCGCCCGCGGCATCGGCAGCGCCCAGCAGGCACGTCATCGGGGGCAGCGCCCCCGCGTGGCTGGGCCAGGCCAGGGCAGTAAGCGACACCCCCGCCAGCAACCGGGTCGGCTTCGGCGTACTGCTCGGCATGCGCGACCGCGGCGACGCGATCGCGACGCTGCAGAGCATCTCCGATCCGAACAGCCGGAACTACGGCAAGTGGCTGTCGAACGCGCAGTTCCGGGCGCGGTACGCCCCGACCGCCTCGGACGTGTCGTCGGTACGCGCCTGGCTGACCAAGCAAGGGTTCCAGGTCACCAAGACGCTGCCCAGCGGCATGTACATCGAGGCGAGCGGGACCGCGGCCCAGATCGAGAAGACGTTCTCCACCACGGTGAAGAACTACTCGTACCGCGGGAAGACGGTCCGCGCCAACTCGTCGGCGCTGTCCTTCCCGGCCGGTACGCCGGCCGCGGTGACCGGGGTCGTCGCCGGGGTTCTCGGCATCGATCAGGGTTCGCAGCTGCACAGCCCGGCCGACCTGGAGCCCGGCCCACCGCCCGGTGCGCGGTACGGCGTCCAGCCGTGCTCGGACTACTACGGGCAGAAGGTGGCCACCGACAAGCCGTCCGCGTACGGCAAGAAGCGGCCGTACGCGGTCTGCGGGTACGGGCCGCAGCAGTACCAGTCGGCGTACGGGGAGAGCGGCCTGCTGCGCGCCGGCATCGACGGGCGCGGCGTCACGGTCGCCATCACCGACGCGTACGCGGCGCCGACCATCCTCGAGGACGCCCAGAAGTACAACCAGGTACACGGGCAGCCGTTGTTCGCCAAGGGCCAGTTCAGCCAGATCACCCCGGGCCCGAACGGGTACGACCTGATCGACGAGTGCGGCGCGCAGGGCTGGTACGGCGAGGAGACCCTCGACGTCGAGGCCGTGCACGCGATGGCGCCGGGCGCGAAGGTCGTCTACGTGGGCGCCTCGGACTGCAGCAGCGGCCTGGACGACGCCTGGGCCGAGACGATCGACAACCACGTGGCGGACATCATCACCAACTCGTGGACCGACGGCACCGACGACATCAGCGAACTGGGCCAGGACTACGTGGACTTCTACACGCAGTTCAGCCTCGAGGCGGCGCTGACCGGCATCACGGTGAACTTCTCCAGCGGCGACGCCGGGGACCACACCGCCGGCGGCACCAACCCCGCGGCGAAGACGGTCGAGTTCCCGGCCGACGTGCCGTACGTGACCGGCGTCGGCGGCACCAGCGTCGGCATCGGCAAGCACGGGCAGTGGCTGTGGGAGCACGGCTGGCAGAGCGCGTACTCGTCGCTTTCGGGCGGGGCGTGGTCGCCGGCACCGCCCGGCAGGTACTCCTCCGGCGGTGGCGGCGGCACCAGCGTGCTCTACGCGCAGCCGTTCTACCAGAGGGGCAAGGTACCGGCGTCCATCTCGACGTACTTCGGCGGCGACACGCCGATGCGCGCGGTGCCGGACATCTCGATGCCGGGTGACCCGAACACCGGTTTCGAGGTCGGCCAGACCCAGGTCTTCCCCGAGGGGACGCACTGGGACCAGTACCGCATCGGCGGCACGAGCCTGTCGTCGCCGCTGCTGGCCGGCGTGATCGCGGTGGCGGACCAGTTCGCCCACCGCAAGCTCGGCTTCGTCAACCCGCTCTACTACAAGCTGGTGAACACGCCGGCGCTGCACGACATCACCGCGCCCACCAGCCCGCTGGCCCAGGTGCGGACGAACTACGCCAACTCGCTCGACAACACGCAGGGCAAGACGTACCAGTTGCAGACGATCGACGTGCAGAGCAGCACGATCCACAGCAAGCGCGGCTACGACGACGAGACCGGCGTCGGGACGCCGGGCGGCCTCCTGTTCTTCCTGGGGATGCCGATCGCCGCACTGCTGCACTAGCGGATCCGACCAGCACCGCACTCGACCGGCGGCGTGAGCGCCACAGGCGGCCCGGTCCCGGAACGGGGCCGGGCCGCCGCTCGTCACGGCGCGCATGCGGCGCGCAGGGCACAGCGCAGGGCACAGCGCGGGGCACAGCGCGGGGCACAGCGCGGGGCGCAGCGCGGGGCACAGCGCGGGGCGCAGCGCGCGACTGTTACATCGCGGCTACGCCCCGGCTCTTCCTTGCGGAAGGACTCAAGCGTATATCGGGCATGACGGGCTTGTACCGTAAATCGGGTATTACGGCAGCGGCGGTTGGTGCGGGAGGATGGACGGATGATCACCTTGGAGACCACCCGCCTCGTCCTGGACCAGCTGCGCGACGACGACCTCGACGCGCTCACGGCAATGAACTCAGACCCCGAGGTCATGCGCTACATCGGCGACGGCTCCGTGCGCGACCGGCGGCAGACCGGGACCGGGCTGGCGGCGGCCCGCCGGGACTGGGCGGAGAAGGGCTACGGCCTGTTCGCGGTACGCCCGAGGGACACCGGCGAGCTGGCCGGCTGGGTCACCCTGGCGGTACCGGCGTTCCTGCCCGAGGTGCTCCCCAGCGTGGAGATCGGCTGGCGGTTCGCGCGCCGGTACTGGGGCCGGGGCTACGCGACCGAGGGCGCCGTCGCCGTCCTGCGGTTCGGCTTCGTCGACCGGGGCCTGGACCGGATCTGCAGCATCCGGCACGTGGACAACCGGGCGTCCGGCCGGGTGATGGAGAAGATCGGCCTCCGGTTCGACCGCGAGACGGTGGTGCCGGCTCACCGCAACCAGCCGGTCGTGGTGTACGCGTTGACCCGCGAGGAGTACCTTGCCGGGCAGGCACCCGGCCATTAGCCTTCGAGGGAAGTCGAAGCGCTTCGACCTGCGCACCTCAGCTCACGGTTCACGAGCACATCCACTGGCGGGCACATCCGCTCACGAGCACGCGGGAGCGCATCCACGCAGGAGCACATCGACGCAGCGATCCCCGGACCCAGGGAGTTCCCCGGTGGCAACCATCGCCGACGTCGCCGCAGCGGCCGGCGTCTCCACGAGCACCGTGTCGTACGTCCTCAGTGGGCGCCGACCGATCTCGCCGGCCACCCGCGCCCGGGTCGAGGCGAGCATCGCCGAACTGGGCTACCGCCCGCACGCCGGCGCCCGGGCACTGGCCGGGCGGCACACCAACGTACTGGCCCTCGCCGCGCCGCTGCGCAGCGACATCAACGTCCCGGTCATCATGCAGTTCGTAACGTCGGTCGTCACCGCGGCGCGCTCCTACGACCACGACGTCCTGCTGCTGACCAACGACGAGGGATCCGCCGGCCTGGAGCGGGTAGCCGGCAGTGCCATGGTCGACGCACTGATCGTGATGGACATCGAGAGCGACGACGCCCGGATTCCCGTGCTCCGCCGGCTGCGCCAACCCGCCGTGCTGATCGGCCTGCCCAACCGGCCGGGCGGGATCTCGTGCGTCGACCTCGACTTCGCGTCGGCAGGCTTCACGGCGGTGGCGCACCTCGCCGAGCACGGGCACCGCACGGTCGGGCTGATCGGGCCGCCACCGGCCGTCTACCAGCGTGGCACGAGCTACGCGACGCGCTTCCTCGCCGGCTTCGCCGACGCGGTCGAGGAGTACGGTCTGGCTTCGGCGAGCCACCCGTGCGAGCCGACCTTCGACGGCGCGCTGGCCTGCCTCAACCGCATCGACGAGGAGTTGCCCGGCGTCTCCGCGCTGGTGGTGCACAACGAGGCCGCGCTCTCGCCGCTGCTGGGCATCCTGCGTTCGTCCGGCCGCCGGGTGCCGGAGGACGTGTCGGTCGTGGCCATCTGCCCGGAGGATGTCGCCCTCGGCCTGCCGATCCGGATGACGTCGGTGGACATCCCCGGCCACCAACTGGGCGCGCTGGCCGTGGAGCGGGTGATGAGCCTGCTGCGCGGCGAGCGCGGCGCGGAGACCCGGCTGCTCGCGCCGTCTCTCGCCGAGCGGGGCAGCTGCGCCGACGCGCCCATCGGCTGAGCACCCGCTCCGGCGCTGCGCTGCCTCGGCGGCGCCCGAGCGGGCAACGCCGCCGTGCCCCGCGTCCATCGTCACAGCCCGGCCGGTGCGGCCTGGAGCGCCACGGGCAGGCGCCCGCCGCGTCAGCGACCGATCAGTTCGGTGTACAGGTCGAGGTGGTCGGCCACCATGCGTTGGGTGCTGAACCGGGTGACGGCCACCTCCCGGCAGGCGGCGCGGTCCAGGCTCCCGGCCTCGGCCAGGGCGGCGGCCAGCGCCGGGACGTCCTCGCGCAGGTACCCGGTCACGCCGTCATCGATGATCTCGCTCGCCGAGCCCGCCGGGGTGGCGACCACCGGGGTACCGGCCGCCAGCGCCTCGATCATGACCAGGCCGAACGGCTCGGGCCACTGCATGGGATTCAACAGCGCGCACGCGCCGCCCAGCAACTCGTACTTCTCCTCGGTGTTCAGCTCGCCGACGTACTCGATGTCCGAGGTCAGCAACGGGGACACCGCGCACTCGAAATACTCCCGCTCCCCGGTGTCCTGCATTTTCGCCGCGATGCGCAGCGGTATCCCGGCTTCCCGGGCAACCATCGCCGCCTCCCGCACCCCCTTGCTCGGGTTCATCCGCCCAAGGAAACACGCATAGCCGCCGGAGCCGTTCCCGACCGGTACCGTGTCGACATCGATGCCGTGATGGATGACGCGTGCGATCGGCACGGTGGCGGTGGACGCCTGGTGATGGGAGATCGCGATCAGCGTGACGTCCTCGGCCATGGCCTGGTAGATCTCGCGGAGCTGCGCGCGGAACGGGCCGTGGTTCGTGGTGACGACCGGTACTCCGGCGGGCCGGCGGCGGTACAGCGGCCCACACAGCGTGTGGTCGTGCACCAGATCCATGTCCGGCATGGCGTTGTAGGCGCGCACGACGTGCCCGAGTTCGACCTCGCTCAGCCCCATCCCGTCCACGTCCGCCGGGGGTGAGTCCGGGATGATCGGCGCCGGGCACGCGCTGTCCCCCGGCGCGGCGAGAAGCACCTCGTGCCCGGCGGCGATGAAGCCCCGGGCCAACCGGTCGACGACGCCCTCGATGCCGCCGTACGCGGGCGGCGGCAGCGGCGTCCACGGCGTGGAGATGAGTCCGATGCGCACGACTGCCCCCGTTCCGGCGAACACCGTCGAAGCCAGTCAACCATCATCGCGGGCGCGAGTACCCGCATTTGCGCGGCCTTGGGGGGCCGCCGGAACACCGGTGCGAACGGAACCGGCCGGAACCGGACTATGGCACGTTCGGTGCGCGCAAGACCGCTACCTCGCAATCATCGCGTGCGGGCCGTTATGACCAGGCAGTCTTCCGGTAACCGGAGGGGGCGGAAGGCCAGCTTCTCCACCGGAATGGGCCGCCTTTACGATAGGTGACCGTCAGCGCTACCCGACAAGCATGGATAGTTGAAATCCGTAATGGTACGGTCCCGTCCGGGAATGACAATTCCCCCGACTGGAGACGTAGGAGGGCCAACCGCACTGGTGTTGCTTCTCTGAGGTTGCCGCGACAGTCCGTACTCCATCGCCGTCGTACCGGACGTCGCCTAGCTGAGCCACCTAGCAACAGCACAGGACCCGCCGCTGGTCGCGAGGAGATACGCCCGCGGCGCCGACGCGAGAGATCGAGGAGCCGTGGCTAGAGGAGCCTTCAGCCAGCCTTCTGTCCAGGCTAGGAACACACCGGCCAGCCGTCCGGGCAGACCCCGAATGTCGGTGATCGCACTCGCCGTCGCCGCTGCTCTCGCGGTCGTGGGTGCCGGGTTGACCTTCACCTCGGGCGGCAAGGCCGTCATCTCCGCCGTGTACCACTTCCTGGAGTTCTACTCGGGTGTCTTTTCGCTGGTTTCGCTGTCCATCGCGGTGATGGTCGGCCTGGTCGCGACGGACCGCATCGTGCTGCTGGTCCGGCACCGGGTGCTCCTCCAGGCCGTCCACCGCGCGACCGCGTCGACCTCGATGGTCTTCCTCTGCGTGCACATCTTCACGAAGATCGTCGAGTCGCACGCCAGCGTCATCGACGTGGTGGTGCCGTTCATGGCCTCGCACAAGGTGCTGTACGTCGGGCTGGGCACGATCGCCAGTTACCTGATGTTCGTGGTGACCTGGACCGGCGTCATCCGCGGCCGGTTCGCCGGGAGCGCGCACCCGGGGATGTGGCGCGCGCTGCACGCCTCGGCGTATATGTCGTGGATCCTCGCGCTGTTCCACGGCCTGAACGCGGGGCGGCACGCGAAGACCTGGGTGACGGTCAGCTACGTGGTGTGCGTGCTGCTGGTCGTCCTGGCCCTGCTGGTGCGCCTGTCGGTGACCTGGGGCCGGCGCATGCGCTCCCCCAAGGCGCAGACCACCGGCACCATCAAGGCCATCGGCAAGCCGGTGAACTCGCGGCTGGAGGCCCCGCTCAGCGTGGCCGCCCGCACTCTCGACGACGACCCGTTCACCCGGCGGACGGTGGACGAGGACCCGTTCGCGCGCCGCGTGCGGGAGGACGACCCGTTCGCCCGCCGGGTTCTCGACGGTGATCCGGTGCCGGCCCGGCACGGCCGCGACGACGACCCGTTCGCCCGGGGGCCGCTGGCCGGCGACGCGCCGGTCGGGCGCCACGACCGGGACGACGCGCCCGGGCGGCACGACCGCGACGACGCGGTCCTCGCGGGACGCCCGGGCCGCGGCGCCCGCCGCGCGGAACTGGACACGCCGCTTTCCACCGGCGAACCCGGCGTCGAGTGGTACGACGAGGCCGGCAACCACGCGTTCGCCGCCGGCCCGGTGTTCTCCACCCGCGGCGAGAGGGCCGGCGAGCCCCGCGGCGGCTTTCGGGGCAGCCACTCGGCGCCGGACGACGACGCACCGCTGGTCGGCCAGCCCATGCCGCGGCTGTCGTACCTCGACGACCTGGGCGGGGGCCGGATGACTCCGGATGTGGGCTACCGCCCTCCGGAAGAGGAGCCGGCCTTCCCGGAGAGCGCGTACCGGGAGGGCGAGACCGGGCCGCGCCGCTCCGGTACCGGCGCCTTCCGGCAGGTACGGGCGCGCGACAGCTGGGACCGGGACAGCTGGGGCCAGTTCGGCACTGAGCTGGAGGACCGGGGCCGGGAAGGCTGGGACCGCGACGACGCGGACACCCGGCGCGCAGGTGGCCGGGACTTCGCCGACGGCCGGGGTTACGAAGAGGCCGGCAACCAGCGCGGGTACGTCGACTCCCGGCACCCGGAGCCCGAGCCGCCGGTGCGCCGCCCCCGTACCCCCGTCGACGACCTGCTGACCCCCGCCCCGGCCGAGCCACCGAAGCGCCGCCGGCGCTCCCTGGCGGAACTTCCGGCGGCCCCCGCCGAGCCCGTCGCCGGACCCGCCAAGCCCGCCGAGGACATCTCCGACGAGGAGTTCTGGGCACACATGCGAGGTGATGTACTACGGTGACCAGTTCCGCTGTCGCTCTGAGTACCGCGGTTCCGGGCGTACCCGCCGTCCTGCGCGCCGGCCCGGCGCGCCTGACCGCCGGCTTCGACCAGTACCGCCGCCTGGACCTGCGCGCGCACCAGTCCGTCCACGGCCCGATGCGGCCGCTGTCGGTCGACGAGCTGATCGAGCTCGCCGAGCGCATCCACCTCCTCGGCCGCGGCGGCGCGGGTTTCCCGTTCGCCCGCAAGATCCGGGCGGTGGTCGAGTCCGCACGGCGCCGGCTCGCCGACACCGTCGTCGTGGTCAACGCGACCGAAGGCGAACCGGCGAGCTGGAAAGACAAGGTGATGCTCACCCGGGCACCGCACCTCATCCTGGACGGCGCCGCGATCGCGGCCCGCGCGTTGCAGGCCAGCGAGATCGTCCTCGGCGTGGCCGACGACGGGATCGGCGGCGAGTCGCTGATGCGCGCGCTGGCCGAGCGGCGGATGCCGGCACCTACCCGGATCGTCACGATGCCGCACCGGTTCATCTCCGGCGAGGGCGGCGCGCTCGTGCGCGGCATCAACGGCGAGATCCCGATCCCTCCCGGCCGCAAGCAGCGGGCCAGCGACAACGGTGTGAACGGCCTGCCCACCCTGCTGTCCAACGCGGAGACGTACTCGCAGTTGGCGGTCGCCGCCCGGGTCGGACCGCGCGGATACGGGGCGACGGGCACCGACCGGGAGCCGGGCACCGTGCTGCTGTCGGTGGGCGGATCGGCGAAGTACCCGGCGGTCGTCGAGGCGGCCGTGGGAGTGCCGCTGATGGCCGTACTGGAGATGTGCGACGCCGAGGTCGGGCCGGGCGTGCTGATGGGCGGGTTCCACGGCAAGTGGATCGGACCGGCGGCGGCCGAGCGGGCGGAGATCTCGCGGACGAGCCTGGAGTCGGTCGGCGGCACGCTGGGCGCCGGCATCATCCTGCCGCTCGGCCCCGGTACCTGCCCGCTGGCCGAGGTCACCCGCGTCACGCACTACCTCGCCGGGCAGTCGGCCGGCCAGTGCGGACCGTGCCGGCTGGGGCTGCCCGACGTGGCCCGCGCGGTGGCGTCCCTGGCCGACGGCAGCGGCGGCAGCGGGTCGGTCGACGCGATCCGGGCCGCGGCAGGCGCCGTACGGGGCCGGGGCGCGTGCAGCCACCCGGACGGTACCGCCCGGTTCGTGCTGTCCGCGCTGGAGACGTTCGCCGACGACGTCGCGGCGCACATCATGCACGACGGATGCGGGCTGCCGACGAAGAACGTCCTGCCGCTGCCGCCCAGCGAAACGGCGACCGGTTCCCGGCTGGCGGTGGACTGGGCCCGCTGCGACGGCCACGGCCTGTGCGCGCACATCGTGCCGGAGCTGATCCGGCTGGACGGCAACGGGTACCCGTCGTTCCCGGACACCCCGGTCCCGGCCTGGCTGGAGGGCGAGGCCCGCAAGGCGGTCAACATGTGCCCGGCGCTGGCGTTGCGGCTGTCCGACGGCACGAAGAAGCCCAACCGCGGGAAGTCCCGCCGCTGATCGGTGCACAGGCGTGGCCCGCTGCTGCCCACCGTGGGTGCATCCGGTCGGCCGTCACCGGTCGATCAGGGCGATGCCGTGGTGTCGCCGGTCAGCGCTCGCGGGGCTGCGGGCCGAAAACCGCCTTGAGGAACCGGCTCGCCTCGGAGCCGAACGGGTCGTCCGTCACCAGGTACGTCCAGGTGGCGCTGGGGTGCACCAGGCCGGCGTCGGCGAGATTCCATCCGTCGGCGGCCAGGTCGACCGTGTCGAAGGTTTCCAGGGTGCGCCGCTGCGCATCGGCGAACAGGGCGCGGAAAGCCGGTACGGCACACCGGTGGAACTCGTCGAGCGGATCGAGCCGCCCGAGCACCCGCAGGTGCACGCCCTCACGGATCTCCGACAGGTACGCCAGGTGCTCGGTCCAGCACCGGTCCAGGTGGTACAGCGCGATGGCCCGCGCGGCAGCGTTCACGGCCGGTTCGCCGGCCCGCCCGCACGCCAGCAGGTAGCGCTGGCCGCTGCGCTCGGCCAGCAGCCGCGCCGCCGCGTCGGTAGTCAGCAGCTCCTCCCGCCGTACCGCGAGGGCCCGGCGCTGCCGCTCGATGAGGTACCCGTACCGCCAGGTGTTGCGGTGCAGTTCGGCGCTGCTGCCCTCGGCGACCCGCTGGGCGTGCCGGACCAGGCGCCGCACCCCGCGCCCCCGGACCCGCCCGCCGTCGTCGACGGCCGCCCGCTGGCGCACCGATCCGACCAGATCGCCGGCGTGGGTGAGCACCAGAGCGTCGTCGAGGCTGACGAAGAACACCGAACGGCCGGGGTCGCCCTGCCGCCCCGCCCGGCCGCGCAGCTGCGCGTCGACGCGCCCGCTGTCGTGCCGGCCGGTCCCGATCACGTACAGCCCGCCGAGTTCCGCGACCCGCTCGTGCCCGGTCTGGTCGCCGCCGCCCAACCGGATGTCGGTGCCCCGGCCGGCCATCTGGGTGGATACGGTCACCGCCCCGAGGCTGCCGGCCTCCGCGATGATCGCCGCCTCGGCGGCGTCGTTCTTCGCGTTGAGCACGGTGCACGGCACGCCGGTCGCGCCCAGGTCGGCCGCCAGCCGCTCGGACTCGTCGACGTCGAGGGTGCCGACGAGCACCGGCCGGCCGGCCGCGTGCGCCTGCCGGATCTCGGCCAGCAGCGCCTCGTGCTTGTCCCGTGCGGTGAGGTAGACACGGTCCGGCTCGTCCACCCGTACGCACGGGCGGTTGGGCTCGATGACCGCGACCTCCAGCCGGTAGAACTCGCGCAGCGCCTCGCCGACACCGGCGGCCGTCGCGCTCATCCCGCACCGGGTCGGGTACAGCCCGATCAACGCCTGGACGGTGATCGTCGCCAGTACCTCGCCCTGTGCGCTGAGGGTGAGTCCCTCCTTGGCTTCCACAGCGGCCTGGAGCCCGTCGGGCCACCGGCGGCGCAGCGCGACCCGGCCGCGGAACTCGTCGACCAGCTCCACGGCGCCGTCGCGCACGATGTAGTCCACGTCGCGGTGCAGCAGTTCCCTGGCGTGCAGCGCGAGGTTGACGGCGGTCAACTGGGGCAGGTGCTCCACCGCGTACAGGTTGAGGCCGCCGAGCGCGGCCTCGACGGCCCGCAGGCCGGCCTCGGTGAGGTGCACGGCGCGCCCGTCGTCGAGCCGCTCGAAGTCGCGGTCGCGGCGCAGCCGGCGCACGATCGTCGCGGCCCGGCGGGCGAGATCGTCCGAGCCGTCGACCCCGCCGGCCACCACCAGCGGCACGCGGGCCTCGTCGACCAGGATCGAGTCGGCCTCGTCGACGATGACCGTGGCCAGCGGGCGCTGGACCCGGTCGTCGACCGACAGGCACAGGCCGTCGCGCAGGTAGTCGAACCCGACCTCGCTGACCGACACGTACGTGACGTCGCGGCGGTACGCGTCCCGCCGCTGCTCCACCGTGGACTGTTCGGTGACCCAGCCGACGCTGACCCCGAGCGCCCGGTACACCGGAGCCATCCACTCGGCGTCCCGCCGGGCGAGGTAGTCGTTGACGGTCAGCACGTGCACCGGTGAGCCGCGCCGGACGTACCCGAACGCGGCGATCGCGGCCGCGAGAGTCTTGCCCTCTCCGGTCGCCATCTGGGCGACGTGCCCGGCGAGCATCGCCAGCACCCCGACGAGCTGCACATCGTACGGCCGCTGGCCCAGCCCGCGCCGCGCCGCCTCCCGCCCGAGCGCACAGATCTCCACCACGTCGCCGGCCGGCACCGAGGCTGCCGCGGCGACCAGGGTGGCATCGTCGAGGTCGGCGACGGCCCGCTCCCGCTCGGCGATCGCGGGCAGCGACCGGGCCAGCGCGGCCGTGTCGACGAGCGCGCCGGGCCGCTCCGTCAGGCGGTGGAATCTCGACCTCAGCCCCATGCGCAACAACGGTAGCCGCCGGCGAACGCCTCGGTCGGCCGCTGGCTTTCCGGACGACCTCGCCCTCTGGGCCATACCGCCGCTCTATGCCATTCTGGCGCTGTTTCCACCCATACAATAGTGAATGTCCCGTCAACGCGAGACGAATTCTGTCAGCGAAGAGGTGCGCATCAGAGCCCGCGGCATGATTTCTCGGTCCCCCCTGGGCGTGGGACTCGTCCTGTCCACCGGCCTGGTCCTGTTCCGGCGTGCCCGGCGCAACTCGATGCACCCGCGGTGGCCGCCCTCCAGGAATGTCAGATCCGTCGGGCATGATAGTGCCGCTATGGGAATCAGTCCTTACCGTCACGTCCTCGGCCTGCCCGGCGTGCGCGGCATCGTGCTCCTCGGTTTCTTCGCCCGCATCCCCGCCACCGCGGTGAGCATCGCGCTGACCCTGCACGTGGTCAGCGCGCTGCACCGCAGCTACGGCGCCGCCGGCCTGGTCACCGCCGCCTACACGGTCGGCGCCGCGGCCGGCTCGCCGCTGGCCGGGCGGTTCCTCGACCGGCGCGGCGGCCGGCCGGTGGTCGCGGTGACCACGTTGATCCAGGTCGCCTGCTGGGCCACCGTGCCGGTGCTGCCCTATCCCGCGCTGATCGGCGTCGCCGCGCTCTCCGGGCTGTTCGCTCTTCCGGTGTGGGGTCTGGTGCGGCAGTCCCTGTCCGCCATGGTGCCCGAGGAGCACCGCCGCCCGGCCTTCGCGCTCGACTCGATGGCGGTCGAGGTGTCCTTCATGATCGGACCGGCCGCGGCCGTCGCCCTGTCCACGTCGCTGGGTAGCCGTCCGGCCATCCTGCTGATCGGCACCGGCATCCTGCTGGCCGGGGTGCTGCTGTTCGTCATGAACCCGCCGGTGCGGCCCGAGGGCATGGCGGCCGGGGAGGCGGTCCCGCCCCGGCGCACCTGGGTCGGGCCGCCGCTGGTCGCCATCCTGGTCGCCGGCTGCGCCGCGGCGTTCGTGCTCAGCGGCACCGACCTGACGATCGTGGCCACCCTGCGCCAGGCCGGCGCGACGTCGCTGACCGGCGTCGTGATCGCGCTGTGGTGCCTGTATTCGCTGATCGGCGGCCTGATCTTCGGCGGGCTTCGGCGGGGGGTGCCGGTGCTGGGCCTGGTGGTCGCGATGGGTCTGCTGACCACACCGGTCGGGCTCGCGCCGAACTGGCAGGTGCTGTGCGTGGCGCTCGTCCCGGCCGGGCTGCTGTGCGCGCCCACCATGGCGTCGGCCAACGACACGCTCAGCCGGATCGTTCCGGCACAGTCGCGGGGCGAGGCGATGGGCTGGTTCGGCTCCGCGATGACCGCCGGCACCAGCCTGGGCTCGCCGTTCGCCGGGCTGGTCATCGATCACGCGGGCCCGGGCGGCGCGTTCGTCGCGGCGGGAGCGGTCGGCGCGCTCGCCGCCCTGGTCGCGATCCCGGCGGCCCGGTCACGCGCCCGCACCGCCACCGGTTCCCCCGCCACGGTTGCGTCGCTGGTCCTGTCGGCCCCCGGTGACCTCGACGGTCGGTAGCGGCATCGCCGGCGACCCGGTTGGCCCGGACCCGCGAGGGGCCGGATCGGGGCGGGGGCCGAATCGAGGCCGAGGCCGGGGCGAGGGCCGGATCGCCGGCCGGGGCGGCCGGACCGGGGGAACCGGATGGGCCGGGCGGCGAGGGGCCGACGTACCGGGCCGTGGCCGCCGGTGATCTCCCGCCGGTCGTGACGGCCTTCGCTAGACTCGCCACGCGGCCCTGCCGCGCGGGGCCGCTGGTCAGCTCGGCGACAACCGGCTCCGGCCGCGCTCGGGCGAGAACGCTCGGGCGAGAACGGTAGGGACGAGAATCGTCGGCGCAAGATCGTCGGGGCGGAGGACTGGTGGTGAGGCAGGCGTGAAGTCCGTCAGTGTCACCGATGTCGCGGCGAGGGCGGGCGTCTCCCTGGGTACCGTGTCGAACGTCCTGAACCGCCCCGAGAAGGTGGCCGAGGGCACCCGGGCCCGGGTACTGCGCGCGATCGGCGAACTCGGGTTCGTGCGCAACGAGGCCGCACGCCAGATGCGGTCCGGACGCAGCCGCACGATCGGGCTGATCGTGCTGGATACCGGCAACCCGTTCTTCACCGACATCGCGGCCGGGGTCGAGCACACCGCGGCCGAGTCCGGACTCTCCCTGTTCCTGTGCAACAGCGACGAGAAAGCCGAGCGCGAACGGCACTACCTGAGCCTGCTGGAGGAGCAGCGGGTCTACGGAGTGCTGGTCACCCCGGTGCTGGGCCGCAGCACGCTCATCGAGGAAATCCGCCACCGCGGGACTCCGGTGGTGCTCGTCGACAGCGGATCGACCCGGCAGCAGTGCTCGGTCTCGGTCGACGACGTGGTGGGCGGGGAACTGGCCGTCGCGCACCTGCTGAGGCAGGGGCACCAGCGCATCGCCGTCGTCGGCGGCCCGGTCGGCATCAAGCAGGTCGCCGACCGGTTGGCCGGCGGCCGTGCCGCCTTCCGGGCCGAGGACCGCGACCCGAGGCAACTGAGCTTCATCGAGACCGACGCGCTCAACGTCGCGGGCGGCCGGGTCGCCGGCGAGCGGATCGCCGGCATGCCGGCCCGGCGCCGGCCCACCGCCGCGTTCTGCGCCAACGACCTGCTGGCCCTCGGCCTGCTGCAGGAGATGACCCGCCGCCGCGTCGACGTGCCGGGCGAGCTGGCGATCGTCGGGTACGACGACATCGAGTTCGCCGCCGCGGCCGCGGTGCCGCTGACCTCGGTACGGCAGCCCCGCATGCAGCTGGGACAGGCCGCCGCCTCGCTGCTGATCGAGGAAGTGGCGCAGGCCGAGACGCACCGGCACCGGCAGGTGGTCTTCGAGCCGGAGCTGATCGTGCGCGAATCGAGCGACGCCGGCTGAAACCGGACGCGCCGGGACCGCCGCGGCCCGGTCCCGACCGCCGTCGGCGATGGCCGGATCGGACCGGCGTGTTCGTCCCACGACGCGCCGCCCCGGACCGCCGGCTGGGACTCGACGGCTGACCTCGTCACCGGCCCCGGCGGTCACCAGCCCTCGGTCACCAGCTCCCGTGGTGGTCGGGTACGAAAAAGACCAGCGGGACCGCCACGACCAGCAGGACTGCGAAGATCATGAAGATGTGCGCCTGCGCGATGCCGGGGTGGGTGCTGCGCGCCACGACGGTCGTGGTGATCGATACCGCCATGATGGCGCCGGACTGCCGGAACATCCCGCGCAGCCCGGCGATCGCCGCGACCTGGTCGGGCGCCAGCTGCATGCTCGCGTTGTTCGACGCGGGTACCGACAGGCCCATGCCGAGCCCGGTCACTGCCGCCGCCACGGTGAGCCACAGGTACGGCGACACGCCCCGGGGCGTGGTCGACATGACGATCAGCCCGGCGAACACGATGACGAAGCCGACGATCATCGGCAGCCGGTACCCGGTGCGCCGCAGGGCGGCCACCGCCAGCGCGGCGACGCAGATCATGCCGATCGCGCGCGCGGTCAGCAGGGTTCCGGCCTCCAGCGGCCGGATGCCGAACCGGTCCTCCGCGTACAGCGGCACCAGCGCGCCGAAGCCGAGCGCGGCCGCGCCGTACAGCATGTTGATCAGGTTCATGGCGCCGAAGCCCCGGCCGCGCAGCAGCCGGATCGGGACGAACGGGGCCGGATGCCGGCCGGCGTGCCGGAGGAACAGCCAGCCGGCCACCACCGCGATCGCCTCGGACACCAGGAAGACCGGGCTCGCCAGCGACGTGGTGGCGCTGCCGAGACAGGTGATGCCGAACATCGCGGAGAGGATCAGCACGCCGAGCAGCACCACGCCGCGCAGGTCGGTACGGCTGACGACCCGGGTGCGGCTGGTCGGGATGAAGACGAGGGCCAGCGCGATGAGCGCGGCGCCGATCGGCACGTTGACCAGGAAGATCCCGCGCCAGGACCAGGCCGCGACGAAGGCGCCGCCGATGATCGGTCCGACGATGCCACCGATCGGGAAGATGCTGGCGAACATGCCCAGCGCCCGGTCGCGGTCCCTGCCGAAGTGGTCGGAGACGATCCCGGTGGCGGAGGGCATGAAGGCACCGCCGCCGATCGCCTGGATCGCCCGCAGTACCACCAGGGTCTCGATGTTGGGCGCGAACCCGCAGGACAGCGACGCGGCGGTGAACACCACCGCGGAGATGAGGAAGACCTTCTTCCGGCCGAACTGGTCACTGATCTTCCCGGCCAGCGGCATGGCCAGGACCTGCCCGAGGGAGTAGACCGTGATCGTCCAGCCGCTCCAGTTGATGTGCGCGCGGAAATCGTGTTCTATCGCCGGCAGAGCGGTGGCGACGATCGTCTGATCGATGGAGCTCATGAACAGCGCCATCGAGACGATCGCGAAGATGAGCCGGCGGTGAGGAAGGGCTTCGGGTGGCGCGTCGATCTCGGCGGATACCGTGGTCCTCGGCCCCGCGGTGCGCGGTGCGACGGCTCGCGGTGTGATCTGGTGTGCCACGGTTCGCGGTGCGACGGCCGGCGGGACGACAGCCGGCGGGACGGCGCACGGTGCCGCGCCGGTACTGCGGTGCATGGGGTCTCGTTCGAGCGTGCTCACGCGCGGTCGGCCGGGGCGCCCGGCCGGTCCATCGCAAATGCCGCCATGGAGCCGCGCCGGGGCCGTCCGGTCGAGTCAACTCTGCTCATGATCTGCGATATTAATTGCTTGCCGAAAAGCAATCAACCGGCGGAGGTGTGATGGATACCGAGCTCGTGGCGCGCCTGCGAGGGGTGATCGGCCGGCTCGCCCGGCAGCTCAACGTGACATCGACGGGCGAGGGGCTGACCCCCAGCCAAGCGTCGGTGCTCACGCTGATCGCGGTACGTGGCCCGCTCGGCCTGGCCGAGCTGAGCGATCTGGAGGGGCTCAACCCCACGATGCTGTCCCGGATCGTGCGCCGGCTCGACGACGACGGGCTGATCAGCCGGCTGTCCGACCCGGCCGACCTGCGCGCGGTCCGGGTCGAGATCACCCCCGCCGGCACCCTGGTGCACCAGCGGCTGCGGGCCGGTCGCACCAAGGTCGTCTCGGACTGCCTGAGCCGGTTGCCGGCGGAGACGGTCACCCAGCTGTTCACCGCGCTGCCCGCGCTGGAGGCGCTGGCCAAGGAGCTGAAATCGGTGGGTACCCCGGCGAAGGGCTGAGCTACCCGGCCGGCGGGTGGGGCAGCGCGAGGTACGGGAACGTGTTGTCGAACGGCACGTCGTTCGCGTTCACTCCGTCCCCGGCGGCCGGCCGGGGCACCGGGGTACCGGTCAGGGCCGCGCCCTCCAGCAGCCGCAGCTCGATGTCGACCACGTCGTCGGCCAGCCGCCGGCCGTTCGGGAAGCCCTGGTCGTCGCCGGCCAGCGCGCCGAGCCGCTCCGGGCGGGCAGTCACCGGGACGCTCATGTTCAGCCGCAGTTCCTCGGCGGGTACGAACGCCGAGCGCTGCGCCTGCTGGTTCAGGATCTGGCTGTTGAGGTCGGTCCGGATCGGTGCCGCCGTGCCGTCCAGCGTCGGGGCGTCCTTCGCGACGCCGGTCAGGAAGATCTCGACCAGATCGTTGCGCGGCGCGGGCGGCGCCGGTACCCGGTAGGCCGACCGGAACAGCCGGGGCAGGTCGGGATCCGTGATCTCGGCGATGAACGCCTTGTCCTGCCCGTCCCGGTCCGGCGTGCGCGCGGTGAAACCGGCCGCGTCGGACCCCGCGATGACCTGGCCGACCAGGGGATTGCCCACCCGGGAGACCTGCGCCGGGCCGCCCGCCTGCCCTGGTCCGCCCGCCTGCACTGCGCCCGCGTGCGCCGCCCCGCCCGCCTCGGCCCCGCCCGCGCTGGCTGGATCCGCGTTGGCTGGATCCGCCTTGGCCGTGCCCGCCTTGCCCATGCCGGCGGCCGCCGGCGCGCTCTCGTCAGGCCCGGCCGGGCCGGGCTGCCGGTCCTGCCGCGAGGCCGAACTCCACACGCCGATGACCGGGTTCTTGGCCGGGTCACCGTTCTCGGCCACCTCCGGCGCGGGTACCTGCAGGACGATCGAAAGCACGTTATCCCCCGCCAGGCTGTCGTGGCCGCGTCCGGACCGGGCGCCCCCGCCCGGCGGGTCGAAGACGCGCGGGTCCAGGAAGGACGGGTCGTCGGCTGGCCCGGCGAAGACCTGCCCACCGCCCTTGAGTGCCCTGACCGCCTGCCGGCGCAGCGCGGGATAGTCCGGCATCGATGCCCGGCCGGCGTCCCGAGGCGCCGCGACGGCGTCCCGCAGCAGAGTGGTGGACCTCCCGTTCCGGATCTCGGTCAGCGTGTAGGTCTGCTTCACCGCGGGCGCCGGGCCGTCGAGGCCGCCACCCGGCCCCCCGGTGGCCGGCGCGCTCCGGCCGTCCCGCTCACCGCCGCCGGGGGCGGCCTGCCCGCCGGCGGCGGCACCGCCCGCCACGTCGCTGAACACCCAGCGGTACGTCACGTCCGGGCGGGCGTCACCATCGCTGTCCACGTTGATGTCGTAGCGCGCCCCGGGCCGGAACGCCGGAAGGTCGGGTCCGGCGATCGACCGCTCGAACGGCAGCCAGTCGGCGATCAGCGTCACCGTACCGGGCCGGTCCGGGCTGGCGAAGGCGTACAGGTCGGTGGCGCGCAGCGCCGGATCCCCGGCCGCCGGCAGCGCCTCCGGTTCGCCGGCCGGCCCGGGAGACGGGCCGGCCACCGCGGCCGTACCCGGAGACGGACTGGCCGCCCCGGTCGTAGCCGGAGACCCGCCGGCGCAGGCCAGGACAGCGGCGACCAGAACGGGTGCGACCAGTACGGGAGCACCCACGGGCCGCCGCCGCACGCGCCGGCCGACCCGCCCGGGTGCCGCGCTCTCCCCCGGCGACCTCGCTGAGGCCGGCGAACTGCGCATATCACCAGATAACCCCGGCAAAGCCTTGCGCAAGGGCGAAACGAACCGCATTCCCGCCGGAGGATCAGCCCAGCCGGCGCAGTTCCCGGCGGTACCGGCGGCCGTTCTCGACGTACGTCTTCACCGCGTACGTGATCCAGGAGTCCAGGTCCGGCGCCGGACGGTAGCGGGCCGGCACGCCCAGCGCGATCGAGCCGGACGGCACGACCGCGTCCTCGGGCACCAGGGCGGCCGCGCCGACACCCGCGCCGCTCTCGACGACCGCCCGGTTGAGCACGACCGACCCGGAGCCGATCAGGCAGCGGTCCCCGACGAGGCAGCCCTCCAGGTGGGCGTTGTGCCCCACCACGCAGTCGGCGCCGATGCGGGTCGGCCACTGCTCGGTGGTGTGCGCCACCGTACCGTCCTGAATGGACGTCCGGGGCCCGACCGAGATGAGCCCGTAGTCGGCCCGCAGGACGGCGCCGGGCCACACCGTCGCGCCGGCCGCGATCGTGACCGCGCCGATGACCGTCGCGTCGGGGTGCACGTACGCATCCGGGTCGATGTCGGGCACCAGGTCGCCCAGCGCGTAGATGCTCATCCGCCCGCCTCGCTTCGCTCGCCGGCCGGACGAGGAACGGCCGCACTGTGACTTAGGACAGCTCGCTGACGCTCGTTCACGAGCGGGGCCCGGTCTTCAGCCGGTACACCCGCTCGGCGTTGCCGCCCAGCACCAGGCCGGCGGTCTGTTCGTCGGGGCAGAGCGCGGCGACCGCGCGCGCATTGTGGGCGATGCCCGGCACGCCGGGCCAGTCGGTGCCGAAGATCATCCGTCGGGTCAGCCGGCTCCAGTTGTGCCGCGCGTAGTAGTCGCGAAGGCGCGAGGGCGGCAGGCCGGACAGCTCGATCCAGACGTGCTCGTTCGACATCGCGAGGAAGGCGGCGGCGTCGTACCACCAGCCCCGCCCGCCGTGCGCCAGCACGATGTCCAGGCCACGGAAGTCACGCAGCACGTCGTCGAGCAGGATCGGGTCGGCGTACTTGTTGGCCGAGCCGGGGAAGGTGCTGGTCCCGCAGTGCACCACGACGGGTACTCCGGCGGCGCGGCAGATCTCGTACGCCGGGTACAGGGCACGGTCGTTCACCGGGAATCCGCCGTGTACCGGATGGATTTTCACCGCGACCGCACCGAGCGCGAGCTGGCGGCGCAGCTCCTCGTCCACGGGGTAGTGCAGGTGTGGGTTCAGGTTCGCGATGGGGCGCACCCGGTCGGGGTTGTGCGCCGCCAGCGGCAGCAGGTCCTCGATGGGCTGGATGCCGGTCACCTTCGGGCTGTACTCGGACATGAGCAGCGCCACGTCGACGCCCTCGGCCGCCAGGTACTCGTCGAAGCGGCGCGGGTCGACGCTGCCCTGGTCGTCGTACACCAACCGGATGACCTCGTCGCCGCCGAAGTCGTGGGCCCACCGCCGCCACGCCTGTTTCAGCGTAGGCAGCCGCGCGGCGTGCAGGTGTACGTCGACGAGCAGGTGTCCGTCCAGCATCAGTTCCCGTCCAACATCGATTCGTCCAGCATCGATCCGCGCAGCATCAGTCCGCCGGCGCCGGCTCCCGGCGGAAGGTCCCGTCCGGCGTCGGCGTCGGTCACGGCACGGTCTCTGTCACGGCGCGGGTTCCGCCACGGTCTGCGGCGCGGGTTCCGGTGCGCTCAACGCTACCGCCGCCACTGCGCGCAGTTCGACGCGGCGTACCTTGCCGGTGGCCGTGGTCGGGTACGCGGACACGAAACGGACTCGCCGGGGGCGCTTGAACGACGGCAGCCGCCGCTGGCAGAACTCGATCAGCTCGCGCTCACCGACCTCGTGTCCGGGCTGGAGCACGACGAACGCGACCGGCTTCTCCAGCCCGTCGGGGTCGTTCGCGGCGACCACGACGGCCTGGGCGACCGCGTCGTGGGCCAGCAGGCACGTCTCCACCTCGGCCGGGGACACCCAGATACCGCCGGCCTTGAGCATGTCCCCGGTACGCCCCAGGCAGGCGTAGAACCCGTCGGCGTCCCGCACGTACGTGTCGCCGGTGCGCAGCCACTCGCCCTGGAACACCAGCCGGGAGGCGTCGTACCGCTCCCAGTACCCGGTGGCCGTCGAGGCGCCCCGGACGAGCAGGGTACCGGCCTCGCCGTCCGGCACGTCGTACCCGTTGTCGCCGACGATCCGCAGGTCGTACCCGGGCACGGCCACGCCGGTGGTGCCCGGGCGCACCCGCCCTTCCCGGTTGGACAGGAAGATGTGCAGCATCTCGGTCATGCCGATGCCGTCGAGGATGTCCACCCCGAAGTGTTCGGTCCACCGCCGGTACAGCGCGGCCGGCAGCGCCTCCCCCGCCGACGCGGCGAGCCGCACACCACCCAGCGCGTCCGGTTCGAGGTCGGCGCGCAGCATGCCGGCGAAGAACGTGGGTCCGGCGAAGAACAGCGTCGCACCGTACTCCACGGCCCGGGCCGCGATGGCGGTCGGGCGGGACGGCGCGGGCTCCAGGATGGCGGTGGCGCCGGCGGCGAGCGGGAACAGCAGGGAGTTTCCCAGGCCGTAGGCGAAAAACGCCTTGGCGGCCGAGATCGTACGGTCCTCCCGGCGGATGCCGAGCACCTGCGCCCCGTAGGTCTCGCAGACCACCCGTACCGCGCCGTGCCGGTGCATGGCGCCCTTCGGGGTCCCGGTGGTACCGGACGTGTAGAGCCAGAACGCGGGCGAGTCCTCGACCGCCGGGTACACGGTGGACAGTGGTTCGGCGGCGGCGCACAGATCGTCGAGGCTGCGCACCGGCACCGGACCGTCGATGACCGGACCGTCGATGACCGGGCCGGCGACCAGGATTCCGCGCAGCTGCGGTGCCGCGGCAGCGGCGGCGTACCCCACCTCGGCGAAGCCCGGCGTCAGCGCCAGCAGCCGTGCCCGGCTGTCCCGCAGCAGCTCGGCGAGCCCGTCGGCGTACAGCATGGTGGACACCGGCACCGGGATCGCGCCGATGCGCATGGCCGCCAGGTACACGGTGACGAACTCCGGCGAGTCGGCCATGAACATGACGATCCGCTGCTCGGCCTGTAAGCCGAGGCCGACCAGTGCCGCTGCGGCCCGCCGTACCCGCTCCAGCAACCGCCCGTACGTCACGTCGCCGCCCGGCCCGGTCAGCGCGAGGCGGTCGCCGTCCCCGGCGCGTACCCGCCGGTCGAGCAGGTATTCGCTGGCGTTGAAGAGAGCCCGGGTCACGGCAGGTTCACATAGTCGTAGTCGAACGGCTTGCCGTTGATGCCGTTGCGCGGCGGCGCTATCCAGGAGGCTATCTTGCCCCGTTCGTACACCGGCCGCATCAGCGAGCGCACGTAGCTCCTGTCCACGTCGGTGGGTAGCCAGGCGCTCCTGCGCTCCACCCACTCCTGAGTGGACAGTCGCTCACCGGACGGGCTGGCCTCGATGCCGGCGAACGCGCCGACCTTACGGTTGAACGCCACGTGCGGCAGCCGCAGCCGCTGCGGCAGGTCGGCATCGGCGAGGATGCGGTTCCACCGGGCGAGGCCGTTCTCGCAGTCGGAGACGTACTCCCGGCGCAGGTCGGTGTTCAGCCCGGTCAGTGCCGGAACCTCGGTCTGGCCGATCTCGCCGTCCTCGGTGACCGCGTCGACCATGATGGAGTCGTCGGTCAGCCGGTGGTCGTCCCTGCGCCGCTCCTCCGACCAGCGCCCCTTGAGCCCGGCGGTAAAGTAGTTCGCCACGTTCGTGGAGGTCTCGCCGCCGAACAGGTCGAGCGACACGCTGTAGTGGAAGTTGAGGTAGCGCTGGACCACGTCCAGCGGGATCGCACCGTACCCGACCACCTCGTCGGTGTCGTGCTCGCGCATCACCGCCGCGGTGCGCTCCACCACCCGGTCGATGCCGGTGGTGCCGACGAACATGTGGTGCGCCTCCTCCTTGAGCATGAACTCGCAGGTGCGCGACAGCGGGTCGAACGCGCTCTCCTTCAGCGTGCCGAGCTGGTACTTGCCGTCCCGGTCGGTGAAGTAGGTGAACATGAAGAAGGACAGCCAGTCCGGGGTCTCCTCGTTGAACGCGCCGAGGATGCGCGGCGCCTCCTCGCTGCCGGAGTTGCGGTGCAGCAGCGCCTCGGCCTCCTCCCTGCCATCCCGGCCGAAGTACGCGTGCAGCAGGTACACCATCGCCCACAGGTGCCGGCCCTCCTCCACGTTGACCTGGAAGAGGTTGCGTAGGTCGTACAGGCTCGGCGCGGTCGCGCCGAGGTTGCGCTGCTGCTCGACCGAGGCCGGCTCGGTGTCGCCCTGGATGACGATGAGCCGCTGGAGTTCGGCACGGTACTCCCCCGGCACCTTCTGCCAGACCGGCTCGCCCTTGTGCGCGCCGAACCCGATGCGCCGGTCCCGGTCGCGCTCGGCGAGGAAGATGCCCCACCGGTACTCCCTCATCGCGACGTGGCCGAAGTGCGCCCAGCCCTCGCGCCCCACGTTCACCGCGGTGCGCAGGTACACGTCCTGGGCCGGCAGGGCCGGTCCCATCGAGGACCACCAGTTCAGGAAGTTGGGCTGCCAGGATTCGAGAGCCCGCGCCAGGCGGCGGTCGGTGTGCAGGTCGACGTTGTTCGGAATCTTTTCCGTGTAGTCGGCGGCGGTTCCCATGGCTCAGACTCGCTTCCTGTCGAAGCCGGCGCGCATCCCGGTGCCGAACCGGCGCAACGCGCCATCCGGGCCGGAAGCGTTGGGGCGGTTGAAAATCCAGTTCTGCCAGGCGGACAGCCGCCCGAATATCTTCGTTTCCAGCGTCTCCGGGCCGACGAACCGGTAGTTGGCCTCCAGCCCGGTCAGCGCGTCCGGGCTGAAACTGGCCCGCTCCTCGACCGCGATGCGCACCTCCTCGGCCCAGTCGATGTCGTCCGGGGCGAAGGTGACCAGGCCGAGCGCGGACGCGGCCTCGGCGGGCAACGGCTGACCGGCCGCGGCGGTCGCCGAGGACAGGGCCTCGCCGTCGCCGTGGAACCTGGACCGCAGCCGGGTCAGGCCGTTGCCCATCGGCAGCGGCCCGAGGTTCATCGGGCCGATCGTCACGGTGGCCGGTTCGGCGTCGGGATCGACGTCCTCGAACACCCCGGACAGCTGGTACGAACGGTCCGACGCCAGAGCCAGCTCGAACAGGCTGCCGGCGAAGCAGCTCCCCGGCTCGATCAGGGCGAGCAGGCTGCGGCTGGTCACATCCAGCCGCTTGAGGGTCCGCTTGAGGTACAGCACGATCTCGCGCGCGAGCCAGTCGTCGGCGTACTGAAGCAGCAGGCTGTCGTACGCCAGCACCCGTGCCGGCTCCCCGACCGTACGCAGCGCCCAGGTGCCCAGGTCCAGCTCGTTGGTCCGCAGGTCGAGGATCAGATCGTCCAGCTCCCGGGTGACTGCGAGGGTCCAGAAGTCCGCACCCTGCCGGTGCACGCCGTCGATGGCTGCCGGCGGGTCGTCGCGCGGCCCGGCGACGGTGATCTCGACCAGATGGGCGTCCCGGTCCAGCACGGCACTGACGTACTCGTAGCCGATCCGGTCAGCCGAGCGATGCTTGGGCAGCGGGGTGAGCCGGACGCCGGTCGCGCCGGCCGGGCGGGTGGACCGACCGGCCAGTTCGGCGGCCCGGGCGGCCACCCGCTGCGCCCAGGCCGGTCGCGGGACCGCCTCGTCGACCAGCCGCCAGGCCACCGCCCTGGAGCCGGTCACGCCCTCGGGCCGGGTGGCGAAGTAGTCGGCCAGATCCCGGCGCACGTGCCGCTTGTCCACCAGCCGGGTCAACCCGCCGGTGCCGGGCAGCACGCCGAGCAACGGCAGCTCCGGCAGGGACACCGCCGAGGACCGGTCGTCGACGAGCATGATGTGCTCGCAGGCCAGCGCCAGCTCGTACCCGCCGCCGGACGCGGTGCCGTTGACCGCCGCCAGGTACGTCTGTCCCGAGTGGACACTGGCGTCCTCGATGCCGTTGCGGGTCTCGTTCGTGAACTTGCAGAAGTTCACTTTCCAGGCGTGCGGGGAGGCGGCCAGCATGCGAATGTTCGCGCCGGCGCAGAAGATGCGATCCTTGGCGCTGGTCAGAACGACGGCGCGCACCTGCGGGTGCTCGAAGCGCAGCCGCTGCACGGCGTCGTACAGCTCGATGTCGACCCCGAGGTCGTAGGAGTTGAGCTTCAGCTCGTACCCCTCGCGGATCGTGTCGTGTTCGGCCACGTCCATGGCCAGCGTGGCCACCGGCCCGTCGACGGTCAGCTTCCAGTGCCGGTACGGCGGCGCGACCCGGAACTCCACCACGCCCGGCGACCGGTCGTGGTCGACGGCCGGGCCGGAGGCTGCGGTGGTCGTCATGAGGAGTCCTCCTGGCGCAGCAGGGTCGGTACCCAATGCTCTACATCTTTCGATCAGCCTGTCAAGTGCATGTAGCATGTCGACCGAGGGGGGAGCATGCCGTACGCCGGGAACGCGCGACAGGACGGTTCACCGCGGGACGCCTCACCGCGGGACGGTTCGCCGGGCGACGGTGCCCCTCGACCCCAGCTGCGCCGGCGGCACAACGTCGCCGTCGCGTCGGCCCCCTCGCTGCTGCTCACCATCCTCGGCGAGTACGTGCTGCCGGCCGGCCGCCCGGTCTGGACCTCCGCGCTGCTGGCGGTGCTCGCCGGGCTCGGCGTGGAGGAGAAGGCGTCCCGGCAGTCGCTCGCCCGCACCGCCGCGGAGGGGTTCATCGTCGCCGAGCGCACCGGCCGCCGGGTGCGCTGGCGCCTGTCCGAACCGGGCCGCCGGCTGCTCACCGACGGCGCCGAGCGCATCTACTCGTTCGCCGAACCGGCCCCCCGCTGGGACGGGCGCTGGCTGCTGGTGTCGGTGGCGGTACCCGAGGGCCAGCGGCACCTGCGCCGCCAGCTGCGCACCCGGATGTCCTGGGCCGGCTTCGGCAGCCCGGCACCGGGCCTGTGGGCGAGCCCGAACGCCGGTCGCGAGGTCGAGGCGAAACAGATCGTCACCGACCTGGGGCTGGTCGAGGCCGCGCTGTCGTTCACCGGGCGGTTCGCCGGCATCGGCGGCCAGCAGACCCTCGTCCACCAGGCGTGGGACCTGAACGAGCTGGCCGACCGGTACCAGGCGTTCCTCGACGAGTTCGCCGGTGCCCGCCCGGCACCCGGCGAGCCGGCGCTGCTCGCCCAGGCCCGGCTGGTCCACGAGTGGCGCCGGTTCCCGTTCCTCGACCCGAGGCTGCCGGCCGAACTGCTGCCGCCCGACTGGATCGGGCTGCGGGCCGGCGCGCTGTTCCGGAAGCTGCACGACGGGTGGCACGGCGAGGCGCAGCGGTACTGGCGCGAGCTGGCCGGCGACGCCGGCACCTGACCCCCGGCGCTCGCCCGACCCCGGTCCCGACCGGCGGGCGGTTCACCCGGCGGCTTCACCCGGCGATTCGCCCGGGCGGCTCCTCCCGGCGTTCACCCTGTGATCAGGCGGGCGCTCGGCAGGAACGGCGACACCAGCATCGGCTTGCCGCACACGTCGATCTGGACCGGCCCGATCACGGACGCGCCGGTACCCGGCAGCGTCAGGCGCAGCTTGGTGGCCCGCACGCAGCCACCGTCGCCGTACGGGACCCGGCTGAACTGGATCAGGAAACCGGCGACGCCGCCGCCCGGGACGGTCACCGTGCGCACCGGATCGCCGAAGGCGAGCGAACCCGAGGAACCGTGCCGCTCGACCACCGGCTCGGCGACGTCCTTCCCGCTGCTCGCGCGGGCGGTCAGGAGGAACGCCGGGTACCCGGAGATGGTGCACGGGCGGGACGCGTGGTTGACGATGCGGATGGCCACCACCACCTGCCTGGCCGCTCCGTTCGCTGCGGGCGATTGGCCCAGCGACAGCGAGCCGGCCGCGCAGGAGGTGGCGGCGACCGGTGCCACCCCGCCCGCCGGGCCGGTGCGGCCGCCGGTGCCATCACCGCCCGCGCCGAAGGTGGTGCCGCCCCCGCCACCGGTACGGGTGCCGGTCGCGCCGCCGTCGCGGGTACCGATCGGGGTCGGTGCCACCGGCGCGGCCACGCTCGGCAGCGCCACGACGGGAGCGTTCGGGGCCTTGGCCGGTGTCGCCGTGCCCTGGGACGCGCAGCCGGCCACCCCGGCACCCACCAATACCACGGCGCACGTACCCAGCAGAACCCTGGCCACCATCGCACCATTGAATACCCGCGATCGGAGCGCCGGCTGCCGGAAGTGCGTCACGACGGGAATTCGGGACGGTTTACCGAGCGGGCACGGCGAAATGGCCACCGGCCGGCACCGTCCGGCCGAGTGGCGATGGACCCCGACCCGCAGCCGGTCACCCCGACCTTCCCGAGCCGGCAACCGCCGTACCCGCACACCGCCCGCGCTCCGGGGCGGCGGTGGGTCTCAGACGCCCGTGGGGAACGTCTCCGGCTCCAGAACGCCGGACGGGCGCGCACGCAGCGGCAGCACACCCCGGCTCTGGTCGAACCAGAGGAACGCGTCGTACCGCTCGCCGAGCACCGTCGGCACGTACTGGACGGGGTCGCGCTCGGGATGGTAGACCACGCCGACGGCGCGGTGGCCCAGCTCGTCACTGAGCACGTCGGCCCGCTCCCGGCGGGGGAACACCGACAGCGCCTGGGCCGGCGCGTCCTCGTGCAGGACCGCCTCCACCGAGCCGGGTCGGGCCGCGGGCAACGGCATCAGCCGCATCGGGGCACCCCACGCGTCACCGGCGACGACCGTCCCCCGGTGCGAGCCGGAACCGACCAGTACCACCCGCTCGGATCCGTACCGCTCGCGGGCGAGCTGGCCGATGTTCACCTCTCCGGCGCTTTCCATGTCGGTGGCCCGGGCGTCGCCGACATGGGTGTTGTGTGCCCACACCACCGCCCTGGACTCCGGCCCGTAGTGGGACAGCAGCCGGTCGAGCGTGCGGTCCATGTGCCGGTCGCGGACGTTCCACGATTCGTGGTCCCCGGCAAGCATCGACCGGTAGTACTCCTCGGCACCGGCGACGACCTCGGCGTTCTGCCAGGCCCCGAACTCCCCGGCGCCATCGGCCAGGGCCCGCTCCCGCACGCTGACGAGCAGGTCGACGACCTCGTTCTCGCACCTGCCCGGTACAAACCGGGTGGCCTGCGCGTAGTTGTACGGATCCTCGTCGTACGGCTCGAAGCACCGGTACGCCGCGAGTGCCGCGGGTACCTCCCCCGGCTCGTTCTCCCGCAGGTACAGCAGGATCTCCCGGAGCGACTCCCACAGCGAGTACACGTCCAGCCCGTGGAATCCGGCCCGCTGGTCGGGTGCGGCCGACGCGTTGTACCGGCGTAGCCAGCGGCAGAAGTCGACGACCTCCTCGTTGGCCCACATCCAGGTCGGCCACCGCTCGAACGCGCACAGCGCTTCGCGTGGATCGTCCGGTTCGCCCGCGAGCAGGCGCACGCTGCGGTCGACCCGGGCGCAGTCCGGCCAGTCACCCTCCACGGCCACGAAGGAGAACCCGCACTCGGCGATCAGCCGCTGGGTCAACGCCGCCCGCCACTGGTAGAACTCGTGGGTACCGTGGCTCGCCTCGCCCACCATCGCCACCCGGGCGTCACCGATCCGGTCCAGCAGCATGTCCAGGTCGCCGGGGTCGGAAAGCGGCGCGGTCAGCGCGATGACCTCGTCCCGGTACCGTGTCATGATCTTCTCCCCGCAGCCATGCGCCCGGCACGTCAACGGCGCACATCCACGGCGTGCCTACCCGGTCCCCGGCAGCGGAAAACTCCCGACCGCGGGAACGGAGCGGCGCACAGCCGCCGCAGGCGCGGTTGGACCACCGGCCGGCGGGTAGCGGACCGGCAGGAGGTACGGTCATGGGAAGCATCCGGCTGGGCAGTCCCGCCTTCGGCGACCACGAAGAGATTCCGGGACGCTACACGCACACGGGCGACAACGTCTCGCCGCCGCTGGAGTGGTCGGGGCTGCCGGACAGCGCCACCGAACTCGTGCTGATCTGCGAGGACCCGGACGCGCCGGGCAACGCTCCGTTCCTGCACTGGCTGGTGACCGGCATCGACCCGTCGTCGGCCGGGACGAGCGAGGGGCAGTCCCCACCGGGCGGCCGGGAGTGGCCCAACGGGTTCGGCGACACCGGTTGGGGCGGACCGCAGCCGCCGCCCGGCGATCCGGCGCACCGGTACGTGTTCCACCTGTACGCGCTGGGCGAGTCGATCCAGCTGCCGGAGGTGCCGACCGCGTACGACGTGCACCAGCACGTGGACCTGGCGGCCGTGGCCAGTGGCAGCACCGTCGGCCTGTTCCAGCGGTGATCGGAGGTCGTGATGCCTGGTGGGACGATGGAACTGGCGGACAAGCGGCGGTTGGCGCGCCGGCTGATCGGCCGGACCGGCCGGGGCTTCGCCGAGCGGGCCGGCTTTCCGGTGACCAACAACCCGGCGACTCTGTTCCAGTTGCTGTGCCTGTCGGTGCTCGCCGCAGGCCGTAGCGACCTCGACGCCGCGGTACGGGCCGCCAGGGCGCTGCGCGAACGCGGCTGGGACACCGCGGCGCGGTTGGCCGCGGCACCGGAGGACCTGCGCCTGGCCGCCGTCCGCGGCGCCGACCCCCGCCGCGACGCCCGGCGCGTCGCCGCCGAGCTCGGAACGCTGGCCCGGGCGGTCGCCGACAGGTACCAGGGCGACCTGCGGCGACTGCGGGCGGTCGCCCGGCGCGACCCTAACCGTGAACGGCAACTGCTACGGCAACTGCCCGGCGTCAGCGACACCGCCGTCGATCTGTTCTTCCGCGAGGTACAGGCCGGGTGGAGCGAGATCGCGCCGTTCGCGGACCGGCGGGCGCTCGCCGCCGCGCGCAAGCTCGGGCTGGGCCGTACGACGGCCGACCTGTTCCAGGTGGCTGGCGGCAGGCAGGGCAGGGAGTCCGAGAAGCTCGCCTGGCTGCTCGGTGCGCTGGTACGGGTCGAGCAGGAGGCCAGCTACGACCAGGCCCGCCGGCTCGCCCGCGCCTGACCACCGGTACCACGCGCGCGACTGACCCGGCATAATGGCGTCGAGCCACCGGGACGGGAGTGTGCGTGAAGGTCTTCCTCTCCACCGACATGGAAGGCACCGCCGGCGTGGTCGACTGGTCCCAGTGCCGCCCGCCGAGCCCGGAGTACGAGTACTACCGCACGTTGCTGCAGGCCGAGGTGAACGCGGCCATCGACGGCGCTCTCGCCGCCGGGGCACGGGAGTTCCTGGTCAACGACTCGCACTCGACGATGCAGAACCTGCGCCCGGACCGGCTGCACGGCGGCGCATCGTACCTGTCCGGCCGGCACAAGCCGCTGTACATGATGCAGGGCCTGGACGCGTCCTTCGACGCCGTGTTCTTCGTGTCCTACCACGGTTCGATGAGCTCGGCGGCGTCCGTGCTGTCACACACCTACAACCCACGGGCCATCGCGGACGTCCGGCTGGGCGGCGTGGTGACCGGTGAGGCGGGCATCAACGCCCTGGTGGCGCAGGCGTACGGCGTGCCGGTCGTGCTCATCACCGGCGACCGCACCACCGCCGAGGAGGCTGCGCCGTTCTGCCCCGGCATCGAAACCGTGGTGGTCAAGGAATCGGTCACCCGGTTCGCCGCGGCCGGCCTGCACCCGGACCGTGCCCGCGAGGCGATCCGGGCCGGCGCGCAGCGCGCGCTCGAGCGCCTCGGCTCGTTCTGCGCACCGTCGATCGCGTTGCCGGCGACGCTGTCCGTGCGGTTCCACAACGGCGACCTCGCCGACCTCGCCAGCTGGCTGCGCGGCGTCGAGCGGACCGGCGAGACGACCGTGGCGATGACCGACGACGACCCGCTGCGGCTGTTCCGCACGTTCGTCACGGCGGTCCTGCTCACCCGCGCGATCGCCGAGTAGCGCGGCGAGGCCGTCAGCGCGCCAAGGCCGGTCAGCGCGAAGGCCGGTCAGCTCGCCGAGGTCTGGGCGAGCGCCCGCTGGAGCGCGGTCAGCTGGGCGACCTGCCAGTCCTGGAAGGACGCGCCGGCCGGGGTGAGCGTCTCGGTGATCGAGCTGACCGGGATCCCGGCCGCCTTGGCCTCGTCGACCTGCGCCTGCACGTCCGGGGTGGCGTTCTGGCTGTTGTACACGTAGAGCTTGATCTGCCTGGTCTTGATCTGCTTGTCGATCGTCGCCTTGTCCTGCGCGCTGGGGTCGCCGCCCTCACTGATGTCGGTGAGGAACCCCGGCGGGGTGAGCAGGTTGAGGCCCAGTGCCGGGGACAGCATCGCGAAGATCGACTCTGAGGCGCCGACCGGGGTGCCGGCGTAGGTCGCCTTGATGGACGCGATCGTGTCGAAGTACTCCTTCAGGTTGGTGTCGATGACGGTGTCGTGCCGGGTGGCGAAGAACGACGCGTCGGCCGGATCGATCTTCTTGTAGTCGGCGGTGATCTGGTCGATGACCTGCCGTACGTTGTCCGGGTTGTACCAGCGGTGCGGGTTGTCCCCGTCCTTCGCCCCGACCAGGTCGCCCACGGTCAGGGTGGTCCGGTCGGGCGACGGATTGGCGTCGGCGAGCTTGGTGGCCCAGGGGTCGTACCCGACACCGTTGATGATTGCCAGTCTCGCGAACGCGATCTTCCGGCCGTCGGCGGCGGTGGGTTCGTAGTCGTGCGGGTCGGCGTCCGGGTTGTCGATGATGCTGGTGACCTTGACGTGCGAGCCCCCCAACTGCTGAGCGAGGCTGCCCCAGAAGTTCTGGGGGGCCCCGACGGTGATGGCCGCCGATCCGCCGGTCGAGGAGGCGCCGGGTGCGGTGGTG
>JBDZVD010000080.1:0-31195 GCA_040255525.1 Micromonosporaceae bacterium | reverse complement strand
CTCATGCCGGATCCTCGCTTCGCTGCGGTCCGGCATGAGGCACGGACGCCCTGCAACTCTGATTCACTCGCTGACGCTCGCTCATGCCCGCTCCACCGCCGCCACCAGCTTCTCGACGTACTTGGCGATCACATCGACCTCCAGATTGACCGGGTCACCGGTGTCCTTGGCGCCCAGCGTCGTGAGCTTCAGCGTGGTCGGGATGAGGCTGACCGAGAAGTCGCGGTCGGACACCGCGGTCACCGTCAGCGACACCCCGTCCACGGTGATCGAGCCCTTCTCCACCACGTACCGGGACAGGCCGGGCGGCAGCGAGACCGTGACGATCTCCCACTGTTCGCCGGGCGTCCGCGAGACGATCGCGCCGACCCCGTCCACGTGGCCCTGCACCAGATGCCCACCCAGGCGGGTGGACAGCGTCGCGGCCCGCTCCAGGTTCACCGGGTCGCCGGCGGACAGCCGGCCCAGCGACGAGCGGTCCAGCGTCTCCTTCATGACGTCCGCGGTGAACGCGTCGTCGCCGACCTCGACCACGGTCAGGCACACCCCGTTGACCGCGATCGAGTCGCCGTGAGCCACGTCCTGGGTGACCAGCGGTCCTCGCACGGTCAACCGGGCCGCGTCGCCGAGATCGACCACGCCGACCACGCTGCCGAGCTCCTCCACGATGCCGGTGAACATGTCAGCTCCTCCTCCGCGGGATCGCGGTGATCCGCAGGTCCGGTCCGATCCGGGTAACGTCCGCGAGTTCGAGATCGATGGCGGCCGAGACGGTGCTCACCCCGGCGGGTCCGCTCGCCGCCAGCCCCTCGCCGAGGACCTTGGGCGCGAGGTACCCGACGACCTCGTCGACCAGTCCGGCGGCCAGGAACGCGCCGGCCAGCGTGGGGCCGCCCTCGATCAGGGCGGCACGCACTCCCCTGCCGTAGAGCGTGGCGAGCAGCTTGTCCAGGTCGACCCGGCCGTCCGCCCCGGCGCCGACCTCGGCGGCGGTGGCGATCCAGGTCGGTACGGCGCCCTGGCGCACCCGGGCGCCCGCCGGGGTACGGCCGGCCGCGTCCACCACAACCCGCAGCGGTGACCGGTCCAGCCCCGGTACCCGCACGGTCAGGGCCGGGTCGTCGGCCAGTACCGTGCCGATCCCGGCAATGATCGCGTCCATCTGGCCGCGCAGCGCGTGCACGTCCGCCCGGGCCTGCTCGGAAGTGATCCACTTGCTCGTACCATCGGCCGCCGCCGAACGACCGTCCAGGGTTGCCGCGTACTTCCAGATCACGTACGGGCGGCCCAGCCGCACCGCGGTACGCCAGTACCGGGACACCTGGACGGCCCGCCGCTCGCCGAGCCCGGTCGCGACGTCGACGCCCGCCGCGCGCAGCGTCCCGGCTCCGCCGGCGGCCAGCGGATTGGGGTCGGCCACCGCGTACACCACCCGGGCCACCCCGGCGGCGATCAGCGCCCGGGTGCACGGCCCGGTACGCCCGGTGTGGTCGCACGGTTCGAGGGTGACCACCGCGGTACCGCCCCGGGCACGCTCACCGGCGACCGCGAGGGCCACCACCTCGGCGTGCGGGCCACCGACCGGCGCGGTCCGGCCCTCACCGGCGACGGTTCCGTCCGCCGCCAGGATCACCGCTCCGACGCTCGGATTCGGGCTGGTCGCACCGAGGCCCTGCGCGGCCAGATCGAGGGCGCGGTCCATCGCGTCCCGCTCTGCCGGGCTGAACTCGGTCACCGCCGGGCCCCTCTCGTCGCGGTGCGCGGCGGGGGCGTGACAACCGGCGGGCGGGGGCGTCGATGCGCCACCCGGCGGGGAGACCGGGATCGCCGGCCAGCCCCGGAACGTCAGCGAGGACGCTCCGCCCGCGCGCTGTCTCCCATCCGGACTTTGACCGTCGGCCCCGGATTTTCACCAGGTCCACCGTTCGACGTCACGTCGACCGGGTCGCGGGCTTACCGGGCCGTCAAGGCACCGGATCACCGCCGGTTCGGAATTTCACCGAGTCCCGCCAGCGCGTGGTGGGTATGTGCAATCAGTCTGACACGTCGCGGGCGACGATGCGCCCCCGCGCGACGCTCATCACACCACCGGGGCGGGGACCGGCGCGGGGCCGGCCGGGCGGATCAGCGCTCGGTGCGCCGGTCCACCGCGACGTACGAGCCCGGCTGGGTCTTGGCCACCGTCTTCATCTCAGACGCGGCCGCGACCACCTCGCGCGGGTCGGCGTAGTGCCGGTTCGTGGACAGGGCGACGCCGATCGAGATGGTCACCAGCCGGGCCCGCTTGACCTCACCCTTGCGGTCGGTCAGCTCCAGGTACCCGCGCTCGGAGTCGATCGGGTCGTAGAGCTTGTCCGCCGCGCTCTCGAAGTCGGTCACCGCCCGCTCGGTCAGCGGACGGATCTGGTCGGGGGTGCAGACGATCACGAAGTCGTCGCCGCCGATGTGCCCGACGAACGCCGGGGGCAGCCCGACGTCCATCACCGCGCGCTGCACCGAGCGGGCCAGCGCGGAGATGAACTCGTCGCCGCGGGCGAACCCGTACGCGTCGTTGACGCTCTTGAACCGGTCGATGTCGACGTGGCAGACCGCGTAGTCGGTGCCGCCCCGTACCCGGTCGGAGATCTCGCGCAGGATCCGGGTGTTGCCGGGCAGCCCGGTCAACGGGGAAACCTCGCGGTACTCCTGGTTGCGGCGCAGGATCGAGTTGACCCGCGCCACCAGTTCCAGCGTGTCGAACGGCTTGACCAGGTAGTCGTCGGCCCCGGCGGTCAGCCCGAGCACCTTGTCGACGGTCAGCCCGCGGGCGGTCAGCATGATGATCGGCATCGACGCGGTCAGCGGGTTCGCGCGCAGCCGCCGGGTCAACTCCAGCCCGTCGACCTTGGGCATCATCAGGTCCACGATCGCCAGGTCCGGAGGCGTGCCGGCGACCAGGTCCAGCGCCTCGGCACCGTCCCGGGCCACGACCACGTCGAAGCCCTGCAACTGGAGGTTCACCTCGACGAACCGGGCGATGTCCTGGTCGTCGTCGACGACCAGGATCAGGTCCTTGTGCGGCTCGCCCGGCGGGAGAGTCACCGGTTGACCGCCTGGCGCAGCCCCCGCACCGCGGCGGCCGGATCGGCGGCGCCGTAGACGGCGGTACCCGCGACGAACGCGTCGGCGCCCGCGTCGGCGGCGGCCTCGATGGTGTCCGCGGCGATGCCGCCGTCCACCTCGACGCGCAGCTCCAGGTGGCCGCGCTCGGCGTACCGGCGGACCGCGCGCACCTTGTCCAGCATCTCGGGCAGGAACGACTGACCGCCGAAGCCGGCCTTGATCGTCATGATCAGCAGGGTGTCGAAGTGCGGCAGCAGTTCCACATACGGCTCGATCGGCGTGTCCCGGTCGATCGCCAGGCCGGCCCGGGCACCCGCGGCCCGCAGGTTCTTCGCCAGCGCGACCGGGTCGTCGGCCGCCTCGACGTGGAACGTCACGTTGTACGCGCCCGCCTCGGCGTACCCGACCGACCACCGCTCCGGCGCCTCGATCATCAGGTGGACATCGAACGGCAGCGTCGTCGTCTTGATCAGGCTCTGGACGACCGGCAGCCCGATGGTCAGGTTCGGGACGAAATGGTTGTCCATCACGTCGACGTGCAGCCAGTCGGCGGCCCCCTCGACTGCCCTGGCCTCCTCGGCCAGGCGGGAGAAGTCCGCGGCGAGGATGCTGGGGGCGATAATCGGTGGCGGCGCGCTCACCCCGCCAGTGTATTGACTGTGCCTCCGGCGCGTCGCGCCCGGCGGTCGTCCGGGGCCGGCGGCACACGCACCGCGCCGGGAGGCTCAGCCGACCCGGCGCAGCAAGGCGATGAACATCGCGTCGGTACCGTGCCGGTGCGGCCACAGCTGCACCGTCGGCCCGGTACCCAGCTGGGGCATGCCCTCCGGCAGCATCGCCCGCGCGTCGAGCAGCTCGACCGGGTACGGGCAGCGGCGGGCCGCCTCGGTGACGGTCACCTGGGTCTCCACGACGTGCGGCGAGCACGTCACGTACCCGACCACGCCGCCCGGCCGGACCGCGCGCACGGCCGCGATGAGCAGCTCGCGCTGGAGCCGGGTCAGTGGTGGCAGGTCGCTCGGGGACCGGCGCCAGCGCGCTTCCGGCCGCCGGCGCAGCGCGCCGAGCCCGGAACACGGCGCGTCCACCAGCACCCGGTCGAACCCGGCTTCCGGAAGGGCGTCGCCGCCCACCTCGCGACCGTCCGCGCACAACACGGTGACCGGCAGCCCCCGGGTCGCGGCCTCCACCAGGGCGGCCCGGTGCGGTGCGACCTCGACCGCGGTCAGCCGGGCGTCCCGCGACGCGGCCAGCGAGCCGAGCAGAGCCGCCTTGCCTCCCGGGCCGGCGCACAGGTCCAGCCAGCGCCGGTCCTCGCCGGTCACCTCCGCCCCGGCGAGGGCGAGCGCGGCCAGCTGGGAACCCTCGTCCTGCACGTGCGCCCGGCCGTCGCGTACCGCGGCCAGGTCGCCGGGTGCGCCGCCCGTGAGGTACACCGCGTACGGCGAGAACGCACCCGGCGCGCCGCCCACCTCGTCGGCCAGCTCGACCGCGTCGACCAGGCCGGGGCGGGCGCACAGGTGCACCCCCGGCGGATCGTTGTCCTCGGCCAGCAGCGCCTCGGTCTCGTCCAGGTCCCCGCCGAGCGCCTCGGCGAACGCCCGGACGATCCACTGTGGATGGCTGCGGGCCAGCGCCAGGTTGCCGACCGGGTCGGTGTCCGGATCCGGGGCCAGGCCGGCGAGCCACTCGTCCAGCCTCCGTTCGCCGATCTGGCGCAGGACCGCGTTGACGAAGCCGGTCGCGCCCGAGCCGGCGACCGCCCGCAGCAGGTCGACGCTGGAGGACACGGCGGCGTGCGCCGGTACCCGCGTGTACAGCAGCTGGTACGCACCCAGCCGCAGAGCGTCCCGGGCCGGCGGGTCGATCCGCTCCACCTCCCGGCCGGCGGCGGACGCGACGATGGCGTCCAGGGTCCCCAGGGTGCGCAGGGTGCCGTAGGCCAGCTCGGTGGCGAACGCCGCGTCCCGGCCGCGTACGCCGAGCTCGCGCAGGATCTGCGGGAGCACCAGGTTCGCGTACGCGTCGTCCCGGTTCACCGCCGTGAGGGCCTGGTACGCCGCGTGCCGGGCCGCGTCCCCGCCGCGCGCGACCGCCCGCCGCACCCGCTCCGGGACCAGTTCCCACCCGTCGTCGAACCGGCCCCGTTCGGCGCGTGCGGGGCCGCCTCGCGACCCGGACCGGTCGCCCCGGCCGTCTTCCCGCCTCGCCGACCGGTCCCGCGCGGTCTCCGGCCGCCGCACCCCGGGGCCACGCCCGGTCCGCCGGCCCGTCCCCGGATCGCTATCCACGCTCGCTCATTTCCAGCCTCTCGCCGGGGCGCGGGCGCACGCCGCGGGCCCAGTCCACCGCGGGCATGGCCCGCTTGCCGGCCGCCCGGACCTCGCCGAGCGCCACCGGACCGGTACCGGTGCCGACCAGTGCCCGCGACCGCTGCACCTCGATCTGCCCGGGCGCCAGCGCGACGCCCTCCGGTGCCGGGGTCACCGGCGTCACCGGGCCGAGCTTGATCCGCTCTCCCCGGAACGTGCTCCACGCGCCGGGCGCCGGCGTGTTGGCCCGTACCCGGCGGTCCACCGCGAACGACGGATCCGCCCAGCGCACCTCGGCGTCCTCGACGGTCAACTTCGGCGCGACCGTGACCCCGTCGGCCGGCTGCGGTACCGCGTGCAGCATGCCCGCCTCGATCCCGTCCAGCACCTCGACGAGCAGCCGGGCACCCGAGCGCGACAGGCGTTCCAGCAGGTCGCCGGACGTGTCGGTGGGCCGGATCGGGTCGGTCAGGGTGCCGAACACCGGGCCGGTGTCCAGGCCGGCCTCCAACTGGAAGACGCTGGCTCCGGTCACCTCGTCGCCGTGCAGCACCGCGTGCTGGACCGGCGCCGCCCCGCGCCAGGCGGGCAGTAGCGAGAAGTGCAGGTTCACCCAGCCGTACCGGGGGATCTCCAGCGCGGCCGGGGGCACCAGGGCGCCGTAGGCGACCACCGGCACGCAGTCCGGCGCGAGCTGCTCCAGCCGGGCCAGGAACTCCGCTTCCCGGGGCCGCCGCGGGGTCAGCACTTCGATGCCCCGCTCGTCGGCCCAGGCACCCGCCGGCGAGCGCACCAGCCGCCGACCCCGCCCGGCCGGCGCGTCCGGCCGGGTGAGCACGGCGACCAGCTCGTGCCGGGACGCGGCGATGGCGTCCAGGGCCGGTACCGCGACCTCCGGCGTACCGGCGAAGACCAGCCGCATCAGCCGGCCTGGCCGCGGACGGGAGCGTGCGGGCTCACCTTGACCGTGATCCCGGCCTCGTACCAGTCGGTGGCCCGGATCGCCTTCATGGCGTCCTTGCGCGCCTTCTTGTCGAGGCGGTCGATGAACAGCACACCGTCGAGGTGATCGGTCTCGTGCTGGACGCAGCGCGCCATCATCCCGGTGCCGACAATCTGGACCGGGTCGCCGTACTCGTTGAAACCCTTCGCGATCACGTTCATCCGCCGCTTGGTGTCCACGTACACGCCCGGGATCGACAGGCAGCCCTCCTGGCCGTCCTGCTCCTCTTCGTCCGGGAACTCCAGCACCGGGTTGACCAGGTGACCGACCACCTCGTCGACGTCGAACGCGAACACCCGCAGACCGACGCCGAGCTGCGGCGCGGCCAGCCCCGCCCCGCCCTCGTCGCGCATGGTGTCGGTGAGGTCGGCGACCAGCTTGCGCAGTTCCTTGTCGAAGTCCACGACCGGGTCGGCCGGGCTGCGCAGCACAGGATCACCGAACAGGCGTATCGGCGTGACGGTCACTGAACCTACCTTCTTCCGGGCCGGTCCCGGCGGTGGTCCGTGACGGACCGGCGGCCACCGGAGGGCAACTACTCCAGTCTACGGAGTACGCCGCAGCGGCTGCCGGGGCGCCGCGACGCCCGGAGGCGCCGGGTACCCGCACCGGAAACCGGAACCGGCGCGTCCCGGGTTCGAAACCGGCCGTACGGCGCGGCGATCCGGCCGCACGGTGGCGATTCAGAGCAGCTGCAACGGGTCGACCTGCACCCGTACCGGGTCCGGTGCCTTGCGGGCGCTGCGTACCCCGGAAGCCTCCCGCAGCGCCGCCGCCAGCGCCGCCCCGCCCGACCGGCTGGTACGCAGCAGCATGCGTTCTTGATCCTCCCCGGCCGGTACCGGGCCGAGCGGCTCCACCCCGTCCGGCAGGTGCGCCGCGGCGAGCAGGTCGGCGACCGCCCCCGGGGTACCGGTGAGCGACGCCATCCGCACCGCCGGCGGGAAGCCCAGCTCCCGCCGCTCGGCCAGCTCACGTGCGGCCAGCCAGCCCGGATCGAACCGGATCAACGCCTGTACCGGCGCCAACCCGCCGTCCGCGACCACCACCACCCGGCCGCCCGCCGCACCCGGCCGGGCCAGCGCCGCCGCGGCCAGCCAGCGGCGCAGCGCCTCCTCCCCGGCCCGCAGGTCGGCCCGGGTCAGCAGCGCCCAGGTGTCCAGCAGCAGCACGGCGCCGTACCCGGGCCCGGCCGGCACCGGCTCGGCCCCGGGCGTGGACACCGCGAGCCCCGGCTCGTCCGGTACGCCGGCCAGCACGCCGTCCCGGCCCGACGTCCAGATCGGTACGTCGGGAAAGGCCCGGCCGAGTTCCTCGGCGGTGCGGCGGGCACCGACGACCGCCGCGCGCAGCCGGCGCCCGCCGCACACCGGACAGGCGTACCGGGCGGCCGCACGCCCGCACCACCGGCAGACCGCGGTGCTGGCCGACCCGGTCAGCGACAGCGGCCCCTGGCAGTGCGGGCAGCGCGCCGAGGTACGGCAGGTGGCGCAGGCGACCGCCGGCAGGTACCCGCGCCGGGGCACCTGGACCAGCACCGGCGCCCCGGCGGCCAGCGCGTCCCGGGCCGCCCGCCAGGCCAGCGTGGGCAGCCGGGCGGCGGCCTGCTCGCGGGGATCGTCGCTGGTCGCGTGGACCGATGGGGCGTGCCGGCGGAGCGTGTCCCGGGTCGCCTCGATGGGCTTGGCCCAGCCGGTCTCCAGCAGTTGCTGCGCCTCGACGCTGCGCGCGTACCCGCCCAGCAGCACCGCCGCGCCACCCAGCTGCGCCCTGGTCAGCAGCACGTCACGGGCGTGCGGGTACGGGGCGCGGGGCTCGGAGTACGAGTCGTCCCCGTCGTCCCAGAGGGCCACCAGCCCCAGGTCGGTCACGGGCGCGAAGACCACCGCCCGGGTACCGATGACCGCGCGCACCCGGCCGCGGCGGGCCGCGAGGAACCGCCGGTACCGTTCGGCCGGCCCGACGGCGGCGGACAGCGCGACGTGCCGGTCCGGGCCCAGGCACGCGGTCAGTGCGGCGTCCAGCCGCTCCAGGTCCCGGGCGTCGGCCACGGCGACGACCGCGTCCCGCCCGCTGTGTACCGTGGCGGCCACCGCCTCGGCGAGCCGGGCCGGCCAGTCCTCACCGGGCAGGGCGGTCCACACCGCCCTCGGCGTGCGGCCGTCGGCCAGCGCGGTGACGAATCCGGGGCCGGTCGGGTAGTTCCGCCACCGCCGCGGGTCGAACCCGTCACCGGCGACCGCGCCGGCACCGCGGCCGGCACCGCCCGCACCCGACCCGGCCGTTGTCGCCGGGCCGGCCGCCATCTGCGGGCCGGCCATGGTCACCGGGCCGGCCGCTGCCTCCGGGCCGGCCCCGGCCGGGACCGCCGCTCCGCCGTCGTCGGGCGGGCTCGCGCCGCCGTCCGCTGCCCGGCCGGCCGGCACCTCCGCCTCGACCCGGGCGTGGCGCGGCGGTACGGCCAGCCGCAGCACGTCGGACAGCGTGCCGGCGTACCGGTCGGCGACCGCTCGGGCGAGCCGGACGACCTCCGGGGTGAGTACCGGCTCGGGCGACACCACCCGCTCCAGCCAGGTCAGCCGCCCACCGTGATCGGACCGCGCGACGCGTTCGAGCAGGTACCCGTCGACCAACTGCCCGGCGAACCGGACCCGTACCCGTACCCCGGGCCGCGCGTCGGCGTCCAGCCGCGCCGGAACCAGGTAGTCGAACGGGCGGTCGAGATGCGCGAGCCCGACGTCCACGCTGATCCGCGCGACCGGCAACTGCGCGGCCGGCTCCCGCTCGGCCCTCTTCGGGGCGGGCACTCGGATGTTCTACCAGACGGCACGCGCCGGCCCGTCGTTCACCGGTCGTGACGGGCCGATCCGGCGATCCCGGCCACACCGCACCGGACCGGATTCCGCCGGACAACCGCGAACCGCGCCGCTCGCGGCGTGAGCCGCAGGCGGCGCGGTTCGACCATGGCGCCGGATCGGCCCGGCGCGACGGCTCGAAGCCGGGGCGGATCAGTCCGACGCGGCGGCCTTCAGGTCGGCCATCCGGTCGGTGCGCTCCCAGGTCAGGTCCGGCAGCTCGCGGCCGAAGTGGCCGTACGCCGCGGTCTGCTGGTAGATCGGCCGGAGCAGGTCGAGGTCGCGGATGATGGCCGCCGGGCGCAGGTCGAAGACTTCGGAGATGGCCTTCTCGATGCGCGCGACCGGCACCGTCTCCGTGCCGAAGCACTCGACGAACAGGCTGACCGGCTTGGCCTTGCCGATCGCGTACGCGACCTGGGCCTCGCACCGCTCCGCCAGGCCGGCCGCGACCACGTTCTTCGCGACCCACCGCATCGCGTACGCCGCCGAACGGTCCACCTTGGACGGGTCCTTGCCCGAGAAGGCGCCACCACCGTGGCGGGCGTAGCCGCCGTAGGTGTCCACAATGATCTTGCGGCCGGTGAGGCCGGCGTCGCCCATCGGGCCGCCGATCTCGAACCGTCCGGTCGGGTTGACCAGCAGCCGGTACCCCTCGGTGTCCAACCCCAGCCCGTCGATCTCGGGGGCGATCACGTGCTCGCGCACGTCCGGGGTCAGCAGGGACTCCAGCGAGATGTCCGGCGCGTGCTGGCTGGACACCACGACCGTGTTCAGCCGGACCGGCTTGAGGCCGTCGTACTCCACGGTCACCTGGGTCTTGCCGTCCGGGCGCAGGTACGGGATCGTGCCGTCCTTGCGCACGGCGGACAGCCGGCGGGCCAGCCGGTGCGCCAGCGCGATCGGCAGCGGCATCAGTTCGGGCGTCTCGGAACACGCGAATCCGAACATCATTCCCTGGTCACCGGCGCCCTGCGCGTCCAGCGCATCGCCGTCGCCGGCGGTGCGCGCCTCCAGCGCCCGGTCCACACCCTGGGCGATGTCGGGCGACTGCGCGCCGATCGCGATGTTCACGCCACAGGAGGCACCGTCGAAGCCCTTCTTCGACGAGTCGTAGCCGATCCGCAGGATGGTCTCCCGCACGATGCGCGGGATGTCCGCGTACGCCTGGGTGGTGACCTCGCCCGCCACGTGCACCTGACCGGTCGTGATCAGGGTTTCCACCGCGACGCGACTGTGCGGGTCGGTGGTGATCAGGGCGTCCAGAACACCGTCGCTGATCTGGTCGGCGATCTTGTCTGGGTGTCCCTCTGTCACCGACTCAGACGTGAAAAGACGGCGTGCCACAGTGCCCCCTTCAAGGGTCAGGAACAGTCGTTACTCAAGCTCCAGTAATGAGTTTCAAGGAGTCTACAGTCCACCGGCCTGGTGTTTTGCGTGAGCCCGCTACACCGGTGGAAAAGGCTGCGATCCCGGCGAAAAGCGGTCGACCACGACATCCCACACCGCGTCGGCGAGTTCGTCCTTCGGCCGGCTCGACAGCTCGACCCGCGAACCGTCGGCGCCGATCACCGTGGCCGCGTTGTCATCCGTGCCGAACGCCCGGTCCGGCCCGACCTCGTTGACCACGATGAAGTCGGCACGCTTGCGGGCCAGCTTGTCCCGGGCGTGCGCCAGCGCGTCGTGGGTCTCCGCGGCGAACGCCACCAGCACCTGACCCGGCCGCTTGGCGGCACCCAGCTCGGCGGCGATGTCCACAGTGGTCACCAGCTCCAGCGTGGGAGCCGATCCGTCCGCGGACTTCTTGATCTTGCCCGGCTGGTACGTCGCCGGCCGGAAGTCCGCCGGTGCCGCGGCCATGACGATCGCGTCGGCGCCGGCCGCGGCCTCCACCGTCGCCTTGCGCAACTCCTCCGCCGTACCGACCCGGATCACGTCCACGCCCGACGGATCGCGCAGCGTGACGTTCGCCGCGATCAGCGTCACCTGGGCGCCCCGGGTCGCCGCGGTACGGGCGAACGCGTACCCCTGCTTCCCCGAGGACCGGTTGCCCAGGTACCGGACCGGGTCCAGCGGCTCCCGGGTGCCACCCGCGGTGACCACCACGTGCCGGCCGGCCAGGTCCCGCGCCGGTACCGTGCCCCGGGCGAGCACCAGCCGCGCCACCGCGAAGATCTCGGCGGGATCGGGGAGGCGACCCTTGCCGGTGTCCCGCCCGGTGAGCCGGCCGGTCGCCGGTTCGATCACCAGCGCGCCCCGCCGCCGGAGGGTGGCCACGTTGTCGACCGTGGCCGGGTGTTCCCACATCTCGGTGTGCATCGCCGGCGCGAAGACCACCGGCGCACGGGCGGTCAGCAGGGTGTTCGTCAGCAGGTCGTCCGCGACCCCGTGAGCCGCCCGGGCGAGCAGGTCGGCGGTCGCCGGTGCGACCACGACCAGGTCGGCGGCCCGGCCGAGCGCCACGTGCGGGACCTGCTCGGCGTCGGACCAGACATCGTCGGCGACCGGCTGCCCGGACAGCGCTTCCCAGGTCGGCGCGCCGACGAAGCGCAGCGCGGACGCGGTGGGAACCACCCGGACCCGGTGGCCGGACTCGGTGAACAACCGCAGCAGCTCGCACGCCTTGTACGCGGCGATCCCGCCGCCCACCCCGAGAACCACCAGGGGATCCTGCTGCGACACGACAACCTCTCAGTGACGCCCACGGCCGCCCGGGGCGGCCACGGCGCTGCATCGGGCCCGGGCGCACGCCCGGGCACCTCGGACGGCGTCGCCGCCGTCCGAACTCAGCCTTCGATGGGCTCCGCGACGAGCAGGCTGGAGTTGATCTCACGCATCGCGATCGACAGCGGCTTCTCCTGCGGCGTGGTCTCCACCAGCGGGCCGACGTACTCCAGCAGGCCCTCGCCGAGCTGGCTGTAGTAGGCGTTGATCTGGCGGGCACGCTTGGCCGCGAAGATGACCAGCGCGTACTTGGACGAGGTCTTCTCGAGCAGCTCGTCGATCGGCGGGTTGGTGATGCCTTCGGGGTTCGCGACGGTCACGGCAGTCCTAATGCTTCGGGGATAACGGTAAGCAACCGAGCAATCCTATCAACTCGTCGGCCGCGCGCTCGACGGAGTCGTTTACCACCGTCACATCGAACTCGGTCTCCGCGGCCAGCTCCTCGTCGGCGTGCTCCAGGCGCAGCCGGATCGTGTCGGGGTCCTCGGTCCCCCGGCCGACCAGCCGCCGGTGCAGCTCCGCCACGCTTGGCGGGGCCAGGAAGACCAGCAGCGCCTCGGGCATCGCCGCGCGGACCTGGCGCGCACCCTGCAGATCGATCTTGAGGAGCGCGGGTAGCCCCTGCCGCAACCTCTCCTCGACCGGCCCGCGGGGCGTGCCGTAGAGGTTGCCGGCGAACTCGGCCCACTCCAGCAGCTGTCCCGCCGCGATCAGCCGCTGGAACTCCTCGCGGTCGACGAAGTGATAGTGCACTCCGTCGACCTCGTAGTCGCGCTTCGGTCGGGTGGTGACCGACACGGACAGCCAGACAAAGGGCGAGCGCGCCCGGATCAGCTCGATCACGCTGTCCTTGCCGACCCCGGAGGGTCCGGAAAGGACCGTCAGTCGAGCTGCCGGACGCGCGTCGTCGTCGTTGCTCACTGCTTGTTTCTACACTGGCCGACTTACTTGCCGGCAGCGAACTCCCCAAGCAGTGCCTTACGCTGCTGGTCGCCCAGGCCGCGCAGGCGGCGGCTGTCGGCGATCTTCAGCTTCTCCATGATCTGGGTTGCCCGGATCTTGCCAATCCCGGGCAGGGCCTGCAATACGGCCGACACCTTGAGCTTGCCGACAACATCGTCGCTCTCAGCGCGGTCCAGCACGGCCGCCAGCGTGACCTTACCCGCCTTGAGCTGCTCCTTGAGCTCGGCACGGGCCTTACGAATCTCCGCAGCCTTTTCCAGCGCAGCGGCACGCTGTTCGGGGCTCAGTGTGGGGAGCGGCACCAGTTCTCCTCAGGTCCATCTCGCGCCGGTACCTAGCTGCACGGCGCATGTGAATCGTGGTGTGCGTGTGGTTCCCAGCGCCGGGAAAACTAGCGGTCAGCGGCGTTTTCGGCAACGTCGGACGCGGCAGATCACGAAAATTGTGATCAGGAGGTAGTAGCCAGCACCGCTTCGCAGGCCGCGAGGGCACGCTCGGTGGCCGCTCGCAGGCTGGCCGTGTCCGGCCCCTTTCCGAGAATCTCCCGGGAGTAGCTGGGCAGTACCGCACGGCGCGCGGCTCCGAAGACGGTCACCAGATCCGGCGCCCCGGCGCCCTGCGCGCCGAGGCCCGGCGCGAGGATCGGACCGTTGACCGAAGCGAAGTCGTGACCGGTCTCCCCGATGGTCGCGCCGACCACCACGCCGATGCTGCCCAACGGCTGCGCACCCGCGTTGACCTGGGAAACCTCGTCCAGAATGAGCTGCCCGACGGTGCGCCCGTCGGCGGTACGGGCATGCTGGACGGCGGGCGCTTCGGGGTTCGAGGTGAGCGCCAGGACGAGGACTCCGTTGCCGCTGCGGACAGCGATGTCGATCATTGGCTGGAGCGAACCGAAACCCAGGTACGGATTCGCCGTGATCGCGTCGGCGCACATCGGGCTGGCCGGATCGAGGTACGCCTGAGCGTAGGCGGTGGCCGTCGAGCCGATGTCTCCCCGCTTGACGTCCAAGATCACAATAGCACCAGCCGAACGTAACTGTCGGATAGTTGACTCTAAGATCGCCATGCCCCTGGCGCCGAAACGCTCATAAAACGCCGACTGGGGCTTGAAAACCGCGACCCGGTCGGCGAGCGCCTCGACCACCGTGGCGCTGAACCGCTCCAGGCCCGCGACATCGTCGCCCACTCCCCAGGCGGACAGCAGCGACGCGTGCGGGTCGATGCCGACGCACAGCCGGCCACGGGCCGCCACGGCGGCCTCCAGCCGGGCCCCGAAACTTCCGGTCACAACTGCTTCCTTTCGATGAATCGGTAGCGCGCGAACCGGCCCGGCCCGGCGCGCCTGGCACCGCGGCGCGACCCAGAGCGGTCGCCGATCAGCCCGCCTTGGCGGCGGCCGCCAGCGCGTCGCCGATCTGGGCCACGTCCCCGTCCGCCGTCACGTACGGCGGCATCGTGTAGATCAGGTCACGGAACGGACGCAGCCAGACGCCCTGCGCCACCGCCGCCGACGTGGCGGCGGTGATGTCCACCTCATGGTCGAGCTGGACGACCCCGATCGCGCCCAGGACCCGTATGTCGCGCACCCCCGGCACCAACCGGGCCGCGGCCAGCGCCTCCCGCAGCCCCGAGGAGATCCGTGCCACCTCGCCCGCCCAGTCGCCGGCGGCAAGCAGCCCGATCGAGGCGTTGGCCACCGCCGCGCCCAGCGGGTTGCCCATGAAGGTCGGTCCATGGGCCAGGACGGGAAGCTCGCCGCGGGAGATCCCCTCGGCCACCCCGGCGTCACACAGCGTCGCGGCCATCGACAGGTACCCGCCAGTCAGCGCCTTCCCGACGCACATCACGTCGGGCCGCACGCCGGCATGGTCCATCGCGAACATCGCACCGCTGCGACCGAACCCGGTAGCGATCTCGTCGAAGACCAGCAGCACCCCGTGCGCGTCGCACAGCTCGCGCAGCGCCCGCAGGTACCCCGGGTTGTGAAACCGCATCCCGCCGGCGCCCTGCACCACCGGCTCGACGATGACGGCCGCCAGCTCGTCGCTGTGCCGCTCGATGGTGCCGGCCAGCACGTCCAGGTACCCGGGATCTACCGGCGCGTCGAACCCGGCCGGTGGCTCGGGTACGAACAGCTGCTCGGGCAGCACCCCGGTCCACAGCCGGTGCATCCCGCCGTCCGGGTCGCAGACGCTCATCGGATGGAAGGTGTCGCCGTGGTAGCCGCCCCGCCAGGTCAGCATCCGGCGCTTGGCCGGCCGGCCGCGCGACCGCCAGTACTGCAGGCACATCTTCATCGCGACCTCGACACTCACCGAGCCGGAATCGCTGAGGAAGACGCGCTCCAGCCCGGTCAGTTCGACGAGCGTGGCACACAGCCGCACCGCGGGTTCGTGGGTGAGGCCGCCGAACATCACGTGGCTCATCCGGCCGAGCTGGTCCCGCACCGCCTCGTCGAGGACCGGGTGCCGGTACCCGTGGATGGCCGCCCACCAGGACGACATGCCGTCGATCAGCTCCCGGCCGTCGGCGAGCCGGATGCGGACCCCCTCGGCGGAGGTCACCAGGTAGCTGTCGCGCGCCCCGGGCATCGGCGCGTACGGGTGCCAGACGTGCGCCCGGTCCAGCTCCAGCAGCTCGTCGGGGTTCATCGGGCGGCTTCGACGATGGCCCTGACCAGCCCCGGGCCCCGGTAGATCAGGCCGCTGTAGAGCTGTACCAGGCTGGCGCCCGCGTCGAACATCCGCGCCGCGTCGTCCGGTGTCATGATCCCTCCCACCCCGATCACCGGCAGGTCGGTGCGCTTGCTTACGAAGGTCACCACGTCCAGCGCCCGCCGGGTCAGCGGCCGCCCGGACAGCCCGCCGGCCTCGCCCGCGCCGCCGCCACCGCCACGGGTCAGGCCGTCGCGGGACAGCGTGGTGTTCGTCGCGATCAGGCCGGCGACTCCGTGATCGGCGCACACCTCGAGCACCTCGCCGATCGCGTGGTCGGTGAGGTCCGGCGCGATCTTCACCAGCAGCGGTGTCGACCCGGCCTCGGCCCGCAGCGCCCCCAGCAGGGCGGTGAGCTGGTCGCGATCCTGCAGGCTGCGCAGCCCCGGCGTGTTCGGCGAGCTCACGTTCACCGCGAGATAGTCGGCGTACCGGCGCACGGCCCGCAGCGACGACAGGTAGTCCTCGACCGCCTCGTCCAGCGGGGTGGCCTTCGACTTGCCCAGGCTGATCCCCAGCGGTACGCCGCCGGTGCCGCCCGCCGCCAGCCGGGCGGCCAGCGCCTCGGCGCCGTCGTTGTTGAAGCCCATCCGGTTGATGATCGCTTCGTGCTCGGGCAGCCGGAACAACCGCGGCCGGGGGTTGCCCGGCTGCGCCCGGCCGGTGACCGTACCGGCCTCGACGAAGCCGAACCCGAGCGCCGCCCACGCGGCCAGCGCGCGGCCGTCCTTGTCCACACCGGCCGCCAATCCGACCGGATTGGGGAAACGGACGCCGAACACCGTTCGGGGCGCCTCCGGCGATCTCAGGCCCCGCAGCAGGGCCAGTGCGCCGGGGTGCCGGGACAGCCGCTGCAGCCGGCGCAGGGTCCACTCGTGGACCCGCTCGGCGTCGCCGCCGCCCATCCGGAACAGCACCGGCCGGGCCAGCCAGCGGTACAGGGTGCTCACTGGCCCGCCCCGGTGCTCTGGGCGGATCCGCGCTCGCCGGCCCGACGGGGCACGACCGCACGGCGCCAACCGGCCGGCTCGCTCATCCGGTCGCTTCGCGCATGGCGGCGTGCAGCTCCTGCAACGGCCGTACCGTCATCTCGCCCCGGATCAGCGCCTCGATGCCCATCACCGCGGCCGACGCACCCGGTACGGTCGTGATGCACGGCACGTCGTGCGCCACCGCCGCGCTGCGGATCTCGTACCCGTCGAGCCGGGCGCCCGGCCCCTGCGGCGTGTTGATCACGAGGCCCACCTCGCCGGACTCGATCAACTGGACCGCGTTCCTGGCGAGCACCGGCCGATCCGGCCCAGATGCCGGCTCACGAACGGGCGTCACCGGCTGATCCGGCCCAAGTGCCGGCTCACGAACGAGCGTCACCGGCTGATCCGGCCCAAGTGCCGGCTCACGAACGAGCGTCACCGGCTGATCCGGCCCAAGTGCCGGCTCACGAGCCGCCTGCTCATAGTGCCGGGGCACGATCTCGCAGTCGATCCCGTGCCGGCGCAGCACCTCACCGGTGCCGGACGTCGCGACGATCTCGAAGCCGAGATCCGCCAGCCGCTTCACCGGGAAGATCATCCCGCGCTTGTCGCGGTTCGCCACGGACACGAAGATCTTGCCGCTGAGCGGCAGCGACCCGTACGCGGCCGTCTGCGACTTGGCGAACGCGTGCCCGAAGGCCCGGTCGATGCCCATGACCTCGCCGGTCGACTTCATCTCCGGCCCGAGCAGGTTGTCCAGGCCCTTCCCGGCCGGGGTACGGAACCGCTTGAACGGCAGCACGGCCTCCTTGACCGCGATCGGCGCGTTGGCCGGCAGCGCCCCGCCGTCGCCGTGCGCCACCAGCATCCCGCTCGCACGCAGCGCGGCGATCGTGTCGCCGAGCATGATCCGGGCGGCCGCCTTGGCCAGCGGTACCGCCGTGGCCTTGGAGACGAACGGTACGGTGCGCGACGCGCGCGGATTCGCCTCCAGCACGTACAGGACGTCGTCCTTGAGCGCGTACTGGACGTTGAGCAGCCCGCGGACCCCGATGCCCCGGGCGATCGCCTCGGTGTACCGGCGCACCTGGGCGATGTGGTCAGTGCCGAGGGTGATCGGTGGGAGCACGCAGGACGAGTCGCCGGAGTGGATGCCGGCCTCCTCGATGTGCTCCATGACGCCGCCCAGGTACACCTCGCCGGTGGCGTCACACAGCGCGTCCACGTCGATCTCGATGGCGTCGTCCAGGAACCGGTCGACCAGCACCGGGTGCGACGGCGAGATCTCGGTCGCCCGCTCGATGTACCCGCGCAGCGTGGCCTCGTCGTAGACGATCTCCATGCCCCGGCCGCCCAGCACGTAGCTGGGCCGCACCAGGACCGGGTACCCGATGGTGTCCGCGATCTTCTTCGCCTCGCCGAACGACGTCGCGGTGCCGTACGCCGGCGCCGGCAACCCGGCCTGGTCGAGCAGGGCGCCGAACGCGCCCCGGTGCTCGGCGAGGTCGATCGACTCCGGCGAGGTACCCACGATCGGCACCCCGGCGTCCTTGAGCCGCTGGGCCAGCGACAGCGGAGTCTGGCCGCCCAACTGCACGATCACTCCGACCACGCCCGGGCCGCCGGCCGCCTTACCGGACGAGTCCTCGGCGTGCCAGACCTCCAGCACGTCCTCGAACGTCAGCGGCTCGAAGTAGAGCCGGTCGGCCGTGTCGTAGTCGGTCGACACCGTCTCCGGGTTGCAGTTGATCATGACGGTCTCGTACCCGGCCTCGCGCAGCGACATCACCGCGTGCACGCACGAGTAGTCGAACTCGATGCCCTGCCCGATCCGGTTCGGCCCGGAGCCCAGGATCAGCACCTTCGGCCGGTCCGACGGGGCGACTTCGGTCTCCGGTGCCGCGTCGCCCGCCTCGGCGCCGGACAGCTCGTACGCCGAGTAGTGGTACGGGGTCTGCGCGGCGAACTCGGCGGCGCACGTGTCCACGGTCTTGTACACCGGCCGCAGTCCCAGCCGCTGGCGCAGCACCCGGACGCCGTCCTCCCCGGCCAGCTCCGGCCGCAGCGCGGCGATCTGCCGGTCGGACAGCCCGGCGCGCTTGGCGCGCAGCAGCAGCGGGCGGTCCAGCACCGGCGCGGCGTCGATCTGGGCCCGCAACTCGACCAGCGAGGCGATCTGGTCGACGAACCACGGGTCGATGCCGGACGCCTCGGACACCGCCGCCACCGTCGCGCCGAGTCGCAACGCGTGCTCCACCCCGTAGAGGCGACCGTCGCGCGGGACCCGCAGCGCGGCGAGCGCGGCCTCGACCGAGTTCTCCGCCGGCCCCGGCGCGGTCCAGAAACCCGCCTGCCTGGTGTCCATCGAGCGCATGGCCTTGCCCAGCGCCTCGGTGAAGTTGCGGCCCAGCGCCATCGCCTCGCCGACCGACTTCATCGTGGTGGTCAGCTCCGGGTCCGCGCCGGGGAACTTCTCGAACGCGAACCGCGGGATCTTCACCACCACGTAGTCCAGCGCCGGTTCGAACGCCGCCGGGGTCTTGAGCGTGATGTCGTTGGGGATCTCGTCCAGCGTGTACCCGATGGCCAGCTTCGCCGCGATCTTCGCGATCGGGAAGCCGGTCGCCTTGGACGCCAGCGCGCTGGACCGGGACACGCGCGGGTTCATCTCGATGACCACGAGCCGCCCGTCCGCCGGGTCGACCGCGAACTGGATGTTGCAACCGCCGGTGTCCACGCCGACCTCGCGCAGCACCGCGATGCCCAGGTCGCGCATCCGCTGGTACTCCACGTCGGTCAGGGTCATCGCCGGGGCCACGGTCACCGAGTCGCCGGTGTGCACGCCCATCGGGTCCACGTTCTCGATGGAGCAGACGATCACCACGTTGTCGTGCCGGTCGCGCATCAGCTCCAGCTCGTACTCCTTCCAGCCGAGCACGCTCTCCTCGATGAGTACCTCGTGCACCGGCGACGCGGCCAGGCCACCGCCGGCGAGCCGCTCCAGTTGCTCACCGGTGTGCGCCATCCCGGAGCCCAGCCCGCCCATCGTGAAGCTCGGCCGGATCACGACCGGCAGCCCCAGCTCGGCGACGGTCTCGTGCACCTCGTCCATGCTGTGGCACACCCGCGACCGCGGCACCAGGCCGCCTGCGCCGAGCCCGAGGCGCTCGCCGGCCCGCGCCACGACCTCCTTGAACAGCTGGCGGTCCTCGCCCCGGCGGATCGCGTCGATGTTCGCGCCGATCAGCTCGACGCCGTACTTCTCCAGCACACCCGAGGAGTGCAGCGCGACCGCCGTGTTCAACGCCGTCTGCCCGCCCAGCGTGGCCAGCAGCGCGTCCGGCCTCTCCCGGGCGATCACCTGCTCCACGAACTCCGGCGTGATCGGCTCCACGTACGTGGCGTCGGCGAACTCCGGGTCGGTCATGATGGTCGCCGGGTTCGAGTTGACCAGGCTGACCCGCAGCCCCTCGGCCCGCAGTACCCGGCAGGCCTGGGTACCGGAGTAGTCGAACTCGCACGCCTGCCCGATCACGATCGGCCCGGAGCCGATCACGAGCACGTGCGACAGGTCGGTGCGCCTAGGCATTGATCAACTCCACGAACCGGTCGAACAGGTAGTCGGCGTCGTGCGGACCGGCCGCCGCCTCGGGGTGGTACTGCACGGTGAACGCGGGCACGTCACGGCAGCGCAGGCCCTCGACCACGTTGTCGTTGAGGCACACGTGGCTCACCTCGACCGGCCCGAAGTCGGTGTCCACCCGCTCGTCCAGGGACGCCTGTACGGCGAAGCCGTGGTTGTGCGAGGTCACCTCGACCTTGCCGGTGGCCCGGTCCAGTACCGGCTGGTTGATGCCCCGGTGCCCGTAGCCGAGCTTGTACGTGCCGAAGCCCAGCGCCCGGCCCAGGATCTGGCTGCCGAAGCAGATCCCGAACAGCGGTACCCGGTGGGACAGCACGTCCCTGGCCAGCGCCACGGCACGATCGGCGGTGGCCGGGTCGCCCGGCCCGGGCGAGAGGAACACCGCGTCGGCGCCGACCGCGGCCACCTCCGCGTAGCTGGACGAGGCCGGCAGCACGTGCGTCGTCACGCCGCGGGCGGCCAGCCTGCGGGCGACGTTGCGCTTGATGCCGTAGTCGAGCGCGGCCACCGTGAACCGGTGCTCGCCCTCGGCCCGCACCACGTACGGCTTCGGCGTGCTGACCTGCTCGGACAGGTCCGCGCCGAGCATCTGCGGCGAGGCCAGCACCCGCTCCCGAACGGCCCGCACGTCGTCGTCGACGCTGGACACACCGACCCGCATGGCACCGCGCTCGCGCAGGTGCCGGGCCAACGCCCGGGTGTCCACCCCGGAAATGCCGACGATGCCCTCGGACGCCAGCCGGTCCTCCAGGTCCCCGCGCAGCCGCCAGCTGGACGCCAGCCGGGCCGGGTCCCGCACCACGTAGCCGGCCACCCAGATGCGCGACGACTCGTCGTCCTCGCCGTTGACCCCGGTGTTGCCGATGTGCGGTGCGGTCTGCACCACCACCTGGCGGTGGTACGACGGATCGGTCAACGTCTCCTGGTAACCGGTCATCGCGGTGGCGAACACCGCCTCGCCGACGGTCTCCCCCACGCTGCCGTACGCCTCACCGCGGAAGGTCCGCCCGTCCTCAAGGACCAGAATCGCCTCGCGCCTCACCTCGTCGCCTTCCCATCCAGCACCGTCGCGTTCCCGGCGAGGAACGTCGCCACGACGCGTCCGGGCAGTTCCATCCCCGCGTATGGCGTGTTGCGCGACAGCGAGGCGAGTTCGGCCGGCTCGACCACCCAGGTGGCGGCCGGGTCGACCAGAGTCAGATTCGCCGGTACCCCCGGCGCGGGATCACGGCCGTGGCCGTCGAGCCCGGCGATCCGCGCCGGTACCCGCGACATCCGCTCGGCGATGCCGTCCCAGCCCAGCGACCCGGTCGACAGCACGATCGACAACGCGGTCTCCAGCCCGAGCATGCCCGGCCGGGCGTACTGCCACTCGCACTCCTTGTCCTCGACGGTGTGCGGAGCGTGGTCGGTCGCCACCGCGTCGATCACGCCCTCGGCCAGGCCGGCGCGCAGGGCGGTCACGTCCGCCTCCGTGCGCAGCGGCGGGTTGACCTTGAACACCGGGTCGTACGACCGGGCGCGGGTGTCGGTCAGCAGCAGGTGGTGCGGAGTCACCTCGGCGGTGATCCGGATCCCGGACCGCTTGGCGTTCCGGATGATTTCCACGCTGCCCGCGGTGGACACGTGGCAGACGTGCAGGCGGCTGCCCACGTGCCCGGCCAGCAGCGCGTCCCGGGCGATGATCGCCTCCTCTGCGACCGCCGGCCAGCCGGCCAGGCCGAGCCGCGCGGACGCCTCGCCCTCGTGCATCTGCGCGCCCACGGTCAGCCGGGGCTCCTCGGCGTGCTGCGCGATCACCCCGTCGAACGCCTTGACGTACTCCAGCGCCCGGCGCATCAGCCGGGGATCGCTCACGCAGTGCCCGTCGTCGGAGAAGATCCGTACCGCGGCCGCCGAGGTCGCCATCGCGCCGAGTTCGGCCAGCCGCGCTCCGGCCAGGCCCACGGTGACCGCGCCCACCGGCCGCACGTCGACCAGTCCGGCGGCCCGGCCCAGTCGCCAGACCTGCTCGACCACGCCGGCGGTGTCGGCGACCGGGTCGGTGTTGGCCATCGCGCAGACCGCCGTGTACCCGCCCAGCGCCGCCGCCCGGGACCCGGACGCCACCGTCTCGGCGTCCTCCCGGCCGGGCTCGCGCAGGTGCGTGTGCAGGTCGACGAGGCCGGGCAGGGCTACCAGGCCGTCCGCGTCGATCACCTCGGCACCGGGTGCCGCGGCACCGCGGCCCACCGCGGCCACCACTCCGTCGCGGATGAGCAGGTCGGCCCGCTCCGCGCCGACGATGGACGCGCCCTTGATGAGGTACGTCGTCACGCGTGTCCTCCCAGCAGCAGATAGAGCACGGCCATGCGGACCGAAACCCCGTTGGCGACCTGTTCGACAATGGTGGAGCGCGGCGAGTCGGCCACCTCGGGCGCGATCTCCATGCCCCGGTTCATCGGCCCGGGGTGCATCACGATCGCGTGCTCGGGCAGCGTGCGCAGCCGGGCGGCGTCCAGCCCGTACCGGCGGGTGTATTCCCGGGCCGACGGGAAGTAGGAGTCCTCCATGCGCTCGCGCTGTACCCGCAGCGCCATCACCACGTCCACCGTCGGCAGCACCGCGTCCAGGTCGTAGCTGGTCTTGACCGGCCACGCATCCACGCCCACCGGCAGCAGGGTGGGCGGCCCGACCAGGGTCACGTCCGCGCCGAGCGTGTTCAGTAGCAGCGCGTTGGAGCGGGCCACCCGGCTGTGCAGCACGTCGCCGACGATCGCCACGGTCAGCCCGGACAGCCGGCCCAGCCGCGACCGCATCGTGTACGCGTCGAGCAGCGCCTGGGTCGGGTGCTCGTGGGTACCGTCGCCGGCGTTGACCACGCTGCCGTCGACCCAGCTGGCCAGCCGGTACGGGGCTCCCGAGGCGGCGTGCCGGATGACCACCGCGTCGGCGCCCATCGCCTGGAGGGTCAGCGCGGTGTCCTTGAGGCTCTCCCCCTTGGAGACGCTGGACCCCTTCGCCGAGAAGTTGATCACATCTGCGGACAGGCGCTTCGCCGCCGCCTCGAACGAGATCCGGGTGCGGGTGGAGTCTTCGTAGAACAGGTTGACCACGGTGCGCCCGCGCAGCGTCGGCAGCTTCTTCACCGACCGGTCCGACAGTGCCGCCAATTCGGCCGCAGTGTCCAGCACCTGGGTCGCGGCGGCGGCGTCCAGGTCGGCCGCCGAGAGCAGGTGCCCCGCAACCCGGCCGCCAGCGGTGCCGACGGAGGAGGCAGCGCGGTCAAGCGGCCGATGGTCCTGGTCTCTCATGCTGCTCCTCCCACCTGGTCTACCAGCCGCACGTCGTCGCTGCCGTCAGTCTCGGTCAGCCGCACGCGGACGTTCTCCACGAGCGAGGTGGGAATGTTCTTGCCCACATAGTCGGCGCGGATCGGCAACTCCCGGTGGCCGCGGTCGACCAGCACGGCGAGCTGGACCAGCCGGGGCCGGCCGAGATCCTTCAGGGCGTCCAGCGCGGCCCGCACCGTGCGCCCGGAGAACAGCACGTCGTCGACCAGGATCACCTGTTTGCCGTCGATGCCGGCCACGGGCAGGTCCGTGTGGCCGACCGCGCGGGCGCCGCGCAGTCGCAGATCGTCGCGGTACAGCGTCACGTCGAGTGCACCCGCCGGCGGCAGGATGCCCTCGAACGCCTCGATCCGGGCGGCCAGGCGCCGGGCCAGCGGTACGCCGCGGGTCGGGATGCCGAGCAGGACGCAGTCGCGTGCCCCGCCGGTCTTTTCGAGTATCTGGTGAGCGATGCGGTCGACGATGCGGGCCAGATCGGCACCGTTGACAACGACTTTCGCGGCGGGCCGGCCGGATCCGGCCGTACCGCCCGGGTCGGTCTGGCCGACCGAGGATGGGTACGCCAAGGCGGACCTCCTTCCCCGCCTCACGGGACGGGCCTTAAAGGATGTCGGGACCGTTTGTACGCAGGTTCACCAGGCGTGCAACGGCTTTGGCGAGCCTACCAGCAGCGCAGATCGCGAAACGGGAAGGTCACAACACTTGACCAAGTGTCGCTTCCCGATTACGGTCACGCTCCGTAGCGATCGCCGGGAAGAGGCCCGGAGCCAGTGACTGGGAGTGTCCACATGCCCTCTGAGTACGCCAAGTCCCTGGGCGCCCGCTTGCGCTCCATCCGCCAGCAGCAGGGCCTGTCCCTGCAGGGTGTGGAGGAGAAGTCAGCCGGGCGCTGGAAGGCCGTCGTCGTCGGCTCATACGAGCGTGGCGACCGGGCGGTGACCGTCTCCCGGCTGGCCGAGTTGGCCGACTTCTACCGGGTACCCGTGGCCGAACTGCTGCCCGAGGGCAGTGGCATTCGTCACGAATCCGCTGGCAAGATCGTTCTCGATCTGGAGAAGTTGTACGACCAGACCGACGCCGACCTGTCCTACGTCGCCAAGTACGCCCGCGCCATCCAGCAGCAGCGCGGCGACTACAACGGCCGGGTCCTGTCGATCCGCGCCGACGACCTGCGCGCCCTTGCCATCGTGTACGACTCGTCGCCGTCCGGTCTGGTCGAGCGGCTCACCGAGCACGGCGTCCTGGTCACCGACCCCCGGTCGCTGTTCGCCTGATCTCTCCACCCCGCTGGCCCCGCCGCTCGGCCGGGGCCAGCGGGTCCACACCGAGCACAGCCGGAGCCGCCGTTTGGCGGCCCCGGAGCCCAGTCACAGACACTCCCGGACTGGGCACAGCCGCAACCGCCCCTTGACAGCGAAGGGTGCGCGGGGCGAGCACGGTCACCGATGCCGCCGATCAGCGGGTGGCGTACTCCGCGATCCGGCCGAGTACGCCGTTGAGGAAGCGCGGCGAATCGTCCGTCGACATCTGCCGGGCCAGCTCCACCGCCTCGCTGATGGCCACCGCGTCGTCGATGTCGTCCTGGTACAGCAGCTCGTAGACGGACACCCGTGCCAGATTCCGGTCAACCGCCGGCATGCGCTCCAGCGTCCAGCCCTCGGCGTAGCTCGCGATCAGCTCATCGATCCTGCTCAGGTGCTCCGCGACCCCCTCGGCCAGCAGGATCGCGTAATCCAGGTACCCCGGGCGCGGCCCCTCGATCCGGGAGACCGAGGACCTCAAAACCTCATCGATCGGCAAACCCCGCAGATCCGCCTCGTACAGCACGTCCAGGGCACGCTTGCGCGCCTTGCGACGCGCGGGCATCGGTGTCTTGGGACCCTCCGGCATGGATCAGGCGCGACCGAGGTAACGGCCGTCGCGGGTATCGACCTTGATCTTCTCGCCGGTCGAGACGAACAGCGGAACCTGGACCGTCGCGCCGGTCTCCACCGTGGCCGGCTTGTTGCCGCCGGTGCTCCGGTCGCCCTGCAGGCCCGGCTCCGTGTAGGTGACCTCGAGGACCACGCTGGTCGGCAGCTCGATGTACAGCGGCACACCCTCGTGGGTGGCGACCGTCACCTCGGCCTCGGGGAGCAGGAACTTCGCCGCGTCGCCGACCGTGGCGCCGACGACGGTCAGCTGGTCGAAGGACTCCAGGTCCATGAACACGAAGTCTTCGCCGTCGGCGTACAGGTACTGCATCGTGCGCTTGTCGACGGTCGCGGTGTCGACCTTGGTGCCGGCGTTGAACGTGCGGTCAACCACCTTTCCGGACAGCACGTTCTTCAGCGTGGTGCGCACGAACGCGCCACCCTTGCCGGGCTTGACGTGCTGGAACTCGACAACGGACCACAAATCTCCGTCGAGGTTGAGCACGAGTCCGTTCTTGAGGTCGTTCGTGGTGGCCATGTCCTGCCTAACCGCATGATCGTCTATTTCGCCTGGGGACCGGACAAGTGTAGCGGCGTCCGGTTGCCCAGCGCGGGACAGGTGTCACCGGCGAGACAGGTGCTCCAGGGCCAGCCGGTACCCGTCGACGCCCAGCCCGCAGATCACCCCGGTCGCCACCGCCGAGACGACCGAATGGTGCCGGAACTCCTCCCGGGCGTGGATGTTGGAGATGTGCACCTCGACCAGCGGTGCGCGCAGCATCGCGCAGGCGTCGCGCAGCGCGTACGAGTAGTGCGACCAGGCACCCGGATTGAGCACGACGGCGGCCTGCTCGTCGGCGGCGGCGTGCAGCCAGCCGAGCATCTCGTGCTCCGCGTCGGTCTGCCGTACCTCGACGTCCAGGCCCAGCTCCTTGCCGTCACGCAGGCACCGCGCGACCAGTTCGGGGTAGCTGGTCGAGCCGTAGACCGAGGTCTCCCGGCTGCCCAGCCGACCGAGGTTCGGACCGTTGAGCACGTACACCTTCACGCCGGACCCACCTCCTCGTACGCGGCCCGCAGCAGCTCATCCGGTGGAGCCTCCAGGATCTCGGGCCGGGCCAGACCGCCCAGCACCACGAAACGCAGCCGGGCACCCCGGGCCTTCTTGTCCACCCGCATCGCCGCGTGCAGGTCCGGCCACGCCGCCGCCGGGTACGCCACCGGCAGCCCGAGCCCGTCGAGCACCGAACGGTGGCGCCGCGCCGTGGCCTCGTCGAGGCGCCCGGCGAGGCGGCCGAGAGCGGCGGCGTAGACCAGGCCGACCGAAATCGCGTGGCCGTGGCGCCAGCCGTACCGCTCGCGCTTCTCGATCGCGTGCCCGAGGGTGTGCCCGTAGTTCAGGATCTCCCGTGGCCCGGACTCGCGCAGGTCCCTGCCGACCACGTCGGCCTTGACCCGGACCGCCCGCTCGACCAGCTCCCGCAGGTGCCGGTCCGGGTCCTCCTCGACCAGATCGAGGATGGCCGGGTCGGCGATGAAGCCGCACTTGACCACCTCGGCCAGCCCGGCGACCAGATCGACCCGCGGCAGGGTGTCGAGAGCGGACAGGTCGCACAGCACGCCGGCCGGCGGGTGGAACGCGCCGACCAGGTTCTTGCCGGCGCCGGTGTTCACGCCGGTCTTGCCGCCCACCGCGGCGTCCACCATGCCGAGCAGGCTGGTCGGCACCTGCACCACGGCCACCCCGCGCAGCCAGCAGGCGGCGACGAAACCGGCCACGTCGGTGACGGCTCCGCCGCCCACGCCGATCACCGCGTCGGTGCGGGTGAATCCGGCGTCTCCGAGGGCGTCCCAGCAGCGGGCGGCCACCTCGACGGTCTTGCCCGCCTCGGCGTCGGGCAGCTCGATCGGCAGCGGTGCGACGCCGGCACCGCGCAGGGTGTCGGCCACCCGGACCGCGTACTCCTTCAGCGGCGGCGCGTAGAGCACGGCGACCTGCGCCGCGCGGGCCACCAGCGGGGGCAGCGCGCCGAGCAGGTCGCGGCCGACGAGGACCCGGTACGGGCGCTCGCCGCCGACCTCGATCGTGGTGATCCCGGTGTCATTCATCGCCGGCCAGCGTAGTCCCCGGGCCGCCCGGATCCGCGCCCCGCCGGCACACGGCTTGACCAATCCAGCTAATACCATTAGCTTATTGGTTATCAAGCCTCGCCAACCTCGGGAGTCGATATGTCCACCCTGGATCGCCCGCTCAACCTCGGCACCGCACTGACCAGCGACGGACCCAGCGGCCGCGGCAGCGCTCCGGTGCCGGCCGGGACCGCCATCGCGCCACGCCGCGCGCTGCCGGTCGTGGCCGGCATCGCCTACACCGCCTCCTGGGTGGTCGGGCTCCTCGTCTCGTCGTCGTCCACCGACGTGGACTCGTCGGGCCGTCAGGTGCTGGCCTCACTGGCCGGGCACGAGGGCGCCGCAACCGCGCAGTACCTGCTGACCGAGGGCGCCGCCGCGGTCGTCCTCGCGGTGGTGGCGGCCGGCCTCGCCGGTGCGGCGGCCCGCGCCGGCGCCCGGCCGCTCGGTCGCGCCGCCCTCGCCACCGGGCTCGGGGCCGCACTCATCTCGCTGGTGCAGTGCGCGATGGGCCTCTACCTGACCGGCGTCGCGGCGCCGGTCGGCAACGCCGGTGCCGCGGGCGCGCTGACCGCGTGGAGCAACCACCTGGACGGCGTGAAGATGTTCATCCTCGCCGCGCTCGCCGTCGCCACCGCGGTGCTGGCCCGGCGCGCCCGGGTACTGCCGCGCTGGCTGGGCGTCACCGGCTGGATCGCGTCGCTCGCGCTGGCCTGCTCCGGTGCCGGGTACCTGTTCACGATCGGCGCGCTGGCCACCACCGCGTACGTGTCGCTGCCGCTGCTCCTGATCCTGGTGACCGGGTCCGGCGTCGCGCTGGGCAGGCGGGCTTCTTGACGATCTCTCCGCCCTGAAGGACGGAGATTCCCTCCACGCTGCGCGTGGAACACGCGGCGTTCAGGCGGATTCCTGCTTCCCGGCGCGGCGTCCGGCGACTCCGCCCGGCAGGTCAGCACGGTGCCCGCCCGGTCTCCGGTGGCGGCGCGCAGGACACCGAGCGTCCGGGGCACCGGTGCGACGGCGGATATCCGGTCGAGCCGGAACGTGCGCACATCGCCGCGCCGGTGGTCGTACCCGGCCACGTACCAGCGGCCGGCGTGGAAGACCAGACCGTACGGTCCAGCCGGCGGGCGCCGTTTCGCGCCCGCCGCCGGCCGCACCGCCCCCGGGACCGGGGCCCGGGGGCGGTGACTACCCGCGCAGCGCGGCGAGCACCTCGGCGGTCACGTCCTCCGGGGTACGGCCGTCGGTCTTCACGGTCACGGTGGCCACCTCTTCGTAGAGCGGGCGGCGCTGGTCCAGCAGGTACTTCATGGTGGCCCGAGGGTTGATCTCCAGCAACGGCCGTCCGGCACCCATGCCGACCCGGCGGATGGCGTCGGCGAGTTCCACCGACAGGAACACCACCCGGTACCCGGCCAGCCGCCGGCGGGTCTCCTCGGCCAGGATCGCGCCGCCGCCCAGCGACACCACTCCGTCGAACCCGTCCAGCGCCGCCGCGACCGCCGCCCGCTCCAGGGCGCGGAAGTGCTCCTCGCCGTCGTCGATGAAGATCTCCGGGATCGGCTTGCCGGCCGTCTCCTCGATGTCCGCGTCGACGTCCCGGAACGGCACCCCGAGCGCCGCGGCGACCAGCGCGCCGATCGTGCTCTTGCCGGCCCCGGGCGGCCCGACGATCACCGCCGCCGGCGCGCTCACCGGACCACCAGGTTGTCGAGGTACCCGGCCAGGTTGCGCCGGATCTCGGTGACCGAGTCGCCACCGAACTTCTCCGTCGCCGCCTCGGCGAGCACCAGCGCCACCATCGCCTCGGCCACCACGGCCGCCGCCGGTACCGCGCAGGTGTCCGAGCGCTGGTTGATCGCCGTGGCCGGCTCACCGGTCGCCACGTCGACGGTCGACAGCGCGCGGTTCAGCGAGGAGATCGGCTTCATCGCGGCCTTGACCCGCAGCGGCTGCCCGGTGGTGATGCCACCCTCCAGCCCGCCGGCCCGGTCGGTCACCCGCCGTACCGCTATGCGACCAGTCTGGGTGCCGGGCGGCAGCGGGGCGTCGACCAGCACGATCTCGTCGTGCGCCTGGGACCCCCGCGAACGCGCCTGGGTGAACCCGTCGCCGATCTCCACTCCCTTGATCGCCTGGATCGACATCAGCGCGGTGGCCAGGCGGGCATCCAGCTTCCGGTCCCACTGCACGTGGCTGCCCAGGCCCGGCGGAACACCGTAGGCCAGCACCTCGACAATGCCGCCGAGGGTGTCCGCGTCCCGCTTGGCCGCGTCCACCTCCTCGACCATCCGGGCGCTGGCCTGCGGGTCCAGGCAGCGCACCGGATCGGCGTCGATGCGCGCGGCGTCCTCCGGCCGGGGCACCAGCCCCGACTTCACGGCCACGCTGCCCAACTCGACCACGTGCGAGACGATCTCGATGCCCAGCGTCTGGTTGATCAGCGCCTTGGCCACCGTGCCCACGGCCACCCGGGCGGCCGTCTCCCGGGCGCTGGCGCGCTCCAGGATCGGCCGGGCGTCCGCCTGCCCGTACTTCTGCATGCCGGCGAGGTCGGCGTGGCCGGGTCGGGGGCGGGTCAGCGGGGCGTTGCGCGCCTGGCCGGCGAGCACCTCCGGGTCGACCGGATCGGCCGCCATCACGGTTTCCCACTTGGGCCACTCCGTGTTGCCCACCCGGATCGCGACCGGGGAGCCCAGCGTGCGGCCGTGGCGCACCCCGCCGAGGAACTCGACGGCGTCCTGTTCGAAGGACATCCGGGCACCCCGCCCGTACCCGAGCCGGCGCCGGGCCAGCTCCCGGGACACCTCGGCGCTGGTCACCTCGATCCCGGCGGGTACCCCGTCCAGGACGGCCACCAGGGCCTGGCCGTGTGACTCCCCAGCCGTCAACCAGCGCAGCACGTTCCCCTCCGTTCCGGCGTCGCTTGGGGGCGCCTGCGCTCGACTGCTCCGGGGCGGCGCAGCCTGCGCTCAGGCGCGTTGCTGCGGTAAGTCTGGCACGGCGTGGCGGGTCGCCTACCGCTGGGCGGCTGCCTCCCGCAATGCGGCATCCATCGCCGCCTTCGGCGCGGGCAGGCCGGTGAACAGGGTGAACTGGTGCACGGCCTGGTTCAGCAGCAGGTCCAGACCGGACACGACGCGCAGACCGGCCGCCTGGGCCGAGGCGGCCAGCCGGGTGGGCCAGGGGTCGTAGAGCGCGTCGAACAGCACGGTGCCGGGCCGCCACCGCGGCCGCACCGGGTCGGCGACCCCCTTCGGTACCGTCGAAATGATCAGATCCGCGTCGCCGGACCGGTCGGCGCCGGCGAAATCGGCGTGCGCCAGCCGCAGGCCCAGCCGCTCCGCGACCGGGCGCAGCTCGTCAACCGCCGCCGCCCGGCGCGCGTACACGTCCACCAGCCTGGCGAGCTTCGACAGACCGGTGATCTGCCCCTTCTTGTTGGGCGTGTACCCCACGTGGGCCACGCCGTGGAAGGGCACCAGGTGGTGCTCGCAGACGGAGTAGACCTCGATGTCCTTCAC
>JBDZVD010000079.1:0-31293 GCA_040255525.1 Micromonosporaceae bacterium | reverse complement strand
CGGACGGCGCCGCACGGACCGGCGACGGCGCGGCCGGTGCCGGCCGGTTCGGGAGGGGTGGCGCCGAGACCACGCCCGCCGGCGCCATCCGGCTCGACGGTACGGAGGCCTGGACCTAGGCGGTCGCCTCGCCCTTCGTACGCAGCGGGGCCAGCGCCTCGCTCCACCGGAGCAGCTCGTCGAGCATCGCGGCGGCCGCGCCCTCCATCACCTCGTTCGCGCGCAGCTGGTTCTCCTCGTCGAGGAACTGCGCGACAAACGGGATCTGCACGGACTCGACGACCGGCATCATCTTCAGCGTCGTGAGGACCTGCTTGATCATCTGTGCCGCGCGGGCACCCGCGGCCACGCCGCCATAGCTGACCAGCCCGGCCGGCTTGTACTGCCACTCCTGGTGCAGGTAGTCGATGGCGTTCTTCAGCGGCGCGGTGAATGCGTAGTTGTACTCCGGCATCACGAAGACGTACGCGTCGGCGCGGTCAATGGTCGCGCTCCAGTCCTTGGTGTGCTGGTGGGTGTACCGGCGCAGCCTCGGGTGGTGCGGCTCGTCCATCATCGGCAGCTTCACCTCCGCGAGGTCGACCACCTCGACCTCGAACCCGCCATGCTTGACCGCACGGTCGCGGAACCACTCGGCGACCGGCAGGCCGACCCGGCCCGGACGGGTGCTGGCGATGATGATCTGCAACCTTGGCATTGACGCCCTCTTTCGGTACTCCTCAACCTTCTGCCGACCCACGCTACCGGAAGCCGCCCGCGATCCCTGGGGTCGGCTGCCGCGGGTGCTGCCGACATCACCCGCTTCGACACTCTCGCTGGGGGCAATGCCCATGTTTCACCCTGTTAGAGGGCACAGGGGCTATTAGCCATGTTATAGATGTCTTGGGCACTTCGCCCGTATGGGGACTTAGGTCCTGAACAGGGAAAGTGTGGTGATGAGATGGCGGCCGGGCCGTCCGTGATCCACCGGTCACGGCGCCGCAGGCGTCGCCAGAGGCTGCGCCGCGCGCTGCTCGCCGCCGCCGTCGCCGGCAGCGTGTTCGCGCTCGGCGGAGGCTGGCTGGTCATACGCGGCTGGGAGGCGCGGGGCCAGCTGATCAGCGCCGCGGGGTTGGCCAGCGACCTGAGCGACCAGGTCCTCGCCGGCGATACCGGTCAGGCCCACCGGACCCTCGCCGCGCTGCAGGACCAGGCGGCCGCGGCCCACGACATCACCACCGGGCCGGCCTGGTGGACCGCCTCTCGCACGCCGTACGCGGGGCGCAACATCACCGCGGTACGCGCCATCGCCGCGTCCGTGGCCGACCTGGCGTCCCAGGCATTCCCGGCACTGGTGCAGCTCAAGCCGTCCGCGCTGCTGCCCACGGCCGGTCACCTGGATCTCGCCGCGCTGGCCGCCGCCGCTCCGGCGCTCGCCTCCGCCGATACCGTCGTGCAGCAGGTCCGGACCCGGCTCGACGCGATCCCGGCCACCGGCCTGGTGCCACCGATCCGCGACGCGGTACACACCCTGCGTACCGAGATCGACCGGCTGTCCGGGCTGACCTCGGCCGGGCACCAAGGCACCGCCCTGCTGCCGGCGCTGCTCGGCGCGGACCAGCCCCGCACGTACCTGCTGCTGCTGCAGAACCTCGCCGAGTCCCGGTCGACCGGCGGGATCTTCGGCGCGTACGCGGTGGTGCGGGCCGACCACGGCCAGCTCACCATGACGAACCGGGGGGCCGGCGGCGACCTGCAGCAGTTCGCCGAGCCGGTACTGCCGCTGGACGCCGGGACGAAGGCGCTGTACACGGACCGGATCGGCACCTTCCCGGCCGACGTGAACCTCACGCCGGACTTCCCCACCGCCGCCCAGACGTTCCGGGAGATGTACCGGCGGCGCACCGGCGTGACCGTGGACGGCGTGCTGGCCACCGATCCGGTCGCGCTGTCGTACCTGCTGCGCGCGATCGGTCCGGTCACCATGCCGGGTGAGCCCACGCTGGAGGCCGGTACGGCGGTACGGACGCTGCTGTCCGAGCCGTACCAGAACATCGAGTCCGACAGCGACCGGCACGACTACTTCGCGTCCTCCGTCCTGGCGATCTTCGACACGGTCATGCACCGCCGGTCGAACCCGCGTGCCGTGCTCGCCGCGCTCGATCAGGCCGCGGGCGAGCGCCGGATCCTGTTCTGGAGTTCGCATGCCGGCGAACGGGACGCGCTGGCCGGCACCGAGCTGGCAGGCGTGCTCCCCGACCACGAGACGGTACCCACGGTCGGCGTGTTCCTGAACGACGGCAGCGGGTCGAAGCTGGACTACTACCTGACCCACTCGGCCACGCTCACCGTCGGTTCGTGCCGGGCCGACGGCCGACGTCAGCTCTCCCTGCGGGTCACCCTGGGGTCGACCGCGCCCAGTTCCGGGCTCACCCCGGCGGTGACCGGGCTGGCGCTGGCCGGCAAGCCGTACACCGCCCGCATCATCGTGTACCTGTTCAGCCCGGTACGCGGCTCGCTGGTGGCCGCCCGGCTCGACGGCACTCCGGCGCCCCTGGGCAGCGGCGTGCAGGGCACGCGGCAGGTGGGCGTCATCAGCGTCGACATCCCGCCCGGCCGCAGCCGCGTCCTGGACGTGAGCCTGCTGGCTCCCGCCGTACCCGCCAACACCGCCCAGCTCTGGCTCACGCCGGGCGTGGCGCCATGGACCACCCATATCAATCCCGCACCTGCGTGTGCCCAGTAAGAAAGGACCCATCATGCGGCTCACCCGCATCATCAGCGCTCTCGCCGGTGCACTGGCCATCGTGGCCACTCCGGCGGTGGCGCACGCCCAGAACGAGTACCCACCCCCGCCGCCCGTCCTGACCCTGTCGAGCACGACCATCACCGCCGGGGACACGGTGGTCCTCAGCGGCCGGGGCTACGGCCTCGGCGAGCAGGTGAGGATCGACCACGCCCACCGGGCGGGGGCGGCCGGACGGACGAGCGGCGCCACCAACCGCAACAACCACGCCGGCCCGGCGATGGTCACGGTCGCGTACCGCCAGCCGCTGGCCGACGGTCACGCGCCGACCCCGCCGATCACCATCACGGCGGACTCGACCGGTGCCTTCTCGGTGCGGCTGCGGTTCACCGACCCGGGTGTCGAGGACATCACGGCGTCCGGCCTGACCTCCGGCCGGAGCGCTTCGGTCACGCTGACCGTGCTGCCGCGCGGCAACCTGCCGGTGACCGGCAGCAACCTGGTCAAGATGAGCATCGGGGGTGGCAGCCTGCTCGTCGCGGGCGCCGCGCTGTACCTGGTGACCCTGATGCGCCGTCGCCGCCGTGCGGCCGGCGGCGGGTCCGAGCTGGTCAGCTGACGTTCCCGAAGGGGTCGGGGCGGCGGGAGGTCCCGCCGCCCCGACCCGTCGGCCCGGCCCCGGCACGACCGGCGCGGCCGCGTCAACCGGCCCCCGTGCCAACCGGCCTCGCGCGCCAACCATCTTCCCGCGCCAACCGGCCCGTTACCTTCCCCCCCAGCTTCCCGGCCGGGCGGCGCGGGTTTCCGTTATCCGGTCCGCGGGACGCGGTCTCCTCTGTGAGGCATCCGGCATCGGACCCCCGGAGCGGCCGGTGCTCCCCGCCCGTGGTGGCCGGCCGCCGACCGTCCCCGGCGACCGGCCGCCGCGTACCGGTCGGGTGCCCGGCCGGGCCGTTCGGTCAGGCGGCCGGTACGGCCTGCCGGATCGCGACGTGGCATGCCACGTCGTGGTTCCGGCGCAGCGGCAGCAGCGCGGGATCGGTGCGCAGGCACACATCCTCGGCGAGCGGGCAGCGCGGGTGGAACGGGCAGCCGGACGGCGGGTTGGCCGGATCCGGGACCTCGCCCACGACGGTGGCGTGGATCGGCTCCGCCAGGCTCGGGTCGGGTACCGGCACCGCGGCGCCCAGCGCCACCGTGTACGGGTGTGCCGGCTCGTCGAGTACCGGCTTCCAGCCGCCCTGCTCCACGATCCGGCCCAGGTACATCACCGCGACCCGGTCGCTGATGTGCCGCACCATCGACACGTCGTGGCTGATGAACACGTACGCCAGGCGCAGGTCCCGGCGCAGGTCGTCGAGCAGGTTCATGATTTCCGCCCGTACCGACACGTCCAGCGCGGAGACCGGCTCGTCCAGCAGCAGTACCTTCGGCTCGACCGCGAGCGCCCGCGCGATGCCGACCCGCTGCCGCTGCCCGCCGGACAGTTCGTGCGGGTAGCGCCTGGCCAGCCGCGCGTCGAGGCCGACGAGGTCCAGCAGCTCGCCGATCCGGCGCTCGCGCCCCCGCGCGTCACCGGCCAGCCGGTGCACGGCGAGCACCTCGCCGAGGATGGCGCCGATCCGCTGGCGCGGGTTGAGCGACGAGTACGGGTCCTGGAACAGCATCTGGATCCGCCGGCGCTGCTCGCGCAGCGGGCCGCCGCGCAGCGCGGTCAGGTCCACCCCGTCCAGTTCCACGGTGCCTGACGTCGGGTCCTCCAGCCGCACCAGCAGCTTGGCCAGCGTCGACTTGCCGGAGCCCGATTCGCCCACGATGCCGAGGGTCTCGCCCTCACCCAGCTCCAGCGAGACGCCGGCCAGCGCGTGCACCACGCCGTCCCCGCCGCGCACCGGGTACTGCTTCGTCAGGTTCGTCGCTCGCAGCATCGTTACCTCCACTCCGCCGGCGGTACGTGGCAGGCCACCCGGGTCGTCGCCGCCCCCACCGCGAGCGCTGTGCCACCACCGGCCGTGCCACCACCGGCCGCCGTGCCGCCGCCGCCGGCCGCCGCTGCCGGCGCGGGCAGGGTGCGTGGCAGCAGTTCGGGGCGCACGGCGCAGATGTCGCGCGCCGGCGCGCATCGGGGCCGGAACGGGCAGCCGGCGATGGTCTGGGTGGACGTCGGCGGGCGGCCCGGAATGGTGGCCAGCCGGCCCCGGCCGTCGCTGTTGGGGTCCGGCAGCGAGGCGAGCAGCCTCGCGGTGTACGGATGCTGGGGCGCGGCGAACGCCTGCCGGACCGGCGCGTCCTCGACCACGTGGCCGGCGTACATGACCACGACGCGGTCGACCAGCCGGGCCACCACGCCGAGGTCGTGGGTGACCCAGATGGTGGTCATCCCGAGTTCTTGGCGCAGCTCGTCGACGAGCGCGAGGATCTGCTGCTGGATCGTCACGTCGAGCGCGGTGGTCGGCTCGTCGGCGATGAGCAGCTTCGGTCGCATGGCGAGCGCGGACGCGATCATCACCCGCTGGCGCATGCCGCCGGAGAACTCGTGCGGGTACGCCCGGGCGGTGCGCCGCGGGTCGGGGATGCCGACCCGGGCCAGCAGGTCGAGCATCCGCTCGCGGGCCTGCGGCTTGGCCACGCCATGCGCGGTCATCGCCTCCGTCACCTGCTCGCCGACGCGCATCAGCGGGTTCAGCGAGGTCATCGGATCCTGGTAGATCATCGCGACCTCGTTGCCGCGGATCTGGCGCAAGTGCCGCTCGTGCAGTCCGGTCAGTTCCCGGCCGGCGAGCCGGACGTGCCCGCCGGAGACCCGCAGCGGCGGGCTGAGCAGACCCATGACCGACAGCATGGTCAGGGACTTGCCCGACCCGCTCTCCCCCACCACGGCCACGGTCTGCCCGGCCGGTACCGCGAGGTCCACGCCGCGCACGATCTCGTACGGGCCGGCAGAGACCCTCAGGTCCTCCAGTTCCAGCAGGTCACTCATGTCGCCCTCCGCTCAGCCGCAGCGCGCTCGGCGCGACGGCCACCGGCTCGGGCAGGCGCAGTGGCCCGGCGCCGGGAACGATCGACCCGAGGATGCGGCCGCCGGCGGCGCCGGTCGCGCTCGGCGCGTTGGCGGGCAGCCCGTGCACGGTCTGCCAGCCGACCAGCGCGAAGGCGATCGCCTCCTTGGTCGCGGTCGGCGCGCCGAACTCCGCGGTCGTGGTGAGCCGGACTGTGTCCAGGCGCGCGGCGAGCATGGCCATCAGGGCCGGGTTGTCGCTGCCGCCGCCGGACACGACCAGGGTGTCCACGCCGTACCGGCGCACCTCGTCGGCGACCGTCTGCGCGGTCAGCGCGGTGAGGGTGGCCACCACGTCCGCGTCGCTGATGCCCGGGAACGCGGCCAGCGCCTTGTCGACGTAGTCGGCGTTGAACAGCTCCTTGCCGGTGGTCTTCGGGGCGGGCAGCGCGTAGTAGGGCTCGGCGAGCAGGTGCTCCAGCAGTCCGGAGTGGACGGTGCCGGCCGCGGCCAGCTCACCGTCGGCGTCGTAACCGCGCCGGCCGCCGCTGATCCGGACGACGGCCGCGTCGATGAGCGCGTTGGCGGGGCCGGTGTCGTACGCGATCGGGCCGGTGCCGGCGCCGTGCACCACGGTCATGTTCGCGATGCCGCCCAGGTTCAGCGCGGCCGGGCGGCCGGGCAGGCCGGCCAGGAGCATGCTGTCCATCAGCGCCACGAGGGGCGCCCCCTGCCCGCCGGCCACGATGTCGCGGATGCGCACGTCGGCCACGACCGGTACGCCGGTCCGCTCGGCGATCCACGCCGGCTGGCCGACCTGCAGGGTACCCAGTACCCGCTGCCCCTCCGTCCAGTGGTACACGGTCTGCCCGTGCGAGCAGATCAGGTCGACCGGCCCGCCGCGCTCGACGGCATCCGCCGCGACGGCGGCGAACGCCTGCCCGATCAGGGTGTCGAGGGCACACGCCTCTTCGAAGGTCAGCGGCGCCGGGGGCAGCGCGCGCACCAGCCGCTGGCGCAGGTCCGGCGGGTACCCGACGGTACCGGTGTACCCGACCCTGCCGTGCAGCACCCCGTCGCGCACCTCGAAGTCGACCTCGGCGACGTCGATCCCGTCGTGCGAGGTACCCGAGATCATGCCGAGAACCCTCATGACAACTCCTCCAGCGCCTGGCGCAGCCGCCCACCGTTCTCGCTCAGCCGCCGCGCGGCATCCTCCACGGTGGACGCTCCGCCGAGCATCATGATGGCCACCTTGACGTCCAGACCGGCCGACTCCAGAGCCGCCTCGGCGACCGGCCGGTGAGCCCCGGTCACCCGCTCGATGATGCGTACCGCCCGGTCGCGCAGCTTCGCGTTGGTCACCCGCAGGTCGACCATCAGGTTGCCGTAGGTCTTGCCGAGCCGCACCATCGCGATGGTGCTCATCATGTTGAGCACCAGCTTCTGTGCCGTACCGGCCTTGAGCCGGGTGGATCCGGCGAGCACCTCGGGGCCGACGAGCACCTCGATCGGGAACTCGGCCGCGGCGGACAGCGCGGTTTCCCGGTTACAGGACAGCCCCACGGTCAGCGCGCCGCGCTCGCGGGCCGCGCGCACCGCGGCGAGCACGTACGGGGTGCGCCCGCTGGCCGCGATGCCGACCACCGCGTCCGCCGCGGTGACCTCGTGCCGGGACACCACCGCGGCGCCGGCCACCTCGTCGTCCTCCGCGCCCTCGACGGCGAGCCCGAAGGCGTCCCCGCCGCCGGCCATGATGGCCTGGGCCATCTCCGGTGGCGTGTTGAAGGTCGGCGGCCACTCGGCGGCGTCCAGCACGCCGAGCCGCCCGGCACTGCCGGCACCGATGTACAGCAGCCGGCCGCCGGACGCGAGGCGCTGCGTGACCGCCTGGATAGCCGGCACGATCTGCGGGAGAGCCTCCCGGACGGCGGCGGGCACCTGATGGTCGGCCTCGTTCATCAGCCGGGCGAGTTCGGCGACCGAGGCGCTGTCGATCGTCGCGTACCGGTCGTCGACCCGCTCGGTCAGCAACCGTTCCAGTGCCTCGCTCATGAATTGCGTCCGTTTCTGGGGTCGAGGGCGTCGCGCAGCCCGTCGCCAAGCAGGTTGAGCCCGACGACGAAGATGACGATCGCGACGCCCGGTGCGGCAAGCGTCCACCACGCGGTGGACGCGAAGACCTTCGCGTCGAAGACCATGGAGCCCAGCGACGGCGCCGGGGGCGGGCTGCCCAGCCCGAGGAAGCTCAGCGACGCCTCGGTGAGCACCGCCCAGGACAGCGACAGGGTGACCTGCACGGTGACGATGGCCGAGATGTTGGGCAGGACGTGCCGCGCCAGTATCCTCCGGGTCGGCAGGCCGAGCACCCGGGCGGCCCGGATGAAGTCCGTCTCCCGCAGCGAGAGCACCGGCCCCCGGGTGACCCGGACGAAGATCGGCACGTACACGATGCCGATGGCCAGCGCGATGGTGGCCCAGTTGCGGGTCAGCGTGGTGGCCAGGGTCAGCGCGAGCAGCAGCGGCGGGAACGCGAACAGCACGTTGGTCACCGCGAGCACCGGACCGCGTATCCTGTTGCCGAAGTACCCGGCGCAGACGCCCGCCACGGTACCGACGACGCCGGACAGCGCCACCGCGACCACCGAGACGCGCAGCGAGTTGCCGATGCCGGCCAGCGTGCGGGAGAAGATGTCCCGGCCGAACTGGTCGGTGCCCAACCAGTACCTGCCGGACGGTCCCTGCAGGGCGTCCCGCGGGTGCTGCGCCACCGGGTCGTAGGGCGTCAGCCCGGCGATGGCGCAGATCGCGCCGATCAGGATCAGCGCGACGAGCACCGACCCGATCAGTCCGGCCGGGCTGCGCAGCAGCCTCCGCCAGCCGGCCGTGGTGGCCGGTGCAGCACCGGGCGCGACCGTGGCCCCGGTGGGGGTGACGGGGACGGTGGTGGTGTCGCGGCCGCCAGTGGCGCCGAGGAACATCGGACCGCCAGCGACGTCGAGGGACGAGGCGTCGCGGTCAAGCGGCTGCTCCGGGATGGTCATGACGCACGCACCCTCGGGTCGACGACGCGGTACAGGAAGTCGGTGAGCAGGTTCACGACCACGAACAGGGTGGCGATGACCAGTACCGTGCTCTGCACCACGGCGTAGTCCTTCTGTTGCATGCCGACCAGTACCTGCTGGCCGACGCCGGGCAGAGAGAAGATCTGCTCCACCACGATCGCGCCGCCCAGCAGGTACCCGAACTGGATGCCGGTCATCGTGATGATCGGGTTCAGCGCGTTGTGCAGCAGGTGGCGTACCCGCAACCGCATCGGCGCGACGCCCTTGCCCCGCGCCGTGCGCATGAAGTCGGCGCTCGACACCTCCAGCAGCGACGTGCGGGCGGTGCGCATGATGGGCGCGGCGAGCCCGAACCCGAGCACCAGCGCGGGGAACATCATCTGCTGGAGGTTCACGCCCGGGTTGGCGAACAGGTGCTGGAACTCACCGGCGTTCGGGTTGTAGTGGGCGTACTTGGACACGACCGTGAGCAGCGTCGCGGCGATGAGGAAGTTGGGGATCGACAGGGCGAGCAGGCCGATCACCTGGCTGACGCCGTCGCGCGTCCCGTTGGGCCGGGAGGCGGACAGCATCGCCAGCGGTACGCCGATCGCCAGCCCGACGATGGTGGCCAGGATCGCGAGTTCGATGGTGACCGGCAGGGCGGACTCGGTCATCGCCAGCACCGACTCGCCGGCGCGCTGGGAAAAGCCGAGGTTGCCGGTGAAGATGTCGCCCAGCCAGGAGAAGAACTGCACCGGCAGGGGCTTGTCCAGTCCGTAGTAGCTGCGCAGCGACGCCAGCTGGGCCGGGGTCAACGCGGCCGACTCGGTGCCCAGCGTCGCGGTGATCTGGTTACCCGGGATGGCCCGCAGCATGGCGAAGACGAGTACGGCGACCCCGAACAGGGTGAGCACCGCCTCCACCAGCCGGCGCGTCAGCGAGTGGCGTGCGAACCTCCGCACCGCGCTCCTCCTTTGCTGTCACGGTCTCGTGTTCGCCGATGGGAAGCCGGCCGGGCGGCGCACACCGCCCGGCCGGGCGCCCGGGGTCAGCCGAGCGAGGTCTTCCACAGGTTGCGCAGCGAGCCGTTGGGCATCGGAGTGAACCCGGAGACCGACTTGGTCATCGCTGTGTAGTCGTAGCTGGAGAACAGCCAGATCCAGGCCGCGTTGTCGACCAGGTTGTCGGAGATCTGGGTGTAGATCTGCTTGCGCTGCGCGAGGTCGGTCGTGGCCTTGCCCTGCGCGAACAGCTGGTCCAGCTGCGGCGAGGAGTACCCCGCCACCTTGTTGAGGTTGCCGGTGCTGGTGAAGTACCGGCCGTACATGCCGTCCGGGTCCGGCGAGCCACCGTTGAGCGCCAGCGCGGCGGTGAAGTTGCCGGCCTTCCAGGCGTCCACGTAGGCGGCCGAGTCCAGCGTCTGCAGCTTCAGCGTGATCCCGGCGGCCTTCAGCTGGGACTGCAGGTTCTGCGCCTCGTTGACGGAGGTCGCGTACAGCCCGGTGGAGACGATCGCGTTGATCGTCAGACCGTTCGGGAAGCCGGCCTGGGCCAGCAGCGACTTGGCCTTCGCCACGTCCGGCTCGGGGCACGGCTGCGCGCTCGGGTCGGACTTGAAGGCCGGCGAGGTGATCGGGCCGATCGGCGTACCCTCACCGAGCGCAGCGGTGTCGATGACCTGCTGGCGGTCGATCGCGCACTGCAGGGCCAGCCGCACGTTGACGTTGTTCATCGGTGCCTTGCGCGCGTTGAGCTGCAGCGCGTGGTAGGCCAGGTCGGGCGTCTTGTCCAGGGTCAGGCCGCTGCCCTGGGCGGTCTTCGCGACCGTCGGGTCGTTGAGCACCGCGAAGTTCACGTTGCCCGACTGCATGGCCGAGACCACCGAGCTCTCGTCGGGGATGATCCGGAACTGCAGCCCCGAGACCTTCGGCTTGCCGCCCCAGTAGTCCGGGTTCGCCTTCAGCGTGACGGACTGGTTGGGTGCGCGGGTGACGAACGAGAACGGACCGGTGCCGTTGGGCTTCTGCATCACCTGCTGCTCGGTGTCGTCCTTGGACAGCATGGCCAGGTTCACCGTCGCCAGCCCGGCGAGCAGGCCGGCGTCCGGCGTGGACAGGTGCAGCACGGCGGTGTTCGCGTCCGGCGCGTCGACGGACTGCACCGAGGCGATGTACGACGCGGCGACGGCCGCGGTCGCCGGGTCACGCAGCCGGTCCAGCGAGGATTTCACGTCGGCCGAGGTGAACGGCTGCCCGTTCTGGAACTTGACGCCCTGCCGCAGGTGCAGGGTCAGGGTCTTGTTGTCGTCGGAGTACTGCCAGCTCTCGGCCAGCCCGGGTTGCACGTTCATGCTCGCGTCGAGCTGGGTCAGCGTGCCGTAGACCTGCTCCAACAGGTGTGCGGCCTGGAACTGGGTGGCCTTCCACGGGTCCAGCGTGTTGGGGTCGGCGGTGTAGCCGACGACCAGTGTGCCGCCGCCCGCGCCGGACGACGAGTTGTTATTGGAGCCGCTCGAGCACGCCGTAGCGAGCAGGCCGGCGGCCATGACGACCGCCAGGCACCTGCTCACCGGTGAGCTCAACGCGGTGCGGAGCTTCACGTTCCTTACCTCCGGTCTTCCGCGACCCGTGGGCCGCGACTACTGCCCGGCGCCCGCGGCGTCCGGTCATGACCGGCCGTGCGAGCGCCCTAGGCGACGAGTATCGGAACTCGCGCCATCCAGGTCAATAGTTGACGCGAAATTGCGTCCTTGTGTTAGATCTTGCCACGGTGCTACCGTCTCAGCCATGGCCGATTTGGAGGAACTGCTGGTCAGGGGCCTTACGGCGACTCCGAGACCGTTGTACAGCGGTGCGGTCGGGATCATCCAGCGTCGCGGGCAAGTTGAGCAATTCGCCACAGTCGGACAAACAGCTGTCTATGCGGATGCGAGCGGTACGCCCGCTTCTCCGGAATTCTCCCGTCCGGTTACCGCTGCGACCATCTTCGACCTCGCGTCGATCACCAAGCTGTTCGTCACCACCACGGTCCTGACGCTGGTCGAGGACGGCCTCCTGAGCCTCGACGAGCCGGTGGCCACCTGGCTGCCCAGCTTCGCCACCGGCGAACGCACCCTGGTGACCCTGCGCCGGCTGGTCACCCACACCTCCGGCCTGCCCGCGCTGCTGTCGCTGTGGACCGACTGGCCCGACCGGCAGTCCAGGTTCGAGGCGATCCTGAACGCCCCGCTGGTGCGCACCCCGGGCACTGGCTTCGAGTACTCCGACATCGGGTACCTGACCGTCGGCCTGCTCGCCGAGCGGGTCACCGGCCGCCGGCTGCCCGACCTGGTCCGGGAGCGGGTCATCCGGCCTCTCGGACTGGTCGACACCGGGTACCTTCCGCCGGCCGGGAAGCTGGACCGGATCGCCGCCACCGAGTACGAGCCGGACGAGAACCGGGGCATGGTGCGCGGCGAGGTGCACGACGAGAACTCGTGGTCGCTCGGCGGCACGGTGGGCCACGCCGGCATTTTCGGCACGGCGGGCGAACTGGCCCGCCTCGGCGAGATGCTGCGCTGCTACGGTGCCATCGACGGGGTGCGGGTACTGCGTGAGGAGACGGTCGACCAGATGACGCGTGACCAACTGCCCGCCGGTGTCGACCCGGGTTTCCGTCACGGCCTCGGCGTGCGCGTCGACGACCCCTCGTTCATGGGGCCGCTGGCCGGCAACGGCGCGTTCGGCCACACCGGGTTCACCGGCACCTCGCTGGTGGTGGACCGCGACCGCGAACTGGTGGTCGTGCTGCTCACCAACCGCGTACACCCGAGCCGCGACTGGACGGACGTCGCGCCGCTGCGCCGCGACGTGGCGGCGGCGGCCGCCGGGGTGGCGTCATGAGCGGGCCAGCGTCATGAGCGGCGACGACATTCTGGTCCGGATCCGGGGCGCGCTGCCCTCGCTGCGGCCCGCGGAGCGGCGCGTCGCGGAGGCGATTCTGGCCGACCCGGCCGCGGCCGCCGAACTGTCCATCAGTGCCCTGGCCCGGCAGTGCGCCACGTCCGAGACCACGCTGATGCGGCTGTGCCGGTCCCTCGGCATGGAACGCTTTCCCGAACTGCGCCTGGCACTGGCCCGCGCCGCCACGATCCAGGAGGCCCGTTTCGGCGAGGGCGGCCAGGTCGACGGCGACATCAGCCCGACCGACAGCCTCGCCGACGTGGTGCGCAAGATAGGGTTCAGCGACGCGCGGGCCATCGAGGACACGACGTCCATATTGGACATCGAGGCGCTGCGGCGGGCCGCCGACGCGGTGAACGCGGCCCGGCGCGTCGACCTGTACGGCGTCGGCGCCAGCGGATTCGTGTGCCAGGACCTGCACCAGAAGCTGCACCGCATCGGGCTGCTGGCGTTCGCGTGGCCGGATCCGAACGCGGCACTGACCTCGGCGGCGCTGCTGACCGGGGCAGACGTCGCGGTGGCCATCTCGCACACCGGCACGACCATCGACACCGTCGAGTCGCTGCGGCTGGCCAGTTCCCGGGGCGCCACCACCATCGCCGTCACCAACTTCGCCTCCTCGCCGATCACCGAGCACGCCGACCTGGTGCTGACCACGGCCGCCCGGGAGACCACCTTCCGCTCCGGCGCGACGGCCAGCCGTATCGCCCAGCTCGCCGTCGTGGACTGCCTGTTCGTCGCCGTCGCGCAGCGCACGTACGACAGCGCCATGCAGGCCCTCGAGTTGACCTATGCGGCGGTGCGCGACCGCCGCTATCCTGCACGATGATCACTCACGTACTGACCCACCGGGTCGAGGTGCCGCTGCACACGACGTTCGTCACCGCGCTGCGCCGGGCCGACACGATACGCACACTCATCGTCGAGGTGCGCGACAGCGACGGCAACCGTGGCTTCGGCGAGGGTCCGCAGGTGTTCCAGGTCACCGGGGCCTCGGTCGAGGGCAGCGCGGCGTGCGTGGAGCAGGTGCTCGGCCCGCTGCTGACCGGCCGCGACCCGGACGACCTGCTGGCCAACTGCCGCCTGGTGCGCAGGGCGGTCGCCGGCAACGAGGCGGCGAAGGCCGCGCTGGACATCGCGCTGCACGACCTCGCCGCGCATCGCCTGGGCGTACCGCTGGTACGGCTGCTGGGCGGGTCCACCTCGCGGGTACCCACCGACGTCACGCTGTCCGCGGACGCGGCCCGGGACACCGCCGCGGCCCGGGTGGCGGACGGGTTCACCGTGCTCAAGGTGAAGGTCGGCGCGGACCCGTCCACGGACGTCGCCCGGGTACGCGCGGTACGCGAGGCCGCCGGGCCGGACGTGACCGTACGGGTGGACGCCAACCAGGGCTGGACACCCCGGCAGGCGGTGGATGTCATCCGGGCGCTGCACGCGCAGGCGCTGGGCGTGGAGCTGGTCGAGCAGCCCGTACCGGCGTGGGACCTGGACGGCATGGCCTGGGTACGCGACCGGGTCGACCTGCCGATCCTCGCGGACGAGTCGGTCTACGGCGTCCGGGACCTGATCGAGGTGATCCGCCGCGGCGCGGCCGACCTGGTGAACGTGAAGCTGGCCAAGTGCGGCGGCCTGGCCGCCGGCCGCACCCTGCTGCAGGTCGCCGAGGAGCACGGCGTCGGCACGATGGTCGGCTCCATGATGGAGAGCCCGATCGGTGTGGGCGCGGCGGCCAGCCTCGTGGCGGCGTGCGGCGCCACCCTGACCAGCGACCTGGACGCGGCGTGGTGGCTGGCCCGCTCGCCGGTGTCCGGCGGCATCCGCTACGACGGGCCGTTCGTCGTGCTGCCGGACGCCCCCGGGCTCGGCGTGAAGGGTCTGGTCGGCCTCGACGGCGTCGACGCGAGCGGTCGCGACACGACCGGCGCCACGCCGGACGGGCGGGAGGGGTGAGCATGGCGCTGGACGGCCGGGTGCTTGACCAGTTGCGCGACATCGTCGGCGCGGAGCACGTCCGCGTCGCCCCGGGCGAGCTGGCCGCGTTCGCCCGGGACGCCACTCCCCTCTTCCACGCGGTACCCGACGCGGTCGTGCACCCGGCCGACACCGCCCAGGTGTCGCGGATCCTCGCGCTGGCCACGGCCGAGAGGATCCCGGTGGTACCGCGCGGCGCCGGCTCCAACCTGTGCGCCGGCACGGTCGCCCTGCGCGGCGGCATCGTGCTCGTGCTGACCCGGCTCAACCGGATCCTGGAGGTCAGCACCGACGAGCTGCTGGCCCGGGTCGAGCCGGGGGTGAGCACCGCCGCCCTGGCCGACGCGGTCGACGCCGCCGGCCTGCTGTACCCGCCGGATCCGGGCAGCCGCACGGTGGCCACCATCGGCGGCAACGTCGCGACCAGCGCGGGCGGGCTGCGTGGCCTCAAGTACGGGGTGACCCGCAACTACGTGCTCGGCCTGACCGCGGTACTGCCCACCGGCGAGGTCATCCACACCGGCGGCCGGCTGTGGAAGGACGTGGCCGGGTACGACCTGACCCGCCTGCTCACCGGCTCGGAGGGCACCCTCGCGGTGATCACCGAGGTGACCGTCGCGCTGCTGCCGAAACCGGCCACCGCGCGTACCGGACTGGCATACTTCCCCGATCTCGCCGCCGCCGGCCGGGCGGTGTCCCGGGTACTGCACGGCGGCGTGGTACCGGCGACCCTGGAGTTCCTGGACCGCCGGTGCATCGACGCCGTCGAGCAGTACGCCCACCTGGGCCTGCGTGTCGACGCCGGGGCGCTGCTGCTGTTCGGCGACGACGGCGACGGGTCCACGGTGGACGCCCACGTGCGCGACATCGCCGAGGCGTGCACCGCCGAGGGCGCGGTCGAGGTGACCACCGCCGGCGACGTCGCCCAGGCCGAGGCGCTGCTGGCTGCGCGGCGCTGCTCGCTGCCGGCCCTGTCCCGGCTGGGCGCGCTGACCATCCTGGAGGACGCGAGCGTGCCCCGGCCGCGGCTGGCCGAGATGGTCGGGCGGATCGACACGATCGCGGAGAAGCACCAGGTGACCGTCGCGACGTTCGGTCACGCCGGTGACGGCAACCTGCACCCCACCTGCGTGCTGCCCGACGCCCGGGACACCGGCGCCATCGCCCGGGCCGAGGCGGCGTTCGCCGACATCTTCGCGGCCGCGATCGAACTCGGCGGCACCATCACCGGCGAGCACGGGGTCGGCTCCGCGAAGCTGCCGCACCTGGCGGCCCGGCTCGGTACCGATCAGCTCGCCCTGCTGCGCCGCATCAAGGCGGCGTTCGACCCGGTGGGCATCCTCAACCCCGGAAAGCTGGGCTCATGAGCGAGCGTCAGGCGGCGCGGCACGGCACCGCCGCCGGGGCGGGGATCGGCCCGTCCCCCGCGGCGACCACCCCGGCCGGCACGGCGACCGGCATCTTCGACCGGGACCTGCTGGACCGCTGCATCTCCTGTGGTTTCTGCCTGCCGGCGTGCCCCACCTACAAGCTCACCGGCGACGAGGCGTCCTCGCCGCGCGGCCGGATCACCCTGATGCGCGCGCTGGCCGGCGGCGGCCTCGATCCCGACGACGCCACGCTGCGCGAGCAGTCCTCGTTCTGCCTGGGCTGCCGGGCCTGCGAGCCGGTCTGCCCGGCCGGCGTCCAGTACGGGCAACTGCTGGAGCAGTGGCGGGTGCACCAGTGGCGAGGGCGGCGCCGCCCGGTGCTCGCGAGGATGCTGACGCTGGCCGCCGGGCGGCGGGGGGCGCTGCGGGTACTGGGCCTGCTCCGCCGGGCCGCGCACCGGCGTCCGCAGCCCGCCACCGATTCCGGGCCGGCCCGTCCGCAGCTTATGCTCGGCTGCTTCGAACGGGGCCTGTTCCCCGGTGTCAGCCGCGCCGCGGCCGGCCTGGTGCCGGACGCGTGCGTCCCCACCGACCAGGGGTGCTGCGGCGCGCTGCACGCCCACAACGGTGACCTCGCCGGAGGCGAGCGGCTCGCCCGCGAGCTGGGCGAGGCGCTGCCCGGGCGGATCGTCACGACATCCGGCGGCTGCGCCGCCCACCTGTCCGCCGTGCTGGGCCGGGACCGGGTCGTCGAGCTGTCCGAGTACCTGGCCGGGAGCTCGTTCGGTGAGGTACGGGTCGGCGGGCGCCGGGCCCGGGTGGCCCTGCAGGACTCCTGCCACCTGCGCAACGGGATGGACGTGTGGCGGGAACCGAGGCGGCTGCTGCGCCAGGTCGCCGACTACGTCGAGCTGCCGAGCGCGGCGGCGTGCTGCGGAGCGGCCGGCACGTACGCGCTGCTGCGCCCGAAGGACTCCCGGCGGGTACTCGATCCGAAGCTGGACGAGATCGAAGCCGCCGGCATCGACTACCTGATCGTGGTGAACCCCGGCTGCCAGCGGCAACTGATCGGTGGCCTGCGCCGGCGCCGCTCCCGGGTGCGCGTGCTGCACCTCGCCGAGCTGCTGTCGATGGCCGCCAGCGGCCACCGGGCTTGAGCCCCCGCCGGTCACGCCTGCGGCGGGGCGAACTCCGGCTGGTCGAGCAGCCGCAGCCAGGTGCCGTCCGGTTGCCGGCGGGCCACCTGCGCCCGGGCTCCCACGCCGTCCTTCGGTGCGGTCGAGGTCAGCGCTATGTCGCCGCTGATCAGCGTCGGCAACGGCTCCTCCAGCGCGAACTGGGGCGCGTTCCGCAGCGCCTTCTCCCACAACGCCCGGATCGCCTCCCGCCCGACCGTCCGGCTGCCCGGCGGGTACGCCATCACGGCGTCCTGCTCGTAGAGCTCCGCGATCCCGGTGGCGTCGCCGGCGTTCGCGCGCTCGACGAACAGCCGGGTGAGGTCTTCGGGCCGGTGTGCCTTCTCGTACTCGGACATCTGGTGGTTTCCTTTCCCGTCTCGCTTCGTCACCCCCACCCTCTCTCCCGCGCTGCCCAGAAGTCCAACAAATGGTTCTGCTCATCACTAGAATCCCTGGTTATGGAACTGAGGCAGCTGGAGTACTTCGTCGCCGTCGCCGAAGAGGCCAACTTCACCCGTGCGGCCGAGCGCGTGCACATCAGCCAGTCCGGGGTCAGCGCGCAGATCCGGCAGCTCGAGCGCGAACTCGGCGCGGAGCTGATCGACCGGTCCGGACGCAACGCCACGCTGACCCCCGCCGGGCTCGCCGCCGTCGCGCACGCGCGCGCCGCGCTCGCGTCGGCGGCCGCGATGCGCGAGGCGGTCGACGAGGTGAACGGGCTGGTCCGCGGCCGGCTCGTGGTCGGCATGGTCACCGGCTGCACGATCACGCCCCTGTTCGAGGCCCTGGCCGCCTTCCACCGCGACCACCCCGGCGTCGAGCTCGCGCTGGTCGAGGACAACTCGGACAGGCTCGTGGACAGCGTCCGGATCGGGGCGGCCGACCTCGTCCTGGTCGGATCCGCCGGGCCGCCGCCCGCCGGGGTGGACCGGTTGCCGATCGTCAGCGAGCGGCTCGCCGCCGCCGTACCGCCCGACCACCCGCTGGCCGGGCGGGAGGGGGTGTCGCTGGCCGAGATCTGCGGGTACCCGCTGGTGTGCCTGCCTCCGGGCACCGGGATCCGGGCCGTGTTCGACCAGGCGTGCGCGGCGCAGGGCATCGAGCCGGGCATCGCGCTGCAGGCCAGCGCCCCAGCCGCGATCGCGGACCTCGCGGCGCGCGGCCTCGGTGTCGCCATTCTCAGCGAGTCCATGGTGGCGGTCCACCACGGCCGGCTGGTCCCGGTCGCCATCGACGGCGTCGACTCCCGCGCGGCGTTGGTCCTGATGTGGCGGGTGGCCGCCGGGCCGGCCCTGAAGGCGTTCGTCCGCCACGCCCGGGAGGCGTTCGGCCCGCCGAGGGCGAGCACGCCCGGCCGCGTGCCCGCGAGGACCCCGGGCCGGGACCGGCGAGCCCCGGCGACCGCCGGCACCCCCTGACTGCTGAGCACAGCCGATAGCCGCCGGCGGAGCCGGGCACGGACCTGCCACGGCGGTGCCGCCGGCTCGCGCGGCCCGGCGCGGCGAGCGCCCGGCCGCCCGTCCGATCGGCAGGCATCGCATCACAGGCCGTACCGGCTGCTCCGGCGCGTCTGGTACGCCAGTCGCAGTCCCGGTACGCCACCCAGGTCGCGCAGGGCCGGCCCGCCACTGCGTCGGCCCACCGGTCGTTCTCAGGCGTCCGGCGGCAGGTCGGTACCGGCGCCCCGGCGGCGTACCCGGACCAGGTCCGTCCGGGCCGGCCCGGTGGAGGCCCCGGTACCGACGGGAACGCCCGCGGCCCGGCGCGCCGCCGGCAGGGTCGGTTCGGCGGCGGCCTCCACCACGAACCCGGCGTCGGCGATCATGTCCAGGTCGGCCCGGCCGGCCCGGCCCTCGCACCCCCGTCCCAGCCGACCGCTCAGCCCAGGTGGTCCTCGCGCGGGTCGACGAGAATCTTCGGCCCCGGCCCGGCCCCGGCCGGCCTGCGCCCGCCGAGCACGCCGGCCACCTGGCGCAGCCCGACCGTCGCCCCGATCAGCGGCTCGGTGCTCACCGTGCCGGCGGCGTACTCGGCGATCGTGGCGTCCAGCCCGGCCGACGCCGCGAGAATGCCGACCATGGTCACGTCGGCCAGTACCGCCTCCCGCAGGTCGGCGAGGCTCGGCGACTCGGCGACGCCGACCAGCACGAGCCGGCCGGTCGGCTCGACGTGACGCAGGGCCAGCTGCGGCACCGACGGCGCGTTCGAGGCGTCGATGACCGCGTCGTACCGGCGGTCCGGAAGTTCGTCGGCCAGCCACCCGCGCGCCGCCCCCAGCTTCGCGGCCAGCGCCAGCCCGACCGGTTCGACGCCCACGACGTCGACCGCCACCCCGCGGGCGACCAGGAGCTGCGTGGCCAGCATGCCCAGCGTGCCCGGGCCGAACACGCACACCGTGCCGCCCGCACCGACCCGGGTGGCCTCCACCGCGCGCAGCGCGCAGCCGCCCGGTTCGACCAGCGCACCGGCGATGTCGTCGACGCTGTCCGGAAGCGCGCGCAGCGCGGTGGCGGGCACCAGCAGCCGCTCCGCCAGGGCACCCGGCCAGTTGCCCCGGATCCCGATCTCGTGGCGGTCGTCGCAGACGTGGTGCCGGCCGGTACGGCAACGGTCGCACCGGCCACAGCCGAGCATGGTGTCCCCGGTGACCCGCTGGCCCTGCCAGCTCGGGGCGACACCCGGGCCGACCGAGGACACGGTGCCGACCCACTCGTGCCCGGGGATCATCGGTACCGACTGGGCGCCGCTGCGCAGGTACGGCATCGTACCGGCGAACAGCTCCAGGTCGGTGCCGCACAGCCCGACCCGGGCCACATCGACGACGACCTGCCCGGGGCCGGCCACCGGAGCCTCGACATCGACCACCGCCCCGTCGCGGGGGCCACGAATCAGGAACGCGCGCACGGCCGATCTTCTCACCCGCCCACCGACCGCCCGGTGCCGCCGCCGGTGCCCGGTCCGTCCCGCCGGTGCCCGGCGAAACGCTCCACCCTGAGGCTGCTCGGGCCCGGCCGGCGCTCGACTGGTGGTGGCGCACTGCCGGTAGGGTGCGGCAGGTGAACGCCCGCTACCCCTTCCTGGACGCACCCACCCCGCTGGCCTTCGCCCACCGTGGTGGGGCCGCCGCAGGCGACGAGAACACCGTGGAGGCGTTCGGCCGCGCGGTCGACATGGGCTACCGGTACCTGGAGACCGACGTGCAGGCCACCTCGGACGGGGTGGCGGTGGTGTTCCACGACGACACCCTGCACCGGATCTTCGGCCAGGACGCGCGGGTCGACGGGCTGCGCTACGCCGACCTGGCCAGCATCCGGGCGGACGGCGACCCGGTGGTGCCCCGGCTGGACGCGGTGCTGGACGCGTGGCCGGAGGTGCGGTTCAACATCGACGTGAAGTGCGACGCCGCGGTCGGGCCGGTCGCCGACGCGGTACGCCGGGCCGGCGCCCTGGACCGGGTGCTGCTGGCGGCGTTCTCCGACGCCCGCACCGCGCGGCTGCGCGCCGAACTCGGCCCGGCCCTGGCGACCTCGGTGGGCTGGCGGGGGGCCGGCGGCCTGTACGCCGCGTCCCGGGTCGGCTGGGGCGGCACCCAGGCGACCCGGGGCATCGCCGCCGCGCAGGTACCCCCGACCAGAGGACGGCTTCGGGTGGTCGACCGCCGGTTCGTCCGCCACGCCCACCGGCTCGGCCTGCAGGTACACGTCTGGACGATCGACGATCCCACCGAGATGCACGAGTTACTCGATCTCGGCGTTGATGGCATCATGACCGACCACATCGACGTACTGCGCGACGTCTACACGCAACGCGGCCACTGGCCCGCCTGACCCCCCGGACGTGTTATGACTGCCGAGTCCACCGCCTCCGCCAGCGACTTCACCGCCGCACCGGGCGGGGGTGCGCTCGCCGATCGCCGCGAGCGCGTCGGCTGGTACCTGTACGACTGGGCCAACTCGGTGTTCCCGACCACGGTGGTGACCGTGTTCCTCGGGCCGTACCTCGGGTCGATCGCCGACCGCGCCGCCGACGCCCACGGCCGGGTGCATCCGCTGGGCATCCCGGTCGCGTCCGGTTCTCTGTTCGCCTACACGGTGTCGGCGTCGGTCCTGCTGACGGTGTTCATCCTGCCGGTGGTCGGCGCGGTCGCCGACCGGTCGTACCGCAAGAAGCAGCTCCTGGCGCTGTTCACCTACCTGGGCGCGGGCGCCACCGTCGCGATGGTGTTCCTGACCGGCACCCGGTACCTGCTCGGCGCCCTGCTGTTCCTGTTCGCCAACATCTGTTACGGCACCACCAACGTGGTGTACAACTCGTTCCTGCCCCAGCTCGCCGGCCCGGACGACCGGGACCGGATCTCCAGCGTCGGCTGGGCGGTCGGCTACATCGGCGGCGGGGTGCTGCTGGCCTTCAACGTGGTCGCGGTGCAACTGGGCGGCGACGCCCACGCGTCCGAGGTCGCCCGGTGGTGCCTGGTGTCGGCCGGTGTGTGGTGGGCCGCATTCACCACGATCCCGCTCGTCCGGCTGCGCAACCGTCCGCCGGCGGCCGGCGTGGCGCGCGGCTCGGTGCTGCTCGACGGGTTCCGCCAGCTCGGCCGTACCCTGCGGCACCTGACCGGGTACCGGTTGACGCTGATGTTCCTGGTCGCGTACCTGATCTACAACGACGGCATCCAGACAGTGATCACCCTGGCCGGCGTGTACGCCGACAAGCAGCTGAGCCTGTCCCAGTCGGTACGGGTGGAGACGATCCTGCTGGTGCAGTTCCTGGCGTTCGCCGGGGCCTGGGCGACCGGCCGGCTGGCCCTGCGGTTCGGCGCGAAGAGGACCGTCCTGGGCAGCCTGGTGGTGTGGGTGGTCGCGCTCGGCCTGGCGTACCTGCTGCCGGCCCGCCGCGCGGTGCCGTTCGTGCTGCTCGGCTGCCTGATCGGAATCGTGCTGGGCGGCAGCCAGGCGCTGAGCCGGTCGCTGTTCAGCCAGCTGATCCCGCCCGGGCAGGAGGCGGAGTACTTCAGCCTGTACGAGATCTCCTCGGACGGTACGAGCTGGCTTGGGCCGCTGCTGTTCGGCCTGGCGTACCAGCTGACCCACACCTACCGGGTGGCGATCGTATCCCTGCTGGTCTTCTTCGTCGTCGGGTTCCTGGGACTGCTGGCCGTACCGATGCGCCGGGCCATCGCCGCCGCCGGCAACCCCGAGCCGCGCCTGGTCTGAGCCGCGCCCGGTCCGAGCCACGCCCCGTCCGAGCCACGCCGGTGCTCCCTCCGCCACCCACCGGCTCCGGTCGCGCCCCTGGCCGGGGTCAGGGCGGCAGTTGGGTCTTGCCGGTGGTGGCCCGCGCCTCGATCGCCTCGTGGGCCGCGGCGGGGTGCGCCAGCGGGTACGTCTGGCCGATCACCGGGCGCAGCCGGCCGGCGAGCACCTCGTCCAGCGCGGCGGCGCTGGCCTCCCGCAACGCCCGCGGCGGGTGCGGCTGGGCGAAGAAGTCGACCACGGTGACCCCGCGGGCCACGGATCATGCTCGGACCTCAACCCGGGTTGAGGTCAAGTACCGCGGGCGCACCTTGCGGCGTACCGGTCGGTAACCAAGACTGGCGGCATGCCCCGTTTCGTGCAGCCGGTACCGGCCCTCGGCGACCCGTACGCCTCCGACCAGATCCTGCGCTCTCACCTCGACCGCATCCTCGGACCCGACGGCCACAGCAAGGTCGCCGGGCGTCTCGCCGCGCTCGGCGCACAGGTGGCCGGCCCGCTGCGCGACGCGCACGCGGACGCCGAGGCGCACCCGCCGTCGCTGCGCCGCTACGATGCCTGGGGCGCGCGGATCGACACGATCGACACATCGGCCGGCTGGCAGGCCCAGCGCCGCGCCGCCGCCGCCCACGCCCTGGTCGCCACGCCTTACTTGCCTGAAGCAAGAGAGTCCTTCGGGGCCGGCGCGCGGGTCGTCCAGCACGCGCTGCTGCACCTGTACGGCCCCGAGTCCGCGACGTTCACCTGCCCGGTCGCGATGAGCGACGGTGCCGCCGCGCTGCTGTCCCGCCCGGACGTCGAGGAGTCGGTACGCGACGCCTGGCTGCCCCGGCTGATCTCCACCGACCCGGACACCGCGATCACCAGCGGCCAGTGGATGACCGAGTCCCAGGGCGGCTCGGACATCTCCCGCTCCGGTACGTCCGCCCGGCCGGCCGGCGACGGCGGCTGGCGGGTCACCGGCGAGAAGTGGTTCTGCTCCGCCGCCGACTCCGCCATGGCCGTCGCCCTGGCCAGGCCGGAGGGCGCCGGGCCGGGCAGCCGCACGCTCGCGCCGTTCCTCATCCCGCGCTACGGCGCCGACGGCCGGCCCGCCCACGGCATCACCCTGCACCGGCTCAAGGACAAGCTCGGCACCCGCGCCGTACCCACCGCCGAGATCGGCCTGGCCGACGCGTACGCGCTGCCGGTCGGCGACCCCACCGTGCCCGGCCTGCACCGGATGATGACCCTGGTCGTGGTGACCCGGGTGCACAACGCCGCCGCCGCGGCGGCCGGGATGCGCCGCGGCCTGGACTACGCCCACGCCTACGCCCGCGTCCGCCGGGTGGCCGGCGGTGACCTGGCCGCCAACCCGTTGCACCGCGCCACGCTGGGCACCCTGGCGGTGCACGCCCAGGCGGCGTACGCGCTGGCCGTACACGCCTTCAGCCTGCTCGGTCGGGTGGAGGTGGACGGGGACCCGGCCGCCGAGGCGGAGCTGCGGCTGGTCGCCCCGCTGGCCAAGCTGCTGACCGGCAAGCTGGCGGTCGCTTCCGCCAGCGAATACCTGGAGTGCTTCGGCGGGGCCGGGTTCGTCGAGGACACCGGCATCCCCCGGCTGCTGCGCGACGCCCAGGTCCTGCCAATCTGGGAGGGTACGACCAATGTGCTGTCCGTGGACGTGCTGCGCGCGTTGACCCGGGGCGAAGGCGTGGCGCAACTGGCGACCCGGGTCCAGGCCGCCGCGGAATTGACGGGAATCCGACTGCCGCGCCTGGCCGGGATCCTCACCACCAGCCTGTCGGAGCTGCGCGACCAGATCGCGTCCGCGACCAAGGACCCGGCCGCCCCGGCGGTCCTGGCCGGGGCACGCGGCCTCGCGCTGAGACTGGGAACCGTGTTGACCACCGCGTTACTGGCCGAACACGCTCAGTGGAGTGCCGAGCGTGGCGACGAGGGGCCCGGCATCGCCGCGGACCTGTGGGCACGCCAGCAGCTCGCCGGACAGGACATCGCGGAGGACGCCCACCGGTACGTGGAGATCCTCTGAGTGGGACGCGCAGGCCAGCGCGGGCTAGGCTGGTCAGGTCTGACGATTCTTGAGGGAATCGTCAGACTGACCGCATCGTTACACCCTGTACCGACTAAACACACCCGAAGGGGAAAGCCGATCATGGGCGAGCGCATGCTGCGCGGAAGCCGTCTCGGAGCAGTCAGCTACGAGTCCGACCGCAACACCGAGCTGGCTCCGCGACAGACCCGCGAATACCTCTGCGCCCGCGGGCACCAGTTCGAGGTGCCGTTCGCCGTGGACGCCGAGGTTCCGACGACCTGGGAATGCAAGTTCGACGGCACCGTCGCCCGGCTGGTCGACGGCAGCGAACCGGAACAGAAGAAGGCCAAGCCGCCGCGCACCCACTGGGACATGCTGCTGGAGCGGCGTTCGATCGCCGAGCTGGAGGACATCCTGGCCGAGCGGCTGGAGGAGGTACGGGCGCGACGCGGTCGGGCCTGACCGGTAGCTCGATGCGCGCGAGCCGCCCGCAGCCGATGGCTGCGGGCGGCTCGTCGTATGCCTGCGATCCCTGGCATGAGTCCCCGGGCATGACGGATCCCGCGCCGGATGTCCGGTTGCTACCTCGGATCGATGATCTCGCCCTCGATGGGCGAACCACCACCCGGCTGCGGGCTGGCTCGGTAGGGGCGGCCCGGCCGCACCCGTACCCGCCGGGGACCGAACAGGTCGGCGGCCGCCGCCGAGGACAGCTGGCGCTCGGCCAACCGCTGGACCCCGACCCCGGCCAGCCGCCGCACCGGCGGCACGAGCAGGGCCAGCCCCACCACGTCGGTGATGAACCCGGGTACCGCCAGCAGCAGGCCGCTGAGCAGGCCGGGCAACCCCCGGCTGGCGTCCGCGCCGACCGGCCGCCCGTCCCGGCCGGCCTCGCGCAGCTTGCGCCACGCCCGGCTCCCCTCCCGGCGCAGCAGCCAGCCACCGAGCAGCGACGTGGCCACCAGCAGGAGGAGCGCCAACCCGACCCCGAGCCAGTGCGCCACGACGACGAAAACCACGATCTCGGCAGCGATCACCGCAAGCAGGCCGATACCGGCCAGACCGATCAGACGCTGCATGATGGCCCTCCCTGACGGCCGTTCAAGCCGTCCACCCGTTCAACAATGGCACGCCGGCCGGCGTTCCCGGTGACCGGCCAGGCGTCAGACGGGCACATCCCCGGCGCCCACCGGCACGGTGGTGTCGCCGCCGTCCGGGCCGGCGACGTCCCGCCGGTTCCGCTGTCGGACCAGACCCGCCCCGACCAGCACCAGTACGGCGACGCCGGCCAGGACGAACTCGGGCACCGGCCCGAGCCGGGTGGCGACCGTCTGCTCGTCGCCCAGGCGCAGCGCCCGGTGCAGTTCCGCCTGCGTGTTGAACCGGGTCGCGTCGAGCACCGTGCCGTCGGAGGTCACGAATGCCGACACGCCGACCGTGGAGGCCATCAGCGCGTCCCGGCCGTGCTCCACCGCGCGCAGCTGCACCATCGCCAGCTGCTGGCGCGCCTCGGCGGTGCTGAAGTCGGCGTTGTTGGTCTGAACCGTGATCAGCTGCCCGCCGCCCCGCACCGCGGAGCGGACCAGGTCGTCGTACCCGATCTCGAAGCAGATGACGTCGCCGACCGTGGCGTCACCGGTGCGCAGCACACCCGGGTGGTCGCCCGGCACGAAGTTGCCGACGAGGGCGGCCCTGCTGCTGACCAACTGAGCCAGGCCGCGCAGCGGCATGTACTCCGCGAACGGCACCGGGTGCTGTTTGACGTAGTACGGGGTGGTGGGGCCGGTACCCGGCAGCCAGACGATGCCGACGTTGCGCAGGTTCTCCCCCGGCCCCTCCAGCAGCGTACCGACCAGGATCGGTGCCTTGATCTCGGCGGCCGCGCCGTCGATCAACGAACGGGCGTCCGCGTCCTCGGGGATCAGCGGGTCGATGTCGCTCGAATTCTCCGGCCACACCACCAGATCCGGCTGCGGCGCCTTGCCGGCCGCCACCTCCTGCGCCAGCTTCCGGGTCGCGGCGACGTGGTTGTCCAGCACGGCCCGCCGCTGGGCGTTGAACTCCAGGCCCAGCCGGGGCACGTTGCCCTGGATGACGGCCACGTTGACGGCGCGCCCGGACGGGTGTGCCAGCGGCACCGCCAGACCGACCACGACGACCAGGACGGCGCCGAGCACGGCCGCCGCAGCCGCGAACCGCACCCACAGGGTACCGGCCCGCCACGGCCGCCACACCGCGGCGGCGAGCAGCCCGCCGCACAGTGCCACGGCGAACGTGACCAGCGGAGCGCCACCGACCGCGGCGAACCGCAGCAGCGGGGCGTCGCCCTGGCTGAACGCCAGCCGGCCCCACGGGAACCCGCCGAACGGGATCCGGTCGCGCAGGGCCTCCTGGCCGACCCAGAACACGCCGGTGGCCAGCGGCCAGGCCCACCGGTGCCGGTCGACGAGCGGACTCGACCAGGCTGTACCGGCGCCCAGCAGGGCCAGGAACGCCGACTGCGCCACCGCCAGAATCAGCCACGGCGCGACGCCACCCACGATCTCGGTCCAGCTCAGCAGCGGGACGAAGAACGCCAGCCCGGCCAGCGCCCCCAGGCCCGCGCCGGCGCGCAGCCGGCGGCGGTGCGCCGCGACGGCGAGCAGCGCGGTGCTCACCGGCGCCAGCCACCACAACCCGTACGGCGGGAAGGCCAGCATCATCGCCGCGCCGCAGGCCAGCGCGAGCACCACTCCGGCCCACAGCGGCAGCGGAGCCGGACAGGCGGCCCCGCCCCCCGGCCCGGTCGCCGGCTGTTCGACCGCGGGCTCGGTCACCGGCTCACGCTCCGCCTGCCCCGCGGAGGGCTCCCCGACCGCCTCGACCGCCGTCATGCGTTCACCACCCGTCTACTGTGCCCTATCGCCCACTCGGGATGCCGCTCGGATCATGCCGGTCGGCCGCCAACCGGGACCGGAACGGGTCGGACATCCGGTGACACCGGGGATGGCACGGGACGAAACACCGCCCCGGCGTTGACGGCTACGATGCGCAGATCGGCCAGCCCGGAGGTCCCGGAACCCAATCGCGGCGCCGCCCACGGAAGCCACCGGACGACGCCCCGGAACCCAATCGCGGCGCGGCCCACGGAAGCCACCGGACGACGCCCCGGAACGGAATCGGGGCGCGGCCCACGGAAGCCACCGGACGACGCCCCGGAACGGAATCGGGGCGCGGCCCGTGGCCGCGCCCCGATCACTCCCAGGCCCTCCCGGGCCGGTGCGGCAGCTGCGATCCCCCGCGACCTTCGGACCGACCCGACACGGACTGGACGCCCGCCCCTGGCCGTTGTCTACTGGCCGCGTTCAACCCCCTGCCCATACCACCGATGCAACGACAGGCTCGTCTCGCCCCGCCAACCTTCGTCCGCTGGACCTGGCCGCCGCGGCGGCTGGCTCGCCGTCGCTCGACCAGCGGACAAAGGGACCACACAAGCCGCAGTCGCTTCCCGAAGTAGGACCAGATGACGGTACGCGCTGCCCCCCGGAGGCTGTCAACGGGTACCCCGCTATCGGGCACAAGGACACGGCGTGTCGCAACGGGCGTGTCCGGCCCGGTAGCGCTAGTTCCCTTCCGACCGGGCCCCTCGACCCGCCCGCCCCGCAGCCGCGCCGGTCCGCCGGCTCGGTGGCGACGCCAACCGGACGCCGGGTAACCGCGAACGCAGCAGGGCGGCCGCGGCGTCCGGGTGGTCCCCGGCGAGCAGGCCGGCCGCGGCGAGTACCCCGTCGGCGTCGACGACCACCTCCGCCGCGCGCGGCAGCGCCCAGCCTCCGGCGTGATCGGCCAGCGCGACCTCCAGTACCCGCGCCGCCAACCCCGGCAGGGCGTGTCGCAGCACCCCGCCCGACCCGATCACCAGGCGTACGTCGCGCAGGTCCCGGCCCGCCTCACCGCCCGGCCCGCCTCGCGCGTGCCGGCGCAGCGCGACGGTCGTTGCCAGCTCCGCGATACGGGCGTCGAGGGCCCAGGCCGCGTCGTCCTCGGCCAGTAGTCCCGGGTCCGCCGCCCGGGCCGCCGCGGCTTCGCCCAGCGGGCCGGCCTCGCCGGGGGCGAGCAGCCGCTGCGCGGCGGCCGCTTCGACCACCCCCGCGGCGCCGTGGCGCATGCCGAGGTCGCCCTCCACCGTCCGGCTGCGCCACAGCGTGCCGGCCACCGCCCGGCGCGGCCCACTGTCCACATCGGCCTCCGGGGTCAACACCGAGTAGACGTCCGTGGTCGCCCCGCCGACGTCGACCACCGCCAGGTCCCCACCCAACCGGTCGGCCAGCAACTCCACCCCGGTCAGCACCACCTCGGGCGTGGCGCCCCGGACCAGCGACCCGAACCGCCGGCCCCTCGACAGCCGCTTCCCGCCGATCACGTGGCGCAGGAACACGTCCCGGATCGCCGCGCGGGCCGGGCCGGGATCCAGGACCCCGATCCGGGGCAGCACGTTGCCGGCGGTCACCACCGGTACCCGGCCCGCCGACAGCAGCGCGGCGACCTCTTCGCGGGCCTGCGCGTTGCCGGCCGCCACGACCGGTACCCGCAGCCGGGCCCGGGCCAGCCTTCCGGCGTTGTGCAGCAGCACCTGCGCGTCGCCGCCGTCCGTGCCGCCGACCAGCAGGATCACGTCCGGCCGCGCCGCGCGCAGCTCTCCGATCCCGGTGCTGTCCAGCGGGCCGGCGCACACGTGCACCACCCGCGCACCGGCCGACAGCCCGACCCGTTCGCCGGCGGTCGCGGTCACCAACCGCTCGTACCCGACCACCGCCAGCCGCAGCCCGCCACCGGCGCTGGAGCACACCCGCACCGGGTACCCGGTGCCTCCGGCGGCGGCCACCGCCGCGTCCAGGCCGTCCAGCACGTCCGTACCGGCCGTCGTGCGGTGCGCGGCGGCGCCGGCCAGGTTTCCCGTGGCCAGGTCGACGACGAGCACCTTCGTGAACGTCGACCCGACATCGGCGCAGGCCACCAGGTCGCTCGCCGGACCGTCACCGCGACCGAGGGGGCCGCGACCGAGGAGCTCGCGACCGGCAGCGCGGCCGAGGGGTCTGGTGCCGGGCGACGACGACCCAGAGCCGTCGCCGGGCGTCACGGGACCACGACGGTGCCGGTCGCCTCGACCGCCAGCAGCGGTGGGTCCAGCACCGCGGCGGCCGACTCCCGCCGCTCCGGCGTGCCCCGGCACACCACGCAACAGGAGAACTCGATCGTCCGGCTGCGGTTGCCGACCCGGACCACCCGGCCGGTCGCCTCCACCACGTCGCCGGCCCGGACCGGCGCCACGAACCGGACCCGGGAGTACCCGGCGAACAGGCCCTCGTCGCCGTCGGTACGGATGCACAGCTCGGTGGCGACGTCGCCGAACAGGCCCAGCGCGTACGCGCCGTCGACCAGGCCGCCCGCGTAGTGTGCGTGCCCGTACGGCACGTACCGCCGGTGGGTCACCGTCGTCCCGACACTCACGAGGCCACCTTTTCCCGCGCCGCCCCGCCCACCAGGGCATGTACCAGATAGCTCGCCACCTCGCGGGGCGTCGTACCGCGCCCGAATATCCGGTTGACGCCCAACGGCCCGGCCATCAGCTCGTCGAAGCGCGGCCCGCCGACCACCAGCAGCGGCCGCCGGCCGGCCGGCAGCGCCTCCCGGAACGCCGCCGACATCTCCCGGGTGTTGTGCATGTGCGCGTCCCGCTGCGTCACCACCTGCGACACCAGCACCGCGTCGGCCCGTTCCGCGGCCGCCCGCTCCACCAGGTCCGGCACACCGACCTGGGCACCCAGGTTGACGACCCGGAACTCCCGGTAGGACTCCAGGCCCTTCTCCCCGGCGATGCCCTTGACGTTCAGGATCGCGTCGATGCCCACGGTGTGCGCGTCCGTACCGATGCACGCCCCGACAACCACCAGCTTGCGCCGCAGCCGCCGCCGTACCAGCGCGTTGATCTCCTTCGCCGGCAGTAGCGGGAAGTCGCGCTCGACGACCTGGACGGCGTCCACGTCCACCAGGTGGTTCACCCGGCCGTACACGACGAAGAACGTGTACCCGTCGCCGATCGGCCGGGAGTGCACCACCATCGCCGGGTCCATGCCCATCTTGCCGGCCAGTTGCAGCGCCGCGCCCTCCGCCCGCCGATCCGACGCCACCGGCAGGGTGAACGACAGCTGCACCATGCCGTCGCCGGTGGTGTCCCCGTACGGCCGCACGATCCTGCTCACCGGGCCGCCTGCCTCACCGGCCGTCGCAATGGACTCACGCCGCTCATCGGCCCTCCAGTATCTCTGTGGCCGGGTTGTAGTAGTCCGGCTCGTGCCGGGCCACGCCCGACAACCCCTTCCCGCCGTCCGCCGGGCGCTTCATGATGCCGAACGTGCCGGCCCCGATCGCCTCCAGCAGCCCGTCGTCGACGATCCGGCGCAGCAGCTCCACCGACTCGTCGAGGACCTGGTGCGCCCGGCGCTGGATGAACCCGCCCGGCGCCGGTACGAAGTCCTCGTGCAGCCCGCCGCAGGCGCCCAGCACGTACCGCACGTTGGCCAGCGCCGTGTCCCGGTCGGACAGCCACGGGGTCACGACCGCCTCGGTCATCATCCCGACCAGCAGGATGCTCTGCCCGGTCATGGTGCCGGCCAGGTTGAAGAACCCGTCCAGCAGGTTGCCGCGGAACACGTCACCGGTCATGTGCTTGGTCGGCGGCATCCACTTCAGCGGCGCCTTCGGGAACAGCTCGCGGGCCAGCAGCGCGTGCG
>JBDZVD010000217.1:0-5950 GCA_040255525.1 Micromonosporaceae bacterium | reverse complement strand
ACCCGGCCGGCCTGTCCGGGTTCTGGCAGTGGTACGACGAACTCAACCCCGCCCTGCGCTCCCAGGTCATCGGCCCGGTCCTGGCCCGCCTGCGGGCGTTTCTGCTTCGTGACTTCGTGAAGAAGACGATGCGCTACCCACACTCCAGCTTCGACATGGCCAAAGTCCTCAACGGTGGGGCACTGCTGGTCCGCATCCCGAAAGGGCAACTCGGCGAGGACACCAGCAAACTGCTCGGCTCCCTCGTCCTGGCCCAGGTCTGGCAAGCCGCCACCGCCCGCGCCAGCATCAACCCGGACCAGCGACGGGACGCCACCGTGATCATCGACGAGGCGCAGAACTTCCTCACCCTCGCCAACAGCCTCGACACCATGCTCGCCGAAGCCCGCAAATACCGGGTATCACTGGTCCTTGCCCACCAGGACCTCGCCCAGTTCCCCCGCGACCTGCTCGCCGCGGCCTCCGCCAACGCCCGCAACAAGCTGTACTTCACCTGCGCCCCGGAAGACGCCCACATCCTGGCCCGGCACACCCTGCCCGAACTCGACGAACACGACCTGACCCATCTGGACGCCTACACCGCCGCCACCCGCCTCGTCGTCGCCGGCCGTCACACCCCCGCCTTCACCCTCCGCACCCGGCCACCCAAACCGATCCTCGGGCAGGCCACCGTCATCCGGCAGGCCGCCGCCCGCGCGGTGCCACCACAGAACACCAGCGCGATCGACGACCTCGTCGACAAGTACTCCAAGCCACCGCAGAACCGTCGCAGCGGCCGCCCAACGGCGAAACCCTGAGATGGACGCCGGGCACCCTATCAACGTCAGGCAGGGGCAGCGTCCGGACAGAGGCTTTCCGTGACGCCTTCCGCCGGCGCTTCACCGTCCCATCACCACGCGGCATCACGAGGCGCTGACAGAACCTCGGACACCAAGCTGTCATGGCCGCACCGGCGGCTGAAACGGCCCAGGTCCGGGGCGCCGCCTGCTCAGACACCCCTCCGAACGAGGGGCTCCCCTTCCACTGCGCTGAAGGAGCAACAGATCCATGTCCACCGCATCCGCCCGCTCGTCCCGCCCACCGTCCGTCAGCCGTCGCAACCGCCTGGACCACCTACGCCGGCTGACCCTCCGCGACCATCAACTGCTCGCCTGGCTCGCCGAGCACTACATCCTGACCACCAACCAGATCACCCAAACGCTGTTCAACTCCACCCGCTCCGCCCGGCTACGACTGGCCACCCTGCACCGCATCGAAGCCGTCACCCGATTCGTCGACGTCACCACCGGCAACCGGCAGTACCTCTACGCCCTCGGCCCCCTGGGCACCCTCGTCCACCCCACCAGCTTCAACGACCCCAACCACGCGCAGGTCAAAGCGCCACGTAGCAGCATCGAACGCACCGAACGCATCATCGGCAGCCGCCGCCTGGCCCACCTCCTCGGAACCAACCAGCTATTCGTCGACCTCATCGCCTACGCCCGCACCGACCCCGGCGCCGGCCTGCTGCGCTGGTGGTCCGAACAGCACGCCACCGCCGCCTACGCCTTCGCCGACATCCACCCCGACGGGCACGGCATCTGGCGCACGGCCCACCACGACGTCGGATTCTTCCTCGAACACGACAACGGCACGGAACCACTGTCCACTGTCCTGGCCAAACTGCGCGGCTACCAACGCCTCGCCGAATTCGGCCCCCGCTACCCGGTACTGCTGCGCGTACCCGGCCGACGCCGGGAGGCCAACCTGCTGCACGCCCTCGCCGGCGTCCCCACCCTCATGCCCGTCGCCACCGGCATCCACACCGAACACCCCGCCAGCCCCGCCTGGACCCTCACCTCCGACCCCGGGCCGCGCCGCTGGCTCCACGAACTGCCCAGCGACCACGGACCTGCGAACCCCGCCACCAACCCGCACCGCTTCACCGACCCGACCGACACCGAGGCATAGCAAGCCGACCGGCTCCGCCGGCAAGCCGAGCGGGCAGAGACGGGACCTACCGCCCTCACGTGACCTGGTCAACCCGCGGTCGCCAGACCAGCGTGGAACCGCAGCAGCCGAGCCCTGCCCTCGCCGAGGACCGGACGGGCCTGCTCGATCAAGCGGTCGAGTTCGGCGGCACGCTCGCGGCTCGGTCTGTGATACGTCGTGGCGGCCTCCAAGAACCTGGTCGGGGGCTCGGGAGCACGGCGCGCCATTGACGCGCGGACTGACAGGGATGAATATCTAGGGGTCCGTGAGAACGTTAACAATTGCCCCCTGAGCGGGAAGGCCCGTCCCATGCTGAGATCCGCGTTCCTGAAGTCCCGCCTGCTCGGCATAGTCCTGGCGGTCGGGGCAGCAATCGGTGTGAGCCTGCCCGCCGCGTCCCAGGCCGCCTCTGGCTCGTTGACCCAGATCACGAACTTCGGCACCAACCCGAGCAACCTGCTCATGTACCTCTACGTGCCGACCAGCGTCAAGCCCAATCCGCCGATCCTGCTGGCTTTGCACGGGTGTCAGGGCACTGGGCCCTACCTGTACTCCAGCACCGATTTTGGGTCGCTGGCCGACCAGTACGGGTTCGTCGTCATCTACCCCTCGACCAACCCCAGCGGCAGTTGTTGGGACGTTTCGTCCAACCAGGCGCTGACGCGTAACGGCGGCAGTGACCCGGTCGGGCTGATGTCGATGATCACGTACACCGAGCAGCACTACGGCGGGAACCCCAACGCCGTGTACGTCACCGGCGAGTCGTCGGGCGGGATGATGACCAACGTCATGCTCGCCGATTACCCCGACGTGTTTAAGGCGGGCGCGGCGTTCATGGGCGTGCCCTACCACTGCTTCTACACCGGAACGGTCCGTGGTTGGAACTCGGCCTGTGCTGGGGGTCAGGTCATCATGACCCCGCAGCAATGGGGTGATCTGGCGCGCAACGCCTATCCCGGCTACACCGGTCCGCGGCCCAGGGTGCAGTTGTGGCACGGCACTGCCGACACCACCCTGAACTACAACAATCTCGGTGAAGAGATCAAGCAGTGGACCAACGTGCTCGGGGTGAGTCAGACCCCGTCGTCGAGTGACACTCCGGTCACCAACTGGAACCGGACCCGCTACAACAGCAGCTCCGGCGCCACGCAGGTCGAGGCGTACAGCATTGTCGGTGCCGGGCACCAGTTGCCGATTCAGGGCACGCCGATGGCCGCCTATGCCATTCGCTTCATGGGTCTAGACGGCAGCGGCAACACGGTCACCGTCACCAACCCCGGCAACCAAACCGCCGCTTCCGGCACCCCGATCAATCCGCTGCAGATCCGCGCCACCGACTCGGCGAGCGGGCAGACGCTCACCTACAGCGCCACCGGCCTTCCGCCCGGCTTGTCGATCAGCTCCGGCGGCCTGATCACCGGCACTCCCAGCAGCGGCGGTAGCTTCTCCACCACTGTCAGGGCCACTGACACCACCGGTGCCGCCGGTACCACATCGTTCACCTGGACCGTCAGCGGCGCCGGTACCGGCAGCACGGGTGCGTTGCATGCCGTGGGTGCGGGTAAGTGCCTGGACGATCCGAACTCGACCACCACGCTGGGCACGCAGCAACAGATCTACAGCTGCAGCGGCGGGGCGAACCAGACCTGGACACACACCTCGTCGAACGCGCTGATGGTCACGGTAGGCGGCAGCACACTATGCCTGGACGCCAACGGCAAGGGCACCACCAACGGCACCAAGGCGATCGTCTGGTCCTGCAGCGGCCAGACGAACCAGCAGTGGACCTTCAACTCCAACGGCACGATCACCGGCGTCCAGTCCGGCCTGTGCCTTGATGTGACCGGCGCGGGAACTGCCAACGGCACCCTGGTCGAACTTTGGTCGTGCAACGGCGGTAGCAACCAGCAGTGGACCCTCGGATAGTCGGGTCCCGACGCGAACCCCGTAGAGGGTCCGCCACGGGCCCTGTCGGTCAATGGCTGAGCAACGGCGCGGTCGGGCTTCTGATCGCGCCGTTACTCTGTCGACGGCCAGGCGCGCCGATTCTTATGGCGCGGCGTCGTCACGTCGATCAGGCCTCAACTGCCCAATTCCCGGCTATGAACGGCCGAGACCGACACGTTGATTGCCGGACAAGGCTGGCGAGGCTAAGTGGTCCTGATCGTTAATTCGTCGGGGGTTACGCGACAACCGCTGGAACGCCTGGTTCGTGGGCGGCGATGCGGGTGAGAAGGAGGTCGAGGTCTTTCTTCGTGTATCTCCAGTGGAACGGCCTTGCGGCGAGGTTGTAGAGCTCCTGGAAGGCGATCAATCGGTTCTCCACGTCGGCGAGGTCGTCGAAGTCGTTGGGCGTGACCACTTTGCGTTGCACAACCGAGAAGTAGATCTCGCACTGATTCAACCAGCTCGCGTGTACCGGGGTGTGCACCATCCGGGCGGTGGGCCAGCGTCTGCGCATCCGGTCGATCGCGGTCTGGCCGCGGTGGGACGATCCGTTGTCCACGATCCAGAACACCCTGTTCGCGCTGGCGTACGGCTCAAGCGTCATGACTTGTTCGACCAGCCGAGCGAACGGGGCGATGCCCGTGGTGGGTTCGCAGCGGCCGAACACCTTGCCCCGGTGCACGTCCCACGCCGCGAGGTAGGCCAGAGCGCCGCCCCGCTGGTACTCGTGCTCGATGCGCATCATCCGGGCTCGCCCCGGTGGCAGGCTCGGGTGGCAGCGGCAGCGGGCCTGGACGGAGGTCTTTTCGTCCGCGCACAGCACGTAATCTCCGGGACCTAACGGCGCACCGTCGAAGACGCGGGCGTACAGATCAAGAACCGCAGCCGCTCTGTTGGCGAAGTCCGGCGCGCGGGGAGCGATCCAGGACCGGTACTGCCAGGGCTTGATCGCGTCAGCGGCCAACCAACGGCGCACCGTAGACGGCGAGATGTCGTCCACCACCCCGGCCTCGATCGTCTCGCAGGCCAGCTCGGAACTCGACCAGCGTGACAGCGGCATGCCCCGCAGGGCTGGCAGTTCACAGGCGATCGCGGTGACCTGCGCCCGCGCTACCGGGCTGAACCGGCGCGGCCGACCCGAGCGCGCAGCATCGGCGAGCCCACCGAGGCGCCGTAGGGCATACCGACTACGCCACTTGCGCACCGTGTCCTCACAGACACCCAGGTCACGGGCGATGCCGGCGTTGCTGCCACCATCGGCTGCAGCGAGCACGATTCGTGCCCGCAGCAGCATCCGAGCCTGCACGGTGGGTCGCGTCAACGCCACCAAGGCCGCGCGCTCGCCGGTGGTCAGCACGATCTGGTGGGCGGCTACGAGGGGCACCGGCATGTTGTGCCAGACCCCGACGCGGGGGCCGTCAGCGACACGCCGCTACATGGGGCAGGATAAGACGTGCCCAAGCCGCCACCCGAGTCGACCAAGACCAGCCTGCGTCAACGCCTGACCCGCCATGCCGAATCACACTGGCCGGCCTTGGTCACGGTCAACGTGCGCTACCGCGGCGTGTTCGCCTACATCGACGGGCAACTACCGGGCGACGTGACCCTGCCGCTATGCCGACTGCGATACAACGGCTCGGCCAGCATCTGGGGCTTCGCGATCTACCTGGCCAGCCGCGACGGCTACGAAGACAACTTCCTACCCAGCGGCCTACCCGCCGGCAGCCCCGAAGAAGCCCTCGACTGCGCCTGCGGCCTCTACCTCAACAACCCCACCGCCTGGCTACAACCCCCGACGAATTAACGGCGACGACCACTAAGCCTCGATCCGTGGACCGGGGCCGGGTCGTCGTGGCCTGAGCCGGCGTGGATGTGATGAGAGTGCCCTGCGAGCTGGGAAGATCGGGTTTGCCTAGAACTCGAACCGCTCAGCACGAAAGGGCACTCTCAGTGCAAGGATCTTACCCTTGGCGCGCGGACAGCGCGGTATTCGACGAGGACAACCTCGTGTCGCACGCGGGACTGGTCCCCG
>JBDZVD010000078.1:0-31417 GCA_040255525.1 Micromonosporaceae bacterium | reverse complement strand
ACCGCGGCCCGCGGCAGGGCAGCATCCTCGGGCTCGAACGCAGCCGCGCTTTCGACCTCCAACAGGGTCCACTGTGGAGGGCCACGCTGCTGCGGCTGTCCGACACCGACCACCTCGTGGCGATCAGCATGTTCCACATGATCGCCGACGGTTGGTCGACCGGGGTTTTCCTGAAGGACCTCGACGCCGCCTACCGGGCACGCACGGGCGAGGGTCCGCCGCTGCCGCCGTTGCGCCTGTCGTACGCCGAGGCGACGGCGGCGCCGACCTACGGCGCCGTGGAGGCGCGACGCCGCGCGGAGTACTGGCGACGGCACCTCACGCCGCTGCCCGGCCCCTGGCCGTACCCGCCCCGCCCGGTGAACGCGGACACCGACGTGGCCGCCGAGGCGAGCCTGACCCTGCGCGTGCCGGGCGACCTGGTGCCCCGGCTGCACGCCTTCGCCCGCCGGCGCCAGGTCACACCGTTCGTGCTGTTCCTCGCCGCGTACCGGATCCTGCTCGGTGCCCGCACCGGGTGGTCCCGGCTGGTGCTGGGCACCGCGACGGCCGGCCGGGACGCCCCGGGCGCCGAGGACCTGATCGGCCAGTTCACCAACAACATCTACGTCGAGTCGACGATCCCGCACACCACCTCGCTGGCCGACGCCGTCGCCGCGGTCCGCGCCGCCACGTTCTCCGCGATGCGTCACACGGCGTCGTTCAAGGAGATCGCCCGGGCGGTCCAGCCGGAGTTCGACACCCACCGGCCCTGGCCCTTCCTGCTGCTGTACCACTCATGGTTCCAGTCGGCCGCTCCTCCGGCCGGCGCGGCCGATCCGGGCGCGGCCGATCCGGGCGCGGCCGCACCGGGCGCGGCCCCACCGGGCGCGGCCGCACCGGTCCGCGGCGCCGGGACGGGCGAGGAACTGCGCGACACCCGCTCGCGCGGGCGCTTCCCGGTCACCCCGGTCACCGATCCCGACCTGCTTCGCCTCTGGGCGAAACGCGGCGAGCCCGGTCTGGTCGTCAGCCACGACCGGCACGGCGCCACCATGAACTACAACCCGACGTTCTATCCGCGCGACGCGATGGTCGAGACGCTGCGCGGGTACGTCGCGGTGCTCGACGCGCTGCTCACCGACCCCGACCAGCGCATCGCCGACCTGAAACTGCCGTGACCGCGGGCCACCGGGCCGACCGCACGACCCGAGCCGCCCGCGCGACGAACGCCGCCCGCACGACCGGGCCGACCAGACAACCGGGGCCGACCGCCCGACCGGGCGCCGGCAGGCCGGCCGGAGCGGCCGCCGCCGGCCCGCCGGGGATCACGTGCCGGTACCGGCGCCGCAGAGGGCGGCCGCCCGACCGAAGACGATCCGTCCGTGGTGCAGGTCGTCCTCCTCGTCGGGGATGTCGAGGATGACGGACTCGACCCCTCGCGCGAGGTACCCGGCGAGGTAGGACGCCACCTCGTCGTAGTCGCCCACCAGGTACGGGCAGAACGTCCGGTACGTCAGGAACGGGTACAGCCAGTACGGGTCCGCCCCGTCGCCGTCCCGCCGCCCGTGCCCGGATGGCCGCCCGTGCTCGGACAGCCGCCCGTGCTCGGACAGCTCGGCATGCCAGGAGGAGTCCGACAACCGGCTCACGATCCGGTGCCGGCGCTCCCCCATCGGGTCGCCGGGGAACCGCGCGAGCGCCACCCGCCACGCGGCGGCCGCGTCCGGGCGCGCGATGATGCCCAGCCGGATCCCGGTGCCTCGCAGCGGCGCCCCCTCGGCCGCGTATCCGGTCACCGGTCGCGGATACGCGAACCGGAGGATGCCGAGGTCGTTGGCGCAGCGCACGCCGCTGTCGCTGGAACCGGAGAGGACCAGCCGCGGCGCCAGCGTCACCGGTGGCCGGTACGGGAGGGTCGCAGCCCTCAGCCGGTAGTACCGGCCGGTGAAGGTGACCGGGCGGGGCGAGTCCAGCAACTGCCGGGCGACCGTCGCGTACTCGATCAGGCGCTCGTACCGGTCGTCGTGCGTCACGCCGGTATCGCCCAGCGCGTCGAGGTGCTGGCGCGAACCGCCGGTGACGAGGTTGAGGTGCACCTGCCGACCGTGCAGGAAGGTGAGCGAGGCGGCCATCCGCGCCGCGGCGTACGGGTGCAGGTAGACCGGCTGTACCGCGACCAACGGGGTCACCCGTTCCCCCCGCTGGAGGATGAGCGAGGCGACGAGCCACGGGTCGATGAGGGTGTTGTCCGAGTACACCAGCAGGCCGGTGCAGCCCGCCGCGTCGGTCCACCGGGTGACGTCGGCGAGGCGCTGCCGGAAGGACGCGCCGTCAAGCTGGACCGAAGCGGGCGCGGTCGTGTAGACCTCGACGGGCGCGAAGGGATTCATCGACCACCCTAACTCCGGTCGTTGCCAGGGCGCGGGCCTGCACCGGCTGGCTACCGGAATCATATCGATAGCCGGCCGGTCGTTTGGGGTCCTGCGCCGCCCGGCGGCGAGACGGCCGGGGTGCCGCCAGACCCGCCGCGCCGCCCCGGCCGGTCACGCACGAGGCAACGGGCACGATTCGCCACATCGACGTGTCGCTATGCGTGTATTACACTCGCCAGACTTCAACCGCGAGGTTCCGCGGGTGTGATCCGGCGTCCTGGGCACCGCGACCCTCAGGGTTCGCTCGGACGTAACGTCGGAGGGAGTCATCGTGCGCAAGCTCATCGCAGCGGCGGGCATCACCGTGTGCGGCATCGCGGCCGCGCTCATCGGTACCGGTACCGCCCACGCCACGACCAGCACCGCGGCGGACTGTACCGGCACCGCCCAGATCGTCAGCCTCGGCTTCGCCTCGTCCAGCGTCCAGCCGGGCCAGAGCGCCACCGCCCAACTCGTGGCGCGCAACTGCACCTCGTCGGCACAACAGGTGTCCGTGATGTGGTACGCCCGCTTTCTCGACGCCGGCCTCCAGGGCCCCCCTCCCGGGTGCGTCGTGGTCGATCCGATCATCCTGCCGCTGAACCTGCCCGCGTCCAGCCAGGGAGGCTCAAGCTTCGGCCTGCAGGTGTTCGAGGGGTGCACCGCCACCACACTGGAGGTCTCGGCCACTCTGCGGGCACCGGACGGCAGCACGATCGAGCAGCGAAGCGCGGACCTGCCCATCACCCAAAGCGGCGGCACCGGTTCGTGCACCGCGTCGTTCACCGTGCTCAGCCAGTGGACCGGCGGGTTCGTCGCCACGCTCACCGTCACGAACACCGGCAGTTCCACGCTCAACGGTTGGGTGGTCACGTTCACCTTGACCGGTGCCGAGAATATCGTCAACGCCTGGAACGCCACGGTGACGCAGTCCGGCACGCGGGTGACCGCGAAGGACGTCGGCTACAACGCCAGCCTGCCACCCGGCGGCAGCGTCTCCTTCGGCATCCAGGGCACCGGCGGCAGCCCGGTGGCACCACCCACCGAAATCACTCTCAACGGCGCGCCGTGCACGCTGGTGTGAATGGTCCGACCCCGGCCGTCCTCCCCGGTCCACCGTGAGGGTGGCTCGGGGAGGACGCGGACCGGTGGCCCCACTGCCGCGCCTCGTATTGGGCTGTCCTTCCTGGCGGCGATGGGGTTGACTTTCACCGGATCCAACACTCCATGGTGAGGACCGAGGGCCCGGCTCCGACAACGCGTACCCGCGCACGCCGGTAGCAACGACGTTCGAACCGACCGAGGACCGGAAGGACATGGCGGCCATGATCAGCGAAGCCGAGGCCCGGACGATCGCCGAAGCCCATCTCGCCGAGATCAACGAACGGATCGACTTCGGACCTGTCGTGATATCCGGAGTGGAAGAACGGCCGACAGGCTGGGTCTTCTACTGGACGACGGCGCGCTACCTGGAGACAGGCGACTGGCGGGACGGGATGCCCGGCAACGCGCCGATCCTGATCGACCGGGCCACGGGCGAGAGCCTGCCAACCGGGACCGCCTACCCGATTGAGCACTACATCGACGAGCACACGGCACGGCGCGACCCGCCGCGATAGCCGGCCACCGGCGAGGACGGTCGCCCCGGTCCGTCGCCCAACCAGGACCTTCCGGGGCTCGGCATGACGGCCGGCGGCGCTCTCGCCGCGTTGAGTGTCCCCTGCCGGCTGTCGGTCTCAATGGTGTACGTGACCGTGCCCGGAACTCCGGACGACGGACGGGACCAGTACGGCCGCGATGATGGCGGCGGCCGCGATGGCGCCGGTGGTGAAGGCGGGGGTGAAGGCCCCGACCCCCGGCCGGTCGGCGGTGAGCGCACCGCCGACCATGGTGGAGAGTACGGCGACGCCGACCGCTCCCCCGAGTTCGTGGAAGGTGGAGACGAGGGCCGATCGGAGTCCGGCGGTATCGGCGCCGGCTGTCGCGAGGGCGGCCGTGAACGCGGTGACGAACGTGGCGCCGATGCCCAGTGCGGCCACGGCGAGCCCGGCGATCACGCTCGCGGATGCGTCGGCCACGGCCACCAGGCCCTCTCCCGCCGCGGCCAGCGCGAGCCCGGCGACGGCCACCGCCCGGGCCGGAACACGGGCAAGCAGCTGGCCGGTGGCGTGCGACCCCGCGATCACGGCGACCGCGACGGGCAGAAACGCAAGGCCGACCTCGATCGCGCTGTAGCCGTACGCGCGCTGCAGGATGAACGAGCCGACGAAGAAGCCGCCCACCATCAGCCCAGTGGCGATCACCATGAGGAACGCACCCGCCGCGACCGGGCCTTGCCGGAGGAGCTCCACCTTCAGCAGGGGCGCCTTCGTGGCCCGCTCCACGAGGGCGAACACCAGCCAGCCGACGATTCCGCCGGCCAGCGGCAGCAGTGTCGAGCGTGCCGTCCACCCGTGGCCACCCGCGCTGACCAGACCGTAGATCATCGCCCCGGTGGCGGCCGTGACCAGCACGGCGCCCGGGACGTCGAACCGCCCGGTGGCGACGGTGCGCCGCGAGGCGGGCGTCAGCAGCGGGACCGCGAGCAGAACGAGAATGCCGATGGGAACGTTGATCACAAAGATCCACTGCCAGCCGAGCGCCGAGGTGAGCAGGCCGCCCAGGGCGACGCCGAGCGCCGTACCGCCGCCGCTCAGCGCTCCCCACACCGCCAGCGCCCGTGCCCGAGCCCGACCCGTGGTACTCGCCGTCACCAGTGCCAGCGCGGCCGGCGAGAGCAGGGCAGCGCCGATGCCCTGGACGATCCGGCCGCCGATCAGAGTCGGCGCGCCGCCGGACAGGGAGCAGATCAACGACGCGGCTGTGAAGACGGTCAGCCCGACCGGCAGCATCCGGCGCGGCCCGACCAGGTCCGCCAACCGGCCGCCGAGCAGCATCAGCCCGCCGAAGGCCAGGGTGTAGGCCGTCATCACCCACGGCACCCAGTCCCGACCGAGGGACAGGTCAGAGCCGATCCTGGGCAGCGCCACGTTCACCACCGTCACGTCCAGGACCAGCATCAGCTGCGCGGTCGCCAGCAGCGTCAGAACCAGCATCGGCCGCCGGACGGTGCGGGTGCCACCGGCCGTCGGGCCCGCATGAATGTCGGTCGTCATTGTCAGCCTCACTCATTTAGTACAGAGGTGTTCGAGTTGTACTCACTCAACATATCTCATACAAGCCTGTTCGAGGTAGCACGTTCGACTTCGTACCGGCAGCCGTCGCCCAGGGCGCCGGAGACGGTTGTCCTCCCCGCCATGGCGAAGCCCACAGGCGCTGCCACCCGGCGGCCCCGGCGGGTCGAGCCCCTTGGGGCGGGGCTGGGGTAACCTGAACAAGGGTGTGCAAGCTGTTGAGGGAGTGGCCGTGGCGAGAGAGCCGGACGGGGTGGGCGCCGAAGCTCCGCGGGCGCGGCGTGCCGACGCCCGGCGCAACGTCGAGGCCATCCTCGACGCGGCCGTCGCGTGCCTTACCCGCGATCCGGACGCGAGCGTCGTGGACATCGCCGCCGCCGCCGGCGTCGGGCGGGTGACACTCTACGGTCACTTCAAGACCCGCGCCGAGCTGATCGACGCGGCCCTGGTGCGCACGCTTCAGGGCGCCGACCGGATCCTTGAGACGACCGATACGACAGGTGATCCGGCCGAGGCGCTCACCCGCCTGGTCGCCTCCTCATGGCAGATCGTGCACCAGTTCCGCAACGTCCTGCTGGCCGCGCACCGGGAACTGCCCGCGGAGCGCATCCGTGGCGTGCACGACCGGGTGGTGCGTCGCATCCAGTCCCTGCTCGAACGGGGACAGCGCGGCGGAGTCTTCCGCAAGGACCTACCGAAGCGGTGGATGGTCACCACCGTTCTCAGCCTCATGCACGCCGCGGCAGAGGACGTCGCGGCCGCACGCCTCAAGGTCGACCAGGTTCCGGGCCTCATCACGGCCACGCTGCTCGCCGCCTTCACCGCGCCCGGGGCGGTGGTCCCCGCCCCGGCACCCGCGCACGATGCCCGATCCCGTGCGTCGTCGGCGAGGTCGGCCTGAGATACCTGCCGGGCCCGTCGAGGCTCACCGACGCCCCCGTACCGGCACCCACCACACCGCCGCCGACCGCAACCGCTTCCTCCGGGCCCTTTCCGCGGGTCGGGCAGCGCTCAGCAGTGGCCGTCCGGCGCCGCGGCGGCAGCCGCGATGACGTCGATCGGGTCAGACCCAGCCACGGCGCACCGCTTCCATGCCCACCTGGAACCGGGTCTCCGCGCCGACCTCGACCATGATCCGGTGGATGTGCCGGTGCACGGTCCGGATGCTCCAGCTCAGGGTGCGGGCGATGGTTTCGTCGGTGGCGCCACCGGCCAGCAGCCCGAGCAACTCCTGGTCCTGGTCGACGAGTTCGCCCGGGCCGCTTCGCGGTGCGGCGCCCTGGTTGAGCGCGATGGCCCGCTCCCACACCAACTCGAACATCGCCGCCAGCGCGTCGAGCAGAGAGGACGGGTGGACCAGGTACGCCGCGTCGGTCTGGAAGTCCGATGTAGACACCGGGATGAGCGCGACACGGTCGTCGCACAGCGCCATCTTCATCGGCAGCGAACCGGCCACCCGGGCCTGTTCACCGTGGCGGATACCGTTCCAGATCTCGCTCATCCGGCCGGGTACGGTCAGCGCGGACTGATCGTAGAGGGTGCGGTAGATCACCTTCCCGTCGCCGAGCAGGCGGTACTCCTCGGTGTTGCCGTCGGGCTGCTCGCCGGTGTACGGCGGCTTGTCGAACACCCGCACCTGCCGGCGCGCCCCGGTCTGCAACCGGACGAACGCGTTGCGCACGTGGGGCGCACCCTCGATGACCTCGATCAGTTCGGCCGGGTGGTGCGCACCACCGGATCCCCGGTGCGCATCGGCCAGTCGCTGCGCGTGCGCGCGCAGCCGTTGCAGTTCACGTTCGCGCGCGGAGATCAGGGCCGCCGCGGCCAGGTCGGGCAGCACGGCGGAGAACCGCGCCGGCCGGCCCGGTAACCGGGTGACCAGGCCGTGGTCCGTCAGCGAGCGCAGCACCCGGTTGACCTGGTCGCGGCTCAGGCTGGTGTCGGCCGCGAGGGTGGCGGCGTCGGCTTGCCGGCGCGGTACCAGAGCCTCATAGACCCGCTCCTCGTGTCCGGACAGACCCACCGCTTCCCACATGTGATCTCCTGGCAGGTTTCTGACACCTGGCCAGAACATGACCCGATGTCCCCTTGTCGACGCTGGCAGGAGTATGTCAGCGTCACGCCAAGCGCAACAGTGTCCAGTCCGTGACAGGTATCGGCCATGGGCGGGATCCTGTGCCACCGGCGGAGCCCCGGCCCGGCGGTGTCCGATGGGAGAGGGAGCCACCCCATGCCAACAGCGCGCACCTTGGGCGCGGTCGTCATGCAAGCGGTGAGAGCCGGCCGGCGGGGCAACGCCGGCCGGCGGGCCGGTACCGGCGGGTTCGCCGGTACCGGCCGCAGGGTGCGGGCCGGGCGGCTGCGCCGGTACGGCACGGTGCTGGCCGCTGGCGCACTGCTCGCGACGCCGACCCTGGTGGTCGCCTCCACGGCCTCGGCCGCAGACACCGGCAGCACGGTCCGCAACGCCTGCCCGCAGGCCACCGACCCGGGCCATGCCACGTGTTTCGCGGAGATCCGCACCGATGTGGCCGCCCGGCGCGGGTTCGTCGCGAACGCGACCCCGGCCGGCTACGGCCCCGCGCAACTGCAGGACGCCTACAAGCTGCCCTCGGCAACTGCGGGCGCGGGCCAGGTCGTCGCGATCGTGGACGCCCACGACAACCCGAACGTCGAGACGGATCTCGCCGTCTACCGGCAGCAGTACGGGCTGCCGGCCTGCACCGCCGACAGCGGCTGTTTCCGTAAGGTCAACCAGCGCGGCGACGCCTCCGGCTACCCGACACCCGACGCCGATTGGGGCGGAGAGATCTCGCTGGACGTGGACATGGTCTCGGCCGCCTGCCCGCTCTGCCGCATCCTGCTGGTGGAGGCGGACAGCACGAGCATGGACGACCTGGGCCAGGGCGTGAACACCGCGGTGGCGCTCGGCGCGAAGTACGTGTCGAACAGCTACGGGACCCGTGACGGCGAGTCCGCCGAGGAGACCGGGTACGACGCGTACTACGACCACCCCGGAGTGGCGGTCACGGCCAGCACCGGCGACTACGGGTATGGCGTCAGCTTCCCGGCGGTGTCGCCCCACGTCACGGCGGTCGGCGGCACCTCGCTGCGCGCGGACGGCAGTGACCGGGGCTGGAGCGAGTCGGCCTGGTCCGGTGCGGGCAGCGGCTGCTCGGCGTACGAGCCGAAGCCGTACTTCCAGCACGACGCCGGCTGCGACAGGCGCGCCGTCGCCGACGTCTCCGCCGTCGCCGACCCGAACACCGGCGTGGCGGTGTACGACACGTTCGCGTCCACCGGCTGGCTGGTCTTCGGTGGGACCAGTGCCTCGGCGCCGCTGATCGCGGCCACCTACGCGCTGGCCGGCCCGCCGGTGGCGGGCACCTACCCGAACAGCTACCCGTACGAGGCGGCCGGCGAACTCTACGACACGGTCGGCGGCAGCACCGGCCTGTGCGGGGGCAGTTACCTGTGCACCGGGGCGACCGGCTACGACGGCCCGACCGGGCTGGGCACCCCTCACGGCGTGGCCGCGTTCCGTACCGGCCCGCACGGCATCGTGGCGGGCACGGTGACCGACGCGCGCACCGGGCAGCCGATCGCCGGTGCCCGGGTGGGCGTCGGGGACGTCACCGCGACCACCGGCGGCGACGGCCGGTACACGCTGCCGCTGCCGGTCGGATCGGCCGACGTGACGGCCAGCGCGTACGGCTACGCCAAGGCCACCACGGCCGGCGTCGCGGTCACCGACGGCGGCACGGTCGCGGTGAACTTCACGCTGACCGCGGTGCCGAGCGTGACGGTGTCGGGCAGGGTGACCGACGGCACCGGGCACGGCTGGCCGGTGTACGCCAAGCTCACCGTGGACGGGGTGCCCGGCGGCCCGGTCTACACCGACCCGTTCACCGGCAGGTACTCCCTCACGTTGCCGCGGTCGAGCACGTACGCGATGCACGTGGACGCCGTCTACACCGGTTACCGGACCGAGAACGTGACGGTGAAGGTCGGCACCCGGAACCTGGTCAGCAACGTGCCGGTGGGAGCGGACCTGGACCAGTGCGAGGCGGTGCCGGGCAACAGGTACGCCTATGACGGCCTGTCGAGCGACTTCGCCGGCTGGACGGGGACCACGCCGAAGGACGGCTGGACCGTGACCGATGCCTACGGCAAGGGCCAGACCTGGCTGTTCGACAATCCCGGCAACCGTCCGGCGCCGCCCGGCGGCGACAGCGACTTCGCCATCATCGACTCCGACTACTACGGTGTCGCGGACACCTACGAGACGGATCTGGTGTCGCCGGTCGTGGACCTGACCGGGCACAGCAACCCGGAGATCGGCTTCGACACCGACTACCACGCCAACGGGCACTCCACCGCCGACGTGGACCTCAGCCTCGACGGCGGTACCACCTGGCAGAACGTCTGGCACCACACCTCGGCCAGCCAGTCCGGCGCGGTGAGGCTGCCGATCCCGCAGGCGGCCGGGGTGGCCACGGTCCGGATCCGGTTTCACTACCGTGGGTTCTGGACGTACTGGTGGTCGCTGGACAACGTGTACGTCGGCAACCGCACCTGTCGGGCCGTACCCGGCGGCCTGGTCGCCGGCCTGGTTCGCGACGACAACACGGGAGCGCCGGTCATCGGGGCCACCGTGACGGAGGCCGGGGCGCCGGGCTCCGGCGTATCGGCCGCCACCGCGGACGACCCGAAGCTTCCGGACGGCTTCTACTGGCTGTTCTCGCCGGCCACCGGCAGGCAGCAGGTGACGGCCGGCTACGGCAGGTACACCGACCAGACCGAGCGGGTCAGGGTTACCGCCGACGGGGTCGCCCGCCGGGACCTCCGGCTGCACGCCGGACACCTGAGCGTGTCCCCCACGGACCTGGCGTTGCGCCAGCCGGTCGGTGCGCACGCCGTGCGTTCCGTCAGGTTCCGCAACGACGGCACCGAGCCGGTGCACGTCAAGCTCACCGAGCAGGACGGCGGGTACCAGGTCGGCGGCGGGCCGGCGACTGCGGCCTACGCCACCGCCGCGGGACCGGCGACCCAGCACATCAAGGGCCACTACCTGCCGACCCGGCACACCCGCGCAGCCGGCGGCACCGCCGCGCCGACCGCCGCCCCGGCCGGCGCCGCACCCGGCGACGAACCGTGGCAGCAGGTTGACGGGTACCCGATCCCGATCGCCGACAACGGGGCCGCCACCATCGCCGGCAAGGTGTACTCGGTCGGCGGGTACACCGGGTCCACCGATGTGGCGAACGGCTACGTCTACGACCCCGCGGCCGGCTGGGCACCGATCGCGGACATGTCCACCACCAGGGAGGATCCGCAGGTCGCGGCGATCGGTGGCAAGCTGTACGTGTCCGGCGGCTACGGCTTCGAGGGCGAGGCACTGGCCAGCTCCGAGGCGTACGACCCGGCCACCAACCGTTGGACGCCGATCGCCGCCAACCCGGACCCGCACGCCGGCGCCGGTGTCGCGGCGCTCGCCGGGGGCATGTACGTGGTCGGCGGGTGCACCGACACCTGTGGCGCGACCGACGTGCTGCGGTACGACGCGAACGCGGACAGCTGGACCCGGCTGGCCGACTATCCGCAGCCGGTGTCCTTCGAGGCGTGTGGTGCGATCGACGGCCTGCTGTACTGCGCCGGTGGCCTGGCCGGAAACGGCTCCACGAGTCACGGCTACGTCTACGACCCGAAGGCTGACACCTGGTCGCCGATCCCGGACATGCCGGCCGACTTCTGGGGCAGCGGGTACGCCGGAGCAAACGGCCAGCTGCTGGTCTCGGGTGGGGTCATCGACGACTCCACCACGCTGACCAATGAGGCAGTGGCCTACGATCCGGCGGTCGGCGCCTGGCACCCGCTGCCCAACGCGGACCTGCCCCGCTACCGGGGCGCCTCGGCCTGCGGGTTCTACCAGATCGGCGGCGGTACCAGCGACGCCAACCCGTCGATGGCCGACGTCCAGCTGCTGCCCGGCATGGACCAGTGCGGTGCCAGCGACGTGAGCTGGCTGTCGACCGACCGGACGGAGTTCGACCTCAAACCCGGCCACAGCGTCCGGGTCGCCGTCACCGCCGACGCGTCGGTGGTTTCGGGCCTCGGTGACTACCGCGCCGCGGTCCTCGCCGAGACCGACACGCCGTACTCGGTGCCTCCGGTCAACGTGACCATGACGGTCGCCGCACGGAAGCACCACTGATCGGTCCGGCCGCCCGTCACGCCGCGGGGGTGGCGGGCGGCCGGATCCTGAGTCCGGGATCGACGCGACACGCCGATCGTTGAGGTAGCCCAGGACGCGGAGCTTCCGACACCACCCCGGCGAGGTTGCGGAACGAAGCCCGGCAATCTAACGTCTAATCTGATATCCGATAGACGAGCATCATCACGGCGGGTCGTGTCTCATGTGGACACGGACCCGTCGCGTCATCGGGAACCCGCGGCACCAACCAATCGAGGAGGACAGGTGTCTGAACCACGTCTCGTCCGGATGATGACCGTAGCGGCGGTCGCACTCCTCTCCACGCTGCTCACGGGTACGGCCGCATCGGCCGCGAGCGGCGACCGGACTCCGCCGACGGCGCCGTTTCTCGGGTACGCCGAAGGCTTCGAATGCACGATGCTCATCGTGGGCATCGACCGGTCGACCGACAACGTGACGCCCCAGTCCCAACTCAGGTACCAGGTGTACTCCGACGGCGTGCCGCTGGGCGCCCCCCTGTCGGACACCGGATCCGACGAGGGCATCTGGGCCGTGATGCACTTCCAGACGCTGGCGGCGGGCTACCACACGGTCGCCGTCCGCGCCATCGACGCGGCCGGGAACCTGTCCGCGTCCAGCAACGCCGATGTCGTGCGGGAGTACTACACCCCCGGCTGCGCCTCGGGAACGATCATCTGATCCCCGTCGTGTGCACGCGCGCTGCCGGGCGTGCACACGACTCTCGCGCCCCTGCGGCAGGTCAGCGTGGCGCGGCGCTGACCGTGACGCAGCACCGGCCGGGCGCGGGATCCAGCCTGGCGCGGACGCCGGGTGCGGGCAGCCCGCGAAGGATGCCGGTGATCAGGCCGAGGCTGAGCCCGCAGACCAGTTCCGGGTGGCTCTCGGCGAGGTCATGGAACGGGCAGTTGGCCAGCGTGACGCGGCCCGTGTCCACTCGCGGCTCGTATCCCGTCGCGGCGAGCGCCCGGCTGGCCGCGTCCAGCGGGTGCGCCGGGAGCCGGCCCTGCCGCGCGATCTGCTCGCCCAGGGCGCGCCCGGCGGCGCGCGCCGCCTTGTCGGCCACGGCGTCGACCGCGCGGCCCGTGCGTTGCGCCGTGCTGACCGCGTCGGCCAGGATGCGGGCGACGAGGTCGTACCGGCGCTCGGGCAGGCTCACCGCGATGTGCCGGGCGGCCCGGCGGTAGAGCTTGGCGGGCCGGCCCGCGCCGGGGCCGCCGCGCCCTGGCGGCCGGCGGTACTCCGCGTCCAGCAGGCCGTCCTCTTCGAGCTTGTCGAGGTGAAACTTGGCGACGTGGTGCGGAACGCCGACGCTCGCGGCCGCCCGTTCGCGGCTCACCGGCTCCGGTTGGTCGGCCACGAAGCGGTACAGCCGGCGCCGGACGGGGTCGCCCAACGCGGCTACGCTGGTGACCTGCTGATCGAAGTCGTTCGAGGTCACGCCGCCCCCGGATCGTGCGACACGGTACGGCCGGATTGTACCAGGGACGCGGCCCGCCACGGCAGGTCGGACGGGCGCGACCGCGCCGGCCCTGCCGGGCGCGACGGCCGATGCGCAGCGGGGACGAAGGCATCGCGAACAGCCTCTCGGGACAGGAGTTTCCCGGTTGAGGATCGCCGCCCGGCGTCCATGCCGGGCGGCGACCGGTACCGCTAGCGGTAGCCGGCGGCGGTGATGTTCGCCTGCACCGCGTTCTCGGTGGCGTCCGACGGGTAGCCGGAGGTCATCACGCCCTCGTAGAACGTGCCGGCGGAGCCGTGGCTGTTGTCGCCGCCGATACCGAGGATGATGGCGCCCTGCTTCTTCATGGGGTTGTAGCCCGAGACGTTCGGGCGCGCCCCGTTGTAGAAAGTGGACAGTCCACCGGACTGAGCGTTGCCGCCCCGGATGGACCAGTGGTTCGCCTCGCCCTTGACGATGGCGGTGGTGTACCGGTAGTTGATGGTCGGGTCGTTGGCGTTGTAGCCGGCGTTGACACCGGAGTACAGGCCGTTTTCCAGGTCGGCCATGATCCACGGGCCGTTGCCGGTGCCGTAGCCCCAGACCTTGATGTTGCCGAAGTAGATGCACTCCATGGTGCCGTTGCCGTCGTCGCGGGCGTTCGTCTCGGCGTTGCCGTAGTCGAAGCAGCACCCACCGTTGTAGTGCGTGCCGTCGAAGATGGCGTACATGCCCTCGGGCTGGTCGCCGGTGGCGATGCCGTGGGTGCTGTCGTTGCGGTACCCGGTGCCGGCGGCCACGTAGACCCCGTACGCCTTGTGCCCGTTCACCGTCGTGGGTGCCGCGGTCGCGTTGGCGAGGTTGTCGTACCCGCCGGACGCCGGTCCGGAGAAGCCGCCGGGGGGCGCCTGTGTCAGGTTGTTACCCCGACCGGACTGGTCGTAGATGATGGTGATCAGACACGTCGTGCCCGAGCAGAACGAGTCCTGCGTGGCCGCGTTGGCCACCCCGCCGGGGCTGAGCACGCCGATGTCGCGCGTGGTGCTGTCCGACGAGCGCCGGACCTGGTAGAGCGCCCCGTTGTAGGTCGAGTACAGGGCACGGGTCGTGCTGTGCGCGGCCACGCACGGGGTACCGCCCGCGGCGTAGATGTCGCACGGCCCCTGCCCGGGCGGCGGCGGCGAGGTCGGGCTCGTGCTCGGCGTCGGGCTGGCGCTCGTGGGCGTGGGCGACGAACTCGAAGGCGGCGTGACGACCCCACCGGTGCAGGTGGTGCCGTTGAGGACGAAGCTCGACGGTACCGGGTTGCTGCCGTTCGCGGAGCCGTTGAACCCGAAGGTCGTGTTGCCACCCGTCGGGATGCTCCCGTTGTAGGAGACATTCGCCACGGTCACCTCGGCGCCGGACTGCGTGTACGAGCCGTTCCACAACTGGGTGATCGTCTGTCCGGCGCCGAACGACCAGGTGAGGTGCCAGCCGTCGATGGGATCGCCGAGGTTGTTGATGATCACGTTCGCGCCGAACCCACCCGGCCACTGCGCGGTCACCGTGTAGCTGACCTGACAGCCGGCCGCGGCGGCGGACGCGAACTGCGTACCCGCCAGGCCGGCGCCGGCGAGGGCTACGGCCGCCGTGGCGGCCACCGCCCATCGTCGGCGGGAGATGCCGTGTCGCACGGAGGTGCTCCAATCTGTGGATGTGACGGTGTACCGGCAGGAGGCTTGGCTGCATCCCGCTACCGGTGGTCCGCTACGCGGGCCCGGACTCCGCGCACGGGTTACCGATCCGTGACCGACCCATCCGATGAAGGCCGCGTCGCTTCGCGGGTGGCGCCGCCGGGTGCGCGGGATCATCGGGAGTGTGGTCACCCGAGAGAGGGGTCCCGCCGCTCATGGGGGGTGGCGGGGCGGATGGTCAGTTTCTGGTTGTTAGCGGTAACACGTATCGACAGAACACGATGGCACACCCCCCGCCCGGTAGGCAAGAGACATTCATCGATGTACACGACACCCCGGGTGACCCGGAGACCGTCCGGTTTCGTACCGACCTGGTGACCGAGCACGCGTCGGCCATCGGCATGTCTGATCACTCGACGATCCCGCACGAGCGTCTGACCCCGGCGGCACCTTCCCGCGCCAGGCGGCCGGGCGGGTTGCTGTGGCAGGGCGGACGGAACCGCCCTGCCACGGCGGGGTTCACCCGGTCGCGCAGGCGGATCCGTTGAGCGCGAAGGCCGTCGGGTTCGCGTCGCTGCTCGTCCAGGTGCCCTGGAAACCGAACGACTGGCTTCCGCCGGCCGCGATCGTAGCGTTGTAGGACACGTTGGTGGCCGTCACCGCCGTACCCGACTGCGTGATGGTCGCGCTCCAGGCGTTGGTGACCTTCGTGTCACCGGGAAGGGCGAAGGTGAGCCGCCAGCCGTTGACCGGGCTGGTGCCGTTGTTGGTGATCGTCAGGTTGAGGACCACACCACCCTGCCACTCGTTCTTGGTGTAGCTGACCCGGCAGGCACCGCTGGCGATGGGCGTCGGCGAGGCGCTGCGGGTCGGTGTGGGGCTGGGGGTCGGCGACGCGGTGCGCGACGGGGTCGGGCTGGGGCTGCCGGTACCCGGGTGCAGTTGCACCACCACGATGGAGTATGCGGGTACGGTCTGGCTGGTCGCGCTGCCCGTGGTGGCCGAGCCGATCGAGGTGCCGTTGCTGAGGTACGAGTACACCGTGGGGGCCGACGGCGACGGCGAGAAGCCGCTGTAGCCGAGGTTGACCGTGTAGCTGTTGTTGGGGTCCTTGTTGATGAGCATGACGTCCAGGTCGCCGTTGGCGCGCTTGACCGCGTGCGTGGACAGCAGCGAGGTGGAGCTGCTGGCCCGCACCAGGGTGTCGCCGGCGCGGCCCAGCCTGCTGAGCATCTCGATGCCGTAGTACGGCGCGAACGGCGTGTTCGCCGCTGGCTCGCAGGAGGCGCCGCTGGACAGCACCCCGAGGTCGTTGTAGTCGCTGGCACCGTCGACCGTGGTGACCTTGCTGCAGTCCGTGCCGTTGTGCATGTCCCACCAGTCGACGGTGAACGCGCCGCCCTCCATCCAGGTGAGGTAGTCGTCCGGGGCGAACAGCCCGGCCGGGGCGGTGTCGAAGTCGTAGTTGGAGTCGGTCTCGGTGACCGCGATTCCGACGTTGGCGGCGTTGCTGCCCGCGTACTGGTTGATCAGCGAGTGCAGGGTGCTGGTCATGTTCGGGATCTCGCCGGCCGGCTTGGTGAGCAGGTCGGCCTCGCTCGTGCTGTTCGGGTAGTAGTGGACGATCACAAAGTCGATCTTCGAACCGGCGATCGACATGACGGTGTGGTTCCAGTCCGTCGTGTCGCCGGGGCCGGTGAGGCCGTCCGGCCAGTTGCCGGGCGTGGTGAGCACGGCGCCGATCTTGATGGTCGGGTCCACCGCCTTCATGGCGCTGATGTACTGGAGCAGGTTGTTGGCGTACGTGGTGGCGCTGTGGCTGGAGTGGTTGTCCTGCTCCCAGGACGAGCCGTACTCGCCATTGCCGTACACCTCGTTGCCGATCTCCCAGTACTTCGCGCCGTACCCCTTCGTCACGTTGGCGTACCGCACCCAGTCGGCGGCCTCCTGCGGGGTGCCGGAACCGTAGTTCGCGATGATGATCGGCTGCGCGTTCGCGGCCCGTACCGTGCCCATGAACGTATCGAAGTCGGTGTTGGGCGCGACGTAGCCGCCGTCGGTGGTGTTGGTCTGCCAGTGGTAGATGTCGGCGTACGAGCCGCCCGGGTAGCGGACCGCGCCCACTCCCGCGGCGCTCAGCAGGCCGGGGATGGCCGAACCCTTCATGTTGCCGTCGTAGACGGCGACGTTCATGCCGACACTGGCACCGCCGATGGTGGCAAGCGGCTGGCCGGCGTTCACCGAGACGCTCGCGCTCGCCGCCGCGGACGCCGGCAGGCTGACCGCCGCGGTCAACCCGCCGACGGCCAGAGCCACCCCCGTTGTGAGCGCGAGTACGCGCCCGTGGATTCCCCACCTGAGCACGCGCATGCACAACCTCCTGTAACGAGAAGAAAAGACTGCGTGTCGATCGGCCCGCTCCCGGCACGCGGCCCGCCGTGGTGGGCGTGCCGCCCGCCGTGCGGCACCGGTCGGGACGGATCCGCCCGCGGTGGACGGTCATGCCGGGCCGCGGCGGGACGGGCGTACGCGGCCGAACCGGCCGTGGTGTGGCGGCCGCCGTGCGTGCCGCGGTCTGTGGGCGCTGCCGCCGCGGCCGTACCGCCCTGCCCGCCATCTTCGCCGCACCGCGATCGGCCACCGTGTGACCGCTCACAATCCGGCGTGCCCAGCCGCCCTCCCCGGCGGACCGCAAGCGGTCACCGCGGACGATATTTACGTTGACCGATGCGAGGCACCCGCTGTCTTTATACGGGATCGCGGCAGGCTTGTCTACGGTGGGCTTCGCGCCGACCTTGAGCGTGAACTCGGCACGCCCCACGGGGACGCCCGGGATCTACGAGAAGGCCGGGTTCACGCCGAAGAAGTGGTACCTACGCTGGGCGCTCGAGGTCTGATGCCCCGCGCTGACGGGCGACGCGACCGCGGGGGTCTCCGGACCGGGGGCATCGTGGAGCCTTCGTCGGTCGCGCAACCGGCGCCGTGCGCGGACGGTCAGCGCCCGACCGCCCGCGCTCCGGCCCGCGGCGGTCAGGTCAGTTGCACCACGCCGGCCTGGATCGGGCCGTTTTCGGCGTAGTACGGGCCCGTCACGACGAATACGAGGCCCGGTTCGCGCCGGGGTCCCGTGCCCGCGATCGGGATGGTGAACCGGCTGTAGCCTCCGGGGATCGGCGAAGACACGCGCGTCCACTTGTCGGGGTCGCCGAGGTGGCGGTTGACGAAGAAGTCCTGGTCGCTGTTCGCGGTGACCACGATCGTGCCCATCGGACCGCCGGAGTCCGACCACGCCACGGTCGGGGCGGCCGAAGGGATGTAGCCGTCCTGGTCGTGAAGCACGACGTCAGGGGCCGGCCCGAACGACTCCGGATCCTTCGCCAGCTTGTAGTGGACCGCGTAGAAATTGTCGCCGGAGTTGCCGCCCGCCTCGTGAGTCATGATCCACAGGCTGTGGTGCACCTGCGCGACAGTGGTCATACCCGGACGCTGGCTGTAGTCCGTACCCACGGCATCGTTGACCACCGGCCCCCACGTGCGCAGGTCCCTGCTGGTCTGGTGGGCCAGCTTCTGCCCGTACTTCGGGTCTCGCTGGTCGGAGTAGTAACAGATCAGCCGGTCGCGGTGCAGCAGCAGGAACGGCTCCCACACCGGGGTGTTGCCGTTCTCCGGAATCGGCGGGCCGCCCTCCGCGACCGTGCTCAGGATCTCCCAGGTGACGCCGCCGTCGCGACTGGCATACAGCTCGATCTTCGTGCTGGAGAAGTCCCCCAGCGAGTTGCCGGCGCACAACACCGCACCCTTCGGCAGACCGGCGAAGGGGCGCGGCAGCTCGTACAGGAACGGCTGCAGCCACACCCCCGCCGCCTCGCCGGTGCTGGGCACGTTGCCGTGCGGGTACCAGGTGTGGCCGTCATCGTCACTCCGGAAGATCGGGAACCCGGGCGCCCCGAACTGCTGGAATGTCGCCAGCAGAGAGCGTGAATTCCCGAGTCGCACGGCGCGTGCGTACGACGCCCCCGCCCCCGGGTCCGCCACCACCACCGGCCCGAACGGGCCCTCACCACAGCGCTTTCCGGGGGCTGTCGGCGCCCCGAACGCCGGGCTCGCCACGCCCAGGGACAACCCGGTCAGCGCGACCGCCCCGGTTCCGAGAAACGCGCGACGCGACAAGTGGGCGTCCCCGTCAAAGGCGCCGTCCCCCGGTTCCGGATCGGGGGACGCAGACCCACGACGATGTTGCATGATTACCTCCCGTTGAGATTGCGCCCAGCGATCGGCCCCCTCGGCGGGTCACCCGGCCGAGGGGGCCGATGTCTCGGGCGCTGTCACTCGACTGCGCCGCATCGGTCAACGCGACTCATCGGTCCGCAGACCGCGATGCGCTGCTAGGACCCGAGGCGGAACTGCTGGTTGGCTTGACCGCTGCAGTCCCAGAGCTGCATCTGCTGCCCGTTGCCGGTGCCCCAGACGTCCAGGCACCGTCCGGACTGTACGCCGGTGATAGTGCCGTTGGAGTTGAGGTTCCACTGCTGGTTGGCTCCGCCCCAGCAGCTGTAGATCTGGATCCCCGAGCCATTGCCAGAGCCCGCGGCGTCCAGACACATGTTGCCGTAGACGGTCAGCTGCTTGCTGGCGGTGTAGGTCCACGTCTGGTTGGACTGACCGTTGCAGTCCCACAGCTGCACCCGGGTGCCGTTGTTGTGCGAGGCGTTCGGCACGTCGATGCACCGACCCGACTGGCTGCCCAAGATGCGACCGGTGCCACTCGCCGGTGGGTTACCGGTAGGTGACGTCGGCGGTGCGGTGGTGGGCGGTGCGGTAGTGGGCGGTGCGGTTGCGGTCGGTGTGGTCGTGGGTGATACCGGGGTGCTGGGGGGGGCGGCGTTGAGCGCGTTCAGCACCGAGGTGTACGCGGGCTTCTTGTTGCCGCTGGCGTCGAACAGCAGCGGGTTCTCGCTGGAGCGCCAGGAGTCGCTGTCGCGTACCCCCCAGACGGTGATGCCGACGCAGCGGGGGACGTTCACGCAGGCCTGGGTCAGTCCGGCGTACTGCGTGGTCGACGCGTTGGTGACGTCAACCTCGGTCAGGGCCACGTCGACACCCAGAGCTGCGAAGCTGGACAGGGTGGTCTGGAAGCTGCTCGGCAGGGAGCTGCCACCGGTGAAGTGGGTCTGCAGGCCCACACAGTCGATCGGGACTCCCCGGTTCTTGAAGTCCTTCACCATGTTGTACACGGCCTGTGTCTTGGCGTAGTTCCAGTTTTCGATGTTGTAGTCGTTGTAACACAGCTTGACCGACGGGTCGGCCGAGCGCGCCGTCCGGAACGCCACCTCGATCCAGTCGTTTCCGGTGGACTGGAGGTTGGACTGCCGCCGGCTGCCGTCTTCGTTGTACGCCTCGTTCACCACGTCCCAGTAGGCCAGCTTGCCCTGGTAGTGCGCCATCACCTTCTGGATGTGGTTGATCATGGCACTGCGCAGCGCGCTGCCGCTGAGCGCCTGCATCCAGCCGGGTTGCTGCGCGTGCCACGCCAGGGTGTGACCGCGGACCCGCATGCCGTGGCTGGTGGCCCAGTTGTAGATCTGGTCGCCGGCAGAGAAGTTGAACACGTTCTGCTGCGGTTCGGTCGCGTCCGGCTTCATCTCGTTTTCCGGCGTGACCATGTTGAACTCGCGGGCGGCGATCGTGGTGTAGGCCGAGTCGCCCAACCTGCCGGCGGCGATGGCGGTACCGAAGTAGCGACCGGACTGTGCCGCCGCGGCGCCCAGCGTGGTGGCGGCCGCTCCGGCGTTGGTCGCCACGAGCACAGCACCGGCCAGTGCCAGCGCGGTCGTTGCACCCGCCAGCACCAGCCGGTGCCGCCTGGCTCTTGTCGTGAGTTTCATGAGTCTCCTTGATCCGACCTGGGTGCGCGGCGACCGAGCGGGACGGAGGTGCGTACGCCGCGGCGGTGTGAGGGCGCCGGTGGCGCTGATGAGGTGCCGGGGCGAGGCGGGCCACGTGGACGGTTCCCCGGTCCTCGGCTTCCACCGAGCCAACATTTGTCAGATAGTGTGACCGCAGGACCCAGAACTGTCAATCGACCTGGCTGGATGGTTGAGGGCATGGCCTCAGCGGGCCCCGGCCGGGACGCCTGGGACCGCAGGCATACTCGTGGTCGATGGCGATGTCGTCGGCCGTGCCCGCCGAGCACCGGAGCGTTACGTGGTGATCCCGTACGAAATCGAGGAGATACTCCCCGGCGTCGCCACCGGGTCAGTACGGCTACCCCGGCGCCAGGCAGGCAGTTCGCCGCAGGGCATGGCAATGACCTTGATGGCGGACTACACCGTGCGCACGCGCGCCTGGCTGCCGTCCGCGTCGGTCGTCGCACTGCTCGGTGAGGCCGGGGTCAGCACCGCCGGAGCCCGTACGGCGATCAGCCGGCTGGCCCGCCGGGGGGTGCTCGAGAGCCGTCGGGAAGGACGGTGCATCTCGTACCGCCTGACCCAGGCGGCCGCCGACGAACTGCTGGGCGGCGGCGCGTGGATCGCCGGGTTCGCCGCCGGACCCGACTCGTGGGACGGGTGCTGGACACTGGTCGCCTTCTCCCTGCCGCAGGAGGCGAACGGACACCGGCGGGCGCTGCGGGACCAGCTGCGATGGCTGGGGTTCGCGTTGCTGTTCGACGCGCTGTGGGTCTCCCCCGACGCGCTGAACCCGACCGTCACGAACCGGCTCGGGGCCTTCGGCGGCGGCGCGATGACCATATTCCGGGCGCGTCACGTGGAGCTCGCGAGCACCAGCAACCGCGACCCGCTCGACGCGTGGGACGTGGTCGCCATCGCCCGCCAGTACGAGACGTTCATCCAGCGGTGGAAGCCTCTGCTCCCCCGCATCCGCGCCGGACGGATCACCGGCGCCGCCGCGGTCCGGGCGCGCACCGACGTCATGGACACCTACCGGCGCTTTCCCGTCCTCGACCCGCAGCTGCCCACTGCGCTGATGCCCGCCGGTTGGCCCCGCGCCCACGCACGGGATCTGTTCGTCGCGGTCTACGACGGCCTCGCCGAACCGGCTCAGGAGCATGTCCACGCCGTCGTCGCCCGGTTCGCCCGATCACCGGATCCCGGAATCCGGGCGCACACGACGGAAGACCTTGGTGCGGGCGCCGGTACCGCCACGGAACCTGGTGCCGACTGACGCGGGGCGCCGCACTGCGCCATGGCTAGGCGGTCAAGCTACCGTTCGTCGAGGTACGCGAGGACCGCGAGCACCCGCCGGTTGTCGTCGAGGTTGGCGTGCAATCCCAACTTGGCGAACACGTTGGAGATGTGCTTGGTCGTGGCACTGTCGCTGATGTGCAGCTCCTCGGCGATGGCCGTGTTGGAGCGGCCCTGCGCCATCAGGTCCAGCACCTGCCGCTCCCGCGGGGTCAGCGTACCGACCGGGCTGCGCCGCTCGACACGGTCGAGGAGGGCGCCGATGACCGTCGGGTCCAGCACCGTACCCCCGTCCGCGACCCGGGCGAGGGCGTCCATGAACTGCCGGGGGTGGGCCACCCGATCCTTGAGCAGGTAGCCCACCGCGCCGGCCCGGTCGGCGAGCAGCTCCCGTACGTAGAGCTGCTCGACGTACTGCGAGAACAGCAGCACCGGCAGTGCCGGGCGGGTCCGGCGTGCCTCCAGCACGGCATGCAGGCCCTCGTCGGTGTGCGATGGCGGCAGGCGGATGTCGACGATCGCCACGTCCGCGCGCCAGTCGGACAGGACCTGGGACAGCTCGGGGCCGCTGGCCACCTGCCCGACCACCTCATGCCCGGCGGCCTCGAGCAGGCTGACCAGCCCGGCCCGCAGCATCGCCTGGTCTTCGGCTACGACGACGCGCACGGCACCTCCAGCGTCGCCTCGGTCGGCCCGCCCGCCGGGCTGCTGAGCGACAGTGTGCCGTCGAAGGCGGCGAGCCGGCGACGCAGGCCGTCCAGCCCACCACCCGGTGTGATCACCGCTGCGCCCCTGCCGTCGTCCCGCACCACGATACGCAGCACACCGTCGCCGACGCCGGCGATCAGCCGGACGTGGGCCGCGGCCGAGTGCTTCGCCGCGTTGGTCAGCAGTTCCCTGGTGGCGAAGTAGGCTGCCGCCTCCAGCGCCGGGTCCAGCCGGACAGGCAGCCGGATGTCTGTCTCTACCGGCAGCGCGGACTCGATCGCCATGGCCTCCAGCGCGGCGGCCAGGCCCCGGTCGGCGAGCACCGGCGGCCGGATGCCGCGCATCAGGTCGCGCAGGTCGTTCAGGGCGGTGGACGAGTCCTCTCGGGCCTGCCCGATCAGGGCCATCGCGGTGTGCGCGTCAGTGTCCATCAGCTCCTGTGCCGCCCCCAGCTTCATGCCGATCGCCACCAGCTGGGCCTGCGCCCCGTCGTGCACGTCCCGCTCGATGCGGCGCAGCTCCGCGGCCGCGTCGTGGCGTACCTCGTCGCGGCTGGCGGCCAGCGCCGAGACTTGGCTGCGCAGTTGGGCTCCGCCGCTGCCGAGCAGTCCCGAGGACCAACGCGCCTGTGCCCGTAGCCACCAGGTTCCGCTGAGGAAGCCGAACACCGCGAGGGCGGCGCCCAGCGCGGCGGCCAGGGGCACCTCGCCCGGCGAGCGGAGCGGCACGACGACGTACCAGTTCATCGGGCCCAACCCGAGCACGAGGTACAGGATCGGTATGACGAACAGGCCGAATAGGCCCCACACCACCAGCCCGATCGGCGCGAAGGCGAGCATGAGGCCGGTGAACGGGTCCACGACAGCCCACAGCGCCAGCTGGCGAAAGCCGCGGTCGGTCAGCAGCAGCCAGCACCGCATCGCATCCCCGACGAACCCGGGCGCACCACGCTCGGGCAGCTCCGGCACCGCGAACTCGGTGCCGGTGAAGCGCCTGCTCGTGTCGCTCAGCCGACCGGCCCGGCGCCACAGGGCATCGGCGCACGCCGAAAACAGCGGCACGCCGAAGCCCAGCGGGATCGCGCACATCGCCCCGGCGGTGACCAGTGCCATCGCCGCCACCGCGAACAGTTGACCGCTGATGACGAGCGAGCCGCGCTGTGCCGCCCACCGACCTGCCATGCCACCGCTGATTCGTGCGACGCTCATATGTCAATCATCTCCTACCGGCAGGCCGGGCACATCGACGGGAGGGCTGAGCAGGCACTGCAGTTTCCCCCACCGTCGACAGTGTGGTTGCCCCCACGAGGTGCTCGACCAGCGGAGGCCGGGCCGACAGTGTTTGGCAGCGGTGCGGTCAGGCGCTGGCGGTCTCGTGACGGGCGCCGCCGATGGCGCCGGCGCGACCACGCCGGGTGAGCACCGGCACACAGGCAAGACCGAGCGCGCCCATCGCGACTGCCGTGTCGGTGATCCACAGCAGTGAGGCGTCGGCGTTGGCGAAGCCGATGAGGATGCCGACGTTGACCAGCCAGTGCAGCACGGTGCCGGTGAGCACACGCACCCACGGATCGCGGCCGGTGGTCACCGCCGCGGCGGCGATGGACAGACCGGTGGTCGAGAGCACGAACACCGCGTAGCCCGCGAATCCGGCCGCGTACATGTAGAAGTGGCCGACGCCGAAGAAGACTCCGGTGATGGCGCCGGCCGCGAGCGGGCGGACCCGGGTCTCCAGCACCGGCTGCACCAGGCCCCGCCAGCCCACCTCCTCCCCCGCCGCGCCGACGAACTGGGCGACCAGGATCACCCCGAGCGGGATGGGCAGCGTCGCGGTGTCCAGTGGCTGCCACGGGCGTCGCTCGGCCCACGTCAGTATGACCAGCAACGCGACCACCGCAAGGGACAGCCCGACCGCGACGGCCAGCGGACCGACCAGACCGCGACCGGTGACCGGCGGGTACGGCAGGCGGCGCCGCCAGATCGCATACACCACGAGCGCGCCGACCGCGGTGGAGAACTGAGCCAGCACCAGGACGGTCGGATCGAGTCCGGTCCCGTCCTGCAGAAGGCCGAAGAGCGGCGAGGCGGCGGCCGAGACCACGAGGAAGGTGGCAATGACGATAACCGGGCGGGATCCGGCCGCGTTCGTTGTCCGTGTCATGCCCACAGTCTCGGCGAGCCGGACGGCGCGCGGACTGCGGTCGCGAGCACGATGCGGTGCACTTTCCCCCACCCCGTACCGGCGGCCGCCACACCGGTGAACCGTCCCGCCCGTGGAGTTCGGGATCCCCGACCACCTGCGGTGCGTTTGGTCGGCAGCGCGCTCAGGCGGCGCGCTGGTCGGGAACGGGGTGGTCGCGCCACTGTGGACCGTCCGGGTAGCGGTAGTCGGTGACCGCGGCCGGCTGGATGCGCGCCCCGCCGCCGGGCGTACGCGGGGCGACGTAGCGGCCACCGACGATCTGCACCGGATCAACGAAGTGCTCGTGCAGGTGGTCGACGTACTCCAGCATCCGGCCCTCGGTGCTGGCGGACACCGCGAGGAAGTCGAACATCGCCAGGTGCTGCACCATCTCGCAGAGCCCCACCCCGCCGGCGTGCGGGCAGACGGGGACCCCGAATTTGGCCGCCAACAGCAGGATCGCGATGTTCTCGTTGACCCCGCCGACCCGGCAGGCGTCGATCTGCACGACGTCGATCGCGTTGGCCTGCAGTAGCTGCTTGAAAATCACGGCGTTCGCGGCGTGTTCACCCGTGGCCACCCGGATCGGCGCCACCGCACGCCGGATGGCCGCGTGACCGAGGATGTCGTCGGGGAACGTGGGCTCCTCGATCCAGTACGGCGCGTACGGGCGCAGCCGGTCGATCCAGGAAATGGCCTCGGACACCCCCCAGATCTGGTTGGCGTCGATAGCGATCGGCACGTCCGGCCCGACGGCCGCGCGGGCGATCTGCATGCGTCGCACATCGTCGGCCTGGTCGGCACCGACCTTCAGCTTGATCAGCGAGAAGCCGTCCGCGACGGCGGCCCTGGACAGCCGGACGAGCTTCTCGTCGTCATAGCCCAGCCAGCCCGGCGTCGTGGTGTAGGCCGGGTACCCGCGCTCCAGCAGCAGCGCCCGGCGCTCGGCCCGCCCGTGGCTGGCCCGGGTCAGCAGGGCGAGCGCCTCCTGTTCGGTGAGGGCGTCGCGCAGGTAGCGGAAGTCGACCAGGGCGACGATCTGCTCGGGCTCCAGGTCGGCCAGCAGTTGCCACAACGGCTTGCCGGCGGCGCGGGCATGCAGGTCCCAGACCGCGTTGACCACCGCGGCGGCGGCCATGTGGATGGCCCCCTTGTGCGGCCCGAGCCACCGCAGTTGGCTGTCGCCGGTCAGCAGCCGGGAGAAGGCGGCCATATCGTCGCGCAGCGTGTCCACCGGCTGGCCGATCACCAGCGGGGCGAGCGCGTCGATCGCGGCGACCTGGACGTCGTTGCCACGGCCGACCGTGAACGCCAGGCCGTACCCCTCGCGTCCGGTGCTGGTGCGGATCACGACGTAGGCCGCGGAGTAGTCGGGGAAGGGGTTCATCGCGTCTGACCCGTCGAGCTGCCGGGAGGTCGGGAACCTGACGTCATGGGTGTCCAGGGCGACGATGTACTCGGTCAACGGAGGGCAGACCTTTCGTCGAGGGGTTTCGGCCAAGGCGCGTCATCGATCGGAACCGGGCCCGACGGGCTGACGGCTCCGCCACGATTCATCGGATGCTTACGGCGGCGTGGTACCTCGTCATTCCTGCGCCTTCCCGCTGGTGATGCGGGAGACCGCGAGGGCGATGAGGATGATGGCGCCGTTGAGGGCGGATATCCACTGTGCCGGTACGCCGGCGAGGGTGAGCACATTTTCGATCATGAACAGGAGCAGTACCCCGGTGAACGCGCCGAAGACGCTGCCCTTGCCGCCGTTGAGGCTGATCCCACCGATGACGGCGGCGGCGAACACGTTGAAGATGTCACCGTTGCCTTGCGCGGCGGCGACCGAGGCGAGCCGCCCGGACAGCAGCATTCCGCCGAGCGCGGCGAGCGTGCTGGCCACGATGAGGGTCAGCCAGAGAACCCGGTCGGTGCGGATGCCGGCCGCCCGGGCGGCGTCGACGTTGCCGCCGATGGCGTACAGCGACCGCCCCGACTGGGTGAAGCCGAGCACCACGATCGCGACCGCGAACGCGAGCAGGCAGACCCAGATGGAGGCGGGCATGCCGAGCCAGTTGGTGTTGCTCAGGTAGAGCATCGACGCGGGCAGCCCGAAGAAGGTCTTGCCGCCGGTGATCCCGGTGAGGGTGCCGCGAAGCACGATGAGCATGCCCAGGGTGACGATGAACCCGTTGAGCTTGAACCGGACGATGAGCAGGCCGTTGAACGCACCGATCAGCGCGCCGACAACCAGGGTGAGGGGCACGGCCCAGGCGCCGGGAATCAGGCCGAGGCCGTGGGTGACCCCCGGTTGAACGACGAGCCAGGCGGCGACGCCGGGGGCGAGGCCGAACGTGGATTCCAGCGAGAGGTCCATCTTCCCGGCGATGAGTACCAGCGTCTCGGCGAGCACCAGGATGGCAATCTCCGACATCGTCTGCAACACATTGATCAGGTTGTCGGTGTGCAGGAAGACCGGATTGACGATCTGGCCGACGATGGCGATGACGACGATGGCGGGGATCAGTGCGAGGTCCCGCAACCGGGCGATGGCCAGGCTCCGGCGCGATCCGCCGGCCGGCAGGACGTCATCGGTATCGACCGCGGGGCGCAGGGTGGACAGGGTATCAGGCATGGTCGAGTTCGACCCCTTCCATAGCGGCGACCAGGTCGCTGTCGCTCCATCCGCGGGGAATCTCGCGGGTGACACGGCCCTGGAACATGACGATCACGCGGTCGCACGCGCGCAGGTCGTCGAGCTCGTCGGAGACGATGAGCACGGCGGTGCCTCCTGCCCGTGCCTCCTCGACGGCGTCGAGCAGGGTCTGCTTGGACCGCACGTCGACTCCCGCCGTCGGGGCGATGAGCACCAGCAGCTCCGGGTCGCTGGCCAGTGCCCGGGCCATGACCACCTTCTGCTGGTTGCCCCCGGACAGGCCGGCGACCGGCAGTTCCGGGCCGGGCGTCTTGATGGTCAGCTTGTCGATCAGCCGGCGGGCCAGCGCGGCGCGCCGGCCCGGGACAAGCAGGCCGAAGCACCGCAGGCGGTACGGGACCGTCATGGTGGCGTTCTCCCCGATCGACAGCAACGGTACGAAGCCCTCCCGGTGCCGGTCCTGCGGCACCAGGGCGACTTTCGCGGCCAGGGCGTCCGGGACGCTGCCGGGGCGCAACCGCCGACCGGAGACGCTCGCCTCACCGGCGGTCGGCCTGCGCAGGCCGACCAGCGCCTCGGCGACTTCCACCTTGCCGCTGCCGCCCCCGCCGGCCAGACCGACGACCTCACCGGTGCGGATCGAGAACGAGATGCCCGGGCCGTTGTCGGCCACCGCCAGATCCCGCACGTGCAGCACGACCGGGGCGCCGTCTGGAACCGGCGGGCGGTCACCGGCGTCGGACAGGTGGACGTTCTCTCCCGTCATCGCGGCCACCAGCTGCTGACGCGACACGTCCGCGACCGGGGCGGTCAGGATGTGGCGGGCGTCGCGCAGCACGGTCACCGTGTCGCAGATCTCGTAGACCTCCTGCAGGTGGTGGCTGATGAACAGGAAGGTCACGCCCTGCCGTTGCAGTGCCCGGATCCGGTCGAACAGGCGGCGGATCGCCGCGCCGTCGAGCTGGGCGGTCGGCTCGTCGAGGATGATGAACCGGACCCCGAACGACAGCGCGCGGGCGATCTCCACCAGCTGGCGCTGCTCGACGTTCAGCGCCGACGCGGGCTGGGCGACATCGACGTCGACCGACCAGTTGGTGAGCAGCCGGCGCGCGTCGCGGCGCAGTGCCGTCCAGTTGATGAAGCCCCGACCGGCGGCCGCCTGACGGTTGAGGTACAGGTTCTCCGCGACGGTCAGCGACGGGATGATGGTGGACTTCTGGTACACGCAGGCCACCTCGCGGCGCCACGCGTCCCGATCGGACGGCTCCGGCGAGGGCCGGCCGTCGAAGCAGATCCGTCCGGCATCCGGTGCCTGCAGGCCGGTCAGGATGCTCACCAGCGTGGACTTGCCGGCGCCGTTGCGGCCGACCAGCGCATGGGTGCTCCCCGCCCGCACCGCGACGCTGACCTCGTGCAGCGCCACGGTCGAACCGTAGCGTTTGCTGACCTGGATCGCCTCGACGATGGGCCGGCCCGACGGGGCCGGCCCATCACTCGGGGCGGGAGCGTGCTCGCTCATGAGCCCGATACCTTCCCGGTTAACTGATGTTGTTGCCCCACAGGCTCTGGTCGTCGGACTTCACCGATGGGACTCCGCCGACCGTGGCTCCGTCCGCGGTCACCAGCGGGGCGGACAACTGGTCCTCCAGTACCCCGTCGCGCACCTTGATGATCGTGCTGTCGTGGTCGGTCTTGCCCGGGGTGAAGGTCTTGCCGTCGATCGCCGCCTTGATGTAGTAGAGGCCGTACTTGGCGTACAGGTCCGCCGGCTGGCTCACCGTCGCGTCGATCTGCCCGGCCGCGATGTCCTTCAACTCTTCGGGAATCCCGTCGTTGGAGACCACGAACACGTGCTTCGGGTCGGTCGGCGGTACCAGCAGATTGCGTTGCTTGAGCACCTGCAGGGTGCCCGACAGGGCGAAGCTGGACTCCATGTACACGCCCTTGATGTCCGGATCGGACGCGAGCCTGGTCTGGAACTTGGACGCGGCCACGTCCCCCTTCCATTCGGTCGCCTCGCCGAAGACCGTGATGCCGGGGAAGTTCTGCTTCATGCACGCGTTGAACGCGTCGGTCCGATCCCGTCCGTTGATGGAGGCCAGGTCGCCCTCGAACATGATGACCTTGCCCTTGCCGCCCAGCTTCGTGCCGAGGAACTGGCAGGCCTTCGTGCCGTAGGCGCGGTTGTCCGCCCGTACCACCATGTAGACATCGCCGGTGTCCGGCCGGGTGTCGATGGTGACCACCGGGATCTTCTTGGCCTTCAGCGTGGCCAGCGACGGTGCGATCGCCGCGGTGTCCTGGGGAGCCATCACGACGCCCTTGACTCCCTGGCTGACGAAGGTCTGGACGTTGGCGATCAGGTTCGCGACGTCGTTCTGCGAGTTCGTCGTCTTCAGTTGCACGCCGAGCTGGTCGGCGAACTGTGGTTCGTAGCGGATGTAGGAGTTCCAGAAGTCGGTGTCCGAACGGGGATAGTCGACGCCGACGAGTGGCTTACCGCCACTGCCGGCCGTGTCCTTGCTCGATGAACAGGCGGCCGCCAGGCCCGCGACCAAGAGAACGGCGACGCTCCCTCGGACAAGGTTTTTGAGGCTCACACTTCCTCGCTTCTGACTCGGGTGGGGGTGCGGTCGAACTGTGACGGGGTGGGATATGGCGCAACCTGGGCGGCCGGGTCTCCGGGGAGGTGGGGATCTCGATCACCGTTTGCCCTTCCCGTTGCCGGCACGCGAGAACACGACGAAGACCGACGGTCTCGCCATCGAGGCACCTGGAAACATCTGATGTCTTTATAGACCCCTGACCGTTCCCTGTCCAGACTCGGCCGCAAAACCCGCCCCGCGGAAGGCGTTGAGATCTGACGTCTTTCCGGCATGCTTGACCCAAGGGCGGGACGTACGATGTCTCCTGCTGAGAGGAGCCGCGGATGGCGCTGACCGACGAGGCGATCACCCGGATACGCAACATGATCCAGTCCGGAGAGCTGCCGCCCGGTTCCCGCCTGCTCCCGGAGCACCAACTCGCGGCCCAGCTGGGGATCTCCCGGAGCGGGATACGTGAGGCCGTCAAGGTCCTGGAGTCGGCGCGGGTGCTCGACGTACGCCGGGGCGACGGCACCTACGTCACCAGCCTCGCTCCGGCTCTGCTGCTTGAAGGGATCGGATTCGCCTTCGAGCTGCTCCAGGGCGAAACCCTGCCGGAGGTCATGGAAGTGCGCCGGCTGCTCGAACCCACCGCCACCGCCCTGGCCGCGCAGCGCATCTCCGAGAAGCAACTCGACGAACTCGGCGAGCTGCTGCGCACCATGCGAGGCGTCGCCGCCGACCCGGAGAAGCTCATCCAGTACGACATCGCCTTCCACCGCGCCGTGACGGTGGCCACCGGCAACGACACCCTCACGTCGCTGCTGGACGGGCTGTCCGGGCGCACCGTACGGGCGCGCATCTGGCGCGGCCTCGTCCTCGGCAACGTCGCACAGAACACCATCGACGAGCACGAAGCGATCTACCTGGCGCTACGGGCACGCGACCAGTCTCTGGCGCACGCCGCCGCACTGGTTCACGTCAACACCTCGGAATCCTGGCTCCGCACCGTCCTGGAACAGCCCGGCTCCGAATAGCCGCGCAGTCACTCGACCGCGATGTCGATGCACTGCTGGGGCCGGTCCGGAGAGATAGCGGATAGCCTCCTGGGATGACGCCTCCAGCACCGGGCCCGGGTGGTGGTGTTTGCACGCCGCCACCCGGGCCGGGTCGGTGGTTGGG
>JBDZVD010000077.1:0-31545 GCA_040255525.1 Micromonosporaceae bacterium | reverse complement strand
GGGCTTGCGCTGTAATCTTGAGGTGCCGCTGGAACCGGCTCTCAGCGCGATGTTGGTCCCGACGCGCTAGGCGCCGCGCCGCTCGCGCGGGGTGGCCGGGACCGCCTGCCGCCCGGTGCCGGGCAACGACGGGTACGGTGTGGCGCGAGGGTCGCCGTTAGCATCGGGCGCATGAGAATCTTCGCGAGCCCGCGCGACCTGCTCGACGCGGCCGGCACCCACCTCGGATACAGCCCGTGGCGGACCGTCGCGCAGGAGAGAGTGAACGCGTTCGCTGAGGTCACCGACGACCTGCAGTGGATCCACGTCGACCCGCAGCGGGCCGCGGCCGGACCGTTCGGCACCACGATCGCGCACGGGTACTTCGTGCTGTCGCTGCTGCCGTCGTTCGCCGCCGAGGTGTACCGGGTGGACGGCATCCGGATGGCGGTGAACTACGGGCTGGGCAAGGTCCGGTTCCCGGCCCCGGTACCGGTGGGCAGCGCGATCCGGGCCGGCATCGAGCTGGTCTCGGCCGGTACGGTCGGCGACGGCGTGCACACCGTCGCCCTGGTCACGGTGGAGCGGCAGGGCGGCGACAAGCCGTGCTGCGTGGCAGAGACGATCGCCCGCTTCTACTGACGCCCCGGCCGAGCCGAGCCAAGAGCAGAGCCGAGCGCCGGGCCGAAAACAGGCAGCCGAGCGCCGGACCGAGAGCAGGGCGTCAAACCGTCACGGTCGCCGGTACCCGCCGGGTGGCGCCGTGATCCAGGTATTGACATTTATGAAACTCGCGGTCGACAATGCCCGGTACCGTCCATCCCTGGGAGCGCTCCCAGGATTGCTCGGAATCACCGTCCGCGCATCACACCCCCGGGTCCGCACCGAAGGAGGAACATGGCACGCCTGCGCGCGATTCTCGTCGCCACCGTGGTCAGTGCCGGCGCCGCGCTCGTCGCGGTGAGCGCCGCCACCGTCGCCCACGCCGACACCCAGATCTGCACCCAGTACGGCTCCACCACGATCCAGGGCGGCAAGTACGTCGTCCAGAACAACAACTGGGGCGACACGACGACCCAGTGCATCAACGTCACCAACACCGGCTTCTCCATCGCCTCAGCCAGCCACAACAAGGCACAGAACGGGGCGCCCGGCGCCTACCCGTCGGTGTACGCCGGCTGCCACTACGCCAACTGCTCCACCGGCAGCGGGCTGCCGATGGCGGTCAGCAGCTCACAGTTCAACTCCATCGCGACGAGCGTTTCGATGACGTACCCGAACAACGGCAGCGTGTACGACGCCTCGTACGACATCTGGTTCGACCCGACCCCGCGCACCGACGGGCAGAACACCGGTGCCGAACTGATGGTGTGGCTCAACCACACGGGTTCGGTGCAGCCGGTGGGCTCCCGGGTCGGCACCGTCAACCTGGCCGGCGGCACCTGGGACGTGTGGTACGGCAACAGTGGCTGGAACGTCATCTCGTACGTCCGCCAGTCACCGACCAACTCCATCAACTTCAACGTGTCGAGCTTCTGGGACGACATCGTGAACCGCGGCTACGGGCAACGGTCGTGGTACATCACCAGCGTCCAGGCCGGCTTCGAGCCGTGGGTGAACGGCACCGGGCTGGCCGTCAACAACTTCTCCTACAGCGTCGGTGGCGGCGGCGGCAACCCGACGCCCTCACCCACACCGACCCGTACCGCGTCGCCGACCCCGACCAGCGGCGGCGGCAGCTCGGCCTGCCGGGTCAGCTACGCGCCGCAGCAGTGGCAGGGCGGCTTCACCGCGAACATCACCATCGCCAACACCGGCTCCTCGGCGATCAACGGGTGGCGGCTCGGCTTCACCTTCCCGGGTGACCAGCACGTCACGAACGCCTGGAACGCCACCGTCACGCAGAGCGGTACGTCGGTAACGGCGTCCAACCTCTCGTACAACGCGGCCATCCCGGCCGGGGGCAGCACGTCGTTCGGCATGCAGGGCACCTGGTCCGGCAGCGACACCTCCCCCACCTCGTTCACCCTCAACGGCACAGCCTGCACCACCGGCTGAGCCACCGTCCTTCGCGGACGGCGCCGAAGCTCCGGGCTGCCGCCAGCCCGGAGCCCGGCGCGCTCCGGCGGTCCCGGCACCGGGCCGCCGGAGCGCCCGGCGCTCCCAGCCCGGGCCCAGCGCTCCCAGCCCGGGCCCAGCGCTCCCAGCCCGGGCGCGGCGCGGGTGGATACGGCCGGCGCCGGCGGCGACGCGGCGGGTCGGGAGATGCCGGGCCCGCGGGTGCCCCACCCGGCCGGGCCGGCGGTCGGCCCGGTTACCCGCCGTGGCGACGGGTACAGCCGCGGCATGCTCGGTTGCCTCATCATGCTGCTCGTGCTCTTCGCGGCCATCGCCATCCTCGGGCTCGCCGTCAAGGGCGCGATCTGGCTGTTCGTCGTCGGCCTGCTGCTGTTCCTGATCACCAGCGGGGTCACCTGGCTGCGGCGGCGGCTGTAGCACCCGCCGCGACCGTGGCAGCCACCGCGACCGAGGCGCCCGCGACCGTGGCGCCCGCGGCCACTCGGGCACAAGCGGAGCCCGGGGCGCAAGCGGAGCCCGGGGCCGGCGCGTTCGTCCCCGCCCGGGCCACCGGCTACGGACCGCACTCGCGTGTCATGGCGCGCCGAGCCGGCCGGCCCCGATCAGCCCAGCGCCTCGTCGACGTAGCACCACCGCCACGACTCGCCCTTCTCGTACGAGCGCATCACCGGGTGGGCCGTGGCGGTGTAGTGCGCGGTCGCGTGCCGGCGCGGCGACGAGTCGCAGCACCCGACGTATCCGCAGGTCAGACACAGCCGCAGGTGTACCCAGTCGGCGCGGCCCTCGGCCCGGCAGCCGGCGCACTCCGCGGCGCCCGGCTGTGCCGGCTCCACCGCCTCGCTCAGGTGTTGACAACTCACGCCCTGCGCTCCAGCAACGATTCCTCCAGGTCCATGTCGCGCTGCGCCTCGCGCAGCACCTCCTCGGGGATCTTCCCCTCGTCCCGCGCCCGCCGGAACACGTCCCGCTCCGCTTCGAGCATCGCGGCGCGCAGCCGGCTGTACGCCTCGGTCGGGGTCTCCCGCCGCCGGCCGCCCAGCCGTTCCCAGGCGCGGTTGGTCCGCAGCTCGATCTTGTCGCGCAGCCGCTCGACGACGTCGGCGGGCAGCTCCTCCTCCTGGCCGGCGATCTCCTTCTCCAGCCGCTCCCGAGCGGCCCGGCTGGCGGAGTGCTGCACGGCGGCCTCAGCCAGCGCGTCGTCCTTCGGGTCGTCCGGTTCGATCCGCAGCCACCGCGCCAGCGCGGGCAGCGTGAGGCCCTGCAGCAACAGGGTGGCCACGATGGTGGCGAACGCCAGGAAGACGAACAGGCCCCGCGGGTACGCGGCGCCGCGCGCCAGGGTCGCCGGCAACGCCAGGGCGGTGGCCAGGGTGACCACGCCACGCATGCCGGCCCAGGCCAGCAGGGTCGGCACGTTCGGCCGGGGGGCGGGATCGCGCCCGCGCAGCTTGGGTACCAGCCGGGTCAGGTACGTGGCCGGGTACATCCAGACGAACCGGGCCACGATCACCGTCAGTACGACGACCACGGTCGCCAGCACCGCCGTACCCGCCGGTGTGCGCAACTGCTCCAGCGTGCTGCGCAGCTGGAGGCCCACCAGCAGGAACACCGCGCCTTCGAGCAGGAAGCTGACCATCCGCCAGAACGCCTCCATCTGGAGGCGGGAGGCGGCCGACATCAGCACCGGGTACCGGTGCCCGAGCGCCAGGCCGGTGACCACGACCGCGACCACCCCGGACGCGTGGATGGAGGTACCGGTGACGTACACGACGAACGGCACGATCAGCGAGACCGCGTTGTCCAGCAACGGCTCCGTGATCCGCCGGTGCAGGGCGCCGAAGACGACCGCGCCCAGCGCCCCGACCGCCACCCCGCCGGCGGAGGCGAGCAGCGCGTTCAGGGTGATCTGCCCGGCACTGACCGCGCGGCCGGTCGCGGCCGAGGTGGCCACGCCGAAGATCAGCAGTGCGCTCGCGTCGTTGATCAGGCTCTCGCCCTCCAGGATCGCGACATGGCGCCTGGGCAGGCGGACGCGCCGGGCGATCGCGCTGGCCGAGACCGCGTCGGGCGGGCCGACCACCGCCCCCAGAGCCACCGTCGCGGCCAGCGGCACCGCCGGCAGCACCAGGTGCAGCGCGTACCCGACGCTCAGCGCGGTGAACACCACCAGCCCGACGGCCAGCAGCAGGATCGGCCGGAGGTTGAAGCGGAACGCGGGTACCGACGTGTTGACCGCGGCGACGTACAGCAGCGGCGGCAGGATCCAGGTGAGCACGAGCTCGGGATCCAGATCGATGCGCGGCACCCCGGGCACGAAGGACAGCACGATGCCGGCCAGCAGCAGGAGGATCGGCGAGAGCAGGCCGAACCGGCGGGCCAGGGCGGACACGGCCACCACGACGGTGACCAGCCCGACGACGGTCAGCAGGCCGGTCACGACGGCCCGCTCACGACGACCCGCTCACGACGGCCCGCTCACGACGACGGCTCGGAGTCCGGCGCGATCGGCAGGATCACCCGGAACCGGGTGTCGCCCGGACGGGACTCGACGCGGATGTCGCCGTGGTGGCGCTTGACCACGATCCGGTAGGAGATATCCAGCCCCAGCCCGGTGCCCTCACCGACCGGCTTCGTCGTGAAGAAGGGCTCGAAGATCCGGGGGCGCACGTCGGGCGGGATGCCCGGCCCGGTGTCGCCGATCTCGACGGCGATCCGGTCATCCTCGCGGCTGGTGCGGATGGTCAGCGTACCGGTGCCGGCCATCGCCGACACCGCGTTGTCGATGAGGTTGGTCCAGACCTGATTCAGCTCGGCCGCGTACGCCGGGATCTCCGGCAGGTCCGGGTCTAACTCCTTGACCAGCCGGATCCCGTCCGGGATCTTCCCGTGCAGCATGGTGAGCGTCGCCTTCAGCAAGTCGTGGACGTTCACCATCTGGTACGGCGCGCGGTCCAGCTGGGAGTACTGCTTGGCCGCGGCGACCAGCCCGGAGATCCGGGTGACCGCGTCCTCGATCTCGCCCATCAGCAGTTCGGTGTCGATGGTGTAGGTCAGCCAGCGCACCGCCGGGTCCAGATTGCCGCCGCCGACCGCGGCGGCGACCTTGCCCAGCCACTCGGCGTCGATGCCGCCCGCCACGAGCGTCGGGGCGATGTCCCAGCCGCCGGCGATGCCGTGCTCGTCGAGCCAGTCCCCCAGCTCGTCCTCGGCGTCGGCGGTCGCAAGCGGCGAGTGCGGCGGCGCGATCGCAGCGCGCTTCACCGCGGCGTCCTGGAACTCGACCAACTCGTGCAGCCGGGTGCCGTCGAGCCGCCCGTCCGCGATCATCGCGAGCTTGTGCCGCATCCCGGCCACCCGGTCCCGCAGCACCGAGGTGGCCCGCACCGCGGCCGCGGCCGGATTGTTCAGCTCGTGGGTCAGCCCCGCCGACAGCGAGCCCAGGGCCAGCAGCCGCTGCCGCTCCCCGATCAGCGTCTGCTGGCTGCGCATGCCGAAGAACAGGCCCTCCAGCAGGTGCATCGCCATCGGGAACCATTCCCGCACCGCGTGCGCCATGGCCTCGGCCGGGATCTGGTAGACCTCGACATCGGTGACCGCGCGCAGGCTGTTGAAATACACCTGGTCGATGCTCTCGATGAAGGCCTGGGTGGCGCCGCCGTACACGCCGCGCCGCTCGGTGCGGGTGACCTCGACGTCCTCGCCGCGGATCCGGCGGCTCATCGACACGGTACCGTGCAGCAGCACGAAGAAGCAGGTGGCCGGCTCGCCCTCGGTGTAGACCGCGGTGCCGGCCCGACGCGTCTCCACCACGCCGTGCGCGGCGAGGTATCCGAGCTGCTCGTCGTCCAGGCGCTCGAACAGGAACAGGGTACGCAGCTCATCCGGACTGAGCCGGTCACCATCCTGCGCCATGTCGCCCTCCTGTCTGGCTGTCAGGCTGTCCCACGGTTCCGGCCAGCTCACTGCCCGGCCAGGTAGCGGTGCACCAGGGCCACCGCCGCGGCGCCCTCGCCCACCGCGGACGCGACCCGCTTGAGGCTGTCGGCCCGCACGTCCCCGGCCGCGAACACCCCCGGCAGGCTGGACTCCAGGTGGTACGGGTCGCGGGGCAGCGTCCAGCCGGCCGGCCGCTGCCCGTCGCGGACGAGGTCGGCTCCGGTGACCACGAAGCCGCGCGGATCCCGGGCGATCGCGCCGCCCAGCCAGTCGGTCCGCGGCTGGGCGCCGATGAAGATGAACATCGCGCCGGCGCCCACCGTCTGGGTCCGGCCGGAGCGCCCGTCGCACAGCACCAGCCGCTCCAGGTGCCCGTCGCCCTGCGCGGCCAGCACCTCGGTGTGCGGGTGCACCTCGATGGTGTCGATACCCGCGATCTGGTCGATCAGGTACCGCGACATCGATCGGCTCAGGTCGCCCGAGCGGATGAGGACGTGCACCCGGCTGGCGTACCGGGAGAAGTAGACCGCGGCCTGCCCGGCCGAGTTCGCGCCGCCGACGATGTAGACCTCCTCGCCTGCGCAGCTGGGCGCCTCGGTGGACGCCGAACCGTAGTAGACGCCGAGGCCGGTCAGCTCCGCGATGCCGGGCGCTTCGAGCAGCCGGTACGACACCCCGGTGGCCAGGACGACGGTGTGCGCGGCGATCGACGTGCCGTCGGAGAACTTCAACAGCCGGGTCGGCCCGGCCGCCTCCAGCCCGACCACCTCGCGGGCCGACAGCAGCTCGGCGCCGAACTTCAACGCCTGCCGGCGGGCCCGCTCGGTCAGCTGCGCGCCGGAGACGCCGTCCGGGAAGCCGAGGTAGTTCTCGATCCGGCTGCTCTGCCCCGCCTGCCCGCCGGTGGCGCGCTGCTCGACCAGCACCGTGCGCAGGCCCTCGGAGGCGCCGTACACCGACGCGCCCAGCCCGGCCGGGCCGGCACCGACCACCACCAGGTCGTAGAAGTCGGATGCCGGGGTCGTGGTCAGGCCGACGTGCGCGGCCAGCTCGGCCTCGCTCGGCGCGACCAGCGGCTTGCCGTCGGGCAGGACCACGACCGGTACGTCGTCCGGGGTCAGGCCGGCCGCGTTCAGCAGGCGCCCGCCCTCCGGCTCGTCGGCGAGCAGCCACCGGTACGGCACGAGGTTGCGGGCGAGGAAGTCGCGCACCGCGAACGACGGCGCCGACCAGCGGTGCCCCACCACCCGGGTCTCGGTGATGGACGGGTCCGGGGTGGACACCCACGCGTCCAGCAGGGTGTCCACCACCGGGTACAGCTTCTCCTCCGGCGGATCCCACGGCTTGAGCAGGTAATGGTCGAGGTCGACCAGGTTGATGGCGTTGATGGCGGCGTCGGTGTCCGCGTACGCGGTCAGCAGCACCCGCCGGGCGCGCGGGAACAGGTCCATCGCCTGTTCGAGGAACTGGATCCCGTTCATCTGGGGCATCCGGTAGTCGGCCAGCATGACCGCGACCTGTTCGCCACGCAGCTTGATCTCGCGCAACGCCTCCAGGGCGTCCGGCCCGGATCCGGCGCGCACCACCCGGTACCGGTCGCCGTAGCGGCGGCGTACGTCGCGGGCGACCGCCCGGGACACGGCCGGATCGTCGTCGACGGTCAGGATCGCCGGGTTCGTCATGGTGTCGGATCAGCACCTTCCGGGCGGGGCGGTACGGGCGACCGAAACACGACGAGTTGATCATGGATTCGGCCAGGACAACAGTAACCTGCCGGGCGCGCGATGGGCCATTCACACAGCGCCGGCCCCCACCAGCGGGGGCCGCGCGGTCGCCGCAGGGTCGCCGCGCCGGCCCGGCCAGCGGGCCGCGCCAGGCCGACAAATCGGACGACGGCGGGCGGACACATGGGTTTCGGCAAGACTATGTGTCCGGGACCTATGTCTTCGGCCACGGCGGGCTCGTAGGTTCACCGCATGACGATCACGCCGCCCACGACCGCGACGGATCCGGTCACCGAGGTGGTCCGCCTCGACCTGGCCGGCCGGACCGCACTGGTCACCGGCGCCGGCAGCGGCATCGGGCGCGCCTGTGCCGTACGCCTGGCCCGGGCGGGAGCCCGGTTGGTGGTGGTGGACGTGGACCCGGTCGCCGCGCAACAGGTCGCGGACCAGACCGGCGGCACCGCGGTGGTGGTCGACCTGTCCGATCCGGACGCGGTCGACGGGCTCGACGGCGGGTGCGACATCCTGGTCAACAACGCCGGGCTCCAGCACGTGGCGGCCCTGCCCGACTTCCCCGCCGACCGCTTCGCGTACATCCAGCGGGTCATGGTCGAGGCGCCGTTCCGGCTGGTACGCGGCGCCCTGCCGCACATGTACGAGCGGGGCTGGGGCCGGGTGGTGAACATCTCGTCGGTGCACGGGCTGCGGGCGTCCCCGTTCAAGGTCGCGTACGTGGCCGCCAAGCACGGCCTGGAAGGACTGTCCAAAGTCGTCGCGCTGGAGGGTGCCCCGCACGGAGTCACGGCCAACTGCATCAACCCCGGTTACGTGCGCACCCCGCTGGTCGAGGGGCAGATCGCCGACCAGGCCGCCGCGCACGGGATCGACGAGTCCGAGGTGGTGGAGAAGATCCTGCTGACCCGTTCGGCGATGAAGCGGCTCATCGAGCCGGCGGAGGTCGCCGAACTGGTGGCGTACCTGTGCTCCCCGGTTGCCGGATTCATCACCGGCGCGTCCCTGTCCCTGGACGGCGGCTGGACCGCGAGCTGACGATGATGCCCAGGGACCGGCCGCTTGACCGGCTCGCCCACAAACCAGGCGAGCCTGGCGGCCCTCCCACCCCCAGCCGGCCGCTTGACCGGCTCGCCCACAAACCAGGCGAGCCTGGCGGCCGGATAATGGCGGGCATGTCCACCAGCGTGTTCCTTGAACTTCTCGCCCGGGAGGCGGCCGCGGTCGAGTTCGAGGGCCCGCTGGTCGCCGCGCGAGCCGCGGGCATGCCGGCCGCCGCGCTGGCCGAACTGGAGGACGTCAAGCTTCTGGCGCTGCGGGTACGGGCGCTGCTGGAGCGCCGCCGCCGCCGGGAGGAGGAGCTGTCCGGCCTCTTCGACACCGCGAACGACCTGGCCGGCCTGCGCGACCTCGACGCGGTACTGAACGCGATCGTGCACCGGGCCCGGACGCTGCTCGGTGCCGACGTGGCGTACCTGACGCTGACCGACCAGGAGCGTGGCGACACGTACATGCGGGTCACCGACGGCTCCATTTCGGCCCGGTTCCAGCGGCTGCGGCTGGGCATGGGCGTCGGCCTGGGCGGCCTGGTCACGCAGACCGCCACCCCGTACGTGACGGCCAACTACAGCCAGGACGAGCGGTTCCGGCACACCAGCGAGATCGATGCCGGGGTCGGCGAGGAGGGGCTGGTCGCGATCCTCGGGGTACCGCTGCGGCTGGGTTCCCAGGTGATCGGCGTGCTGTTCGCGGCGAACCGGTCGGAGCGGCCGTTCGCCCGAGAGGAGGTGTCGCTGCTGATCTCGTTGGCCGCGCACGCCGCGGTCGCCATCGACACCGCCCGGCTGCTGGCCGAGACGCAGGTCGCGCTCGACGAGCTGTCCGCGGCGAACGCGGTCATCCAGGCGCACAGCGCCTCCGTGGAGCGGGCCGCGGCGGCGCATGACCGGATGACCAGCGTGGTGCTGCGCGGCGGCGGTGTCGAGGACGTGGCGACCGCGGTCACCGACGTGCTGGAGGGCGCCCTGGTGGTGCTCGACGCGGACGGGCGGCGCCTGGCGGTCGTCGGCGACCTGGCCGAGCCGGAGCCGGATCGGGTAGCCGAGGCGGTGGCCGCGTCCCGGGCCGAGGGCCGCAGCGTATTGCGGGACGACCTGTGGGTGGCCGCGGTGGTGGCCGGCGCGGAGAACCTCGGCGCGCTGATCCTGCGGCCGGAGCACCCGCTGGTCGACGCGGACCAGCAGATCCTGGAGCGGGCCGCCCAGGTGACCGCGCTGGTGCTGCTGTTCCGCCGTACCGTCGCCGAAGCCGAGGGCCGGGTCCGCGGCGAACTGCTCGACGATTTGATCAGCCGGCCGATCGGCGATCCCGAGGCGCTGCGGGCGCGGGCCCGGCGGCTGGGCGTGGACCTGGACGCCCCGCACGTGGTCGTCGCCGTCGGCGAGGCCGTCAACCCGGCCCACCGCCAGCGCTCGTTCTCCTGGGCGGTCAGCTTCGCCGCGGCCCACGGGGGCCTGGCCGCGCTTCAGCGCGGGCGGGTCGTGCTCATGCTGCCCGCCCCGGACGCCGGACCGGTGGCCCGGGAGGTCGCCCGGGACCTCGGGCGGATCCTGGGTACCCCGGTCACCGCCGGCGGCGCCGGGCCGGCGGTCGGACCGGCCCCAGTGGCCAGCGCGTTCCGGGACGCCGACCGGGCGGCGACCGCACTGGTCGCGCTGGGCCGGGTAGGCGACGGGGCGAGCACCGCCGAGCTGGGCTTCGTCGGGCTGCTGCTGGGCCAGGAGCGGGACGTCGCGGGCTTCATCACGAGTACGGTCGGTGCCGTCGTGGACTACGACGCGAGGCGCGGCACCGGGCTGGTCAAGACGCTGGAGGCGTACTTCGGCGCCGGGTGCAGCTCGGCCCGCGCGGCGGAGACGCTGCACGTGCACGTCAACACGGTCACCCAGCGGCTGGACCGGATCGGCGCGCTGCTGGGCGGCGACTGGCAGCGACCGGAGCGTGCCTTGGAGGTCCAGCTCGCCCTGCGGCTGCACCGGCTGCGCGGGCCGGCGGACCCCTCCGCCTGACCGGACGCCGCCCTGTTTCGCGTCAGTTTTCGGTAGCTCCGGTGGCTGCCGTGGCTCCCGCGCCCGGCGCGGCGCCGGCGCCCGCGCGGGCCGGGTCGGAACGGCGGGTGCGCAGCGCCCGGGCCAGCGCGGCGCCGCGCCGGCCCAGCCCGGCCAGGCCGCCCGGAGCGAAGTACACCGCGAGGATGAACACCGCCCCCAGGACGAACAGCGGCTGGGACAGCGGCCCGCGCAGCACGCCGGGCAGGTGCCGGACGGCGCCGGTGCCGCCGAGGGACGTGAGGCGCTGGTCCAGGTACGTGTACAGGATGCCGCCGATGACCGGGCCCCACCGGGTACCCGGGCCACCCAGTACCGCCATCACCAGCAGGGACAGGGTCAGGTCGGAGGCGGCCAGCGCCGGCGACGCCCCGCCGACCACGAGCGCGTACACCACCCCGCCGAGCGCCGCGAGCCCACCGGACAGCGTGAACGTGACGAGCTTGAACCGGTACGGGGACAGTCCCAGTACGGCCACCCGCCGCTCGTCGTCGCGCAGCCCGGCCAGCACCCGGCCGTAGGGCCCCCGGTCCACCCGGTGCACGACGACCACGACCACGACCAGGAACGCCAGGGCCAACCAGTACAGGTTCACCGTGTTGGCCACGCCGACCAGGAACCCGGGCAACCGGGAGCCGTCCATCGGCAGGCCCTCTTCCCCGCCGGTCAGCCCGCCCGGATCGCGCTGGGTCAGGATGGAGCCGACCTGCGCGAAGGCCAGGGTCACCATGGCGAACGCGATGCCGGTGGTCCGCAGCGCCACCGAGCCGAGCAGCGCGGCCAGGGCCGCACCGCCCACGGCGGCCGCCGGCACCGCCGCCCACAGCGGCCAGTGGGCGTGGGTCACCAGGATGTCGACGCCGTACGCGCCGACCGCCAGGTACAGCGCGTGCCCGAACGACAGCAGCCCGGCCCGGCCGAACAGCAGGTCGTATCCGGTGGCGAGCCCGCCGAACACCAGGCACAGGGCCAGCAACTGGAGCGTGCCGGGCGAGTTGAGCGGGCCGTCGAACACCCCGGGAATGTCTACTGTGGACCATGGGAGCACCGCCGCGACCGCGACGACGGCGAGCGGCGCCACCGCCCGGAACGCGGGCGCGGCCCGGCTCGGACTCTGGCTCACGTGGCTGCCCTCCCCGCGATGCCGGCCGGGCGTACCAGCAGCACGACCGCGAGCAGCGCGACCACGCAGATGTCCCCGGCCCCGGCGGTGCCGTAGTAGTTGACGAACTGCTGGAGCAGCCCGACCGCGACCGCCGCGTAGGCCGACCCGGTCACCGAACCCATCCCACCGATCACCACCACGATGAACGCGAAGATGAGCAGGGAGGCGCCCTGGCCCGGCGACACCGAACCGAAGTAGACGCCGCCCAGCGCGCCCGCGAGCCCCGCCAGCGCCCCGCCGATCGCGAACACCAGGGTGAACGCGCGGCGTACGTCGATGCCCAGGGCGCTGACCATCGCGCGGTTCTCCACGCCGGCGCGGATGACCAGGCCGTACCGCGTGAACCGGAGGATCGCCAGCAACCCGGCGAGGACGAGCACCGCGACGCCGATCAGCAGCAGCCGGTCGTTGGGCACGTCGGCGCCGAGTACCCGGGTGACCTTCTGCGTCCACTGTGGGCTCGGGTACCGGCGCGGGTCCGCGCCCCACCCCGCCTGCAGCAGGGCGACGCCGGCCAGCGACAGCCCGACGGTGACCAGTACCTGTTCGGTCGGGCGGCGGTACAGCGGGCGGATCAGCACCAGCTCGACCAGGCCACCCACGGCGGCGCCGCAGGCGACGCCGAACAGTACCGCGACCGTGAAGCCCCACGGCCCGGACAGCCGACCGCCGGCCCACCAGGTGGCGTACGCACCCACCGAGAGGAACAGCCCGTGCGCGAAGTTGAGCACGTCGGCCAGGCCGAACACCAGCGAGAGCCCGGACGCGATGAGGAAGTAGAGCGCGCCCAGCCCCAGGCCGGTCAGGGCGAGCAGCACGACGGTACTCATCGGTGGTCCTTCTTACGATCGGTCTGGCCCGGCGCGTCCGATGCCGCGCCGCGACCCAGACCAGTCGACCCGACGCCGAGCAGGGAGCGGGTGCGATCGGCGTCGCCGAGCAGGTCGGCGGCCTCGCCCTGCCAGGCGACCCGGCCGGCGGCCAGCACCACGGCGGTGCCGGCCAGCCGCCGCACCACGGCGAGGTTCTGCTCGACGAGCAGGATCGGTACCCGCTGGGCGACCTCGGCGATCACCGCCGTCACCTCGGCGACCACCCTCGGCGCCAGGCCCTTGGTCGGCTCGTCGATCAGCAGCAGCCGGTTCGGGTTCAGTAGCAGGCGTCCGATCGCCACCATCTGCTGCTGCCCGCCCGACAGCGTGCCGGCGCGTTGCCGTGCCCGGGTGCGCAGTTCGGGGAACAGGGAGTAGACGGTGTCGTAGTCCGGGTCGGGCACCCGGCAGGCCAGCCGCAGGTTCTCCGCGACCGACAGGCCGGCGAACACGCACCGGTCCTCGGGCACGTACCCGAGCCCGGCGCGGACCAGCCGGTGGGTGGGCCGGCCCAGCACCGGCTCGCCGTCGAAGGTCACCGAGCCGGTGGCCGGCAGCTCGCCGAGGATCGCGCGCAGGGTGCTGGTCTTGCCGACGCCGTTGCGACCGAGCAGCGCGGTGACCCCGGTACCGGCGACTGCGAACGTGACCCCCTGCAGGATGTGCGACCCGCCGATCCAGGCGGACAGGTCGCGCACGGCGAGCATCACAGCTCCTCCCCCAGGTACGCCTCCTGCACGGTGGGGTCGGCCATCACCGCGGCCGGGGTGTCGCAGACCAGCAGCGCGCCGTGGTGCATCACGGCCACCCGGTCGGCCAGGTCGAGGACGACGTCCATGTGGTGCTCCACCATCAGCACGCTGCGCTCGCGCCCGGCGGTCAGCGCCCGGATCACCTCGACCAGGGCCGGCACGTCCGCGGCGGACACGCCGGCCATCGGCTCGTCCAGCAGCAGCACGCTCGGGTCGCCGGCGAGCAGCAGTCCGATCTCCAGCTTGCGCTTCTCGCCGTGGGCCAGCGTGCCGGCCGGGTCGTCGCGGCGCTCCGCCAGGAGGACCCGGTCGAGGATCCCATCGGCGGTCGCGGCCACCGCGCGGTCCGCGGACGGGCGCGGCCACGCCCGCATCGAGCCGCCCCGGTGCGCCTGCACCGCCAGCCGGAGGTTCTCGGCGACGCTGAGCGACCCGAACACGGACGAGGACTGGAACGTGCGGCCGAGACCGAGCCGCGCCCGGCGGTGCACCGGCAGCCGGGTGACCTCGACGCCGCCGAGCAGCACCCGGCCGCCGGTGGCCCGGCGCAGCCCGGACACGAGGTTGAACAGCGAGGTCTTCCCGGCGCCGTTGGGCCCGATCACCGCGACGAACTCGCCGCGCGCCAGCGACAGCGTCACACCATCCACGATGGACAGACCGCCGACCCGCCAGGACAGCCCCTCGGTGGCCAGTGCGGCGGGAGCGCCGATCGCGCTCCCGCCCGCGCCGCCGCCGGCGACCGCGGCGCCGACCGCCACGGCTCAGCCCTTCATCGCCACGGCCGGCGGCGCCGTGTCGTTCGGGTCGATCGTCTTGACCAGGGTGGCGGTCAGGGCGGAGCCGGAGCCGCTGAGCTTGGCCTGGAACATCGGCTGCAGCAGCGCGTGGTCGTCGGCCCGGATGGTCAGCCTGCCCTTCACCGAGTCGAAGCTGTACCCCTCCAGCGCCTTGACCATCGCGTCCACGTCATCGCCGCCGGCCTGGACCGCGTGCACGATCATCTGCGCGGCCGCGAAGCCGTCTGGATCGAACAGGTCCACCGTGCCACCGGGTACCGCCTGCTTGAGGGCCTTGGCGGCGGCGTTGTCCGTGGCACCGTCGAAGTAGTGCGCCAGGAAGTTGATCTTCGTGCCGGCGGCGCCGAATGTCGGCCAGGATGCCCGGATGTCCAGCCCGGTCACCACCGTCGTGCTGGCCAGCACGCCCTGCTGGTCCAGCGCCTGCCACATGGCGCTGGCCGTGGTGCCGGCCCACGCGACGAACAGCAGGTCCGGCTTCGCGGACCTGGCCTGGCGGGCGAACGGGGTGAAGTCCGTCGCGTTCGCCGGCACCGCGATGTTGGTGACGGTCGCGCCCGCCTTGCCCATGACCGCCTTCACCGCGTCCACGTTGGACTTGCCGAACGCCGAATCCTGCGCGAACACCAGCACCTTCTTGCCGGTGGCCGCGTCGCCGATGAACGACTGCGCGGTCAGGACGTCCTGGTAGGACTGGCGGCCGGAACGGAACGTGTACCTGTTGACCCCGGTCATCGCGTCGGTCGCGGCCGGGCCGGAAATGAACAGCACCTTGTTCTGCGCGGCCAGCGGAGCGACCTGCAGCGCCACACCGGACGCCGTCGACCCGGCCAGGATCTTGTAGCCCTTGCCGATCAGGTCCTTCGCCGCCGACACCGCCTTCGCGGGGTCGCCGGCGTCGTCGGCGTACGTCACGTTGAGCGGCCGGTCGCCTATCCTGTTGGTGCCCTGCGTGGCGAAGGCCAGCCCGGCCTTGAAGCCGTCCACGTATTCCTGCCCGTAGCTGGCCAGCGCGCCAGTCTGCGAGTACACGATGCCGATGTTCACCGGCGCGCCCGAACCGGCGGTGGAACCGCCGCTCGCCGCCTGCTTCGGACTTCCGCAGGCCGCGACCGCGAATACCGCCGCGGCCGCCACCGCGCCGGCGAGCAGCGCCCTCTCCCGCGCACCCATGAGACGCCTCCCAGCTCACACGCCGATGTTGTGCAGGACACGTTAGGGCTGGGGTTGGTCGACAACCATGTGTGCGACATCCATAAGTAGCGGGCCCGAGGTGGGTGCCGCCTACGGGATGTGCGCCGCGACCGCCTGCGCGCCCCGCGGTTCGAGCAGGATCGTGTAGTGGTTGACGTCGGGTACCGGCCACACGTCCACCCGGTCGCGGTCCACCCCTGCCTCGTCCAGCCGCTGCTCGTCGTACAGGCCCTGGTCCTCGTCGAGCATGCCGCGCGCCGCGTACAGCAGGGTCACCGGGCGGCAGACCCGGTGTACCGCGTCGATCGTGTCCCGGTCCAGCAGGGTGTCCGTCGCGTCCCGGCGGATCGCCGGCAGCACGCACGAGGAGCGCAGCCGGGGCGGTTCGCCGATCAGGTCGCGCAGCAGGTACGGCTCGATCTCCGGACGCCACCACGCGCCGATCGCCGGATGCCGCCGCCAGAAGTCGAGGTAGGCGCCGCTGCTGGCGAATTCCATGGACAGCCGCCGCATGGCCGGGCCGATGACCGCGTCGAGGACGGCGTCGATGTCGCCGACCTGCGGAACCCGCAGCGCCACCCCGCCGTCGACCAGCAGCACGCGCTCGACCCGGTCCGGGTGCCGCAGCGCGGCGAGCGCGGCCACGAAGGCGCCCATCGAGTGGCCGACCACTGGTGCCCGGTCGACGCCGAGGAAGTCCAGTACGGCGACCAGGTCGTCGGCGTGCGCGGCGAGCCCGTACGGGCCGGGCAGGTCCCGGCTGCCGGCCCGGCCCCGCAGGTCGGGCGCGACCAGCGACACCCGGCCGGCCAGCTGGCTCGCGACCTGGCTCCAGGCCAGCGCGTTGGCGGTGATCCCGTGCACCGCGAGCACGGTCGGGCCGGCACCGGGCCAGCGACAGATCGCCAGGTGGCCGCCGGACACCGGCACGGCATCAACCCGCGGCGTCGCCGGCGCCTCCGGAACGTACCCAGGATCCACCGGCCGAGGTTATGCCTTCCGGTACCGCCCGGGCTACGGGTACCGCCGCCACACAGCGACGGCTGGATATGGAGGTTTTCCACATTCGCTAGTGGGCCACCGGTCTGGCCATCGGCTCCTGGTCGGCCGCGATCGGGTTGCTGGCCGAGGTGAGCGAGAACAGGTTCTCCTCCTCCTCGGCGAAGTGCAGGCGCAGGATGGCGTCCAGGCCGTACAGGGTGGCCAGCAGGTCGGGTACCTGCTCGGCGTCCAGCCGGGAGTCGGACGTCATGCACAGGTGCCCGTCCACCCGGTCGACGAGCCGCCGGATCTCGGTGTGCGCCCGGCTCATGGTGGCGGTCGCCTCCGGCCCCACCGCCCCGGCCAACTGCGGGTACAGCCGCTGCTCCTCGGCCTCGTCGTGGCTGATGATCTGGCGGCTGAGCCGCCGGTACGCGTCGCGCAGCGCGTCCACGCACATCGCCCCGTCGTGTTCCATCGCGACCAGGTCGGCGGTGCTGCGCAACCGGATCAGCGCGTCCCGCAGCTTCTCGTGCTCGACCGTGAACTCGTCGATCAGCTCGTCCGTGGTGATCGGCAACCGGCGCCGGCGCACGCCGCCGATCAGAGCGGTCAGGGCGCCGACGATGACCAGTACCTCGATGCCCTCCCGGACCAGCGCGCCGACGACCGGTACCAGCAGCCCGGTCATCGCGATCGCCATGGCGGCCAGCACCAGCACCATCCCGGCCGCGGCGGTGCCCAGACCGATCCGCCGGGAGTACCGGGCCAGCTCGACCCCGTCGCCCAGCCGGTCCAGCCGGTCGACGGTCAGCACCGCGTCGGCCGCCTCCGCCGAGGCGCTCGCCCCGGTGGCACCCAGCGCGACACCGACGTGCGCGGCGGACAGCGCCGGCCCGTCCTGCACGCCGTCGCCGACCATCACGGTCACCGCGCGCTGCGACTCCGCCCGGGCCCGATCCACCTTCTGGTCGGGGTCGGCGCCCGCGATCACGTCGTCGACGCCGACCATCCGGCCCAGCTCGTCGGCGACCTGCGGCCGGTCGCCGGTGACCATCACCAGCCGGGTCAGGCCCGATTCACGCAGCCGGCGCACGTTGCGCCGCGCGTCCGAGCGCACCGGGTCCTGGATCAGCAGGGCGCCGGAGGGCTCGTCGTCCACGCTCACCCAGACCACCGCCGCACCGTCCAGCTCGGCACGGCTGCGCTCCTGCTCCGCCCACGGAGCCAGGTCGCCGTCCAGCTGGCCGACCCACACCGACCGTCCGTCGACCCGGCCGCTGATGCCGCGACCGTTGTCCTCGCGCACGTCCTCCGGAGCGGTCAGCGTCAGCCCCCGCCGGGCCGCCTCGGCCACCACCGCCCCGGCGAGCGGGTGCCGGGAGAACTGCTCGACCGAGGCGGCCAACCGCAGGGTCTCGTCATGGTCGGTGCCCGGCGCGCTGACCACCTCCGTCGCCTTCGGCCGGCCGAGGCTCAGCGTGCCGCGCTTGTCGATCAGTACCGTGCCGGCGCGGCCCAGCCGCTCCAGCACGGCGCCGTCGCGCACGACGAGACCGCGGTGCGCCGTCCGGGACAGCCCGCAGACGATCGCGATCGGCGCGGCGAGCAGCAGCGGTCCGGGTGTGGCCACGACGAGTACCGCCACGGCGCGCACGAACACGCCGCCGATCGCCCAGGCGAGCCCGGCCAGCAGGAGCGTGAACGGCACGAACACGACGGCGTACCGGTCGGCCAGCCGGACCATGGGCGCGCGCTGGCTGGTCGCCTGCCGGGCCAGCCGCACGATGCTGGCGTACGTACTCTGGGCGGCGGTCGACGTGGCGCGCATGCCGAACGCCGCCCCGGCGTTGATCGCGCCACTGGCCACCCGCTCCCCCGGCTCGCGCTCGACCGGTTCCCGCTCACCGGTGACCGCGAACTCATCCAGCACCGCGACCTCCTCGGCGAACCCGTCGACCGGCACCACGTCGCCGTGGAGCACGATGAGGCGGTCGTCCGGCCGGATCGCGTCCGGCTCGACCATCTCCGGTTCGCCCTCCTCGTTCTGCCGGCGGGCGAAGCGGGGCACCAGATCGACCAGCTCCCGCAGTTCGCGCGACGCCCAGCCCCGCGCGTACGCCTCCAGCGCCGCCCCCAGTACCAGCAGCAGCGCGACCAGCGCACCGGCGCCGTACTGGGCCACCCCGAGCGTCCCGGCCAGCGCCAGTACGGCGATCACGTCGACCCCGATCCGGCGGCGCGCCAGCGACACGGCGAGCCACGCGACGGCCGGCAGCAACCCGCCCGCGGTCGCCACGATCCACGCGATGTTGGCCGAGCCGAAGTGGCCGGCCAGCCGGAATCCGGCCCCGGCGATGGTGGCCGCCGTGATCCCGGTCAGCAGGACCCACTCCCACCACAGCCCGTGCCACCGGGCCTCATCGGTGATGCTCCTGATCACACCGCTGTGTCGGTTCATGACACCGCCCCCTCGGTTCATGCCCGGCCGCGCCGGCGCCTGTCGGTTCGTTGGATTCGGTTGTGCTGCGCCACCGCGGCTGTCAGCCACTGCGGCTAGCGGCGCAGGTACTCGGCGAACCAGTCGCGGGCCAGTTCGGCGACCCGCTCCAGCGCACCGGGTTCCTCGAAGAGATGGGTGGCCCCCGGCACCACGTCGAGCCGGTTCGGGCCGCGAAGCTCGGCCTGCGCCTGCCGGTTGAGCCCGAGCACGTCGGTGTCCTGACCACCGACGATCAGCAGCGTCGGCACCTGTACCTCGGCCAGCCGTGGCCCGGCCAGGTCGGGCCGGCCGCCCCGGGACACCACCGCCGCCACCCGGGCATGCGGTCGCGCCGCCGCCGTCAGCGCCGCCGCGGCGCCGGTGCTCGCACCGAACAGCCCGACCGCGGCGTCGCCGCCGACCGGCTCGCCGCGCAGCCACTCGACCGCCCCGGACAGCCGCTCGGCGAGCAGGTCGATGTCGAACACGTTGGCGCGGTCGGCCTCCTCGCCCTCGGTGAGCAGGTCGAGCAGCAGGGTGCCGAGGCCCGCGCCGTTCAGCAGGCCGGCCACGAACGTGTTGCGCGGGCTGGTCCGGCTGCTGCCGCTGCCGTGGGCGAACACCACGACGCCGGTGGCACCGGCGGGTACGGTCAGGTGGCCGGGCAGTGCCACGGTACCGGTGGTCACCGTAACCTCGGCGTCCATCCCGGGGCGCGTACCGGTCATCGCGCCGGCGTCCTTCCCCGGTGACCGCGCACCGGCCGCCGACCGGGTACGGCCGTCGTTCCCGGGGTCCTTCCCGGCCCGGACCCGGTCGTCGTGGCGGCTCAGCAGGTCTGTCACCTGGTCGTCGCCGACCTGTTCGAAATCGTCGTACCAGGCGCTGATCGCGGCCAGCCGGTCGGACGCGGTCACGCACACCACCTCGTCGGCCGCGTCCCGCAGCACCGGCACGACGCTGGTGGCGGCCACCGGGACGGCCAGCAGCACCCGGACGGCGCCGCGGACCCGGGCCACCTGGCAGGCCGCCCGCGCGCTTGCCCCGGTGGCCACGCCGTCATCGACGACCACGGCGGTCCGGCCGGTCAGCCGGATCCCTGGCCGCCCCTGGCGCAGCCGCGACCGCTGCCGGTCGAGTTCGGCGCGTTCGGCCTGCTCCACCTCGGCAAGCTCACCGGCGTTCGGCGCGAGACGACTCAGCACGTCGTCCTCCACGACCCGTACGCCGTCCTCGCCGATCGCGCCCATCGCCAACTCCGGCTGGCCAGGGGCGCCGAGCTTGCGGACCACGATGATGTCCAGTGGCGCGTCCAGCGCGCGGGCTACCCTCGCGGCGACCGGTACACCGCCGCGGGTGAGCCCGAGCACCACCACGTCGTGGCCGCGCAGATGCTCCAGTCGCTGCGCCAGCTGCGTACCGGCGTCCTCGCGGTCGGCGAACGTCATCGCATCACCTCGTTTCACGGCTGTGCGAGCCGGCGGCCGGCTCAGGGATTCTTGACGCAGCCGAGCACGATCTTCGAACCGTGCTGCCGCATCTGCCCGGCCGGCGGTGTCTGGGTCGCCACGGTCCAGTGCTCGGGTATCAGCACCACGATGTGGCCGTCGACGGTGTTCAGGTCGATGTTCTTGAAGCCCAACCCTCTGAGCATGTCCAGCGCGACGGAGGCGTTCTGCCCCACCACGTTGGGTATGACGGTCCGGACCGGGGTCGGGGACACCGACGGCCGATCCGGCGGCGGGCGCTGCTCTCCCTGCCCGACGCAGCCCGTGACGCCGGCCGCGGCCAAAACGGCCGAAGCGACGACGACGGAGCGCCGCCGCACGAGTCGCGGCATGGTGTCTCAACCTTCTGTGTTCCGCGCCGGCCGGTCGCCGGCGCGGGCGACGCCCTCATGATGGCAGTCCGGACGCCGCCCGCGTCCCGGATCCGGCCGGGAATCGCCTTATCGCGGGCCGTTTCCGCGCCGCCGCGGGCCGGGAAGTCGGACACCGCCGGACAGCCGGCAATCAACCGCCCAGCGCGTGCACCTCCCTCATGATGGTTTCGATCTGGGCGCCGCCGTGGATCGGGTAGTTGGTCGCACCCAGGTAGCCCCACCAGTCCCAGCAGCCGTACGGGTTCACGGGGCTCGCGGTCGCCTGCGGGTACAGCACGATCATCGCGTTCGTGTCGGCGTACTGGTTGAGGTTGGCGTCGTCCACGAACGCGGTGCCGACCGCGTCGTACCCCTGGGAGCATCCGTGCAACGCGACCATCAGCCGGCAGGTGGCGCCCGCCGCGCAGGAGGCCGGCACGTAGGCGAAGCCCTTGCTGCCCATGGACAGCCCGGCCGGGTTGCCGCCGGCCGCGTAGGCGCTCTGGTCGAACCGGGTCAGCGTGCCGGTCAGCGCCGCCGTGTTGGGTGCGAAGACCGAGCCGAACAGCTTGCCCAGGAACGCCTTCTCCACGTCGGTACCGCAGTTGTCCAGGTACGGCGAGGCGGTGGCGGTGCAGCCGAGCGGCCCGTACGGGGTGACCCAGGAATGGCCGGACGCCCCGGTCACGTACTGGACGTTCGCCCCGAAGTGCCGGTAGAAGCTGGCCAGGTCGCTGGTGAGGCTGCCGGCGACGGTGGAGTCGGCGGTGCCGTGGTACACGTACACCGGCTGGCCGGACAGGTTCCCGATCGGATCGATCCACCGGTAGCCTGACCACAGCGAGGCGTCCGCCTCCAGCGTCGGCAGGTAGTCCGGCCAGATGTTCTGCCCGCAGCCGTAGATCGCCTGGCTGGCGTTGTTCTGCGCACAGTAGTACGGGCCGGCGGCGAAGACGGCCGCGCCGCGGATCCGGCCGGAGTAGGCCACCTGGAGCTGGGTGGCCATGTACCCGCCGGAGGAGACGCCGCTGACGTACACCCCGGAGATGTGGTACGCCCGCAGCGTTCCGTCCACGGGTGGGACGGTGGCCGGGCCGGCGGCCCTGGCCGGTGCGGCCAGGCCGAGCAGGACGAGCAGCGCCGTGACGGTGGCGGCGCCGAGGCGTGAAAGTGGCTTCATGTCCGCCACGCTAGGGACGCCCGGCTCGGCCGGGCGACGGCCGGCCGCCACATGTTTAGATGCGCCGATATGGTGGCCGGCCCCACGGCTCCTCCCGGAGTGCTTCCTCATCCCTTCCGCGACCCGGCGCTGGCGTGTCGCCGCCGGGCACGGGGAACCCCCACGGCGGGCTGGGCGGGGTGGGGGCACACCCACGCCGGGCGTGTCACGCGAACGGCGGACAGCGGTACCGGTTACCGCCTCGCGCACCGGTGTCGCGGCTATCGTGGCCCGTAGGGCGGTCGGCCGGCCCGCACTGCGGGTCGGCCGGCTTGCGGGTACCGGGGAGGCGATCATGGCGGTCAGGACGACGACCGCGAACGGGCTGCGCGCCGCGGACCTCGACGCGCTCGGAGACCTCGCCGCGCAGCTGCGCGCCGACTCCGTGCGCAGCAGTTCCAGCGCCGGGTCGGGGCACCCGTCGTCCAGCCTGTCGGCGGCCGACCTGCTGGCCGTACTGCTGTCCCGGCACCTGCGCTACGACTGGACCGACCCGGGCAACCCCGCCAACGACCATCTCATCTTCTCCAAGGGGCACGCGTCGCCGCTGCTGTACTCCGTGTTCAAGGCCGCCGGCGCGATCTCCGACGACGAGCTGGTCAACACGTACCGCAAGTTCGGCTCCCGGTTGCAGGGGCATCCGACCCCGGTGCTGCCGTGGGTGGATGTCGCGACCGGTTCGCTGGGCCAGGGGTTGCCGGTCGGCGTCGGCATCGCACTCGCTGGCCGGTGCCTCGACCAGTTGCCGTACCACGTCTGGGTTATCTGTGGTGACAGCGAGATGGCCGAGGGCTCGATCTGGGAGGCCCTGGACAAGGCCAGCCACTACGGCCTGGGCAACCTCACCGCTCTGGTCGACGTCAACCGGCTCGGCCAGCGCGGGCCCACCGAGCTGGGCTGGGACCTGGACGCCTACCGCCGCAGGGTCGAGGCGTTCGGCTGCGAGGCCGTCCCGATCGACGGGCACGACCTGGAGCAGATCGACGCGGCGCTGACCCGGGCACGAGATGCGCAGCACCCGACCGTGGTGCTGGCGCGCACGGTCAAGGGCCGCGGCGTCCCGGAGATCGAGGATGAAAACGGGTTCCACGGCAAGCCGCTCAAGCCGGACGTCGCGGAGCGGGCGGTGGCGGCGTTCGGCGGGGTACGCGAGATCGTCGTGCCCGCGTCGCCGCCCGACCCGGTACCGGTGCGCTCGCCCGACGGTGGCGGCCTGGTCCAGCTCCCGCGGTACGACAAGGGCGCCAAGGTGGCCACCCGCAAGGCGTACGGCGAGGCCCTGCGCGCGCTCGGCGCCCGGCCCACGGTGGTGGCCCTGGATGGTGAGGTCAGCGACTCCACGCACGCCGAGGACTTCGCGAAGGCGCATCCCGACCGGTTCTTCGAGATGTTCATCTCGGAGCAGCAGATGGTCGCCGCGGCCGTAGGGCTTCAGGTGCGCGGATACCGGCCGTTCGTGTCGACGTTCGCCGCGTTCCTGTCCCGCGCGTACGACTTCATCCGGATGGCCGCCATCTCGCGGGCGGACCTGGCGCTGTGCGGGTCGCACGCCGGGGTGGAGATCGGCGCCGACGGTCCCTCGCAGATGGGCCTGGAGGACCTGGCGAGCATGCGGGCGGTCCACGGTTCCACGGTGCTGTACCCGTGCGACGCGGTCTCCTGCGCCGCCCTCGTCGAGCAGATGGCCGGCCGCAACGGCATCAGCTACCTGCGCACCACCCGGGGCACCTACCCGGTGCTGTACGACAACGACGAGAGCTTCCCGATCGGCGGCAGCAAGCAGTTGCGCGGCGGCCCGGACGATCGGGTGGCGCTCATCGGCGCCGGGGTGACGGTGCACAACTGCCTGTCCGCCGCGGACGCGCTCGCCGGGCAGGGGGTGGCCGCACGGGTCATCGACCTGTACTCGGTGAAGCCGGTCGACCGCGACGCGCTGGTCGACGCCGTCCGGGCGACCGGGGGCCGGCTCGTGGTGGTGGAGGACCACTACCCGCAGGGCGGCATCGGCGCCGCCGTGCTCGAGGCGCTGTCCGACCTCGGGCAGCCGCTGCGCGTCACGCATCTGGCGGTACGCGACCTGCCCACCTCCGGCTCGTCCGGCGAACTGATGGACGCGGCGGGCATCGGTACCGACGCCATCGTCGAGGCGGCCCGGGCACTGGTGTCCGTACCCGCCTGACGCCTGTTACCGCCTGACGACCGTCTCCGCCTGAGCCCGTCCGGGCCGTGCCCGCGTCCCACCGCGGCCGCCACGGCCCCGTCACCACGGTCCCGGCACTGTGCCCACCGTCGCCGCGCTCCGCCCGGCGCACTAGAGTGACGGGGCCCGCCGCCGCATCCGTTGCACCGCACCGTGCCGGTACCGGTAGGCCCGTCGCCTGCGGACAGGAGCACCCCCATGGAGTTGCCGGACTGGGTACCGGAGGGCTTGGACGTGAACGTGCCCAACGCGGCCCGCATGTACGACTACGCCCTGGGCGGCTACCACAACTTCGCGATCGACCGCGAGTTCGTGGAGAAGGCCGAGGCGGCGATGCCCGGGGCGAAGCTGCTCGGGCACGCCAACCGGGCGTTCCTCGGCCGGGCGGTGCAGTGGTTGGTCCGAGCCGGGATCCGGCAGTTCCTCGACATCGGCTCGGGCATCCCGACCCTGGGCAACGTCCACGAGGTGGCGCAGGAGGCCGCGCCCGACGCCCGCGTGGTGTACGTCGATGTCGACCCGGTCGCGGTGGAGCACAGCAAGGCGATCCTGGCCGGCAACGCCCGGGCGGTGGCCGTCGATGGCGACCTGCGCCGGCCGCACGAGATCCTGTGCCACCCGGACGTGGTGCGGCTGCTCGACTTCGCCCGGCCGGTGGCGGTGCTGGCGATCGCCGTACTGCACTTCGTGCCGGACGGCGACGACCCGGCCGGCATCGTCGGCGAGATCCGTGACGCGCTGGTGTCCGGCAGCTATCTGGCCGTGTCGCACGGCACGCCGGTACGCGACGAGCGGGAGACCATCCAGAGCATGTACCGGCGGACGACCACTCCGCTGCACCTGCGTACCGCCGACCAGATCGCGGCGCTGCTGAGCGGGCTGGAGATCATCGAACCCGGCATCGTCCCGGTCGACGACTGGCATCCGGACCCGGCGCAGCCGGCCGCGCCGGCCCATCCTGGCATGCTGGCCGCGGTCGCCCGCAAGCGCTGACCCGCCGGCCGGGCTTTGCACCGGACGCCGTCGGGCAGTGACCGTGCCGGGCGCGCATCGGCGGCAGAGACACGGCGTTTCGGGCGAGACTGGATTCTTGTTTCCGAACGGACGATAATCGCGGGGCCGGCGTGTGGCAGCTTCTCGGGACCGACCGCGTGACCGGGTTACTCACAGCTCGGGCGGAGTTGGCGGCCGGTCCCCCGTGGCGGCCACACCTCCGCAACCCGGAAGGGACACCGATGAGGGAGCCCCAGCTCGCCGCCCCACGCGAGTCCGTTGCACCGCCCCGCCCCAACGCCCGGACCGACCTCCCCGCCCCGCCCCGACCCGCACCGCCCCGACCCGCACCGCCACCCCGACCGGCGCCACCGGAACCAGCCACGCCAGCCGCACCGCCGGAACCGGCCACGCCAGCCGCACCAGCCGCACCGCCCGAACCAGCGGCACCGCCGGAACCGCCCGAACCGAGCGCACCGCCCGAACTCGCCGCGCTGGCCCGCGAGTGGTTCGACGCGATCGCCTTCACGGCGTTCGTCCCCGGCGGCCACGCCCGCGGCCTGCCGATCCTGATCGACTGTCTCGGCCAGCTCGCGGCCGCGCTCGACGCGGACCCGCCCGACGAGGTCGTCGGGTACCGGATCGGTGCCGCGCTGGTCGGCGCGAACATGTCCTCCCCGGAGACCCTCGGCACCAGCCTGACCCTGCTCGGCCAGCGCCTCCCGGCCGTCCTGCGCATCGACGGCGAGCCGCGGCGGTCCGCGCTCGCCGTGCTGCTGGGCCGGTTCGCCACCGGCTTCACCGGCGCGCTGCGCGACCACGCGCTCACCGGCGCGGAGGGCATCCACCGCGCGGAGCGGGCCGCGTGGCGGCACAAGCAGCAGCGCCTGCAGGACAACCTCCAGCACGCGCTGCTGCACGACGCGCTGACCGGCCTGCCCAACCGGGCACACCTGACCCGGCGGCTGCACCAGCTTCTCGCCGACGCCCCCACCGGTGCGCGGCTCGGCATCAGCCTGCTGAACCTCGACCGGTTCGGTGCCGTCTACGACAGCCTCGGCCCCGCCGCCGGCGACCAGATCCTGCTGGCGGTCGCCGGACGGCTGACCGCGCTCGCCGCCCGGCAGGGCAACGTCATCGCGCACCTGGGCGGCGACGAGTTCGCTCTGCTGGTCGAACGCACCACCAGCGCCGAGGATGTCATCAAGGCCACCGATGAAGCGCTGGCCGCGCTGCCGGAGCCGATCTGCCTCACCGACGGTCACGAGATCTCGATCAGCGGCCGGGCGGGCATCGTGGAGCGGCCGGCGGCCGGCACCGACCCGACCGAGTTGCTGCGCGCCGCGCACATCACGCTCGGTTGGGTCACCCGCAGCAGCCGGAGCGCGTGGGCGGTGTTCGATCCGCGGCGTAACGCCGCCGATCTGGCCCGCCACGCGCTGGGCGCGGCGATGCCGGCCGCCCTGCGGGACGGCGAGTTCACTCTGGTGTACCAGCCGCTCGTCCGGCTCATCGATCGCACCGTGGTCGGGGTCGAGGCGCTGGCCCGGTGGCGGCATCCCCGGCACGGCGTGCTCGGCCCGGCGCAGTTCATTGCCGCGGCCGAGGACACCGGCCTGATCGAACCGCTCGGCCTGTACCTGCTGCGCCTGGCGTGTACGCAGGCCACCGGATGGCAGGACCTCGCGTCCGGCCCGCATCTGGTCAGCGTGAATCTCGCCGTGACCCAGGTGCGCCACCCGGCGCTGCCCGCCCTCGTCGCCGACGTCCTCGACCGTTGCGGCCTGCCCGCGCACCAGCTCCAGCTGGAAATCACCGAGAACGCGTTCGACGACACCGGCGACGGCACCCTGGCCAATCTGCACGCGCTGCACGATCTCGGCATCCGGCTGGCGCTCGACGACTTCGGCACCGGATACTCCAGCTTCGCGTACCTGTCGGAACTGCCCATCCAGGCAGTCAAGCTGTCCACCGGATTCCTGCGCGGACTGAGCAGTTCGGACGCCCCGCGCCGGTCCAACCGCACGATCCTGCCGGCGCTGGTCTCGCTGTGCCACGACCTCGGCCTGACCATCACCGCCGAGGGCATCGAGACCGCCGCCCAGGCCCAGCACCTGACCCGGCTGGGCTGCGACCTCGGGCAGGGATTCCACCTCGCCGAACCGGTCGAGCCCGACCGGATCCCGGACCTGCTCGGCAGCGTCGTCAACGCCACGAACGAGTCGCCGGACGAGCGGACCTGAGCCGTTCGCGGTCGGCGTCGAGTAAACGGAGTGGGTACTCACTGTGCCGACCGCTCCACCGCCGGTGTGATCGCGCTGCCCCGGGGTACCGGGGACGGGCAGGACGCGGGACGACCGGTACGGAGGGACGATGGGCGCGGTACGTGACGTTCGGGTACGCCCCGCCCTGATGTACCTGGCCAGCGGCTGGTCCACGCTGGTCACCGACGTGCACGGCCGGATCACCGGCGACGACCCGCAGGGTTTCTTCGCGCACAACACCCGGCTGCTCAGCCGGGAACGGATCACGATCGACGGCCGGGAACCGGTCGCGTTCGACACCGCCAACGTCGGCGCCCACGCCCAGGTGTCCTATGTGGAGCTGGCTGACGGCGAGAAGCTTCCGTCCGAGGCTCTCTACCTCACCATCGAACGCTTCCTCGGCGAGGGTCTGCGCACCCGGCTCGCGCTGCACAGCTGGGCGGCGCAACCGCGCCGGGTACGGATCGCGGTCACGCTGGTGGCCGACTTCGCGGACACGCAGGAGGCCGAGCGCGGCTACCACGGGCACCACGTCGAGGTGAGGCGGGAGTGGCACGCCGAGCAGAACGAGCTGAGGCTCATCTACGCCAGCCCGAACCCGGCCGCGCCGGAGTTGGACCGCGCGGTGGCCATCCGGGTCGAAGCACCGGCGGCGGTGCGCTGCGCCGGGGACACCATCGAGACGACGCTGACCGTCGAGCCGGGCGGGGCCACCTGTGTCGACCTGGTGGCCGAGCCGGTCTTCGACGGAAACCGGATGGCCGCTCCGCCGGCGAGCTACACGGAGACCGGCGACTCCGCGGGCCGGGCCCGTGCCGTCCTCGCCGGCGAGTTCACCCGGTTGCGGAGCTCCAATGTGGACGTGTCGACCACCTGGACCACCGCCGTGGAGGATCTGGCCAACATGCCGCTGGGTTCGCCGCCCGGACCGGCCGCGCCGTTCGCCGGCGTGCCGTTCTACCAGCAGTTCTTCGGCCGGGACACGCTGACCATCTCGTGGCAGGCGTTGCTGGCCGGGCCGACCATGCTGCGCGACAGCCTGCGGATCAACGCCGCGCACCTCGGCCGCCGGGTGGACGACTGGCACGACGAGGAGCCGGGCAAGCTGCTGCACGAGGCGCGGCACGGCCCGCTGTCGGCGCTGAACCTGGACCCGCTCGGCGGGTACTACGGGGACTGGGCCGCGCCGCTGGACTTCCTGGTGTTCCTCGGCCAGTACCTGGCCTGGACCGGCGACCGGGCGACGGTCCGCGAGTTGCGCCCGGCCACGCACGGCGTGCTCGACTGGCTGGCGAACCGCGCCGACCTGGACGGGGACGGGTTCCTGGAGTACCGCCGCCGCTCCCCGGGCGGCGTGAAGAACCAGGGGTGGAAGGACTCCGCGACGGCGATCGTCGACGAGCAGGGCCGGGTGGTGGAGAATCCGATCGCCACCAGCGAGCTTCAGGGGTACCACTACGCCGCGCTGCGGCACGGCGCGTTCGCCCTCGCCGCCATCGGTGAACGGTCCCGCGCCGCCCGGATGATCGCCCGGGCCGCCCGGCTGCGCCGGCGGTTCCACGCCGCGTACTGGATGCCCGGCGAGCACGGCTACGCCCAGGCGCTGGGGCCGGACGGGCGGCAGGTGCGCTCGGTCAGCTCCAACGACGGGCACCTGCTGGCCACCGGCATCGTGCCGCACCGGTACGCGCCCGCGCTGGTCCGCCGGCTGTTCGCCGGCGACATGTTCAGCGGCTGGGGCCTGCGCACGCTGTCGGCCGACCACCCCGCGTACAACCCGTTCAGCTACCACCGGGGCGCGGTGTGGCCGGTCGACGCCGGTACCACCGCGCTGGGCCTGGCCCGCTACGGCTGCGTCGAACAGCTGCACCGGCTCGCCGAGGCCACCTTCTCCGCCGCCGCGCTGTTCGAGGGGCACCGGCTGCCGGAGGCGATCAGCGGGCTGCCGCGCGACGCCGCCCACCCGCACCCGGGGGTCTATCCGCAGGCGTGCTCGCCGCAGGGCTGGTCCGCGAGCGCGGTCATCGCCATCGTGCAGGCGCTGCTCGTGCTGCGCCCGGTCGCCCCGCTGAACGCGATCCTGGTCGACCCGCACCTGCCCGACTGGCTGCCGGACCTGGAACTGATCGGGGTCCGGGTCGGCGGCGCCACCTTCGACCTGGCCGCACGGCGCAACGCCCGGGGCCGGACCACGGTGCGTACCCGGGGCGACCACATCACCGTCATCCGGCAGCCCACACTGCTCAGCCGGCTGTCGTACCCGTTCCTGGATTCCTAAAACCTGTCCTGGCCGGCGTACCGGTCCTCTAGAACCGGGGCGGACGCCCGGCCATGAACGCCGCCACCCCCTCGGCGTACTCGGGGCTCGCCGTCGCCTCGTCGTACAGCGCGGTCACCTCCGGCTCGGCACCGCTCGCGCCGGCCATGACGTGGCCGATGATGGCCTTGGCGCCGCGGACACTGACCGGTGCCCGGGTGGCGATCCGCTGCGCCAGCGCGGCCGCCCGTACCGGCACCTGATCCGCTGGGCACAGCTCGTTCACGAGCCCGATGCGCGCTGCCGTGGCCGCGTCGAACAACTCCGCCGAGAACAGCATCTGCTTGGCCCAGCCCGGGCCGACCGTCTCCATCAGCCGGCGGGTCGAGTCGAAGTGGTAAACGATGCCGAGGTTGGCCGGGGTTATGCCGAACCGGGAATCCTCGGCCGCGATCCGGATGTCGCAGGCCAGCGCGAGCTCGCAGCCGCCGCCGACGCAGACCCCGGTGATCGCCGCGATCGTCGGGATCTCCATCGTCGCCAGCGCCCGCTCGGCGGCATGCACCCCCGCGGAGTACCGGCGGGCGCCACCGACACCGGCGCGCAGGGTGGCGAACTCACTGATGTCCGCCCCTGCGGAGAAGTGCTCGCCGCCGCGCAGGACCAGCGCGCGGGCTCCGCCGGCCCGGACCCGTTCCAGGTATCCGGGGATGGCCCGCCACATTTCCAGGCTCAGCGCGTTGCGCTTGGCGCCGCGGTCGATGACGATCGTCGCCACCCGGCCATCGGACTCCAGTCGTAGATGCTCGGACATGCGCCCATCCTGCCGGGCGCCGCCGCCCCCGCTCTGCCTACCCCCACGCATCGCAACCGGCGTTCGAGTGGTGCGCCCGGGTAAGCAGAGCAAAGCGTCCACGCCTACCCCCGGGCCGGCACGACCGCGCCTGCCGTGCCGGAATAACACAAACCCCGGCTGGTACGGCCCGGCCCGACGCCCAGGCGCTGCCGGCGGACGTCCCGCCGCCGGCCGGGGTGCCCGGCCGCGGCCTGGTCGGCGGGGCGGTCACCGACTCAGAGAGCGTTCTCCGAGCAGGTTCGTCACGCCCGGAATCGGATGGAATGTCGTTTGTTAGCGCAACCCCGCCGGCCTCTGGACGATTTGGCGGAAGAGAATCTCTCCGGTAATGGTGCCCGCGACAACAAATACCCTGGCCAGTCAGCATAAGCCGCCCGACAGCGAGATCAATCGATCTTCCGTTACCGAAACGTGCTCTGGGTCTCACCTTGACACGGGTGTCAACCACGGCAACTCTCTCTTGGAGAGCGCTCCCCCAAGAATGCCCCGGATCCCCTTCCGGACCGTTTCCGTCCCAGCCCCACCGGCACACGCGACGACGCCGTCACCGACCGCCGTCGCGCGATGCCGCACATCCGGAACCTGGAGATGCCATGCAACTCGACGCTCCCCCACGCGCCGCTCGCCGGCGCAGACCGATCTACCTGCTGGCGCTGGCGGCCGCGGTGGTCGCGCTGCTCGCCGGGTACGCGCTGTCCACGTCCATGACCGCCGCCAACGCGGCCACCACCCTGCTGTCGCAGGGCAGGCCAGCCACCGCCTCGTCCACCGAGAACACCGGCACCCCCGCCTCGGCAGCCGTCGACGGCAAC
>JBDZVD010000216.1:0-6065 GCA_040255525.1 Micromonosporaceae bacterium | reverse complement strand
CAGGGGCGGGGTCGAACCGCCGACCTTCCGCTTTTCAGGCGGACGCTCGTACCAACTGAGCTACTTGGCCGCACTCCGGCTCATGGTACCCGTCCCGGATCCGGGGGCAGGGCTCCACGTGCCCATAAGCCAGACGCCGCACGAAACTCCGCGCGGCGTCCAGGCTTGGCGGTCCTGACGGGACTTGAACCCGCGACCTCCGCCTTGACAGGGCGGCGAGCACTCCAACTGCTCCACAGGACCTTGCAACCGGCCGGCTAAGCGTACGCCAACCGGACCGTGCCCCCAACGGGATTCGAACCCGTGCTACCGCCTTGAAAGGGCGGCGTCCTGGGCCGCTAGACGATGAGGGCGGCCCCGTCATCATCGCATACCGCGATGTGGACGGCTTGAGCTCCCATCCGGCCCCGCCGGAGGCCAGCAAAGCATACGTGATGGGAGATGGAACGCCAAAACGGCGGCCGGCCGGCCCGGCACCCGGGGGCTGGTCAGCTGGCCGGTACCGGCACGGTGGGCAGCGGGACCAGCCGGTACCGGCTCTTCAGGGCCGGCAGGATGGCCTTCAGTGCCGCCACGGTCTGGGCCCGGTCGCCGCCTCCGTCGTGCATCAGGACGATCGAACCGGAGTGCGTGTGACTCATCACATTGTTGATGACGGCCTGGGTACCCGGCCGTTGCCAGTCGTCCGGGTCGACGCTCCAGTACAGCGACCGCATGCCCATCCCGGCCGCGATCGACATGGTCAGCGGGCTGAACTCGCCGCCCGGGTTGCGGAAGTAGTCGATGCGGGCGCCGGGCACGATCGCCCGGATCGCGTCGTTGGTCCGGCTCAGTTGGCTGGCGATCTGGGCGGGGGTGCGGGTCCGCAGCTTCTCGTCGTGGCTCCAGGTGTGGTTGCACAGCGTGTGCCCTTCCCGGACGATTCGCTTGATCACGCTCGCCTGCGCCTTGACCTGCTCCCCGATGATGCAGAACGTGGCGTGCACGCCGTACTGCTTCAGGATGTCGAGGATCTGGTTGGTGTAGCGCCCGGGGCCGTCGTCGAAGGTCAGCGCCACCGCGGTGGACCCGGTCCGGGACATCGAGTGGTAGGGGCCGTGCAGGCCGTTCGGTCCGAGCAGCGGCGGGAGCGGGATGGGTGACGGGCTGGCCGGCACCGCCGGCTTCTCGTTCGCAACGGGTTCCGGAGACGGTGAGGCGATGTGCTGGGCCGGTGGGACCGCGGCGGTGGATGCCCTGATGGCCCGCCAGGTCGCCACGTCGCTGGCGGTACAGCCGGCGAGGACGAGCAGGACGGACAAGGCGAGGGCGGCCGTACGGCGCCGATCCATCGATATCTCCGGTTCGAGGGGGTACCGGTAGGTGCCGCACAACGGTATCCAGAATCCGGCTCGGATCGAAGCCCTCGCCGCGCACGAAGCGCACGCACCGTGAGGCCCGGTATCCCGCCGTACCCCTCATTCAGGACGAAACAGCGGCGAGGATTGCTACGGCCTCACTCAGCGTTCGGGGACGGTGCACACTGCGCGGCAGCCGTACCGCGTCCCAACCGGGGCCGGCCGCGATCAGCAGCGCCGGCGGGTCGGGCAGCTCGGTGAGGTCGAGCAGTTGAGCGGGGACGGCGTACCGGTCGGCGTGCGCCCACAGAGCGACGGCGGCCGGCCCGGTACGGCGGACGGCCTCGCGCAGCGCCCGGGGCGGCACCCGGGCGCCGAGCTGCCGTACCGCCAGCCCGGCCTGGGCGAGACCGGCGGCGAGCGCCTCGATGGGCAGGCTGTGCAGCTCCTCGTCGGCGCAGCCGAGCAGCACCCGGGGTGGCCCGGCGGAATCGGGCCGGGGTACCGCGGCCAGCGCGGCCGCCGCGCACGCGCTGAGCAGGTGCTCGACCTCGACCAGCGCGCCGGTGGCGGCGTACCGGGCGCCGATCCCGCGCAGTACCGGAGCGACGATGTCCTCCCACGTACGGACCACGCCGGTCCGGGCCACCTGCTCACCGAGCAGTTCGGTGATGGCCGCCGCGTCCAGTCGCAGGGCGGCCCTGGCCAGCCCGCGCGCGGCGGGGTGGGACCGGCCGACCCCGATCGCCCGCCCGCCGCCGTCACGGGCCGGGGCGTCCGGCGCACGCACGCCGAGCACGTGCCGGGCGGCCCGGGCCGGTGGGACGCCGCGCGTGATGAGCTCGCGCATCCGTTCCAGCAGGGTCAGGTCATCAGCCGTGTACCGGCGGTGCCGGCCGGGCGTGTGCCCGGTGGGGCCGAGCCCGTACCGCTGGTGCCAGGTGCGCAACGTGGTGACGGCGACTCCGAGCTGGCGGGCGACTTCGCCTGCGGACAGCCCGTCAACGGTCACCGGCGCCGCCCGGCAGCAGCGCCACCACGCCGGCCAGCCAGGGAGCGTACCGGGTCGGATCGGTGACCAGCCCGGACCGGAGCGCGTCCGCCTCGACCCACTCGACCTGGGCCACCTCGGCCGGGTCGGGCCGCACGGCCACGTCCGGCGGGACCAGGCCGAGCAGCACGTGATCGTACTCATGCTCCACCCGACCGGTGGCCGGGTCGGCAGCCCGGTACAGGTGCACGCCGAGCTGCTCGAACGACACGCCGGTGACGCCCAGCTCCTCGTCCAGCCGGATCGTGGCCGCCTCGGGTACGGGCACCCCGGGAGCCGGGTGGCCACAGCAGGCGTTGGCCCAGCGCAGCGGGAACCGGGTCTTGACCGCGGCCCGCTGCTGGAGCAGCAGCCGGCCGTCCGGGTCCATGAGCAGGACCGAGAACGCCCGGTGCAGCCGGCCATGCGGCGCCCGGTGGGCCTCCTCCACGGTGGACTGTCCTACGTGGACTCCGTCGTCCCCGACGAGTTCGACGAGGTGTGATTCGCGATTCATGAAACGGTACCTGTGATTCGTTGAGCGGCGAGCTTGCCGGAGATGAGCACCATGGGCACTCCGACACCGGGCTGGGTACCCGATCCGACGAACACCACGTTGGGCAGCGTCGGGTGCAGGTTGGCCGGGCGGAACGGTCCGGTCTGCCGCAGCGTGTGCGCAGCGGCGAACGGGGTACCGGCGGCCATTCCCGCCGCCGCCCAGTCGACCGGAGTGACCACCCGGGACAACTCGATGCCGGCGCCGAAATCGTAGTACCCACGGGCTTCCAGCGTGGCGACGAGTTCGCCGGCGTACTCCCTGGTGATCCGGTCCGACCAGTCGAACCTCGCGCCGGCCAGGTTGGGGGCCGGGGCGAGCACGTAGTAGATCTCCCGCCCGGGCGGCGCCAGCGTCCGGTCGCTCCTGGTCGGGTTGCCGACCAGGAGGGACGGGTCGCTCATCAGCCGGCCCTTGCGGATGACCTCATCGAACGTGCCTCGCCAGGATCGCCCGAAATGGATGTTGTGGTGTGCGATCTTCTCGTACCGGAGGCGCGACCCGATGTGCAGCACCACGGCGGACGGCGAGTGGCGCAGCCGGTCCAGCCGTCGCGGAGTGTCCGGCAGCAGGTCACGGTACGCGATGGGCAGATCCGGATTGAGGATCACGGTGTCCGCGGGGATCCGCTCGCCCGCCTCCGTGATGACGCCGGTCGCCCGCCCGCCCGCGATGTCCACGGAGGCGACGGCGGTCGAGTACCGCAGGTGGACACCCGCCTTCTCGGCGGCGCCGGCCAGTGCGCGGGGTACGGCGTGGATGCCGCCGCGCGGGAAGTAGACACCGGCCACCGCGTCGAGGTACGAGATGACCGCGTACAGCGCCAGGGCGTCGTGCGGCGCCACCCCGGCGTACAGCGACTGGAACGAGAAGATCCGCCGGGTGCGCGGGTCGCGGAAGAACTGATTGACCTTGGTCTTCAGGCGCCGGAAGCCACCGGCCGCGATCAGCCGCAGCAGGTTGGCGGTGAGCAGGTCGCGGGGCGAGTCCAGGTTACGGTCGATGAAGTCATGCCGCTCCAGCCGCCACAGTCGCCGACTGTAGTCGACGAAGCGCAGGTAGTTGTCGGCCTCGCGCGGGCCGCAGACCCGGGAGATCTCGCCGGCCATCCGGGTGGTGTCGCTGATCACGTCGAGGGTCGAACCGTCGTGGAAATGCGCGCGGTACGCGGGGTCGACCGGTCGCAGGTCGAGCCAGTCGGACAGGTTCTCGCCGACCGCGCCGAGCGCCTCGGCGATCAGGTCCGGCATGGTCAGGACGGTCGGGCCGGTGTCGAACTCGTACCCGCCGAGGGCCAGCCGGCCGGCCCTCCCGCCCGGTACGGGTTCCCGCTCCAGTACGGTGACGTCGCGCCCGGCTCCGGCGAGGTGCAGCGCGCACGACAGCCCGCCGAGGCCGGCACCGACAATGACCACCCGGTCGGTGCGCCCTGTAACAGTCCGCACTCTTTGTCGCCCCCTCTTGGTCGCCGCCGACCATCATGCCCGCTTCCCGGCGCCGCCGGTCCGCTAAAGCACGCCTACCGTTGTCGTACTGCCGACCGGGCGCGGCGAGGGGGACGTCGATCCGTGGGCAGCATAGCGTATGGTGCGAGTTGCATCGATTGATGAGTCGATCTGGGAGTCGGCGCGGTGGGCGAGGGCAGGGCAGTGGAGGCGAGCCTGTCGGCTTCCTACGAGCGGTGCCGTGCGCTGCACCGGCGTCATGGCCGCACGTATTACCTGGCAACGCTCCTTCTGCCGGCCTGGAAACGGCGGCACGTGCACGCGCTGTACGGATTCACCCGATACGCGGACGAGATCGTGGACGCGTTCGACGCCAGCACACCGGAGCGGCGGGCGTCCCGGCTGCGCGAGTGGGGTGAGCGGTTCTTCGCCGCTGACCTGGACGATCCGCTCCTGCCCGCCGTGCTGCACACGATCGAGATCTTCGGGCTGGACCGGACGGACTTCGAGAGGTTCCTCGGCTCGATGGCGATGGATCTCACGATCAGCCGGTACCGGACCTTTGACGACCTGCTCGGATACATGGAGGGCTCGGCGGCGGCCATCGGCACCATGATGCTGCCGATCCTGATGGCCGGCGACCGGCCGGCCCGGGCGCAGGCGGCCGGCGACCGGCCGGCTCACGGGCGGGTGGTCTCGCTCGCCCGGGAGCCGGCGCGGCAGCTCGGCATCGCATTCCAGCTCACCAACTTCATCCGGGATGTCGGCGAGGATCTGGAGCGTGACCGGCTGTACCTGCCGGTGGAGGACCTCGACCGGTTCGGCGTCACCGTCGCCGATCTTCGCGCCGCGTACCGTGCCGGCGCGGCCACCCGGCCGATCCGGGCTCTGGTCGCCTTCGAGGTCACGCGGGCCCGCCGGCACTACGCGCTGGCCGTTCCCGGCGTGGCCATGCTGGCACCGGCATCGCAGGCGTGCATCCGCACCGCGTTGCTGCTCTACCGCGGAATCCTGGATGAGATCGCCGCCGCCGGCTACGACGTCTTCGTGCGGCGGGCCCGGGTACCGCTGGCGCGGCGGCTGTCGGTGGCGGCCGGGAGCCTGCTCACCCCTCCGGGGCGTCCGGTCCCGTCGGTGGCCGGCTGAGCCCGACCACCGTACGGCGGGTTCCCGCCTAATCGCGCCACGATCGTCTGAACCATCGCCTAGCGTGGCCAGTGTCTCCTTTGTGACTATTGCGCTGTTTGAGGTGGCTCTCCGGTCGAGGGCGGGCACGCCAGGCAGCGTCGATGGAGACCGGGGGCGGCACCACGCCCCGGCCACGTGCACCCTGCCGAGACGCAGGTGGATCCGGTACGGGGGATTCGTATGCCATCGCTTGTGGAGCAGGCCCGCGCGGCGTCGATGTTTCTGGGCGCGGCGACCGCGAAGCGCGCGACCGCGCTGGTATTGGCGGCGGTGCTGTCGGCCGCAACGGTGGCGGTCGCGACGCCTGCGCCGGCCGTCGCGGCGCCGGCACCCGGTGCGGTCGATCCGGGGGCGGCCGCGCCGGGTGTGGCTGGACCGAATGCCGCCGTGCCGAATGCGGTCGTGCCCGGCAGGCCGGCGATCGGTGCGGCGGCCGCGGACCCGGCCGCTGCCGGGCCGGCACAGCCGGTTCACCCGGGCGGGCCGCCACCGGTCATGGTCCAGCCGGG
>JBDZVD010000076.1:0-31734 GCA_040255525.1 Micromonosporaceae bacterium | reverse complement strand
GTGGACAAGTCGCTGGTCGAGGCGGCCGGCGGCCGGTACCGGATGCTGGAGACGATCCGGGCCTACGCCGCGGCCCAGCTCGGTGAGCGGGGTGAGACCGACGCGCTTCGCCGGGCTCACGCCGCCCACTTCCTGAACCTGGCGCAGGCAGCGGAGGCGCGGCTGCGGACGGCCGAGCAGCCGGCGTCGGTCTCCCGGCTGCGCGCGGAGCACGACAATCTGGTCGCCGCGTTGCGCTGGCTGATCGACACCGGCGACGCGGCCGGCGCCCTGCGCATGTGCGCGGCGCTGTGCGGGTACTGGCTGCCCTCCGGCATGCGTTCCGAGGGGGTCGGCTGGACCGAGCAGGTCCTCGCGCTGGTCCCGGACGGGCCGCCGCCGGGGTTGCGCCGGGAGTACACGACCTGCTTCGTCGTGGCGAGCGTCGGCAACCTGGGCACCGAGGCGCAGCCGGAGTCGCTCATGTCGATGGTCGGCACCGTCGCGGACATGCTGAGCGAGGCCACCGCCGAGGGGCCGTTGAGCCCGCTGCTGCGGCTCGCCTGGTTCATCGCCACGCTGCTCGCCGGCCGGACCCGCGAAGCGATCACGCTGCTGCGCGGGGACCTGCGCGATGACGACCCCTGGCTGCGCAGCGCGGCCCTGATGGCGCGGGGAATCCTGCGCCTGGGCACCGGGCGGATCCGGCCGGCAACGACGGACCTGGAGGGGGCGGTGTCGGGCTTCCGCGCGATCGGCGAGCCCGGCGGCCTGGCGCAGGCGCTGCTCATGCTGGCCGAGGTGGCCAACCACAGCGGCGAACCGGCCCGCGCGCTGGCTCTCATCGAGGAGGCCAGCGCGCTGCTGAAGCCGGCCATGCACGGCGACGACAGTTACCTGATGCTCGCCCGGCTGGCCGGCGTGCGGGCGAGCAGCGGTGACCTGGAGGGCGCCCGTTCCGACCTGCTGCGCGCCCGTGCCCTGCTGCCGCCCGGCTCGACCGTGGCCGGCGAGTCGCATCTGCTGATGGTGGAGGCCGACCTGGCCCGCCGGGGCGGCGACCTGGACGGCGCGATCGCGCTGTACGAGTCGATGCGCGCCGCGCTGGCCCGGCACCCGGACCAGTCCGGGCGCCAGCAGCGGTCGACGGTCAGCTGCCAGCTGGCCCGGCTGGTGGCCGAGCGCGGCGACCGGGACCGGGCGGGCGACCTGCTGCGGGAGGCCCTGATCCTGCTCGGGGATAATCCGGACGCCGGCATCTTCCTGCACATCGCCGCGGGTTTCGCGGTGCTCGACCGGGACCCGGTACGGGTGGCCACCATCGCCGGCGCGCTGCAGGCGGCACGCGGCGGCTGGGGCCCCGCGGTCTCGGTGGAGGGATTCGACAGCGTACTGGACCGGGCCCGTACGGAGCTGGGTACTGCCCGGTATGAGGCGGCCTTCGCGGCCGGCAGGCAGCTGGACCGGGCCGCGCTCACCGGGTACCTAACCCGGCCCGCCGGCTGATCCGGCCGGCACCGCCACCGCCTCGCGCAGCAGGCGCCGTACCAGCACCACCTGGTCCTCGCCGTCCAGGCCGGGCAGGTCGCCGACCCGGACCGTACCGTCGGCGGCCAGCACTGAGCGAACCGCCGGTGCGCAGAAGGCGGGGAAGCGGACGGTGCGGTCGGGCAGTTCGAGGATCGCCGCGTCCGGCTCGGTACGCACCGACCACCGCAACCCGGCGCGCGGCGCGACGATCGTGTCCGCCTCGACGCTGTCGACCGCGGCTGCCTGGGCCAGTGGCCGGATCGGCGCCGGGCGGGCCGCCGGCCAGGTCCGGGAGCGCATCCGGTGGGCCACCGCCGCCACGTCCGGGTGGCGCAGCACCTCGCGCAGGGCGGCCACGGTACCGGCCAGCGCTCCGGCGAGCTGGTTCTCGTCGGTCGGGTCGAACCCGAGCGGGAACCCGGTGCGCAGCGCCGGTTCCTCGGCGGCGAGGGCGAGCAGCGCCTCCACCAGCGCGTACCGGGTCAGGCCGCGCAGGCCCAGGGTCAGGTGCAGGCTGGGTTCACCGAGCGCGGTCGCCGAGTGCAGCCAGCCGCGCGGCAGGTACAGCGTGTCACCGGCGGCCAGCTCCACGTCCAGCACGGCGGGCCCGGCCGCGGTGGCGGCGATCTCGTCGCGCCGCTGTCCGTGCGGCTGCCGCTCCAGCGGGTCCGCGAGGACCGGCTCGTGGACCACCCACCGCTTGCGCCCCTCCACCTGCAGGACGAACACGTCGTGGGTGTCGTAGTGGCTGGCGAAGCCCTGCGCCCCGCTCGGCGTCAGGTACGCGTTGACGCCGACCGGGGCGGCCAGCTCGGCCGTGAGCGCGCCGGCGAAGTCGATCACCGGCGGCCAGAGCCGGTGCAGCCCCTGGAACACCAGGGTCGCGCCCTCCGCGAACAGCGCCAGGACCCGCTCGTCCAGCACCTGGTCGCCCACCTCGGCGCCGGCTCCTCCGCCGCCGGTGTACCGGTCTGCCGGCACCACCTCACCGTCGCGGGCCACCCGCAGGAACGGGGTACGCAGGCCCCTGCGGCTCAGCAGCTCGTCGGCGTCGCCGGTACCGAACAGGTCAGCGAACCCGGGCCGCCGGCCGGCGCCGGTGACGAAGTCGGCGGCCCGGCAGTGCAGCGGAGCCCGACCCCAGTACGAGCCGGCGAACGTCTCCGGGGCGACGGCCACGCAGCGGCGCAGCGCCGGGTGGCCACCGGAGTGCGTGCCCGCCTCCGCCATGGTCCGGTTCCGGGGTGCGCTGCGAGCGTCCGCCGGCAGGCCCCTCACGCGCCGTCGTCGGCGCCGCCGTCGGACGTGCCGGGCATCCCGGGCTTGCCGGCGCCGCTGTCGGCTGGCCCCTCGGCGCCGCCGTCCGCGCCCCCGTCGTGCTCGGCCTGGTTGGCCCCGCCGTCGGCCGGCCCCTCGTGGGCGGGGTCCATCGCGCCGCTGTCCGCGCCGCCGTCGTTGACCCCGGGTACGCCGAACTCTCCCGCCCCGCTGTCCTTCGGGCCCTCCAGGCCGTTTCCGGCGCCGGCTGTCGTCATGTCGTCGTCGTTGAGTCGCACGGGTCCCCCTTCGCCCACGCCGCGCCGCCGCGGTCCGGCCGGCTCGTCGACCAGGCGGGTTCCCCGGCACCGGGCTCCTAACCGCGATCGCGCGACTGGAGGCAGCCGCCCCGAGGCGGGCGCCATGCGGCGCGGGGGCCATGGAGCGCGGGGGCCATGGAGCGCGGGCGCCGGGGAGCGCGGGCGCCGGGGAGCGCTCGTGTCAGAGCGGGAGGCCGTCCTCCAGGTGCGCCATGGCCTCGTCCAGCGTGGTGAAGATGTCCACCGCACCGGGCTGGGCCGCCCAGTGGAACATCGCCGCGATCCAGGCGCCCATCATCGCCCCGGCGTACGTGCGCACTGCCAGGTCGTCGGGGTCCCGCCCGGTACGCTCGGCAACCGCCCCGGCGATGACCTGGATGGTCCGCTCGACCTGGAGCAGCGAGGCGGCGCGCAGTTGTGGTACCCGCAGCGCCAGGAGCTGCCGTTGCCGGATGAGTTCGCGGTCGGCGTCGCCGATCGAGGCGAACACCTCCGAAAGCGCCCGCCGCAGCGCCGTGGTGGGGGGCAGCTGCGCCGGCTGGGCGTGGAAGGCGGCGACGATGACCGGGTCGTACTCGTCGGCCAGGACGGTGTCTTCCTTCGTCGGGAAGTACCGGAACAGCGTGCTGGGCGACACCTCCGCCGCCTCCGCGATCTGCTCCACCGTGGTCTGGTCGTACCCCCGCTCGAGGAACAGCCGCAGCGCGTGCCGCTGGATCGCGGCGCGCGTCCTGGCCTTCTTGCGTTCCCGCAGGCCGGGGGACCCGGAGGCGGCGGATGCCCGGCCGCCGGACCGCGGCGGCCCGTCCTTCGCCGCGGGCGGCCGGTGAGAGTCAGCCGACACGTTCAGGTCTCCTCTCCGCCGGTCCGTCCGCCGGGCCCGCCGCCGTCGCCGTGGGCCCGTGCCGCCCCCGGCCGGGCAGGAGCAGCAGCGCGAGCGCGGCGGCGAGCGCCACGGCGCCCGCGCACACCACCAGCATGACGTCCATGCCGTGCGTGAACGCGCCCCTGACCTGCGCCAGCAGGCCGGCGGAGCCGAGCCGGCCGGCCACCGCCTGGCCGGCGAACACGCTGTCCCGGACGGTACCGGTGAGGCTGCCGGGTACGCCGGCCAGGTGCATGTGGCTCCGGTACCCGGAGTTGACCACGCTGCCCAGTACCGCCGGACCCAGCGGCGCGCCGACCTTCTGCACGCTCTGCATCACGGCGGAGCCTACGCCGGAGCGTTCGGCCGGCAGCTCCGACAGCGCCGCGGAGGTGGTCGTGGCCAGGGCCAGCCCCAGTCCGGCGCCGATGACCGCGATCCAGGCGGCGACGAAACCGAAGCCGGTGCCGGTGCTCGTGGTGGCACCCAGGAACAGGCCGGCGGACAGGATCACGAATCCGGCCGCGGCGGTGTCGCGCCCGCCGATCCGGGCGGCGATCCGGTCCGCGCTTCCGGCACCGGCGATCGTGCCACCGATCATCGGAAGCAGGCGCAGCCCGCTGCCCATCGCGTCGCAGATCCCGACCGCCCGGGGCCGTTCCCGCTCGCTGAACAGCACGGTGAGGGTGGACAGGGACAGCGGCACGCAGACAGCCGCCCCGACCCCGGCGACGACCCGGGCGGCGATGAACTGGCCGGGGGACGACGCGTACGCGCACCACAGCGAGCCAGCACCGAAGACCACCAGCCCGGCCATGAGCATCTTCTTGCGGCCGAGGCGGTCCCCGAGCAGCCCGCCGGGCAGCACGGCCCCGGCCATGACCAGGGTGTACGCCGCGACGAACCACTGCAGTTCAACGGTTGACGCGTGCAGCCGCACGGCCAGCGTCGGCAGCGCGACGCTCAGGATCGTGCCGTCCAGCCCGACGGACAGCATGGCGAGGACCATCGCGCCCAGCGCCCACCAGGCCGGGTGCCCGGAGCAAACATGAGAACCACCACCTAAAGAGCGTCACAGCCAATTGATAATAACTCTCAGAATCACGACGATGATGCCGGTGGAGGCCGCGGCGCACGGATCGGGGCGCGGACCGCCGTACACTCGTCACATCGCCGTCTACCGCGCCGTTCCCGGAGACCAGATTGACCAACGTCACCCCAGGCATCACCCGCAACACCAGGCAGCGCGCCGAGGTGCTGGCGTTGCTGGAGGGCACCGACGAGTTCCGCAGCGCCCAGCAGCTGCACGCGCAGCTGCGCGCCGGGGGCTCGGGCGTCGGCCTGACCACGGTGTACCGGACCCTCCAGCTCCTGGCCGACGCCGGCGAGGTCGACCAGATGCGCCTGGGCGACGGCGAGCAGGTCTACCGCCGGTGTAGCCGCAGCCAGCACCATCACCACCTGGTGTGCCGGTCCTGCGGTCACACGGTGGAGGTCGAGGGGCCGGCGGTGGAGCGGTGGACGCAGCGGCTGGCCGGGGAGCACGGCTTCACCGACGTGAGCCACACCCTGGAGATCTTCGGCACCTGCGCCAACTGCTGCGCCGGCTGACCGCCACCCGGAAGGCTCGCGCCCGAGCCCGTTCGGCCGGCCCCGGGCTGGTGCGGGGCGGTGTCGGGCGCCGGCCGGCGTCGGGGTCGGCCGGCGCTGGGCTCACCCGGTGCGGCGCTTCGCGTCGATGAACGCGCGCAGCTCCTCCAGCGGCCACGCGTTGATCACGTCCCGCGCGGTCAGCCAGCCCCGCGCCGCCGTACCCACGCCGTAGTGCAGCAGGCCGAGGTGCACGCTCGCGTGCGCGTCGGTGTCGATCGCGAACCGTACCCCGCGCGCCTTCGCTCGCATGATCAGCTCATCGCCCAGATCGAGCCGGTCGGGGAACGCGTTGATCTCCATGGCGGTACCGGTCTGCGCGGCCGCCTGGAACACCGCGTCCCAGTCCGCGTCGACCGGCGGCCGCCGGTTGATCAGCCGGGTCGTCGGGTGGCCGATGACGGTCACGTACGGGTTCTCGCACGCCCGGATCAAACGCCGGGTCATCGTCGCCTGGTCCTGCCCGAAGTGCGAGTGCACCGACGCCACGCACAGGTCGAAGCCGGCCAGGAAGTCCGCGTCCCAGTCCACGCCGCCATCCGGCCCGATGTTCAGCTCGGTGCCGTGCAGCAGCGCCATCCCTGCCTCGCCAGCCGTCCCCGGGTCGCCGGCCAGCTCCCGCAGCCGGTCGCGCTGGGCCAGCATCTTCGCGTCGGTCATCCGCTGCATCGGCAGGTCCTTGGCGTGGTCGGTGACCGCGTAGTACCGGTACCCGCGCTCCCGCGCGGCGGCCAGCATCTCCTGAAGCGACGAGACACCGTCCGTCAGGTCGGTGTGCGTGTGCAGGTCGCCGAGGATGTCCTCGACCCGGATCAGCTCCGGCAGCTCGCCGCGCAGGGCGGCCCGCACCTCGCCCCGGTCCTCGCGCAGTTCCGGCGGGATCCACGGCAGGTCCAGGTGGCGGTACACCTCATGCTCGGTACCGGACGCGACCAGCTCGCCGCCGTCGGCCCGGAACAGCCCGTACTCCGACAGCGTGAGTCCGGCCCGCACCGCCCGCTCCCGTACCCGGATGTTGTGCGCCTGCGAGCCGGTGAAGTACTGCAGCGCCGCGCCCCACGTCTCCGGCGGCACCACCCGGAGGTCCACCTGGAGCCCGGCGGTGGTGCGGATCGAGGTCTTGGTCGGCCCGCGCACGATCACGTCGGCGACCAGCGGCAGGCCGGCGAACGCCGTCATCAGCGGCCCCGGGTCGCGCGATGCCGCCAGGATGTCGACGTCGCCGATCGTCTCCCGCATGCGGCGCAGCGAACCGGCGGGCTCGACGCGTTCGCAGCCGGGCACCGCGGCCAGCGCGTCGACGATTCCCGCCGCCACCTCGGCCGCCTCCGAGATCAGGACCCGCCCGCCGCTCGCGGCCAGCAGCTCGATGCCGCGCTGAAGGTTGGCCACCGCGCGGGCGCCGAACCCGCGCAGCCCGGTCACCCGGCCGTCCTCGATCGCGGTCACCAGCTCGGCCACCGAGCCGACGCACAGCTGCTCGTAGAGCTGCACGGCCCGCTTCGGGCCGAGTCCGGGGACGCGGGTCAGCTCCCGTACCCCGGCCGGGATCCGCCCGCGCAGCCTTTCGACGGCCTCGATCCGTCCGCTGTGCAGGTACTCCGCGATCTTCGCGGCGGTGGACCCGCCGACGTTCGGGATGGCCTCCAGCCCCTTCCGGTCCAGCGTCGCCACGTCGGCCGGGTACCCGGCGACCGCCCGGGCCGCCTTTTCGTACACCCGCGCTCGAAACGCTTCGCCTCCGGTGATCGCGATCAGGTCGGCGTACTCCTGGAGCAGTTCCGCGACGGAATCGTTGGCCCGTGCCATACCGGAGAGCCTAGGACCTGCCCCACACGCCCCGGCCGGTCCGCGCCCCGCGGGTGAGCTCTGGCCTGCGGCCCGGTCTCCCGCGCCGGCGCATTGACAGGACAGGTCCGATGTGTGAATCTCCATGCGGAGCCGGCCTGGGAGCCTCGGTCCCCATCAGCAGCAACCTGACGCCCACGCGCGGTCATGGCGGTCGAGAAGTCCGGATTCCCGCCCCTTACCCCGAACTGTGCCGTCGTCAGGGTTTGCCCACAGGTTAAGCGCTTCGACGGAGGGGAACGTCCCCATGCAACCTCTCGCGCACATCCGAGCCCACGTACCGAGCCTGCGCAGGCTCGCCGACCGCCACCGGCCGCCGGGACCCAGCCGTCCAGCGGTGCGCCGCAGAGGGCTGGTCAGCGTCGTGGCCGGGCTCGCCGTCGCGGCCGCCGCCGTGGCGACCGGCCAGGTCCTGGTCGGTACGGCACCGGCGGGCGCGGCCGCGGCCGCACCGTACAGCTGGAAGAACGTCACCATCGGAGGCGGTGGTTTCGTCCCCGGCATCATCTTCAACCAGACCCAGCGCAACCTGGTCTACGCGCGCACCGACATCGGCGGCGCGTACCGGTGGAACCAGAGCACCGGCCGGTGGGTACCGCTGCTGGACTGGGTCGGGGCGGACAACTGGGGGTACAACGGGGTGGTCAGCCTGGCCACCGACGCGGTCGACCCCAACCGGGTGTACGTCGCGGCCGGCATGTACACCAACAGTTGGGATCCGAACAACGGCGCCGTCCTGCGCTCGACCGACCAGGGCAGCACCTGGCAGGTCAGCCCGCTGCCGTTCAAGCTGGGCGGCAACATGCCCGGTCGCGGCATGGGCGAGCGGCTGGCCATCGACCCGCACAAGAACAGCGTGTTGTACCTCGGCGCGCCCAGCGGCAACGGCCTGTGGAAGAGCACCGACTACGGCGCCACCTGGGCCAAGGTGACCAACTTCCCCAACCCCGGCAACTACGTCGCCGACCCGAGCGACTCCTCCGGGTACTCCAGCGACAACCAGGGCATCGTCTGGGTCACCTTCGACCCGTCGACCGCCACCGGCAGCAACCTGACGCAGGGCATCTACGTCGGCGTGGCGGACAAGAACCACACCGTGTACCGCAGCACGGACGGCGGAGCCACCTGGTCGGCGCTCGCCGGCACCCCTACCGGGTACATCGCGCACAAGGGCGTCCTCGACCCCACGAACCACTACCTCTACATCGCCACCAGCGACACCGGCGGCCCGTACGACGGCGCCAAGGGCGACGTCTGGCGGTACAGCACCACCAGCGGCACCTGGACACAGATCAGCCCGATCCCGTCCAGCAGTTCGGACGACTACTTCGGCTACAGCGGCCTGACCATCGACCGGCAGCACCCGGGGACCATCATGGTCGCCACCCAGGTCTCCTGGTGGCCGGACGCCATCTTCTTCCGCAGCACCGACTCCGGCGCGACCTGGACCCGGATCTGGGACTTCACCAGCTACCCGGACCGCAGCCTGCGCTACAACCTCGACGTCAGCTCCGAGCCCTGGCTGACCTTCGGCGCGCAGCCCGCGCCGCCGGTACCGAGCCCGAAGCTGGGCTGGATGAACGAGTCCGTGGAGATCGACCCGTTCGACTCCAACCACATGCTCTACGGCACCGGCGCGACCCTGTACGGCACCACCAACCTGACCAACTGGGACACCGGCGGCCAGATCACGATCAAGCCGGTGGTGGCCGGTCTCGAGGAGACCTCGGTGCTCGACCTGATCAGCCCGCCGACCGGGGCCCCGTTGATCAGCGCGCTCGGTGACATCGGCGGGTTCCGGCACACCAACCTCGACGCCGTACCGTCGATGATGTTCACCGGCCCGGTCTTCGACTCCACCACCAGCCTGGACTACGCGGAGAACAACCCGAGCGTGATGGTCCGGGCCGGCAACTTCACCGACTCGGACCGGCCGAACGACTCGCACGCCGCGTTCTCCACCGACGGCGGCGCGAACTGGTTCCAGGGCACCGAGCCGGGCGGCGTCAACAGCGGCGGCACGATCGCTGCGGCGGCCGACGGCAGCCGGTTTGTCTGGGCGCCCGGCGACCCAGGGATCCAGGTGGTCTACTCGGTCGGCTTCGGCAACTCGTGGAGCCAGTCCAGCGGCATCCCGGCGAACGCCGTCATCGAGTCCGACCGGGTCAACGCCATGAAGTTCTACGGGTTCTCCGGCGGCAGGTTCTACGTCAGCACGAACGGCGGGGCCAGCTTCGCCGCCACCGCGGCGACCGGGCTGCCGTCCTCGGGCACCGTGTACTTCAAGGCCGTCACCGGGCACGAGGGCGACATCTGGCTCGCCGGTACCGGCGGGCTGTGGCACTCGACGGACTCCGGCACCTCGTTCACCAAGGTCACCACGGTGGACAGCGCGGACAACATCGGCTTCGGCAAGGCGGCCCCCGGCCAGACCTATCCGGCGCTGTACGCGATCGCGTCCGTGGGCGGGGTGCACGGCGTGTACCGGTCCGACGACGCCGGTACCAGCTGGATCCGGATCAACGACGACCAGCACCAGTACGGCAACATCGGAGCGGCGATCACCGGCGACCCGCGGATCTACGGGCGGGTCTACCTCGGTACCAACGGCCGGGGCATCTTCTACGCCGACCCGCTCGGCGGGCCGACCACCGGTCCGTCGACCAGCCCGAGCGCCAGCAGGCCGGCCAGCCCGTCGCCGAGCCCGAGCCGGACCGCTTCGCCGAGCCCGAGCCCGTCGAGGTCGCCGAGTTCGCCGCCGAGCTCCCCGCCGACCTCGCCGCCGCCGGCGGGCGGGTGTGCGGTGACGTACGCGGTGACCGGCCAGTGGGGCGGCGGGTTCCAGGGCGACGTGCAGATCACCAACAACGGCGCCGCCGCCATCAACGGCTGGACACTGCGCTGGACGTTCGCCAACGGCCAGGTGATCAGCCAGTTCTGGAACGGCACCTTCGCGCAGAGCGGCGCGACGGTCACGGTCACCAACGTCAGCTACAACCCGACGATCGGCGCGCACGCGACGGTCGACGTCGGGTTCCTCGCGAGCTGGAACAACACCACGAACGCGAAGCCGACCGCGTTCATGCTCAACGGGGCGAGCTGCACGGTCAGCTGACGACGACGAGGGCCCACCGCCAGCGGTGGGCCCTCGTCGCACTACCGTCGCGGCGGGCCGGTTCCCGCGCCGCCGACGCGGTCACCGTGGCGGGCAGGCGACCGTGGCGGGCGGGCGACCTGGTGGGCAGGCGACCGTGGCGGGGCCGGCCGCATCCGGCCGGCCCCGCCGCATCCGGCGTCAGGACTTGATGAAGTCCAGCAGTTCCGTGTTGACCTGGTCGGCGTGGGTCCAGATGATCCCGTGCGGACCGCCCTCGATGGTCACCAGGCGGCTGTTCCCCATCGTCTTGCTCAGCGGCACCGCGGTCGACTCGTACGGCAGGATCCGGTCCGCGTCGCCGTGGATGATCAGCGTGGGCACGTCGATCTGCGGGATGTCGCTGCGGAAGTCGGTCAGCCAGGCCGGTACGCAGTCGGCCACCGCCTTCGGCGACGAGTCCGCGGCCACGTTCCAGCTGAACCGCACCACCTCGTCGCTGACCCGGGATCCGTGCAGCACGTCGTAGTTGTAGAAGTCGTGCAGGAACATCGTCAGGAATGCCAGGCGGTCCCGGGAGATGCTCATCATGAACTGGTCGAACACGCCCTGGTCGACGCCCGTGGGGTTGTCGTCGGTCTTGAGCAGGAACGGCGGCAGGCACGAGACGAGCGCCGCCTTGCGCACCCTGGCCGAACCGTACCGGCCCAGGTAGCGGGTGGCCTCACCGCTACCCATCGAGAAGCCCACCAGGATGGCGTCGCGCAGGTCGAGCGCCGAGATCAGCATGTCGAGATCCCGGGCGAGGGTGTCGTACTCGTAGCCCCACATGGGCCGGCTGGAACGGCCGAAACCCCGGCGGTCGTAGGTGATCACCCGGTACCCGGCGTCCATCAGCGCCGTGCTCTGCTTCTCCCAGGACGAGCCGGCGAGCGGCCACCCGTGGATCAGCACGACCGGGGCACCCGAGCCGTGATCCTCGTAGTACAAGTCGATCGGGGCCGAGTTCTCCTCACCGACGGTGATGTACGGCACGGCAGTCTCCTCTCTCTGCGTCTGCACCCGAAGCCTCCCGCGTGGCCGGGCGACATCTGCTCACCCGACCCGGACGAGATCCGGCGCGGCTGCCCCGGGCGGGCCGGGTGACCGGGCAGGATCAGGCACGCAGCCGAGCCGGTACGGGAAAGTCGCCGCGCCCTGACCGGCCGGAATCCGCCGCACCGGAGACTTGAGTATGAAAACGGTTTGCAAGTAGGATGCGTCTGAGCGAGCCGCCGGGCAAGCGGCTCGGCCGGCTCCGTCCCGAACAGTCGATGACAGAAAGTAACGAAATGCCCCTGGTGAACCCCACCCCGGCTCGGCTCGCGCCCGGGACGCCCCGGCCCGGACGGGGTCCGTCCGCGCGGTACCGGTCCCGGCTTGTCCCGTCCAGACGGGATTCGTCCGGGAACGATCCGTCCGGGGTGGCGGGCGCCACCGATCGCCCCGCCGGCCCGGCCACCCTGCTGGAGGTCACCGGCGCGTCGGTCGTGCTCGGCGGGCGCACGGTCTGGTCGACGGTGACCGCGTCGGTCGCCGAGGGGGAGTTCGTGGCGATCCTCGGCCCGAACGGAGTGGGGAAGTCCACCCTGCTCAAGGCGTCCCTCGGCCTGTTGCCGCTGAGCGGCGGCCGGGTGCGGCTGCTGGGCCGGGCACCGGGCGAGGCGAATGCCGCGGTGGGCTACCTGCCCCAGCGGCGCAGCTTCGACGCGTCGCTGCGGGTACGGGGGCTGGACGTGGTGAGGCTCGGGGTCGACGGGGACCGCTGGGGGCTCCCGGTGCCGGGCCGGCGGTCGCGGCGGGCGGCGGCCACCGTCGCCCGGCTGGTGGAGCTGGTCGGAGCGGCCGGGTACGCGCACCGCCCGGTCGGGCAGCTCTCCGGCGGCGAGCAGCAGCGGCTGCTGATCGCCCAGGCACTGGCCCGGGGCCCGCGCCTGCTCATGCTCGACGAGCCGCTGGACAGCCTGGACCTGCCCAACCAGGCCGCGGTCGCCGGTTTGATCAGCCGGATCTGCCGGGAGGAGGGCGTCGCGGTGGTGATGGTGGCGCACGACGTGAACCCGATCCTCGGCTACCTGGATCGGGTGATCTACCTCGGTCAGGGCGGCGCGGTCAGCGGGACGCCCGAGGAAGTGATCACGTCGGAGACGCTGACCCGGCTCTACGGCACCCCGATCGAGGTGCTGACCGCCTCGGACGGCCGCCTCGTCGTGGTCGGACAGCCGGAGGCGCCCGCGCACCACACCGACCGGCACGTGGGCGCACGGTCGTGACCACCGGCTTCACCTGGAACCTGCTCGACGACATCCGGCAGATGTGGTCCCTACAGTCCATGGTCAGCGCGTTCCGGGCGGGCACCATCGTCGCGGTGCTGGCCGGGCTGGTCGGCTGGTTCATGGTGGTGCGCAAGCAGAGCTTCGCCGGGCACACGCTCGCGGTGGTCGGCTTCCCCGGCGCGGCCGCGGCCGTCTGGCTCGGCCTCGGCGCAGGTACCGGGTACCTCGCGTTCTGCCTGGTCACCGCGCTGGTGATCGCCGCCCTGCCGACCCAGGGGCAGGCCGGGTACGGTGAGGAATCCGCCGTGGTCGGCACCGTCCAGGCGTTCGCGCTCGGTGCCGGGGCACTGTTCGTCGCGCTGTACAAGGGCTTCCTCAACGGCACCAACGCGCTGCTGTTCGGTACGTTCCTGGGCATCACGCCCGACCAGGTGGTGCTGCTGGCGGCGCTCGCCGCCGTGGTGCTGGTCGTGCTCGCGGCGGTCGGGCGGCCGCTGCTGTTCGCGTCGATCGACCGGGACGTGGCCCGGGCCCACGGCGTACCGGTCCGCCTGCTGGGCGTGGTGTTCCTCGTGCTGCTCGGCGCGACGGCGGCCGCGGTCAGCCAGATCACCGGCTCGCTGCTGGTGTTCGCGCTGCTGGTGCTGCCGCCTGCGACCGCACAGATGATCACCGCGCGGCCGGCCCGGGGGCTGGTGCTGTCGGTGGTGCTGGCGCTGGTCACCGTGTGGGTGGCGCTGTTTGTCGCGTACTACTCGCCGTACCCGGTCGGGTTCTGGCTCACCACGGTCGCGTTCGGCCTGTACCTGCTGACCGCCGGGGGGTCGCTCGCCGCGCGGCGGCTGGCCCGGCGCCCGGTACCGGCGGGGGTGTGATGCAGTGTTCGCCCAGCCGTTCATCCAGCACGCCTACCTGGCCGGTACGGCGATCGGCGTGGCCGCTGGCCTGGTCGGGTACTTCCTGGTGCTGCGCGCCCAGGTGTTCACCGCCGACGCGCTCTCGCACGTGGCGTTCACCGGTGCCCTCGCCGCCCTGGCCGCCGGTCTGGACGCCCGGCTGGGCCTGTTCGTGGTCACCGTCGCGGTCGGGATCGGCATGGGCGCGCTGGGTCGCCGCGGCCGCCCCGACGACGTGGTGATCGGCGGCGTCTTCGCCTGGCTGCTCGGCCTCGGCGTGTTCTTCCTGACCCTCTACACCAGCACGCGCAGCGGCAGCAACGGCTCGGCGGGGGTCTCGGTGCTGTTCGGTTCGGTCTTCGGCCTGTCCGCCGGGCGAACGGCGGTCACCGCGGTCATCGCGGCGGCGGTCAGCCTGATCGTGGTCGCGATCGCGCGGCCGCTGCTGTTCGCGAGCCTCGACGAGACGGTCGCGGCCGCCCGCGGGGTGCCGGTACGCCTGCTCGGTCTCGGCTTCCTGGCCCTGGTCGGGGTCACCGCGGCGGAGGCCACCCAGGTGGTCGGCGCGCTGCTGATCCTCGGCCTGCTGGCCGCCCCCGCGGGGGCGGCGGCGCGGCTGACCACCCGGCCGCTGCGGGCGCTGGGGCTGTCCGCCGCGATCGCGGTGGCCAGCGTCTGGCTCGGCCTGTGGGCCAGCTACGCGCTGTCCCCGGCGCCGCCGAGCTTCACCATCCTGGCGGTCGCGACCCTGGCCTACGCGGGCGCCGCGACCTACGACCGGCTGCGTCGGCGGACCGGCCGGGTGCGCCGGGCGGGGCACGGGCCGGCGGTGGCGGAGGAGCCGGTGGTGGCGGAGAGGCCGGTGGCGGAGAGGCCGGTGGTGGCGGAGGAGCCGGCCGAGGTCGGCTGACCGGCGCTCAGCCGCCGAGGTGGCCGGGCGTTTCTTCCCCGGCGTTGCCCTGCGCCGGGTCGCCGTCGGTGCCGTTCTGCGCCGGGCCGTTCTGCGCCGGGCCGTTCTGCGCCGGGCCGTTCTGCGCCGGGCCGTCCTGCGCCGGACCGACACCCGGCTGGCCCGCGCCGCCCTGCTCGGCCAGGAACCGCTCCAGCTCCGCGCCGAGCTCTTCGGCCGTGGGCAGCGGACCGACCGAGGCCAGCAGGTTGCTGCTGCCGCGGCCCCGGACGAACGCGTCGTACTGCTGCTCCAGCGCCCGGACCAGGGCACCCGCCTCCTCCGACTCGGCGATCTGTTCGTCGACGGCGGTGCGCACCCGGGCCGCCTCGACGCGCAGGTCGTCGGTCGGCAGCAGCAGGCCGGTCGACTTCGAGATGGAGGTCAGCAGCAGCTCGGCCGCGGTCGGGTAGTCGGTCTGCGCCAGGTAGTGCGGCACGTGTACGGCGAAGCCGATCGCGTCCCGCCCGCGCTTGCCGAGCCGGTACTCCAGCAGGTGGCCGGCGCTGGAGGGTACCTGCACCCGCTGGAGCCACGGCTCGTACCCGGAGATCAGCTCCTTGCGCGTGGCGTGCGCGGTCGAACTCGCCGGCCGGGTGTGCGGAACCGCCATGGGGATCGCGTTGAGCCCGACGGTCAGCCGGACGTCCAGCCGCTCGATGACGCCGGTCAGCGCGGCGACGAACCGCTCCCACTGCAGGTCCGGTTCGGGGCCGTCGAGCAGCAGGAACGGCGTGCCCTGCCCGTCGGTCAGCCGGTGGATGGCCAGCCGGGGCTGCTCGTAGTGCTCCCAATGGTCCTCGACGAACTGCATCAGAGGCCGGCGGGACCGGTAGTCCAGCAGTTGGTCCACGTCGAAGGTGGCGACCACGGTCGACTCCAGCGTGGTAAGCAGGTGCTCGCGCGCCAGCCGGACCGCCGACCCGGCGTCGACGAATCCGGTCATCGCCTGGATCAGGACCGGCCGCCCCAGGTCCGGGGTGTCGGTCAGCTGGTACAGCTGGTCCGGGTCGAGCACTGTGCGTCCTTCCGTCGGTTGCCGCCGGCCCCGACGATACGCGCCCGGCGTGGCGAGCCGCCGCTACGCCGCCTCGCTCATGGCCGACCGCACCCGCTCCCGCAGCCCCGGCAGCGTCAGGCCGGCACCGGTCAGGATCCGCGCCGCCAAATTGTCCTCGTCTCTCAGCAGGCCGAGGAGCACATGCTCGCTGCCGATGTACCGGTGCCCCAACCGGATCGCCTCGCGCAGGGACAGCTCCATCGCCTTCTTGGCGTCCGGGCTGAACGGGATGTGACGCGGATCGCTTCCCGCCTGCGGGTCTCGTAGCGGCCAGCGCCGCCGCCGACTCGGCAGCGGCTCCTCCAGCGCGCCGGACCCGAACGTCTCCTCGATCTTCGCGCGGACCGCGTCCAGATCGATGCCGATGGCCGACAGCGCCTCGGCGTCACCCGCGCCGAGCGGATCCAGGGCGCTGCCGGCCATCCGGTCGATGTCGGAGCGGACCCGCTCCGGGTCGATGCCGGCCTCCCGGAGCACCCGTGCCGCGATGTCGTCGCGCCCGCCGAGCAGGCCCAGCAGCAGGTGTGCGGTGTCGATCCGGCGATGGCCCAGAGCCCGCGCCTCACGCTGGGCGCCGACCACCGCCTCGCGCGCCGGGTGTGTGAACCGTTCGAACATCACGCGTCCTCCCCGCTTCGCACGGCCGGCCGTCCGGCGTGCTTCTTGTGTACCGCCTGCCTGCTCACCCCGAGTGCGTCGGCGATCTCCTGCCAGGACCAGCCGGCGCGCCGGGCATTGTCCACCTGGACCACTTCCAGGCGTTCCAGTAGTCGGCGCAGGGCGAGCACGGCGCGCAGGCCGACCCGGGGGTCGGCGCTGCCGGCCGCCGCGGCGAGCTCGGTTGCTTTGGTCATGCTGTCAATTTAGGTTGACGCAGGGAGGGCTGTCAACCCAAGTTGACGCTGCGCCCGCGCGGGCGGTACGGGCAGGGGCGGCCGGAGGGGCCGTCAGGTGAGGGGGAACTCCGCGACGGCGACGGTACCGCCGGCATCCGAGCGGACGTCCAACCGGCCGGATACGCAGCGGGCCAGCCACAGCCCGCGTCCGCCGCTCGCGCCGGGGTCGGGCCGCGCCCGGCCGGCCTGCGCCGAGTCGGGGAAGCCGGGGCCGTCGTCGGCGACCGTGCAGCGCAGCGTGCCGCCGGCGACCGCGAGCCGCAGCCGGCCCCGGCCACCGCCGTGCCGCACCGCGTTGCTGGCAAGTTCGTACGCGGCCAGGACCAGGTGCTCGACGGTCTCCTGGGGCGTGCCGAGGGCACTGGCGTGGGCCGCCACGGCGCTGCGCAGCGACACCAGGCTGTCCCGGTCGAACGCCTGGTCCAGCAGGATCTTCGCCGGACCGGAGCCGGTGGCTGGCGCGGTCGCGGACCGTTCGCGTTCAGAAGTCACCGGGCGCCATCCGCAGATGGAGTGCCTCGACTTCCCCGGCGCCGACGTGGAGCAGCACGGTCCGCACCAGCCCCCGGCACAGCACCGTCATGCTGCGGCCCGCCGCGAGCGTGGTGGCGGTCCGGATCAGCTCGCCGGCGGTCGCGGCGTCCATGAACCGCAGCTTCGCGAGGTTGATGTGCGGATGCCTGTCCAGCCGGACTGCCTCGGCGAGCGCGTCCCGGAAGACGGCCAGCGCCGTGTAGTCGATCTCCCCGGCGAGCCGGATCCCGGCGGGGGAGTGCTGGCGGCAGATCCGCAGGACCGGGTCCTCGTGGTACACCGTGGCGGCCACCGCGCACGAGTGCGCTGCCGTCGTACTGGCCAGCGTCACGGCGTCGAACTGGGCCCGGTCGTACTGGCAGATCACGGTGACCTGGGCGGAGGCGAACAGCCGGCTCGCGTTCTCCTCGAACGCCACCAGGTGCTCGACACCGGCCACCGGCTGCGCGGCCCACCCCATGTCGGCGGTGATCCGCAGGCCGGCGAAGCCGTCCCGGTGAGCCCGGTCGATCTCGCCGGTCAGTTCGTCGAGGACGCGGGCCGGCCGGAACCCGCCGTCGGCCAGCCACATCCGCGCCGGTTGCAGGGCCAGTTGCCCCTTCGCCGCGTACGGCTGCGCCTCGACCCCGCGGTCGCTCAGCCGGCCGGACAGCGCGGCCGGGGCGTGCGAATCGGTGTAGCAGATCACCCGGAGACCGGCGGACAGCCCGTCCCGGACGAACGCGGCGACGATGTCCAGGCGCTCGTCCTCGTCGCTGAAGGTCAGGCAGGCGTGGTCCCCGGGGGCGAGCCGGTCAACCGACGTCGGTGAACCCACACCCGTCTCCTTCCCGGTTGCGCTCGAACAGGGGCAAGGCTAACCGGAACAGGCCGGGCGCGCAGCGGTGGCCGCCGGGGCGCGCGCGTCACCCGGCGCCCGGGTCAGTCGGCGTCGCGTCACCCGGCGTCGGGGTCAGTCGGCCTCGACCGAACCGGTCAGCCGCAGCCGCCGCTGCGCGCGTTCGTAGAATGTGGTCCGGCCCAGCCGTACCACCCGGGCGGCCGTGTCCACCACCGTCATGTCCAGGATGTCGCCGGGGTGCAGGTAGCCGGTGAGCTGCCCGTCGGCCTCCATGCCGATCTCCCCGCTGCCGGGCAGGATCTCCAGCGACAGCTTCTCGCCGGTCGACAGGAACAGCGCCCGGTTGAACGCCGAGTGCGGCGCGACCGGCGTCACCAGCAGCCCCGAGGCGCTGGGGGACACGATCGGTCCACCGGCGGAGAAGCTGTACGCGGTGGAGCCGGTGGGCGTCGCCACGATGACCGCGTCCGCCCCGTACCGCACGAACGGGTGCCCCTCGACGTGTAGCTGCACCAGACACACCGGATGCCCCGGTATCCGCATCATCGCGATATCGTTGAAGGCCAGCGTGCTGCGCCCGCCCACGGCGGCGGACAGCCCCGACCGGGCCTCCGTGGTGAACCGCTTGGCGTCGATCGCGCCGAGCGCGTCGGCCAGGTCGGGCGGGTCGACCTCGGCGAGGAACCCGAGCTTGCCGAGGTTCACGCCGAGCACCGGGGTCTGGGTCGGGCTGGACAGCCGCATGGCCCGCAGCATGGTCCCGTCGCCGCCCAGGCTCACGATCAGATCGGTGCGCTCGCCCAACTCCGCCGGCGCGACCTCCTTGATCGGCCGGCCGGTCCGGCTGCCCTCGCCCGGCAGGCCGAGCACGGTGGCGCCGTGTCCGGTGGCCCAGGAACAGATCAGCTCGATTGCCGGGGTGCAGTCCCGGGCGGGGTGCAGGACGAGTCCGACCCCGGTAATCATGCCCACGCCTCGATTCTGCGGCATCGGCGTGCCTCGCGCCGCCGGGGACCGTCGCCGGCCCCGGGTTCGGGGTCGCCGCGCCGCCGAGACCGTCGCCCCCTCGGGTTCGCGGTCGCCGCGCTGGCGCTCGCCGGGCTGGGTAGGGTGGTTGTGCCGTCGACCTTTCAGGGGGTTTCATGCGTGCACTGACCGTACGACCGGGGGTGGCCGATTCACTGGCGCTCAGCGACATCGCCGAGCCGTCGCCGTCCGAGGGCCAGGTTCTGGTCGACGGGTTGTGCGTGGGACTGTGCGGCACCGACGAGGAGATCGTCGCCGCCGAGTACGGCGAGGCCCCGCCGGGCTCCGAGCTGCTGGTGCTCGGTCACGAGAACCTGGGCCGGGTGGCGGAGGCCCCCGCCGATTCCGGGCTGGCGGCCGGCGATCTGGTGGTCGGCATCGTCCGCCGGCCCGACCCGGTACCGTGCGGTGCCTGCGCGGCCGGCGAGTGGGACATGTGCCGCAACGGCCAGTACGTCGAGCACGGCATCAAGGGCCTGCACGGGTTCGCCCGCGAGCGGTGGCGGGCGGACGCGGACGCGCTGGTCCGGCTGGATCCGGCCCTCGCCGACGTCGGGGTGCTGCTGGAGCCGGCGACGATCCTGGCCAAGGCGTGGGAGCAGGTCGACCGGATCGGCAGGCGCGCGTACTGGGAACCGCGGGTCGTCGTGGTCACCGGTGCCGGGCCGGTCGGGCTGCTGGCCGCGCTGCTCGGTGTGCAGCGCGGGCTGCAGGTGCACGTGTTCGACCGGGTGACGGAGGGCCTCAAGCCGGAGTTGGTGGCCGCGCTCGGCGCGACGTACCACACCGACTCGCTGCCGGACAGCAAGATCGAGGCGGACGTGCTGATCGAGTGCACCGGGGTGCCCTCGGTCATCGTCGACGTGATCAGCCACAGCGCGACCGACAGCGTGGCCTGCCTGACCGGCGTCTCCTCGGTCGGCTCGGTCATCCCGCTGGACATCGGCAACCTCAACCGCGCCGCGGTGCTGCGCAACGATGTCGTGTTCGGCACGGTCAACGCGAACCGGCGCCACTACGAGGCCGGCGTCGAGGCGCTGGCCGCCGCCGACCGGTCCTGGCTGAGCAGGCTGATCAACCGGCGGTTGCCGCTCGAACAGTTCGCGGACGCGTTCCACCGCCGCCCCGACGACGTGAAAGTGGTGCTCGACATCGCGGGTACCGGTCGCGGATCGGGAGCCGCGCGGTGAGCCGGATCGAGGACTACGCGCTGATCGGCGACCTGCACACCGCCGCACTGGTCGGGCTGGACGGTTCGATCGACTGGCTCTGCCTGCCCAACTTCGACTCTCCGGCGTGCTTCGCGGCCCTGCTCGACGAGCCCCGCGCCGGCCGCTGGCTGATGGCGCCCGCGGCCGGCGGCACCGCCCGGCGCCGCCGGTACCGGGGCGACACGCTGGTACTGGAGACGGAGTGGCACACCCCGGAGGGGCACGTCCGGGTGATCGACTACATGCCACCCCGGGGTTTCGCCTCGGACGTGATGCGCATCGTCGAGGGAGTCAGCGGCACCGTCCGGATGCACAGCGAACTGACCCTGCGGTTCGACTACGGCCGCGTGGTGCCCTGGGTGCGCCGGGTCCCGGGCGGGATCGAGGCGGTCGCCGGCCCGGACGCGGTGTGGCTGCGCGCGCCGGTGCACCTGGAGGGCCGGGAGCGCTCCACGGTCGCCGACTTCACCGTGCACGCCGGTGACCGCGTACCGTTCGTGATGACCTGGTCGCCCAGTTACAAGCGGGCACCGGACCGGCTCGACGCGGAGAAGTGCCTGACCGAGACGGTCGCGTTCTGGGAGGGCTGGTCGTCGCGTTCGCGCGTGCACGGTCGCTGGCGCTCGGTGATCCAGCGCTCGCTGATCACGCTCAAGGCGCTGACGTTCGCGCCCACCGGCGGCATCGTCGCGGCGGCCACCACCTCGCTGCCCGAGCAACTGGGCGGCCCGCGCAACTGGGACTACCGGTACTGCTGGCTGCGCGACTCGACGTACACGCTGCAGGCCCTGCTGGCCGCCGGGTACGTGGACGAGGCGAAGGCGTGGCGGGACTGGCTGCTGCGGGCGGTGGCCGGGGATCCGGCCGACCTGCAGATCATGTACAGCCTCGACGGCACCCGCCGGCTGCCCGAGTACGAGCTGCCCTGGCTGGCCGGGTACGAGGGCTCGGCACCGGTACGGGTCGGCAACGCGGCCGCCGGGCAGCTCCAGCTCGACGTGTGGGGTGAGGTGCTGGACGGGCTGTACCTGGCCCGCCAGGGCGGCCTGCCCGCCGACCACACCACCTGGGACATGCAGGTCGCGTTGCTGGACTACCTCGAAGGCGCGTGGCGTGAGCCGGACAACGGGCTGTGGGAGATGCGGGGCCCGCGCCGGCACTTCACCCACTCCAAGGTGATGGCCTGGGTGGCCTTCGACCGGATGGTGCGCGGCCACCGGGAGTTCGGCCTGCCCGGCGACGTGAACCTATGGGAGGCACGGCGCGACGAGATCCACGCCGAGGTCTGCGCGAAGGGCTTCGACGCGAAGCGCAACACGTTCGTGCAGTCCTACGGCAGCACCGAGCTCGACGCGAGCCTGCTGCTCATCCCGCGGGTCGGCTTCCTGCCCGGCGACGACCCGCGGGTGGCCGGCACGGTCGATGCGATCAGCCGTGACCTGACCGAGGACGGCTTCGTGCTGCGGTACCGGCCGGGGGCCTCCGACGACGGGCTGCCCGGCTCCGAGGGCGTCTTCCTGGCCTGCTCGTTCTGGCTGGTCGACGCGCTGCACGCGATCGGCCGGGAGCGCGAGGCGGTCGACCTGTTCGAGCGGCTGCTGACCCTGCGCAACGATGTCGGGTTGTTCAGCGAGGAGTGGGATCCGAAGTCCCGGCGGCAACTGGGCAACACGCCGCAGGCGTTCAGCCACTTCCCGGTCATCGTCAGCGGGTTGCAGCTGCACGCCAATCGGCACCGGCGCAGCGATCAGCCGGTACCGGCCCCGTCGCCGTAGCGCGGCATGATAACCGCTGCGCGAGCTGATTTGCGCTATCTGCCGATCCGGTTATGTCGCATTATCTGAAGATGTGCTGCGTCGCGGCCCTGTACAGGCTTGCGTTAGACCAGCGACAGCACATGTGAAGGGGGGAGCGACAAGTGCGGAAACCAGCGTTACTGGTGGTGGACGGCGCCAACGTGGTGGGCTCGGTACCGGATGGATGGTGGCGTGACCGGCCGGCCGCAGCGGCGAAACTGAGGGACGCGCTCGTACCGGTGGCCAGTGGGGGGCTGCGCAAGGTACCGAGTCCGGTCGAGGTGGTTCTGGTGGTCGAGGGCGTGGCGGCACGGACCCCGGAGGTGCCCGGCGTCACGGTCGTCCGGGCGGACGGCTCGGGCGACGAGGCGATCGTCGAACTGGTGAAGGACCGGGTGCCCGACCGCAAGTGCGTGGTCGTCACCGCCGACCGCGAGTTGCGTAGCCGGGTCGGAGAGCTGGGCGCGGCCGTGCTCGGCCCGCGGTCGCTGCCGTACCCGTAGGCCGCCGCCACCCGTGACCGCCTGCGCCGGTGTCCGCCTGCCGGCGCAGGCGGTCGCGCGTTCCGGGTCCGTGCGGGCCGGTCCTTGCGGGGTCAGCCGACCGCCGGCTCCCTGGCGTCCTCGATGGCTTCCTCGGTGGTTTCCGCGGCGGCCCGCTCCCTGGCGTCCTCGGTGGCGCCGGTGAACACCCGCCACTGCGCCGCGTACAGGCCGTCGGCCTCCAGCAACTCGTCATGGGTACCGACCTCCACCACCCGGCCCTGGTCGAGCACCACGATCCGGTCGGCCCGCGCCGCCGTGGTCAGCCGGTGCGCGACCACCAGCGTGGTGCGCCGGTGGGCTAGCCGGTCGGACGCCTGGGTCACGACCGCCTCGGTCGCCAGGTCCAGCGCGGCCGTCGCCTCGTCCATGAGCAGGATGTCCGGGTCGACCAGCTCCGCCCGGGCCAGGGCGAGGAGCTGGCGCTGGCCGGCGGACAGGTTGCGGCCGCGTTCCGCGACCGGGTGCAGGTACCCGCCGGAGAGCCGGGCGATCATGCGGTGCGCGCCGACCGCGGTCGCCGCCGCCTCGATCTGTGCGTCGGTCGCGCCCGGCCGGCCGTACGCGATGGTGTCCCGTACCGTGCCCGGGAACAGGTACGCCTCCTGCGGCACCACGCCGAGCCGGTGCCGGTAACCGGCCAGGTCGTACGCGCGCACGTCCACGCCGTCCACCTCGACCGACCCGCTGGTCACGTCGTAGAACCGGGACACCAGCTTGACCAGGGTGGACTTGCCGGCCCCGGTCTGGCCGACCAGCGCCACGGTCTCGCCGGGCGCGACCGACAGCGTGACGCCGCCCAGCGCCTCCGGTGTGTCCGGCCCGTACCGGAACCGCACGTCCCGCATGTCGATGCGACCACGCAGGCGCCGGGGCACCGGTGCCGGGTGCGCCGCCTGCGGCGTGGAGGTCGGGGTGCGCAGCAGGTCACGGATGCGCCGCAGCCCGACGGCGGCCTGCTGGTACCCGTCGAAGACCTGGGACAGCTGCTGTACCGGCGAGAAGAACATGTCGATGTACAGCAGGTACGCGATCAGCGCGCCGGCCGTCAGCGACCCGGCGCGTACCAGGTGGGCGCCCACGATCAGCGCCAGCGCGCCGGCCACGCTCGACAGGAACTGGACGAACGGGAAGTAGACGGCGATGTACCGCTGCGCCCTGGTCCGGCTGACCCGGTAGTCGTTGCTGCGCCCCGAGAACCGCTGCTGGTTGCGCTGTTCCCGGCGGTACGCCTGGGTGGTGCGCATGCCGGCCACGTTCTCCTGCAGGTCGGCGTTGACGATGCTGACCTTCTCCCGGGCCTCGGTGTACGCCTTCGACGACTTGGCGCGGAACAGCAGCGTGGCGACCAGCATCACGGGCAGGGTCGACAGCACCACCAGGCCCAGTTCGACATTGATCAGCAGCAGCGCGACGAGGATGCCCAGGAAGGTCAGCACGCTGACCGCCGCGGTCGCGAGCCCGGTCTGGAGGAACGTCGAGAACGCGTCGATGTCGCTGGTCATCCTCGTCATGATCCGGCCGGACATCTCGCGCTCGTAGTAGTCCAGGCCGAGCCGTTGCAGGTGGCTGAAGGTCTTGACGCGCAGCGAGTACAGCAGCCGTTCCCCGTTGCGCCCGGCGACCCGGATCTGCCCCACGTTGACCGCGATGTCGACCAGGACCACGACCAGGCCGATCAGCGAGACGGTGAGGATCACGCCGGGGTTGCCGTGCTGGACGCCGCGGTCCACCCCGTCCCGGGTCAGCACCGGCAGCACCAGGCTGGCCACGGCGTCCAGGGCGACCAGCAGCAGGGCCAGCAGCAGCGGCCGCAGCACCGGGCGCAGCAGCCGGCCGAGGCCGAACGCCGGGTCGCTCGCCCGGACTGACGGCTCGTCCACGCGCGGCTCGTCGGTTGCCGGCGGCAGCGCCGCGACCTGGGCCAGCAATTCGGGTGTCGGGGGGAGGCTGGCCATGACACCGGCCATCGGGCCCCCGGCACCGCCGGCACGGCCCATTCCGCCCCGGGCCATGCCACCGCCGCGCGGCAGGTTGGCCGCCGCCGGATTCGCGGGCCCTCGGTGGGACGGCCGGTCGCCGCCGCCCCCGTCGTACGCCCACAGCGACGGGGTGATCCCGCCGACCTTCGCCTCGGCACCGGCCGGCAAGTCGCCCTCGGCGGCCGGGGCACCGGCGACTGAATCCGCCGGGAGTGGTCGCTTGACCGCGACGCCTCCTCCGTCGGCGCCGCTGGCGACCATGCTCGCCGGGAGTGGTCGCTTGACCGCGACGCCTCCTCCGTCGGCGCCGCTGGCGACCATGCGGCCCTCGGCGTCCTCACCGGGGCCGGACAGCAGCAGCCGGTACAGCGGGCAGCGCTCCCGCAGTTCGTCGTGGGTGCCCACGTCGACCACCCGGCCCGCGTCGAGTACCGCGATCCGGTCGGCCAGTGCCAGCGTCGAGCGGCGGTGCGCGATGAGCAGGGTGGTGCGGTCGCGCATGACCCGGTGCAGGGTCGCGTGGATCTCCGCCTCGACCCGGGCGTCCACTGCCGAGGTGGCGTCGTCGAGCACGAGGATCCGCGGATCGGTGATCAGCGCACGGGCCAGCGAGACCCGCTGCCGCTGGCCGCCGGACAGGGTCAGGCCCTGCTCGCCGACGACCGTGTCGTACCCGTGCGGCAGCGCACCGATGAACCCGTCCGCCTCCGCCGCCCGCGCGGCGGCGCTGATCTGCTCGTCGGTCGCGTCCGGCCGGCCGTACCCGATGTTGGCGCGCACGCTCTCGGAGAACAGGAAGCTGTCCTCCATCACCAGCCCGACCGCGCAGCGCAGCGAGTCCAGCCGCAGCGACCGGACGTCCCGGCCGCCGACCCGCAGGCTGCCGCCCTGCACGTCGTAGAAGCGCTGGAGCAGCAGCGACACGGTGGACTTGCCCGAGCCGGCGGTGCCGATCAGCGCCACGGTCTCGCCCGGGCGTACCGACAGGGTGAAGCCGCGCAGGACCGGCTGGGACGCGACGTACCCGAAGGTCACGTCGTCGAACGTCACGCCGGGCGCCTCGGCCGCGGGCAGGTCCACCGCGTCCGGTGCCTCGGTCACCACCGGCCGGGAGTCGATGATCTCGAAGACCCGGATCACGCTCGCCCGCGCCTGCTGCCCGATGGTGAGCAGGCCGGAGAGCATGCGTACCGGCGCGACCAGTTGCGCCAGATAGGTGGAGAAGGCCAGGAACGTCCCGAGGGTGATCTGGCCGCGCACCGCCAGATACCCGCCGAGTGCCAGGACACCGACCTGGCCCAGGGCCGGGATGGCCTGCAGCGCCGGGGTGTAGTGGCTGTTGAGCCGGTTCGCTCGCAGCCGCAGCGCGAACAGCCGCCGGGCGGTCGCGGCCAGCTTGTTGCGCTCCTGCTCCTCCTGGCCGAAGCCCTTGACCACCCGGACGCCGGTCACCGCGTCGTCCACCACGGCCGCCACCTCGGCCGCCTGCTGCTGCGCCGACCAGGTAGCCGGGAACAGCTTGCGCCGGGACAGCACCGCGACCCACCACAGCCCCGGGCCGACGGCCAGGGCCACGACCGTGAGCATCGGGGACAGCACGAGCATGACGACCAGCGAGATCACGAACAGCAGCAGGTTGCCGAGCAGGATGGGCAGCATGCCGAGCAGGCCCTGGACCATGGTGATGTCCGAGGTGGCCCGGCCGATGAGCTGGCCGGTCTGCAACTCGTCCTGCCGGGCGCCGTCCAGCCGGGACAGCGCGCCGAACATGTCGTCGCGCAGGTCGTGCTGGACGTCCAGGGACAGCCGGCCACCCTCGTACCGGCGGATGAAGGAGGCGCCGTAGTTGACCAGAGCGGCCAGGACCAGGGCCGCGGCCAGGGGCAGTAGCGCGTCGCGCCGGGTCAGGATCGCGTTGTCCACGATCGAGCGCTGCAGCAGCGGTACCAGGGCGGTCAGCGCCATGCCCAGCATCGACGAGCCGAACGCGAGCACCACCCGCAGCCGGTACCGCAGGCAGTACACCAGCAGCCGCCGCAGCCAGCCGGCTCCGTCCGCCGGGCGTGCGCCCGTGGACGACGCGTCCCGGTCGAGCGACCGGTCTCCGCTCGTCATGAGGCGGACTCCACCCGCGGCTGTGCCGGCACCCGGGCGCGCAGCCAGGCGTCCAGCGCGTCGCCGGCATCGGCCAGGCCGTCGACCAGGCGGTCCGGGTCAGCCATCCGGGCGAGCAGCGGCCCGAGCGCGGCCAGGTACGCCTCGTCGGCGCGGGCGAGCGCGGCCCGGCCGGCGTCGGTGAGCTGGAGCCGTACGATGCGCCGGTCGCCCGGCTCGCTGGCCCGCTCGGCGTACCCGGCGGCGATCAGTCCGCTGGCGAGCGCGGTCAGCGTCGGCTTGCGCACGGCGAGCCGCTGGGCCAGCCGGGCCGAGCGCTCGCCCCCCTCGCTGAGCACGACCAGCATCCGGTACTGCGGGATGGTCAGCCCGGCGTCCGCGAACTCCAGCATCCGCTGAAGGCGGGCGAGCACGCGGACCGCCCGCAGCGGGCGCCGCGGCGTCGGTGAAGTCATGTGAGAATTCTAACGGTTAGCCACTCTAACCATCGGGACGGAGATCCAGATCACCCCGGCCGTCGCGGTGGTCGTCCGGACTCGTCAGGCGGTGGCCGGGGCGAAGCTGGCGATGATCGCGCGGTACGGGTCCTGGTTGGGCTGCCAGTCGAACTGGCGGGTCCGCCAGGCGAGGACGTAGGCCCGGGAGGCGGAGACGATGACGCAGCGGGACAGGCCGTGCTGGGTGGTCCCGTCGGCGTCCCGGTAGGTGTACTCCCACTGGGCCGCGCCGTCGAAGTAGTACGGGACCGCGGCGATCCCCAGGTCGGTGTAGCCGTCCGGCTTGCCGGCGGCCAGCAGCGCGGCCTCCGCCCGCCGCCAGTGCGCCACCGGGTCGCCGTCCGGGGTGAACGGCTCGACGGCCAGCACCCGGGTGTTGCCGGGCTCCCGGAAGCAGACCCCGGCCGGGCCGGAGGTCTTCGACCAGCCGACCGGGACCGAGATCCGGAACCCGCTCGGGTCCAGGTACCAGACGAACCCGGGCAGCAGCGCGTCCCAGCCCGGCCGCGGGGGCGCCGAAGCCAGCGGCGCCAGCGGGCCGGCCAGTGTGCAGGCAGCGGTGCCCAGCACCGGGCCGGCGGGCGGGGCGCCGGTCCGGGCGGCGACCGGCGGGTTCCGGGTTCCGGGCGACCCGTCGCCGTACCGGTGGACCAGCAACGCGCCGAGGACCGCGACCATCGCCACGACCATGACCGAGACGCTGAGCCATCGGCCCCGCCGGTGGGCCGGCCGCCAGGCCCACCGGGGCGGGCGGCGCACCAGCGCGCCGGCCGGCCCCCGGGGCGCCGCCAGTACCGCCGCGCCCGGGTCCAGCCGGACCGCCGGGGCCGGTACGGCCCGCCTCCGGCCGCGCCGCTGCCGCGGGATGCGCTTCCGGCCGGTGCCGCACTGGGACATCACGCCCAGCAGCGTGCGCTGGGCGGCGGCCGGGCTCATCCGGGCCTTGGGGTTGCGGCGCAGCAGCCCGGTCAGCACCGGTTTGAGTGCTCCGGCCCGCTGCGGCGGGTCGGGCAGCGCGGTGGCCAGGGCGGTGAGTGTGGCCATGGTCGTGGACCGGGCGTACGGCGAGCGGCCCTCCACGGCGGCGTACAGCGTGGCGCCCAGCGACCACAGGTCGGACTGCGGGGTGGAGGTGCCGTCCCGGGCGCGCTCCGGGGCGACGTACTGCGCCGATCCGAGGACCAGCCCGGGCAGGGTCACCGCGCTGTCCGTGTCGTCGAAGGTGGCCAGCCCGAAGTCGGTGAGTACCACCCGGCCGTCGTCGCCGATCAGCACGTTGCCCGGCTTGACGTCACGATGCAGGACGCCGGCCTCGTGCGCGGCGGTCAGCGCGGCCAGTACGGACAGCCCGATGCCGGCCACCTGTGCCGGGGGCAGCGGTCCGCCGGCCGCGATGACCTCGTGCAGGGAGCGGGACGGTACGTACTCCATCACGATCCACGGCCACTCCTCGGTGTGGACCACGTCGTAGATCTTCACCACGTTCGGATGGTTGAGCCGGGCCGCGGCACGCGCCTCCCGCAGGGTACGGAACCGGAGTTCGGCGCGGTCCCCATCGGACAGCCCGGCCGGCGGGACCACCTCCTTGATGGCCACGTCCCGGCCGAGCACCTCGTCGCGCGCCCGCCAGACCATGCCCATCCCGCCAGCGCCCAGCTGCTGGTGCAGGCGGTAGCGACCGGCCACCAGGGTCTGCGCAGATGCCATCGCTTACCAACCCACGCCCGTCACGCCCCAACGGCGAACACCACGATGTTGTCCCGGTAGGACCCGCGTCTGTGATCAAACCCCCCGCCGCAGGTAATCAACCGTAGCTGGGAGTCGGGGGTGGGGCCGTACACCTTGGCACTCGGGAAGCGGTTTTTCGGGTATTCGGCGACCGACACTGCCCGGAAGGGTAGCCACTGGCCTGCCCGTTTGACCTCGACCAGCACCCCGACGCGCAGGCGGCCGAGCCGAAAGAACACCGCCGAGCCCCCGAGTCGAGCCGATGCGCCCGGCGATCACCGCCGGTCCCGCGTCACCGGGCCGGGTCCCGTCGGCGTACCAGCCGTGGTGGCGAACGCGATGTCGCCACTGAGCTCAGGTACACGTCGACGCCGGGCGTGTCCGGGGACAGGTGCGCCAGCCGGACGTAGCCCACGGCGCCCGCGGAGCCGGCCGGACCCGCGCGGACGGCGTGCCATCATGGCGGTCATGGTCGCGACCGTGGTCCGGGTGGGTGCCCGCAACGCCCGCTTCCAGCAGTGGCAGGCGCTGCTGGGCAACCGCACCAAGCGCCAGCGGGCGGGCGAGTTCCTGGTCCAGGGCGTGCGGCCGATCAGCCTCGCGGTGCGGTACGGCTGGCCGGTCCGCGGGTTGCTGTACGACGACCGGCGCGGGCTGTCCGCCTGGGCCAACGATCTTCTCGACCGGGTCGGGGCGAAGCGGTACGCGGTGAGCACCGAACTGCTCGCCGAACTGGGCGGCAAGGCCGAGGGCGCACCCGAGTTGATCGCGGTCGTCGGCCTGCCGGCGGACGATCCGGCCCGGATACCGGTGCGGCCGGACCTGCTCGCGGTGGTGTTCGACCGCCCCGCCAGTCCGGGCAACATCGGCACCCTGATCCGGTCTGCCGACGCGTTCGGCGCCTCCGCGCTGATCGTCACCGGGCACGCGGCCGACCCGTACGACCCGAAGGCGGTACGGGCGAGCACGGGATCCCTCTTCGCGCTGCCGGTCGTACGGCTGCCCAGCCACCAGCCGGTACTGGACTGGGTGCGAGCGCTGCGCGCCGGTGGCACCGGGGTGCGGCTGGTGGGGGCGGACGAGCGGGGCGAGGCGCCGGTCGCCGAGCTGGACCTGACCGGGCCGACGGTGCTGGTCGTCGGCAACGAGACGGCCGGCCTGAGCAGTGCCTGGCGCGAGGCGTGTGACCAGCTGGCGAGCATCCCGATGTCGGGTGCGGCCAGCTCGTTGAACGCCGCGACCGCCGGCTCGGTCGCTCTCTACGAGGCCGCCCGGCAGCGGGGCCGCCCACCCCGGTCCGGAAAGTGAGGGTCGGTCCGGAAAGTGAGGGTCGGTCTTGGAAGTGAGGGTCGGCCTCCGAAAGTGAGAGCCGGTCCGGAAATCGAGAGCCGGCCGGGTGGCTGGGAGCCGGCCGGGTGGCTGGGAGCCGGTCGGGTGGCTGGGAGCCGGTCCGGAAAAGTGAGAGCCGGTCCGACATTTGCCGGCCGAGGATTAGGGCGGGCCGGCGTCCACGGGGGAAGACGTCGGCCCAGCGATGGGAAGCATAGCCCCAAGAAGGCCGGTCGGCTAGCCCCCTGGGTGTACTTCGGCACAGTGATCGTTTTCAATAAGTGGGCCGGCTGACCCACGCCTGCCGGCCCCCACGTCCCCCCGTTCGGCGGATAGGATTTCCCGGACCGCTCAGGCGCCGGCTACCGTAGGACGGGCCGGCCGAAGACCCCCGCGGTCCCGCCGCGGCCCAGGGACGGAAGCCGCGTCGGGACCGCGGGCTTCGGCCCGGAGGCCGGGCCGATCCCCCCGCTCACCGGTGTTCCGGATCCCGGCCGTACGCCCCGATCAGGCGGTCCTGCTCGTTGGCGCCCCCCGCCACCTCGGCCCGGGGGCCGATCGCGCCACTCTGGCGGTACATGTCCTCGCGCCGCGCGAACCACTCGCCGACCGCGTGCACCGCGTCCGGGTCCAGGTGCCGGTCCGCGCCGATCGCGACGGCCAGGTCCCAGGAGTGGACGACGTGGTCGGCGAGCAGTTGGCGCACGTACTCCTCGGCCGGCGTGTCACCGAACGACAGGTGCACCGTGCGGCGCAGCGCCCCCGGCCGGGTGATCGCGGCCCGGGCCTGCCGGGCGGCATCCGCGGCGCTGGCCCTCGGATCGTCGCCGAGCAGGTCGCCGTCCAACCGGTCCCGGACATCCCCGGTCGTCGCGCCGCCGAACAGCTGCACCGCCCACCGCTGCTCAGCGACCACGTGGTTGACCAGAGCGCGCACGTCCCAGCCCGGACAGGGGGTGGGTGAGCTCCACTGGTCCGGGCGGACCTGCGCGACCCTGGCCTCGAAGCCGTCGATGCTGCGTTGGTAGAGCGCGGCCAGGTCCATGTCGTCACGGTAACGCCGGCCGCCTGGGGTGTCCGGGGTTCACGCAGCCGGGCGGCCTACCGGTGCGTAACTGCTGTTGCGGACGGCGAGTACCTTGATCGGCGACGGCGGGACGAGGGAGGACACAGTGGATGGCGGTGCCTCGGCCGTTGGCTGTGTGGGGGTACTGACGGTCGCCACCCGCGGGCCGGCCGGCCCCGGTGAGGTGCTGATCAAGATCCGAGGCGGCTCGGAAACCTTCCTGGCATGGTCGCCCACGCCGATTCCCAAGGGTTCATCGGTGCTCGTCGTCGAATCTCGCGGTGCCCGGTCGCTGGGCGTTGTCCCCTGGTCCGGCTCCGGCACCCCTCAACCCGACGTTCTCGAGTAGGAGAAACCACGTGTTCGGTTACCGGGTGCCGGCACCCGACCAGGCGATGCTCATCTCTG
>JBDZVD010000075.1:30582-31887 GCA_040255525.1 Micromonosporaceae bacterium | reverse complement strand
GCATGACCATCTCGGTGCCCTCGGGCAGCGTGACGACGCCGGTGACGTCCGTGGTCCGGAAGTAGAACTGCGGACGGTAGTTCTGGAAGAACGGGGTGTGGCGGCCGCCCTCCTCCTTGGAGAGGATGTAGACCGTACCCTCGAACTCGGTGTGCGGGGTGTTGGTCCCCGGCTTCACCACCACCATGCCGCGCTCGACGTCCTCGCGCTTGATACCGCGCAGGAGCAGACCGACGTTCTCGCCGGCACGCGCCTCGTCGAGCAGCTTGCGGAACATCTCGATGCCGGTGACGACGGTCTTCATCGACTTCGGCTTGATGCCGACGATCTCGACCTCCTCGTTCGGCTTGAGAACGCCCCGCTCGCAACGGCCGGTGACGACCGTACCGCGACCGGTGATCGTGAAGACGTCCTCGATGGGCATGAGGAACGGCTTCTCGGTCTCCCGCTCGGGCTGCGGAATCGCGGTGTCGACCGCATTCATCAGCTCCATGAGCCTGTCGCCCCACTCCGGGTCGCCCTCAAGCGCCTTCAGCGCCGAGACGCGGACGACCGGCAGGTCGTCGCCGGGGTACTCCTGGCTGGAGAGCAGCTCGCGGACCTCCAGCTCGACCAGCTCAAGCAGCTCCTCATCATCGACCATGTCGCTCTTGTTGAGCGCCACGACGATGTACGGGACGCCGACCTGGCGGGCCAGCAGCACGTGCTCGCGGGTCTGCGGCATCGGGCCGTCGGTGGCGGCCACGACCAGGATCGCGCCGTCCATCTGGGCGGCACCGGTGATCATGTTCTTGATGTAGTCGGCGTGACCAGGGCAGTCGACGTGGGCGTAGTGCCGCGCCTCAGTCTGGTACTCGACGTGTGCGATCGAAATGGTGATGCCGCGGGCCTTCTCCTCCGGCGCCTTGTCGATCTCGTCGAACGGCGTGTACGGGTTGAGATCGGGCATCTTGTCGTGCAGGACCTTGGTGATGGCCGCGGTCAGCGTCGTCTTACCGTGGTCGATGTGACCGATGGTGCCGATGTTGACGTGCGGCTTAGTCCGCTCGAACTTCGCCTTCGCCACTGCTGTCCTCCTGTGGACTTCTTGGTTCGTACGTCGTTTACCTGGGTCTGGCCGCAGTGGCCGGCCCGGATGATGTAGCTCGTCGCCGGGGTCCCGCCGGGGACCACTCCCCGGCGGACCGGCGTCTGCTCAGACTCGGCTCACTCGCCCGTCGCCTTCACCGAAGAGCTCGGCTCGACTCCAGCCTCGCTCCGCTGCGATGCTCACTCGCCCGTCGCCTTCACCGAAAAACTCGGCTC
>JBDZVD010000075.1:17710-30482 GCA_040255525.1 Micromonosporaceae bacterium | reverse complement strand
TCCGAACTCGCTCCGCTCCTCGCTCCGCTGCGATGCTCACTCGCCCGTCGCCTTCACCGAAAAACTCGGCTCGACTCCGAACTCGCTCCGCTCCTCGCTCCGCTGCGATGCTCACTCGCCCGTCGCCTTCGCAATAATCTCCTTCGCGACGTTCTGCGGAACCTCCGCGTAGGAGTCGAACTGCATCGAGTAGCTCGCCCGGCCCTGGGTCTTCGACCGCAGGTCGCCGACGTAGCCGAACATCTCCGACAACGGCACCAGGGCGCGGACGACGCGGGCACCGCCGCGCTCCTCCATCGCCTGGATGATGCCGCGGCGGGAGTTGAGATCGCCGATGACGTCACCCATGTTCTCCTCCGGGGTGACGACCTCGACGGCCATCATCGGCTCAAGCAGTACCGGATCGGCCTTGCGGGCCGCCTCCTTCAGCACCATCGAGCCGGCGATCTTGAACGCCATTTCGGACGAGTCGACCTCGTGGTACTTACCGTCCGTCAGCGTCAACTTCAGCCCGACCAGCGGGTACCCGGCGAGCACGCCGTACTGCATCGCGTCCTGAGCACCGGCGTCGACCGAGGGGATGAACTCCTTCGGGATGCGACCACCGGTCACCGCGTTCACGAACTCGTACGTCGGTCCGTCCGAGGTCAGCGGCAGCGGCTCCAGGTTCACGAGGACGCTGGCGTATTGGCCAGACCCACCCGTCTGCTTCTTGTGCGTGTACTCGACCTTCTCCACCAGCCGGCGGACCGTCTCGCGGTAGGCCACCTGCGGCTTGCCGATGTTGGCCTCGACGCGGAACTCGCGCTTCATCCGGTCGACGAGGATCTCCAGGTGAAGCTCGCCCATGCCGCTGATCACGGTCTGGCCGGTCTCCTCGTCGTTGCGGACGCGGAAGGTCGGGTCCTCTTCGGCCAGCTTCTGGATCGCCGTGCCGAGCTTCTCCTGGTCGGCCTTCGACTTCGGTTCGATGGCCACCGAGATGACCGGCTCCGGGAAGGTCATCGACTCCAGGATCACCGGGTGCCCCGGGTCGGACAACGTGTCACCGGTCGTGGTCTGCTTCAGACCCTGTACCGCGACGATGTCGCCGGCCTGCGCGAACGGGCGGTCTTCCCGCTTGTTCGCGTGCATCTGGTAGATCTTGCCGATCCGCTCCTTGCGGTCCTTCGTGGAGTTGATCGTCTGGGCGCCGGAGTCGATCCGACCCGAGTACACCCGCACGTAGGTCAACTTGCCGAGGTGCGGATCCGTCTGGATCTTGAAGGCCAGGCCGGAGAACGGCTCGTCCACGCTGGGCTTGCGGTGGATCGGCGTCTCGCCGTCGGTCGCCGTACCGTCGATCGCCGGAACGTCCAGCGGCGACGGAAGGTAGTCCACGACGGCGTCGAGCATGGGCTGAACGCCCTTGTTCTTGAACGCCGAACCGCACAGCACCGGGTTGACCTTGCCGGCGATCGTCGCCGCGCGGATGGCCGCCTTCAGCTCGTCGACGGTGAACTCGCCGCTCTCCAGGAACTTCTCCAGGATGGCGTCGTCCGTCTCGGACAGCGTCTCGAGCATCTTCTCGCGGTACTCGTTGGCCTGGTCGACCAGGTCCGCCGGGATCTCCTCGACGGCGTAGTCCTCGCCCTTCTGGGTCTCCCCGCGCCAGGTCAGCGCGCGCATCCCGAGCAGGTCGACGACGCCGATGAAGTCGGACTCGTTGCCGATCGGGATCTGGAGCACCAGCGGGTTGGCCTGGAGCCGGGTGACCATCATGTCGACGCAGCGGAAGAAGTCCGCGCCGGTGCGGTCGAGCTTGTTGACGAAGCACATCCGGGGCACGTGGTACTTCTCGGCCTGCCGCCAGACCTGCTCGGTCTGCGGCTCGACGCCGGCGACGCCGTCGTAAACGGCCACGGCGCCATCCAGAACACGCAGCGAGCGCTCGACCTCGACGGTGAAGTCGACGTGGCCGGGCGTATCGATGATCTGGATCGTGTGGCCCTTCCACTCGCACTTGGTTGCGGCGGAAGTGATGGTGATACCGCGCTCCTGCTCCTGTTCCATCCAGTCCATGACGGCAGCGCCCTCGTGGACCTCACCGATCTTGTACGTGATACCGGTGTAGAACAGGATCCGCTCGGTGGTCGTAGTCTTACCAGCGTCGATATGCGCCATGATGCCAATGTTGCGGAGCTTGGCGAGCGCGTTGTCGGCGGCAGCCACTGTGATCCCCTACTTCGTCTTTGTCTTCGAGGCCTTTACCACCGGTAGTGCGCGAAGGCCCGGTTGGATTCGGCCATCTTGTGGGTGTCCTCGCGCCGCTTCACGGCGGCACCGAGGCCGTTGCTCGCGTCGAGCAGCTCGTTCATGAGCCGCTCCACCATCGTCTTCTCGCGCCGGGCCTTCGAGTACGTCACCAGCCAGCGCAGTCCCAGGGTGGTCGCCCGGGTCGGGCGCACCTCGACAGGCACCTGGTAGGTCGCGCCACCGACGCGGCGGCTGCGTACCTCCAGAGTCGGCTTCACGTTGTCCATGGCGCGCTTCAGCGTGACCACGGGGTCGGTGCCGGTCTTCTCCCGGCAACCCTCCAGCGCGCCGTACACGATCCGCTCGGCGAGCTGGCGCTTGCCGCGCATCAGGATCTTGTTGATCAGCTGGGTGACCAGCGGTGAGTTGAAGACCGGGTCGGCGACCAGCGGCCGGCGCGGCGCGGGGCCCTTACGCGGCATGTCAGCTCTTCTCCCTCTTCGCGCCGTACCGACTGCGCGCCTGCTTGCGGTTGCGGACGCCCTGAGTGTCCAGCGAACCCCGAACGATCTTGTACCGGACGCCCGGGAGGTCCTTCACCCGGCCGCCACGGACCAGCACGATCGAGTGCTCCTGAAGGTTGTGCCCGACACCGGGGATGTACGCGGTGACCTCGATCTGGCTGGTCAACCGGACGCGGGCCACCTTGCGCAGTGCCGAGTTCGGCTTCTTCGGCGTGGTGGTGTACACACGCGTGCACACGCCGCGCCGCTGCGGGCTTCCCTTGAGCGCCGGCGTCTTGGTCTTGCTCGTCTTCGCCTGGCGGCCCTTGCGGACCAGCTGCTGGATGGTGGGCATCCGGGTCTCGAATCTCCCTTCGACCGCTGCCTCGCGGCCGCGCCGTCTTGCCTGTCGAACGTCCTACACCTGCCGTGCGGCCGGATCGGCGGCGAACGCCTGTCCGGCCCCCGCGGTCGGGCGTGTCGTCCGGCACACGGGCCCGGCGGCAATCATTCGGACCGCCGGGTTAAGTTCTCGGGCAGCACCACATGGGCGCACGCACGATGAGCCCGGGGCATGCCCGGGCACGAGGGGAAAGAGTACCGACCGTTGGAGCCCTCGTCAAAATAAGCCCTACGGAAGTCACTCCGGTTTTAAATAGTACCTCGTGATTGGAGAACCCGGCCGCCGACCGGCCACCGGGCGCGCTCGGGCAGGGTGATACCCATCTCAACCCGCGTCCCTCAACTGATCACCAGGGCGAGCGCGAACCCGAGCGCCGCGACACCCAGCCCGCAGGCGCCGCACCAGAGGCCGGCGACCGCCGCTCCACGGCCCCTCAGACGGCCCCGGGCCGCACCGATCTGGCGTCGCGCGGTCAACCCCAGCGCAATGGCCGCCGCTCCGAGCAGCGCGGACAGGATCGCGAACGCCCCGGACACCAGCGGGCCCCACCCGGGGCTCGCCCCGGCCACGCCGAAGCAGACGACCACGAGAGCCACCAGGGCGGCGCCGATGCCGGCAACCATGCTGCCGGTGGCCAGGCCGAGGAAGGTCGGGTTCACCGGCAGGTAGGCGACCCCGAACTCGGTGCCCGGCACCGGGTCGATGCGCACCGGCCGGACCGGAGCCGCCACCGGGCCGGGGGGCGGCGGTGGCGGCCACTGCGCCTGCGGGTACCCGGGACGGACCGGTACGCCACCCGGGTACTCCATCGCGCCGCCGGGGTGCGCCGGCGGGCGGACGACCGGGGTCGGGCCCGGGTACGAGTGCCCGCCCGGCGGCGCGGGGGGCGGGTACGGCTGGTTCGGGCCCGGCGGCGGGTAGTGCGGTGCCGGCATCGAGGGCGGCGGCCCGGGGTTGGCCCAGGGCGGGGGCTGTGGCGGCTCCGTCACGGCCGGCCTTTCAGTTCACGTTGGGGGCGTAGTTCGAGCCACCGGAATTCGCGGCCAGGTGCAGCAGGCCGACGATGCTCGCGACCACCACGGCGCACGCGGCCAGGACGATGCCGACCCAGGCCAGGGCGACCCCGATCCGGATCCGGCGGCCACCGGTGAGGAAGCCCTTCGCCGCCGACATCTCCCGCCGGGCGTCGCGGGCGAGCAGCAGGGCGAGCGTCGCCGGGATGAGGCCGCCGAGGAAAAAGCCGGTCGCCGCGGCGACGACACCGAGCGCCAGGACAGCGACGGCCTTCGACGAAGGCACCGGATCGGGATCGAGCGGGTGCCGCACGCTGGCGATGTCGATCGATCCCACACTCGCTCCCGGGATAGCGCTCACCACCTTATGGAAACAGATCGGGGCCCCAGGCGAACACCTGAGGCCCCGATCTCACGCTCGGTGGCGCTTTCCCGACCGGTCTGGCTCGGCGCGTCGGAATCCGCGCGACGGCCCAGACCGGTCGACCATCAGCGGAACGATCCGAGATCGAAGTCGTCCAGCGGTACGGCATGCCCGCTGGCCGGCCCGAAGCCGTAGTCGGTCTCGGCGTACCCGGTCATCGAGTACACCTTGGCCTTGGCTTCCTCGGTCGGCTCCACCCGGATGTTGCGGTACTTGCTGATGCCCGTACCGGCCGGGATGAGCTTTCCGATGATCACGTTCTCCTTCAGACCGATCAGCGAGTCGCTGCGGGCGTGGATCGCCGCGTCGGTGAGCACCCGGGTCGTCTCCTGGAAGGACGCCGCCGACAGCCACGACTCGGTGGCCAGCGACGCCTTGGTGATACCCATGAGCACCGGACGCCCCGCGGACGGCTCGCCGCCCTCGGCCACGATCCGCCGGTTCTCCGCCTCGAAGTGAGCACGGTCGACCAGCACACCCGGCAGGAACTCGGTCGAGCCGGAGTCGATGATCGTCACCCGCTTGAGCATCTGGCGGATGATGATCTCGATGTGCTTGTCGTGGATGAGCACGCCCTGCGACCGGTAGACCTCCTGGACCTCCTGGGTCAGGTGGACCTGGACGGCCCGCGGCCCCAGGACCCGCAGCAGCTCGTGCGGGTCGATGGTGCCCTCGGTGATCTTCTCGCCGACCTCCACGTGCCCGCCGTCGGTCACCCGCAGGCGGACGCGCTTCGAGATCTTGTCGTGGACGATCTCGTCGCTGCCGTCGTCCGGCACAATGATGATCTTCCGCGACCGGTCGCCCTCCTCGATCCGGATCCGGCCGGCGATCTCCGCAATCGGCGCCTTACCCTTGGGCACGCGCGCCTCGAAGATCTCCTGGACACGGGGCAGACCCTGGGTGATGTCCTCACCCGCGACGCCGCCGGTGTGGAAGGTACGCATCGTCAGCTGGGTACCCGGCTCACCGATCGACTGGGCGGCGATGATGCCCACCGCCTCGCCGACGTCCACGGTCTTGCCGGTCGGCAGCGAACGGCCGTAGCACGCCCCGCAGACGCCCAGCTTGGACTCGCAGGTGAGCACGCTGCGCACCCGGACGGTCTCGACACCCGCCGCGACCAGCCGGTCCACCAGGATCGAGTTGATGTCGTCGCCACGGTGCGCGACGACGTTGCCGGACGCGTCCTTGATGTCGTCGGCCAGCGTACGGGCGTGTGCCCCGGTCTCGGCGTGCTCGTGGACCACGAGCTGGCCGTCGATCCGCTGCCCGACCTGCATCGGGATGGCCCGGTCGGTACCGCAGTCCTCCTCGCGGATGATCACGTCCTGCGAGACGTCCACCAGGCGCCGGGTCAGGTACCCGGAGTCGGCGGTACGCAGGGCGGTGTCGGCCAGACCCTTGCGGGCACCGTGCGTGGAGATGAAGTACTCCAGCACGGACAGGCCCTCGCGGAAGGACGACTTGATCGGACGCGGGATGATCTCGCCCTTGGGGTTGGCCACCAGACCACGGATCGCCGAGATCTGCCGGAGCTGGAGCAGGTTACCGCGGGCACCCGAGTTGATCATCTTCCACAGCGGGTTCTCCTTCGGCAGCGCCGTCTCCATCTCCTTGGCGACTTCGTTGGTCGCCTTGGTCCAGATCTCGATCAGCTCGCCGCGGCGCTCCTCCGCCGTCATCAGACCGCGCTGGTACTGCTTGTCGATGCGCTCGGCTTCCCGCTCGTACCGCTCCAGGATCTCCCGCTTGCGCGGGGGCTGGACCACGTCCTCGATACCGATCGTCACACCGGACCAGGTCGCCCAGTGGAAACCGGCCTCCTTGAGCGCGTCCAGAGTGGCCGCCAGGGCGACCTTCGGGAAACGCTCGGCCAGATCGTTGACGATCGCCGAGAGCTGACCCTTGCGGATCTCGTAGTTCACGAAGCGGTACCCCGGCGGCAGGGTCTCGTTGAACAGCACCCGACCCAGGGTCGTGTCCAGGATCAACGGAGTACCCGGCTCCCAGCCCTCCGGAGCCTCCCACGGCGTGGCACCGGCGCCGTTGTCCACGCCGATCACATCGTGCAAGCGGATCCGTACCGGCGCCTGCAGGTGCAGCTCGCCGTTGTCGAAGGCCATCCGCGCCTCGGCGTCCGAGCTGAACGTCCGGCCGGCGCCCGGCAGGTCGTCCCGCTTGTGCGTGAGGTGGTACAGGCCGATGACCATGTCCTGGGTGGGCATGGTGACCGGCTTGCCGTCGGCCGGCTTGAGGATGTTGTTCGACGAGAGCATCAGGATCCGCGCCTCGGCCTGCGCCTCGGCCGCCAGCGGGACGTGCACCGCCATCTGGTCGCCGTCGAAGTCGGCGTTGAACGCGGTACACACCAGCGGGTGGATCTGGATCGCCTTGCCCTCGACCAGCTGCGGCTCGAAAGCCTGGATGCCCAGACGGTGCAGGGTGGGCGCCCGGTTGAGCAGCACCGGGTGCTCGCCGATGACCTCTTCCAGCACGTCCCACACGACCGGGCGCTGGCGCTCGACCATCCGCTTGGCAGACTTGATGTTCTGCGCGTGGTTGAGGTCGACCAGCCGCTTCATCACGAACGGCTTGAACAGCTCCAGCGCCATCTGCTTGGGCAGGCCGCACTGGTGCAGCTTGAGCTGCGGGCCGACCACGATGACCGAACGGCCGGAGTAGTCGACGCGCTTGCCCAGGAGGTTCTGCCGGAACCGGCCCTGCTTGCCCTTGAGCATGTCGGACAGCGACTTGAGCGGACGGTTGCCGGGCCCGGTGACCGGGCGGCCGCGGCGGCCGTTGTCGAACAGCGCGTCGACGGCCTCCTGCAGCATCCGCTTCTCGTTGTTGACGATGATCTCGGGCGCACCCAGGTCGATCAGGCGCTTGAGCCGGTTGTTCCGGTTGATCACCCGCCGGTACAGGTCGTTCAGGTCGGACGTGGCGAACCGGCCACCGTCGAGCTGCACCATCGGGCGCAGGTCCGGCGGGATCACCGGTACGCAGTCCAGCACCATGCCCAGCGGCGAGTTGCTGGTGTTCAGGAACGCGGCGACGACCTTGAGTCGCTTGAGCGCGCGGATCTTCCGCTGGCCCTTGCCGGAACGGATCGTCTCGCGCAGCTCCTCGGCCTCGGCGTCGAGATCCATGTTCTCGATCAGCGCCTTGATCGCCTCGGCGCCCATCCCACCGGAGAAGTACTCGCCGAACCGGTCGCGCAGCTCGCGGTACAGCAGCTCGTCGGTGACCAGCTGCTTGGTGTCGAGCTTGCGGAAGGTGTCCAGCACCTCGTCCAGCCGGTCGACCTCGCGCTGCGCCCGGTCGCGGATCTGGCGCATCTCGCGCTCGCCAGCCTCCTTGACCTTGCGCCGCACGTCCGCCTTGGCGCCCTCCGCCTCCAGCTCGGCGAGGTCCTGCTCGAGCTTGGCGGCGCGCTTCTCGATCTCCGAGTCGCGGGCGTTCTCGGCGTGCCGCTTCTCCGCGCCGATCTCGCTCTCGACCGTGGACATGTCGCGGTGCCGCGCCTCGGTGTCCACGCTCGTGATGACGTACGACGCGAAGTAAATGATCTTCTCAAGGTCCTTGGGAGCCAGGTCGAGCAGGTAGCCCAGGCGGCTCGGAACGCCCTTGAAATACCAGATGTGGGTCACCGACGCGGCGAGCTCGATGTGCCCCATCCGCTCACGCCGCACCTTGGCCCGGGTCACCTCGACGCCGCAGCGCTCACAGATGATGCCCTTGAACCGGACCCGCTTGTACTTTCCGCAGTAGCACTCCCAGTCCCGGGTCGGGCCGAAGATCTTCTCGCAGAAGAGCCCGTCCTTTTCCGGCTTGAGGGTGCGGTAGTTGATCGTCTCGGGCTTCTTGACTTCGCCGTGCGACCACTGACGGATGTCGTCCGCGGTCGCCAGGCCGATACGCAACTCGTCGAAGAAGTTGACGTCGAGCACTTGGTCCCTCGTATTTCTTGATCGCCGCGCGATTGGCTTTCTCGGTCGCTACGCGATGTTCGGGTGTGTGGTCGCCAGGCGGGGTCCGGCCGGCAGGCCGGCCGGACCCGAACCTCAGATCTCCTCGACGCTGCTGACGCCCTCGTTGGGGCGCCGGGACAGGTCGATACCCAGCTCCTCGGCCGCCCGGAACACCTCGTCGTCGGTTTCCCGCATCTCCAGAGCCACACCGTCGCTGGACAGCACCTCGACGTTGAGGCACAGCGACTGCAACTCCTTGAGCAGGACCTTGAACGACTCGGGGATGCCGGGCTCGGGGATGTTCTCGCCCTTGACGATCGCCTCGTAGACCTTCACGCGGCCGAGCACGTCGTCCGACTTGATCGTGAGCAGCTCCTGCAGGGCGTACGCGGCGCCGTACGCCTGCATCGCCCAGCACTCCATCTCGCCGAAGCGCTGGCCACCGAACTGCGCCTTACCACCCAGCGGCTGCTGCGTGATCATCGAGTACGGTCCGGTCGACCGAGCGTGGATCTTGTCGTCGACCAGGTGGTTCAGCTTCAGGATGTAGATGTAGCCGACCGCGATCCGGTCGGGCAGCGGTTCGCCGGACCGGCCGTCGAACAGCTGCGCCTTGCCGCTGGCCCCGACCAGTTGGACGCCGTCCCGGTTGGCCAGGGTGGAGTCCAGCAGGCCGGCGATCTCCTCTTCCTTCGCACCGTCGAAGACCGGAGTGGCCACGTTCGTGTCCGGCTCCGACTCGTGCGCGTTGATCGACCGCAGTGCCCTCTTCCACGTGGTGTCGTCGCCCTCGACCTTCCAGCCGGTCTTGGCGACCCACCCGAGGTGGGTCTCCAGTACCTGGCCGACGTTCATCCGGCTCGGCACACCCAGCGGGTTGAGCACGATGTCGACGGGCGTGCCGTCCTCCAGGAACGGCATGTCCTCAACCGGAAGGATCTTGGAGATGACACCCTTGTTGCCGTGCCGGCCGGCGAGCTTGTCGCCGTCCTGGATCTTCCGCTTCTGGGCCACGTACACCCGGACCAGCTCGTTGACGCCGGGCGACAGCTCGTCGCCGTCCTCCCGGGAGAACGTACGGACGCCGATGACCGTGCCGCTCTCACCGTGCGGCACCTTCAGGCTGGTGTCCCGGACCTCGCGGGCCTTCTCACCGAAGATCGCGCGAAGCAGCCGTTCCTCCGGGGTCAGCTCGGTCTCGCCCTTCGGCGTGACCTTGCCGACCAGGATGTCGCCCGGCACCACCTCGGCACCGATCCGGATGATCCCCCGCTCGTCCAGGTCGGCCAGCATCTCCTCGCTGACGTTCGGGATGTCGCGGGTGATCTCCTCCGGCCCCAGCTTGGTGTCGCGGGCGTCGACCTCGTGCTCCTCGATATGAATCGAGGTCAGGACGTCCTGCTGGACCAGCTTCTGGGACAGGATGATCGCGTCTTCGTAGTTGTGACCCTCCCAGGGCATGAACGCCACGAGCAGGTTGCGCCCGAGCGCCATCTCGCCCTCGTCGGTGCACGGCCCGTCCGCGATGACCTGGCCGGCCTCGACCCGGTCACCCTCGAAGACGACCGGCTTCTGGTTCACGCAGGAACCGGCGTTCGAGCGGCGGAACTTGTGCAGCAGGTACGTGCGGCGGTGCCCGTCGTCCTGGTGCACCGTCACGTAGTCGGCGCACAGGTCCTCGACCACGCCACCGACCTCGGCGACGACCACGTCACCGGCGTCGACCGCGGCACGGTACTCCATGCCGGTACCGACCAGCGGCGCCTCCGCCTTGATCAACGGCACTGCCTGGCGCTGCATGTTCGCGCCCATCAGGGCCCGGTTGGCGTCATCGTGCTCAAGGAACGGGATCATGGCGGTCGCGACCGACACCATCTGGCGCGGCGAGACGTCCATGTAGTCCACGGCCAACGGGGCCACGGCCTCGAACTCGCCGCCCTTACGGCGGACCAGCACCCGCTCGCCGGCGAACGCGCCGTCGCTCTTCAGCGGCTCATTGGCCTGCGCGATGACGTGCCGGTCCTCCTCGTCCGCGGTCAGGTAGTCGATCTGGTCGGTGACCCGGCCGTCGAGAACCTTCCGGTACGGCGTCTCGATGAAGCCGAACGGGTTGACCCGGGCGAACGTGGACAGCGCGCCGATCAGACCGATGTTCGGGCCTTCCGGCGTCTCGATCGGACACATCCGTCCGTAGTGCGACGGGTGCACGTCACGAACCTCGAAGCCGGCCCGCTCCCGGGACAGACCACCCGGACCGAGCGCCGACAGGCGGCGCCGGTGGGTCAGGCCGGCCAGCGGGTTGGTCTGGTCCATGAACTGGGACAGCTGCGACGTACCGAAGAACTCCTTGATCGCCGCCACCACCGGGCGGATGTTGATCAGAGTCTGCGGGGTGATCGCCTCGACGTCCTGGGTGGTCATCCGCTCGCGGACGACGCGCTCCATCCGGGACAGACCGACCCGGACCTGGTTCTGGATCAGCTCGCCCACGGTACGCAGGCGCCGGTTGCCGAAGTGGTCGATGTCGTCCGGCTCGTACCCCTCCTCGCCGGTGTGCAGCCGGCAAAGGTACTCGACGGTCGCCACGATGTCCTCGACGGTCAGCACACCCTTGGTGATCGGGACGTCGACCTCGAGCTTCTTGTTGAACTTGTACCGCCCGACCTTCGCCACGTCGTAGCGCTTCGGGTTGAAGAACAGGTTGTCCAGCAGGGTCTGCGCGTTCTCCCGGGTCGGCGGCTCACCGGGCCGCAGCTTCCGGTAGATGTCGAGCAGGGCTTCGTCCTGACCGGCGATGTGGTCCTTCTCCAGCGTGGTCATCATCAGCTCGGACCAGCCGAACCGCTCGCGGATCTGCTCGTTGGACCAGCCGATGGCCTTGAGCAGGACGGTGACCGCCTGGCGGCGCTTGCGGTCGATGCGAACGCCGACCGTGTCGCGCTTGTCGATGTCAAACTCCAGCCAGGCACCCCGGCTCGGGATGACCTTCACGCTGGACAGGTCCCGGTCGGAGGTCTTGTCCGGCTGCTTGTCGAAGTACACGCCCGGCGAGCGGACGAGCTGGCTGACCACGACGCGCTCGGTGCCGTTGATGATGAAGGTGCCCTTCGGCGTCATCATCGGGAAGTCACCCATGAACACCGTCTGGCTCTTGATCTCGCCGGTGGTGTGGTTGGTGAACTCCGCGGTCACGAACAATGGCGCGCAGTAGGTCAGGTCCTTCTCCTTGCACTCCTCGATCGAGGCCTTGACCTCGTCGAAGCGGGGTGCGGAGAACGACAGCGACATAGTGCCGGAAAAGTCCTCAATGGGACTGATTTCGTCGAGGATTTCTGCAAGACCCGAACGAGCGTGCGGATCATCAGCCGAACGCGTTGCCCACGCCTCGTTGCCCACCAACCAGTCGAACGACTCGGTTTGAATGGCAAGGAGGTTGGGGACTTCGAGGTGTTCGGTGATCCTGCCGAATGAGATTCGGCGGGGAGCGAAGGCGCTCGACGACGTACGACTGGTCTTCGCAGGGCGGGAAGCTGCCAAGATGCGTCCTTCCGAGGACCGGTGGTGCTGCAAAACGGCCGTTGCGCGTGCACCCCGATTGACCCCTGTTAAATTACCCAAAACGGACAATCTAGGCGGGGGCTTAGTCGGAAGGCAGCGCAAACTAGCAGTGTAGCCGAAAGGCTAACCGCTGTCGAGCCCCCATCGCGAAGTCCGCCGAGCGGGCCATGCCGGGGGGTGAACCCGGGGCCTGCACGGGCCTCAAAGACCCTTGCTCGGGACTTCCAGCGACGGTCTGGCGCATCCGCGGAAGGCGTTGCGCAATCAGCGTGCCTGTCCCATGCCGGCTCCGTCAAGAGTTGAGCCGGGGCTCAGACACGCACGATGCGCAACTTGCACATGCGCATACGGCATATTCGGACAAAGAGGTGCGGGAATAGTGCCCGGGGCCGATCCGATGGCCAAACTTCCCGCGCCGTCGGGACACCTTCGATGACGGTCACGGCGGGCGCCGCCGGCCACCGGGCCACACCGGCCCCGGCCACGGCCACGGCCCGCACTGCCACAGCCCGCACGACCACAGCCCGGCGGCTCCACGGCCCGAGCACAGCAGCAGCAGGGCGCAACCGCAGCCCGGGCAGAAACCCGGCGGGGGGCCCCCCGGGCCCCCGGCCGGCCGCCCCCCCCCCGCCCTCGCGGCTGGGCACTTTTGGGGGGCCTTT
>JBDZVD010000075.1:0-17700 GCA_040255525.1 Micromonosporaceae bacterium | reverse complement strand
CCGGCGCCCCCCCGGCCCGCCCACCGCGGCAGCCGGGCGCACCCCCCGCCCGGGAACAACCCGGGCGGCCGCCCCCGGGACCCGGGGCCCGCCCGCCGACCCGACGCGTTGGCGTCAGGTCACTTGAGGGTGACCTTGGCGCCCTCGGCCTCCAGCTTGGCCTTGGCCTTGTCGGCGTTCTCCTTGTTGGCCTTCTCCAGGACCGGCTTCGGCGCGGCCTCGACCAGGTCCTTGGCCTCCTTCAGGCCCAGGCCGGTCAGCTCACGCACGACCTTGATGACCTGGATCTTCTTGCCGCCGTCAGCCTCGAGGATGACGTCGAACTCGTCCTTCTCCTCTGCGGCCGGGGCGGCCGCGGCACCGTCGGTCGGGGCCGCGGCGGCGACGGCCACCGGGGCGGCCGCGGTGACGTCGAAGGTCTCCTCGAACTGCTTCAGGAAGTCAGACAGCTCGATCAGCGTCATCTCCTTGAACGCGTCGAGCAGTTCAGCGTTGCTCAGCTTCGCCATGATGGGTCGGCTTTCCTTTCCGTACGTGATGGTGGTCAGGCGCCTTCGGGCGCGGGGGTGGCCGACGCCTCGGCTGTGTCGGCGGGCGCGGCACTGGCCGCTCCGCCTTCCTTCTCGATCTTGTCCTGCAGGGCGGCCACCGCACGGGCGGCCTTCGACAGCGGCGCCTGGAACAGGCCGGCGGCCTTGCTCAGGTTGGCCTTCATCGCGCCGGCGAGCTTCGCCAGCAGTACCTCGCGGGACTCCAGGTCGGCGATCTTGGTGACCTCGTCCGCGTTGATCGCCTTGCCTTCGAAGACGCCGCCCTTGATGACAAGCAGCGGGTGAGTCTTCGCGAAGTCGCGCAGGCCCTTCGCCGCCTCGACGGGGTCGCCGGACACGAAGGCGAGCGCGGTAGGACCGGTGAACAGGCTGTCCAGGCCGGTGATGCCGGCATCGGTCGCCGCCCGCTTCGCGAGCGTGTTCTTGGCGACCTCGTACTTCGTCTCGGCGCCCAGCGAACGCCGCAGCTCGGTGAGCTGAGCGACCGTCAGGCCCCGGTACTCGGTGAGAACGGTCGCGCTGGAGCTGCGGAACTGCTCGCTCAGCTCGGCGACCGCGCCGGCCTTGTCGATCCGGATCTTGTCCGCCATGTCCCTCCTTCCTGTGGATCCTCGCGGGAGCGCTCGTGTTACGAGACTTCCCTGGTTGGGCTGTACGGCTGGGTGCCCAACAACGAGAAAACGCCCCGGCGCGGGGGCGCACGGGGCGGGCAGGAACATGACGGCCCGACTCACGATGCTCCGGACATCTCGAACCCGGGCCACAGACGGCCCGACTTCCGGATGTCCGCCCCTGCGCGGGCCGCCCGCTCGATGCGGGGCCTTCGTCCGCGCCTCCCGAGGCGATCTTGAAGATCGCGCCGTTTGCGCGGTGACCAGCGGTCTCTGGGTGGAACTTCGCCATCGACGATACCGGACGGGCGGCCCGGCGCCAAAACCGGCCGGATCAGGCCCGGGTCCGGCGCAACCAGCCGTACCCGGCCAGGACGACCGTGGACCAGACCAGCGCCCAGCCGGTGAAGCCGCCGAGGGCGGCGGCACCGATCCCGTTCGCGAGCGCCCGCGCGGTGCCCATCAGGGGCGGCGCCAGCCACGGTACCGGCGAGCCGCGCAGACCCAGGACCAGGCCGAGGACCGCGCCGCCGACGAGTACCGCGGTGGCCCGGCCGACCGTGGACGCGATCACCCGGCTGCTCCACGCGCCGACCGAGAGGGCCGGTGGCAGCACGATCGCATGCGCCCACAGGCCCAGCAACAGGCCGGTACCGGCGTGGGTGTGCTTCACGCCGTTCACCACCCAGGGCAGGCCGAGCGCGACGGCCACCACGGGTACCGCGACCACGGCCGCCGCGAGCAGGCCGGCGACCGCCTCGCGGCGGTTGGAGCGCAGCGCGACGACGGCCAGCCGGCGCTGGACGTCGGGCTCGGCGTCGAGCAGGAGCTTGGTCTGCCAGGCGAGCACCGGGAACATCAGCAGCGCGGAAACCCCGTACGCCTCGGCGGCATCGGCCTGACCGCCGCCGTACAGGATGGCGAGCAGGACGAGAGCGGCCAGCAGCGGCGGGATGAACCGCCCGGTGCGCACGAAGCCGGCCACCCGCATGGTCACCAGCGGTGCCACCCGTGCGCCGCTCATGCCCGTACCCGGATAATCTCGTGCCCCGCGGCGCGCAACGCGGCCACGGCGGCCGGCCCGTCGCCGGCGGCGACCTCGATCAGCCACGGCGTACCCGCGGCCGGATGCTCCCTGTCCGGCCTCCCGGACCTCACCCGACCGCCGTCGACCGTCCACTCGGTCGCGCCCGGCAGCCTCGCGGTCTCTCCCCGGTGATCGCTCACGATCACCGACCCGCCGACGGCCGCCACCTCGTCAACGATCTCCGGCACCAGATCCCGGGCCACCGCGTCCAGGCCCTCCCACGGCTCGTCGAGCACCAGCAGTTCGGGTCCGGGTACCAGTGCCTGCGCCAGGCCGACCTTCTGGGCGGTGCCCTTGGACAGCTCAGCGAGCTTGACGGTGCGGAACGGGGCCAGCCCCAGCCGGTCGATCCACCGATCCGGCGAGCCGGCGCCGCACAGCGCCGCCATCGCGCCGAGGTAGCCGGAGACGGTGAACGGCTGGTTCGCCGGGAACCTCTCCGGCACCCACCCGACCCGGGGTCTGCGGTCGAGGACGCGCCCCCGGGTCGGCCGGAGCACCCCGGCGATCAGTTGCAGGAGGGTGGACTTGCCGGCACCGTTGCGGCCCCGGACCACCACGATTTCACCCTCATCGACGTCGACGGTGACTTCGGCCAGCACCCACGCGGCCCCGCGGCCGTACCGGAACGACACCTCTTCCAGGCGCATGGCACACACGATGCCACAACGAATCGACGGGAACGACCCTGCCGGTCGTCCCCGTCGATCTCGTTCGCGTGGCCCTCCCGGGGCCGGTGGTCAGTCCGCCGTCGTGGCCTCGGTCAGATTCCGCGTCACGCTGGGGTCGACCGGGATGCCCGGCCCCATCGTGGTGGTCACGAAGACCTTCTTGAGGTACTTGCCCTTGGCCGCGGACGGCTTGACGCGCAGGACCTCGTCGAGCACGGCCGCGTAGTTGTCCACCAGCTGGTCCTCGGTGAAGGACGCCTTACCGATGATCAGGTGCAGGTTGGAGTGCTTGTCCACCCGGAAGGTGATCTTGCCGCCCTTGATGTCCTGCACGGCCTTCGCCACGTCCATGGTGACCGTGCCGGTCTTCGGGTTCGGCATCAGACCGCGCGGGCCCAGGATCCGCGCGATCCGACCGATCTTGGCCATCTGGTCCGGCGTGGCGATCGCCGCGTCGAACTCCAGCCAACCCTCCTGAATGCGGGCGACCAGGTCGTCGGTGCCGACGACGTCCGCGCCGGCCGACTCCGCCTCGGCGGCCTTCTGGCCGGCCGCGAAGACGATGACGCGGGCGGTCTTACCGGTGCCGTGCGGCAGGTTGACGACGCCGCGAACCATCTGGTCCGCCTTGCGCGGGTCGACCCCGAGGCGCATCGCGACCTCGACCGTGGGGTCGAACTTGACCGTGCTGGTCTGCTTCGCCAACTTGATCGCGTCGACCGGCGCGTACAGCTTGGACCGGTCGATCTGCTCGGCTGCCTTGCGGTAGTTCTTGCTGTGCTGCATGAGGTTCAGTCTCCTGTGGTGTCTGGCGGACGCGCTCGCGTCCTCCCACGGTGGTGCGGGGTCAGTCCTTGATGGTGATGCCCATGGAACGGGCGGTGCCGGCGATGATCCGCTCGGCCATCTCGATGTCGTTCGCGTTGAGGTCGGCCATCTTCTTCTCGGCGATCTCGCGCAGCTGGGCCTTGGTGATCGCGCCGACCTTGTCCTTCTGCGGGACGCCAGAACCCTTCTGCACACCCGCGGCCTTGATCAGCAGGCGGGCGGCCGGCGGCGTCTTGAGCACGAAGGTGAACGACCGGTCCTCGTACACGCTGATCTGCGCCGGTACGACGTCGCCGCGCTGGGACTCGGTCTGGGCGTTGTACGCCTTCACGAACTCCATGATGTTCACGCCGTGCTGACCGAGGGCGGGACCGACCGGCGGAGCCGGGGTCGCCTGGCCAGCCGGCAACTGAAGCGTGAAGGTCTTGACGAGCTTCTTCTTCGGAGGCATGGCAGCTTTCTTTCCTGGGCTGGAGGTTGGCACATACTGCCGGCCCGATCGCGTCGCACGGTACGGCGCGGCCCGGGCCGGACGTTTCAGGGTACCGCGACGCCCCGGGCGGCTCCGTCCGGCTCTCGCCGACCGCCCGTTCCGCGCGGAATCAGATCTTCGCGACCTGGTTGAAGTTCAGCTCCACGGGCGTCTCGCGACCGAAGATCGACACGAGCACCTTGAGCTTCTGCTGGTCGGCGTTGATCTCACTGATCGTGGCGGGCAGCGACGCGAAGGCGCCGTCGGTGACCGTGACGGAGTCGCCCACCTCGAAGTCGAGGACCTTGACCTCCGGCTTGGCCTTGGCCTTCTCCACGGTGGCCGCGGGAGCCAGCCACTTGAGCACCTCGTCGAGCGAGAGCGGGGCCGGCCGGTCGGCGCGGTCGGTGGCGCCGACGAACCCGGTGACCCCCGGCGTGTTGCGCACGCAGGAGTACGACTCGGGCGTCAGCTCCATCCGGACCAGGATGTAGCCAGGGAAGACCTTGTTCTGGACCTGGAGCCGCTTGCCGTTCTTGACCTCGACCTCTTCCCGGGTCGGCACCTCGACCTGGTAGATGAAGTCCTCCATGTCGAGGCTCGTGATGCGGGTCTCGAGGTTGGTCTTGACCTTATTTTCGTACCCGGCGTACGAGTGCACCACGAACCAGTCACCGGGCGCGAAGCGCAGGGCGGCGCGCAGCTGCTCGACAGGGTCGCCCTCCTCGCCGTTGACGGCGTCGGCGTCGGCGTCGGCGTCGACCGTGGCCACGGCGGTCGTCGGTACGGTGGCCGCCTCGGCCGACGCGTCGATCTCCGCCGCCTCGGCGTCGGTCACGTCGTCGGGGGTACGGGCAGTCTCGTCGTACTCAGGCACGGTATTTCTCTTCTCCTACTTCTGGCCCTTGCCGAACACGAACAGCACGGCCTTGCCGAAGCCGAGGTCCAGCAGTCCGACGAGGGTCAGCACGATTGCGACGAACACAACGACGACCGTCGCGTATGTCAGCAGTTCCTTGCGCGTCGGCCAGATGACCTTGCGCAGTTCAGCGACGATCTCACGGATGAACCGGCCGATGCGGCCGAAAATTCCGGGGCGGTCGTCCGATGCGCCCTTGACGGCCTTCTTGTCCGTCTTGTCGCTATCGTCCTTTGACTTGGTCCGGACCGCGGTCGCCTTACGGCCGGCAGCCGACGCGTCCTCGTCATCGAGGGAGCCTTCGTCGACAGCGTCGTCGAACACCTCGTCGAGGTGCTCATCCACGGCGTCCTCGTCGCGCCGCTTGCTCTCGGCCACTTCGCCCTCTTCCATTTCCGAGGTGATATGTCACGCGCCGCGGATCGCTACCGCGCTCTTTCTGTCGGTGCGGGCCGGCCGACCCGCCGTCCGTCATGGCCTGCAGGGGCGACAGGACTCGAACCTGCAACCTGCGGTTTTGGAGACCGCTGCGCTACCAATTGCGCCACACCCCTACGAGAAGCGAACCCTCGCCATGCCTGGCCAGGGTTGGATCGCCCCACGGCCGACCAGTGTACGGGTATCGACCGGGTTTTCCCAAGCGGAACCCCCGGCACACCGCGTCACGCCTGCCGGACCGTCGCCCGTGCCTGTGCGAGTACCTTCTCGCCCTCGCAGGTCGCGGTGAGATCCAGGACGGCGTTCCCGTCCTCGGTCACGCCTTTCAGGACGGCATTGATCACCAACTCCGTCCCCTCGTCGGTGTCGGGTACAACGACCGGACGCGCGAATCGGACACTGTAGTCGACAATGGGCGCCGGGTGTCCCGTCCACTCCGTCACCGCGCGCCCCACCAGCGCCATGGTGAACAGGCCGTGCGCGATCACGCCGGGCAGCCCGACGCCGGTCGCGATCCGGTCGCTCCAGTGGATCGGGTTGAAGTCACCGGACGCTCCCGCGTACCGGATCAGATCGGCGCGGGTGATCCGGTACCTGCGCTCCGCCAGATCCATGCCGCTCACTCTCCTCGTACCACGATCTTGGACCAACCGGTGACGACCCGCTCGCCGTCCTCGTCGAACACTTCCGTGCGCGCGGTGAGGAAGTCGTGCCCACCCCGGGACATGATCTGCTCCACCGTGCTCCGGCAGGTCAACACGTCCCCGGCGTGGATCGGGCGGTCGTGCTGGAGACGCTGGTCGCCGTGCACCACGCGACTGAAGTCCAGCCCGAGGGCGGGATCCTCGATCATCTGGCGCAAGCCGGAATTGGTGAGCAGGACCGCGAAGGTCGGCGGAGCGACGACATCGGGGTAACCCAGCTTCCGGGCCGCCTCCGGATCGAGGTACGCCTGATCCCCGGCGCCGATCGCATCGACGAACTCGCGGATCTTCTCCCGGCCGACCCGGTAGGGCCCGGTGGGCGGATATGCATGACCTTCGTACGACGGGTCCAGCGGCATGCTGCGAACCTACCGCCTGGCCTCCGGCGTCCGAAACGCCGCTCGGCCGCCGCTGCCCGGACCGTCCCGCCCCGGCGCCGCGGGCGGCTGGCCCGTCGGCACCGCCCACCCCTCCCGGAAACGCTCGCCCCGGCCGGGCAGGGGCCCGCCCTCGGGAACGCTCACGCCCAGCCGGGCAGGGGCCACACCGGGCTGCGGGAGTCCGGCCGGCCCGGAGACGCCGGTGGCGGCGCCCGGTGATTCCGGACGCCGCCACTGGCGGTCGGTGCCTCTATGACCGTGCCCGGGCCGCTTCGCCGGGGCTTCCGCCCCCGGCGGCCCGGGGGCCCGGCCCACTGGACCGGGCTCAGCTGGACGCTGGAACTACCGCGTCTCGCGGTGCACGGTGTGCCGACCGCAGCGCGGGCAGAACTTCCGCAGCTCGATGCGGTCGGGGTCGTTGCGACGGTTCTTGGACGTGATGTAGTTGCGCTCCTTGCACTCCACACACGCCAGTGTGATCTTGGGACGTACTTCGGTCGCCTTAGCCACGGCGGAGTGCCTTCCTCGCTGTTGGGTTGCTCATGCTCGACGTTCCAGAATAGCCGCACGACGGCCACGACGCAAGGCGGGCGGCCTGAGGCGCCCGATCACTACGTAGCGGTGGCCGGACTTGAACCGGCGACACAGCGATTATGAGCCGCTTGCTCTACCAACTGAGCTACACCGCCAACTGCCCTCCGGCGCTGACCGGAAAAGCCACCCACCGGTGCCGCCTGGAAGGACCGCAACGGCGTCAACTGGCAGGTCGAGCCCCCTTACGGAATCGAACCGTAGACCTTCTCCTTACCATGGAGACGCTCTGCCGACTGAGCTAAGGGGGCGTCACACTCTCCGTCTGGAGAGGCGCACCGGGTAAGAGTACACAACTCCCCGGTGCGGGTCGAACCGGTATCCGGTGGCGTCAGGGGACGGCGCGCAGCCGCCGTACCTCGCCGGCCGATGTGGGCTCCGGCTCCGTCTGGGCGGCAAACCACGCCTCCAGCCGGTCGTACGACAGCGGGCGGCTGAACAGGAACCCCTGACCGATGTCGCAGCCGACGTCCTCCAGCAGCGAGAGCGTGAGCTCGCTCTCCACGCCCTCGGCGACCACGGTCAGCCCGAAGTGGCGGGACAGGTCGACGACGGCGCGGACGATCGCCAGATCGTCCGGATCGGTCGCCATGCCCTGGATGAAGGCGCGGTCGATCTTGACCTCGTGTACCGGTAGGCGACGCAGGTACGACAGCGACGAGTACCCGGTGCCGAAGTCGTCCACCGACAGCCGTACGCCCATCTCGTTCAGCCGGCGCAGGATCGGCAGCGGCCGGTCCGTACCCGCGATCACACCGCTCTCGGCCATTTCGAAGGTCAACTGCTCCGGGCTGACGCGGTACTCCTCCAGCAGCCCACCCACCCAGTCCGGGAACTCCGGGTCGGTCAGCGTCCGGGGCGACAGGTTCACCGCCACGTTGAGCGGCCTGCCGGCCTGGGACCATTCCCGGCACCGGCGCAGGCCCTCCCGCAGGACGACCTCGGTGAGGCGGCCCATTTGCCCGGTGTGCTCGGCCACCGCGACGAAGTCCTCGGGCGAGACCGATCCGTGCGCGCTGCCCTCCCAGCGGGCCAGGCACTCCACGCCGATGAGCCGCCGGTTGCGGAACGAGACCTTCGGCTGGAAAAACACGTCGATGTCGCCGTTGTCCAGCGCCTGGCGCAGGTCGCCGGCGAGGCCGAGCCGCCGGCTGGATCGGGATTCCAGCCCGAGGTTGAACAGCTGCACGGGTGGGGACATCGACTTCGCCACGTGGGTGGCGACGTCCGCGCGCTGGAGCAGGATGCTGGGGTCGGCGCCATGATCCGGGTGTACCGCGATGCCGACGGCGGAGTCGACGTCGAGCTGCAACGCGCCGATCTCCATCGGATCCTGCAGTGCCTGCCGCAGCTCGCCGGCCAGCCCGACCGCGGCATCCGCACCCTGCGTCCGCAGCATCACCACGAACTCGTCGCCGCCCAGCCGGGCGACGAGTGCCGCGGCAGGAGCCGCTTCCCGCAGGCGGCGGGCCACCTCGGTGAGCAGCTCGTCACCGGCCGCGTACCCGAGCGACTCGTTGACCTCACGCAGCCCGGACACATCGAATTGCAGCACGGACACGACTTCGCCGGGGGCGCGTACCTTGACGGCCTGCTCCAGGGCGCCCAGCATCCGCCGCCGGTTGGGCAGACCGGTCAGCGCGTCATGGTGGGCGTCGAACCGCAGCCGGTCGACCAGTCGCGAATTCTCCACTGCGGCCGAGGCGTGCACCGCAACGGTCTCGAGCAGCCGCACGTCCTCCTCGCGGAACGTCGCCGTGTGCCCGCCCAGCCGGCCCGCGACTTCCAGCGTGCCGATCACGACCGCACCGGACCGGAGCGGGACGACGATCGCGTCCTTGGGACCGGACTCCGCCAGCGTCTCACGCAGTTCCGGGTGGTGGTCGAGCTTGGGGCCCACAGCGAGAGTCGACCCGGATTCCATGACCCGATGCCTGAGCGTCTCGGGCGTGGACGGCAAGTCGATCAGTCCCGTGTCGTCGAGGCGGGCCGACAGCAGGGTCTCCGGGTACCGGCCCTGGGCGGGTAGCCACAGCGTCGCCGCCGCAGCCTGGAGGAGTTCCCGTACCCGGACCAGCAGTACGTCGGCGAGGGTGATCTCGTTCTGCGCCTCGGCGACGGCCCGGGTCAGCTCGTAGATCTCGCTGAGTGACTTGTGCTGCCGCAGGGATTCCGAGTAGGACCGGTACACGACGACGAGGCTGGCGGCGAGGCTCGCGAGCAGCAGGATCGCCCACGGACTCCGCTGGAGCGCGATCAGCACGACCAACCCGGCGGCCGTGTTGACGCAGCCGACAACGACCGAGGGCGTACCGGTCCGGATCATCCGCTGCACCGAGGCACCGCCTTGGACCAGCGAGATGACGGCGATGACCACACCGACGCTGAGCAGAACCGACGTACAGGCCGCCACGAACAGGACGAGCCACGTCCGGGGCGAGGCGTCGAGCGGGCCGAGGTAGGCCACGATCAGAGCGGCAGCGGCGTTGGTGCTCACCCGGTTGACAACGTTGAACACAAACTTGACCGGTGGTCGCCCCTGCCGGATCAGCATGACGACGATCGCCGCCCCTCGGACCACCAACAGCGGCAGCGGGGGCAGGTAGAACAGCGCCAGGACAAGAGGAATCTCGGTCAGCGCGATGTTCACGCCGTGGCGTCGTGCGTCCACGTTGATCGTGATCGCTTCGGCCATCAGGAACAGCACGAAGAAGATCAGCGCTTCCGGCACCGAGCCGATGATCGGCTTACGGTGCATCACCGCCAACACGGCGAAGAGAATGGTCAGAGCAGCCAGCGGCCCGGTCAGAAGCCACGCCAGGTTCTCGGATCGCGGACGCGGAACGACTGCCGGGCGCGCCACCGCAGCTACCGCCCTTCAGGAACGCCGTTCAGTTCCAGGTGGATTCCAACGGCACAGCCTGGTTCGACGGCGTTGCGTCCGAGGTCGCAGCGGAACCGCCACTGACAACTACGACTGGCTGACTGGAGTCACCACTCAGCGCGATGACCACGTGAGCGGTCGAGGCGCCCGCGAAGAGAGCGATACCGAGCGCAACCGCGGCCGTCGCGATGAGCCGCAGAGCGCCGCTACGTAGCCCGCGTCCGTTCATTGCAGCTCCTGTAGGCATTACGAGTCGATGGATTGTGAGGAGTAATGGTGATGATGATGGTGCCACAAGAGCGGTCATAGCAAAAGTCCAGCGTTGGCGTTGAACCGATCGACTCGCCAATTCTCACCCGTTGCGACGGCGCCAGCAGCGGAAGTAGCCGGGAACGACCGGATGCCGCTGCATCAGCCGACCAAAAGTGCATCCCGGTATCAGCCGAAAGTACGATCTCGTTTCGCCGCATTCCGGAAGCACGGATCGGAACGTCCGGCCCCACGGCGAACCCCGGCCGCCCCAGCCCCGGAGCCTGGCCGCCCGCCACAATCCCGCCCTTGGGCCACCGGAGATACCACGACTCGTCGGGCTACCGGGCATGTGTCGGCCGTACATCGAAATATTCGAAGCAACGGAAGATCACCTGTTCGGCGAACATGCGTTGCCCGTCGGCGAATTCCGCTCATTCCAGCGCTGAGCTATCCGCGAAGTCCAGATTCCACAATCAACGACGGAACAGCAGCAATATTAGATATGCCCTTTTTCGGACTAACCGCCGCGTACGGATGCCGCAATCGTGGCACGGCCGTGACAGTTAGCGTTCGAACCGGAACGCCCGCATTACAGCGTGGTGACTCCCCGCCCCCATTGCACCGCCACCCGTCCGCGCGCCACGGTCGCCGGCCGGGTGCGCCCCTGGCCCCTGGTCACCGGCCGGCGTCGCGAACCGGCCGGTACCGGGTGCTGTGCGCGGTGAGCGCGCATCGCCGCCGCGAACGCCTCCTCGTTGAGGCTTCGCTGCGCCACGGCTGCCATCTCGGCCTGATGCCAGGCGATGCGCTCGATCTCCGACACCGCCTGGTATGTGCGCAGCAGCCGTGAGCGGCCGGCACAGCTGAGGATGAGGTCCTGCTCGAACGGGTGCAGGCGCGGGTCCCAGCCGTTGTGGTGTGTCATCGCCGCGCTCAGCTCCTCGATGGTCAGCTCGCCACGGTGGTACGCGCTGGTAGCCGCCCGCAGCAGGTACCGCTCCCGCCGCCGTGCCTCCTCCGCGCTCACCGCCGGGTCATCCTCCTCGGGGATCGGGAAGGCCGCGGCAAGGATCAGTCGTCGTGCCGCGCGGTCGGCTGCCTCGTACGCGCGCCAGGCCGCGTCCTGCGCGTTGTGCACCGCGCGCCACTCCTGCCGGCGCCGCTCCGCGGTCACCGCCGCCCGGCTGGCTGCCACCGCCACCTCGGCGGCGTAGCGGCTCAAGTCGGCCAGGGGATCGGGGACCTGGTCGGCGCTTCTGGTCGGTGCCGGGGCCGTGCGGTTGTCGCTGTCGCCGATTCTGGTCAGTACCAAAGTCGGCGTGCTGTCGCTGGCCGCCGCGGCGCGCCGGTTCGCCCTCGCGGCCCGCGCCAGTTCCTGCCGCTTGCGGTGCAGCTCCGCGCGGCGCGCCCGGGACGCGCGGCGGGCGGCGCGGCGCTGCCGTCCACGCTGGCTGGTGAGCGACAGCACCACGCACACCAGCGCGGTCAGCACGACCAAACCCAGCCAGATGGTCAGTGCCTCGCGTACGTCGAAGAGAAGTTGCTGCATGACGAAATGTCCCACGATCGATACCTCGTCCGTGATCGATGCGGTTGGTGGCGCGTTGGCCGCCCCGAAGGGAATGTCCGCGGGGGGATCGTCCCCGCCAGCGAAGCGGCCGGTGCGGTGTGGACCTGGGAACCCGGCCTGCGACCGGAAGGGTCTACCCGTGTGGGAACCGAGACGGCGTCGAGCCGCTGCGACCAGAGGGGTGGTCGCCTGGCGTCATGCGATCGGAGGAGCCCGCGAGCCGAGGGCGGCGGGAACAGAGGTGCGGGAAAGGACGAGGGGAGGCGGAGCGGCCGGTTGCTGCGGATCCTCGGGCGCCGGGGCGGACACGACCGCCACCGGTGCGACTCGGCACGCACCCAACTGCTCGCTGCTGTCGTTGGCCTGCCCGATTTCGCAGTGCGCTCGGCGCGCGCCGTCGACGGTTGCGGTGAAGCCAGCCGGGACGCGGGTGCCGCTGGCGGCCGGGTCGGCGGGGACGATGCGGGCCGCCGCCGAGACTCCGGTGGACGTGATTGGTGCCGGATGCCCATACCGCGCGCCGGCCGCCATGGACAGCAGGGCGAGGCCGACAAGCAACGGCATGGATCGATGCGAACGCCGCCGGGGGCGGGGCGACGCAACGAGGGGCATGCGTGGACGTTACTCCGCATAGGGGACGGTCGTAAACCGCTCGTGACGAACGTACCGTGGCGGACAGCACCTGGTAGAAGGCGCTTTCCGGGGACTGCGGGCAGAACCGTCGATATGCCGTCGAGCGTCCGTGGCCGTCAGCTTCCGCGCGGTCGAGCCGGTCCCCGCTCCGCCGGCCGGCTCCCCGAGAGTCGGCGCCTGCCCGGCTAGGATTTATTGGTTACGCCTGCGGTTGTGGGCGTCCGGACGAGGCACACCGTACCCGGCCAGCGACAAGACGGTGTCGGTGGTGTTTCCCATGTACGAGGTTGTTCAGGTCGTCGGTTCGCTCCTCATCCTGGCCGCGTTCGTGGCCGCTCAACTGCGCCGTCTCGACCAGTCCAGCTACCGCTACCTCATCGCCAACGCGGTCGGCTCGGCGGTCCTGACCGTCACAGCGGTCGTGAGACTCGAATGGGGTTTCATCTTGCTCGAGGGCGCCTGGGCGCTGATGTCGATTTATTCGATGGTGCGGAAGGCGGCGGGGAGATTGCCGGCCGCACCGCATTGATCGGTCAGACCGCACCCGGCGTGCGGCCGTTCCCCCGACCTCAAGCCGGCCCGGAAGCGAACCAAGACCCGCAACCTGCTGGAACGCTTACGCGACCCGGCCATGCCGGTCCTGGATCGCCACGTTCTCTCTTCCCTGTGCTCTCGATGCTGTGACACCAACGAGAAACGTGGTCACCTTGTCGAGACCCACCACCCTGGCGATTCAGGTGGAAGCGCCGGTAGGCGTCATCCGTTGGAACCTGCTGATCGGCTTCCGGCCGCCCGCTGGTTCACCGACCCCGAGCGAATGACAATCTCCAAAGAAGGTTTGAGAAGTAACGGGGCCACGGCGTGGTCCGGGCACAGCGTCCACGTGCCAATGGGCATCTACGCTCAGTGCATCGATGGGCAAGCAAGCCGGATCGACTCCGCGCCAACCGCCGATAGCCCACCCCGGTCATCGAACGCCGACACGTATGCGACGCAACGAGCGAGATCACGCGGTTCCGGACGGGACTGAGTGGCGCGTACGGAAACGGCCCCTGGTCAGCGTTTCCGCTGCTCAGGAGCCATTTTGCGAGCTTGTGGCGGGTGGAGGGTTCGAACCTCCGTAGCTCTCGCGACAGATTTACAGTCTGCTCCCTTTGACCACTCGGGCAACCCGCCGTGACAATCGCTGCCGTGGCCGGGGCCACGGTAGCGGAAGCAAGGATAGCGGTAGGACCGGGGTGTCGCGCAAACGGGTACCGTCGGCACGCCGCCGGGTACGTGGCAAGCTGAATGGACGAACCTCGCAAACAGGAGATGACGTGGCAGATTCATCTTTCGACATCGTGAGCAAGGTCGACCGGCAGGAGCTCGACAACGCGCTCAACCAGGCCGAGAAGGAGCTGACCACCCGGTTTGACTTCCGGGGCACCGGGGCGCAGGTCAGCCACGCCGGCGAGAACGCGGTGACGATTTCGGCCGAGACCGAGGACCGGGCCCGGGCCGCGCTCGAGGTGTTCAAGGAGAAGCTGGTCAAGCGCAACATCTCGCTGAAGTCCCTGGACGCGGGCGAGCCGAAGGCGTCCGGCAAGACGTACCGGATCGAATGCAAGATCATCCAGGGCATCGACTCGGACAAGGCCAAGGCGATCAGCAAGAAGATCCGCGATGAGGGCCCCAAGGGCGTTCAGGCGCAGATCCAGGGCGACCAGCTCCGCGTCAGCGGCAAGAAGCGGGACGACCTGCAGGCCGTGATCGCGATACTCAAGCAGGGCGACTTCGGGGTCGCGCTGCAGTTCACGAACTACCGCTAAGCCCGGAACGAATCCGGCCTGGCCGACCGCGCGGAGCGGGCGACCAGGCCGGCCGTCACGGGACCGATCAGCGCGTGTACGTCACCGGGCCCTGGTAGCCCGCCATCTGCTCGAGCCGCGTGATGCGCTCCGCCATCGGCGGGTGGGTCGAGAACAGCGCCGCCAGACCCTGCTTGCGGAACGGGTTGGCGATCATCAGGTGGGCGGTGCTGGTCAGCTGGCGCTCGGCCGGCAGCGGCAGCGCCTGGGCTCCCGCGTCGATCTTGCGCAGAGCACTGGCCAGCGCGAGCGGGTCATGGGTCAGTGTGGCGCCCGAGGCGTCCGCCTGGTACTCCCGGCTCCGGCTGATGGCCAGCTGGATGACGGTCGCGGCCAGCGGGCCAAGGATGATCATGGCCAGCGCGCCGAGCATCCCGCCCTCACGGTCGTCCTCTGAGCGACCGATCGGGATGAACCAGGCCAGGTTGGCGAGCATGGTAATGATGCCGGCGAGTCCGGCGGCGACCGAGGAGATCAGGATGTCCCGGTTGTAGACGTGGGACAGTTCGTGGCCGATGACGCCGCGCAGCTCGCGCGGGTTCAGCATCCGCGTGATGCCCTCGGTGACGCAGACCGCCGCGTGCTCCGGGTTGCGGCCGGTGGCGAACGCGTTGGGCTGCGCGGTCGGACTGACGTACAGCCGGGGCATGGGCTGCCCCGCGCTGCTTGCCAGCTCGCTGACCATCGCGTACAACTCGGGAGCCTGAGCCTGGCTGACCGGGCGGGCCGCCATCGCACGCAACGCGATCTTGTCAGAGTAGAAGTAGGAGACAGCGTTCATCACCAGCGAGATGAGAACGGCGATCACGAGGCCGCCACTCCCGCCAAACAGCCAACCGACCGCCAGAATCAGGCCGGTCAACAGGCCCAGGAGGGCCGCGGTCTTGAATCCATTGAAGTGCCGGTGCACGTTCACTCCTTTTCCCGTTGACCGGTACAACGCGGCGGCTACCGGGGGGCCTTCCCGCATTCTGCCGTGAATCAGCTGAAAGGAGCCTGGGAAAGCGCCGGGAATGATCCACTTCCGGTTCGCCCGACGAACCGCCCACGCTCGGAGAGTCGCGTCGATCACCAGTTCGGGCGCGAACCCGACGACGGCCGCGACGACGGCGATTCCGGTCGGGGCGGCCGCGACCGGCCATCCCACCCTGATCCGGGCTGTCTCACCGTCGCCGGTGCTCCCGGTGTGGCGCGTCGGGCAGCCAGGGTGCGCAGGAACCCGCCCAGAATGCCGACCTCGCTGGCCAGCAGCAGCGCCATGAGCAGGCGACCGGTCTCATATGGAGGTGGTGTGCTCGGGGTTGTGCCCCTGGGCTCACCACCTCCACAGCTGGAACCACCCACAGTGTATAGATACAACAAATAAGGGTCAGCAGGGCGGTCACGACTACTAACGGGTAGGAAATGCCGTCGATGCCTACATGGAAGCGTAGGACCAGGCCGGGCGCCCAAGGCAGGTCCAAAGCGCTCTCCGCAGCCCGCCCGTCAGGGCCATCGAGTTGCCGCCGACCGGGTGGATCACGCGGCCGGCGGCCAGGAACAGCAGCGCCGTGACGGCAGCGTGGGTGCGCAGGTGGAACAGCGCATCGAGGCGGCGCCGGCGGCCGGACCGGCGGCCAGGTATCCGGTCTGCGACACCGTCGGCGCGCTGGCCTACCTGGCGGCCCGGCGGGCCGCGGTGCTCTCCTCCTTCGCCGGCTCGCCCATCGGATCATGGGCGGGCGGTGGCGGCACCGTCCACATCCATTCCCGCAGCCGGCCCTTCTCGTGCAGCAGGTCGCGGATGTCGTACTCCGCGTACTCGAACTCGGGCGACCAGTACAGGGCGTCGAACGGGCACGCCTCGATGCAGATGCCGCAGTACATGCACAGGGAGAAGTCGATGGCGAACCGGTCCAGCACGTTGCGCTGGCGCGCCCGCGCGGAGCCCGGGACCACCACCTCCTCCTTGTGCGAGTCGATGTAGATGCACCAGTCCGGGCACTCCCGGGCACAGACCATGCAGACCGTGCAGTTCTCCTCGAAGAGCGCGATCACCCCGCGCGAGCGGGGTGGCAGGTCGGGCTCCACGTCGGGGTACCGCCGGGTGTGCGCCCGGTGGGCCATGGTGCTGGCGGTGGTCGCCAGCCCCTTCCCCGGGATGCCATCCATGCCGCTCATCCTTCCCCGTCCGCCTCGCTCACGCGAGCACCCGTACCGCCGCGGTCAGCACCGGCTGGCCGAGTGCGACCGATACCAGGACCAGCCAGCACAGCCGCTGCAGCTGATCCTCGCGCAGTCTCGGGTACGAGACCCGGCCCCAGATCACCACAAAACTGACCGGGAAGGAGCACCCGGATGATGACCTCGATCACGGCTACCCCTCGCGACCGGGGATGCGCGGCCTGGGCGGTTCCCCGCCGGCCGGGCCGAAGCCATCACCGATCGGGCCGACCCTCGGCCAGCCGGGCCGGGCAGCGCCTCCCCGGGCAGGGCCACGGCCGGCGGCCGGAGTCACCGGCCGGGGCGCCCGGTCCCCCACTCGCCCCGTGCCGGAACGCCGGGCGGGCGCATCGGAGCGCGACGCGCGGCCTTCGGATCGTTCGACTCGCCCGGCTCCTTGGCGCCCGGCCACGCCTTGGCGACCCGGGCGGCGAGGACGAACTCCTTCCGTAGCGGATGCCCCTCGAACTCCGGCGGCAGCAGCAGCGGGCGCAGGCCGCCCGGATGCCCCGGGAAGTCGACGCCGAACATCTCGTGCGTCTCCCGCTCGTGCCAGGCGGCACCGGCGAACAGGTCCACAATGGACGGTACGGCGGCGTCCTCCTTGGGCACGAGCGTACGCAGCAGAAGGCCGGTACGTCCGGATGTCGACCACAGGTGAGCGACGATCCGGTACCCCTGGTCCAGCTCGTCGACGGCGGACAGCCAGTCCAGGAAGTCGTACCCCAGCCCGTCCCGGGCGGTACGAACCGCCGGAGCCCAGCCGGTGACCGGCACGTCGACCGTCACCCGCGACCACGCACCGCCTCCGGACACGGAGGCCACGCCACCGAGCCTGCCGCCCACTTCCTCCGGCGTCATGGGAAGGATCGTAACGCCGGCGACGCGGGCCGAGGCGTCCACCAACCGGCCCACCCGCCCCTTGACCTGGCCCGAGTCCGGGCTCGACCCGAGCCGACCCGGCGTCGAGGAAGTTTGGGCGGGCCGGGGCGGGTCCGGCGCGGAGGGAGCCGGCTGGCGGGCCGAGCGGGCCCGGCGGGGAGGGAGCCGGCGACCG
>JBDZVD010000074.1:0-32386 GCA_040255525.1 Micromonosporaceae bacterium | reverse complement strand
AATACTTCGACGGCCGCCTCCCCGAAGCCTTCGGCGGCTATGACCGCGAACTGACTCAGAACCCGATCCCGTACCCGACCGCGAACAGTCCACACGCGATGTCGACCAGCGCCACGCTCCTCCTGCTCCGTGTGCTGCTCGGTCTCAACCCGTACGGGGAGGATCTCGTCGTGGCGCCCGCGGTACCGGCGCGGATCGGCCGCATCGAGCTGTTCGACATCCCCGGCCGGTGGGGGCGGATGGACGCCATCGGCAACCCGAGCACCGAATCCGCGGGCTAGCGCGCCGCCACCTGCACCGCACCTGCCCCGGCCGGAATCACCGCGCACTGGCCCCGGCCGGGTAAATCAACTCCGGACCAGTTCTCCCTCGTCCGAGCTCACGGGGTGTTGGTTGCCGTAAGGTCGGCGATCGGCGCGCCGGTGGCAGCATACGCCCCAGCGCTACGCGCGTTCTTCGCGGCGGCGGCGATCGCCGCGGCCGGTCGCTCAGACCAGACCGTGTTCGTGAGCGAACACGACGATCTGCACCCGGTCACGCAGCGCCAGCTTGCGCAGGATGGCACCCACGTGGGTTTTCACCGTGGACTCGCTGGCGAACACGGTGCCGGCGATCTCCGCGTTTGACAGGCCGCGGGCCACGGCCGTGAACACCTCGCGTTCCTTGTCGGTGAGCGTGAGGAACGCCGCCGGCGGTGCCTTCTCGGCCTGGAACTGCCTGTCCAGCAGGGTGGCGAGATCCTGCGGGGCAAGCACGGCGTTGCCGCCGTGGACGGTGCGGATCGCGTCGCGCAGCATCAGCGGCGTGGTGTCCTTGAGCAGGAAGCCGCTGGCACCGTGCCGGATCGCGGTGGCCGCCCGGTCGTCGAGGTTAAAAGTGGTCAGCACGATCACGCGGACGGGCTTGGTCCGCCCGGCGGCCCGCTCGGGTGCGAAGATCCGCCTGGACGCCTCGACACCGTCCATCTCCGGCATCCGGATGTCCATCAGGACGACGTCGGGCCGCAACTGTTCGACCAGGCGGATCGCCTCCAACCCGTTGCCGGCCGCGCCGACCACGCGCATGCCTTCCTGCGCGTCGATGATGACCCGTACCCCTTCACGGAAGAGCTCCTGGTCGTCGACGAGCAGTACGGTGATGTCGTCGCTCATCACGCACCGCTCCGCACCGGCACGTACGCGGTGACCGTGAAGGTGGGTCCGGCGGGTTGCTCGCGGCGGCGCACGTCGAGGTGGCCGCCGATCGCTTCGAGCCGGCGCCGCATGCCGTCCAGGCCACGCCCGGCCCCGGCGCCGTCGTGGCCGGAGGCCTCGGCCACGTTGGTCACCTCGATGCGCAGGGTGTCGGCGAAGCCGCCCGGCGACTGCGTCGTCGGCCAGTACCGCTCGGTCGTGATGGGCCGGTCCCGCCGGCCGTGTCTGATGGCGTTGGTCAGCATTTCCTGGAACACCCGGTAGGCCACCGCCGCGGCTTCCGGTGGCAGCTGACGGGGCGTTCCCAACTCGGTCGCGACGATCTCGTGCCCGCTGTCGCGCACCCCGGCGATGAGACTGTCGAACCGGTCGGTGTCACCGCGCTCCACGCTCGTGTCCTGGGTCGAGGAGAGCACCTGCCGCACATCCTGCAGCGAGGAGCGCGCCGAGGTGGCGATCGTCCGCAGGGTCTTCTTCAGCTTCACGGTGTCGCCCAGGTACTGCCCCGACTCGGCTTGCGCCAGGATCACCGCGAGTGAGTGGCCGACGACATCGTGGACATCACGGGCCAGGCGGGTCTGCTGGTCACGCAGATGCGCGACTTCCCGGGCATGTTCGGTCTCGCGCCAAGCGCCGGCGGCGGCCTCCTCCGCGGCCAGCATCGAGGCCTGCGAGGTGCTCGCCTGTTCGAGGAAGCGCATCATCAGCCCCGCCGGCCAGGGAGCGGCGACGACCAGCAACGCGATCATCGACAGGGTCAGCCGTACGGTCGGCTCCTGGTCGATCATGCCGCCCAGCTTCGAGCCGCCCAGAAGCAGGTCGAGTCCGAAAATCCTGCCCTCGTGCAGGACGAACGCCACGACCACGGCCAGCGGCACAGAGAATGCGCTCATCACCGCGGTCGGCGGGCGGCCCCACCGTGCACCGCCGAAGAACACGGCGGTCAACGCGAACTCGGCCAGCATGATCGGCGCACCGGACAGCACCTGGTACAGGCCCAACGCCCATACCAGTGCGAGCGCCGCCCCGGGCGCCCGGCGGCACGCCACCACCGCGAACGCGGTGGCCAGCGCCTGCACGAAGCCGTCCATGCGGCCGCCCGTCGCCACCCGAATCAGGACGGCCTCGGTGAGACCGAACACGAGCACCATGAGCGCCCCGATTCCCTCGGGCAACCATGGGCGCCAGCCCGTCTCGCTCATCCGGTCATCCAGCTAGGTGGGGGCGTGTCACCGCAAGGGAACCATTCCCGGGCCCTGACCTGCAAAGCGCGTGATGATCGACACGCGGCTCAGGACGGCAGCGCATCGCGCACCAGCAGGTCGAGCAGGACATCGAAGGACATTCCGGCCGCGGCGAACATTCTGGGCACCTGCGACTGGGCGGCGAAGCCGGGCGTGGTGTTCACCTCGTTGAGGAGCGGACCGTGCCCGGTCAGGAAGAAATCGATCCGGGCGACCCCGGCGCAGCCCAGCGCGTCGTACATGGTCACCGCCGCCTGCTCGAGCTGCTTGCGCGCCACCTCGTCCAGCGGGGCCGGGATAAGGAAGCCCGGTGAACCGCCGTACTTCGCGGCATGATCGAAGATTTCGTCGTCGGGCACGACGATCTCCAGCGCGGGCGCCACGACCCGCGATCCGTCGCGGCGGCCCAGGACGGCCACGTCGATCTCACGGCCGGTGACGAGATCCTCGACGAGGATCCGGTCGGCGTGGGCGAACGCGGCGTCCAGGGCCGGGCCGAGCCGGGCGGCTTCGCGTACCAGGGTGACCCCGTGGCTGGAGCCGGCGGCAACGGGCTTGACCACGACCGGGTGCGTGAAGCTGTACGAGTGGGCGCCGCCGGGGGTGAGCAACCGCGCGGGCGCTGTGGTGATGCCCAGCGCGCCGGCGACGAGCTTGGTGGCCCACTTGTCCATCGCCAGCGCGCCGGCGGCCAGAGGCGACCCGACCCACGGCACCTCGGCCAGGTCGCACAGCGCCGCCAGGGTGCCGTCCTCACCGTGCGGACCGTGCAGTACCGGGAAAGCCACCGCGCAGGAACGCAGGGCATGAACCGCCCCGGCCAGGCCGATCGGGCGGTCCTCCCGGTCGAGCCAGACCCCGGCGGGGTCGATGGTGAGGCGAACGGCGTGGTAGCCCGCCTGCTCCAGAGCCCCGGCCACCGCCGCGGCCGAGGCGAGGGAGACGTCGTGTTCGCAGTTGCGGCCGCCGCCGATCACGGCGACGCGGGTGGGAGTCATGGGGCGCTCCTTCGGTGTAGCCGGGCGCTGAGGCCCGTGACGATCTCGTGTTCCAGGGTCTGGGCCCAGCCGGCCCATTGCGCCGTGGTCGGCTCGCCGGCCTCGCCCGGGCCGAAGACGGTCACCGGGTCCCCCACGGTCACCGGGGTGTCGGGGCCCAGGTCGACGACGGTCATGTCCATGGAGATCCGGCCGGCCACCGGCCGGCGCGTGCCGGCCACCCAGACCTCGGCGCGACCGGAGGCCAGCCGGGGAAGGCCGTCGGCGTAGCCGACCGGGATCAGGCCCAGCCGGGTCGCTCTCCTGGCCGTCCACGTGTGCCCGTAGCCCACCGCGGTACCGGCCGGCACGCTGCGGATGGTCACCAGCGGGGCGGTCAGGGTGAGGGCGGGCCGCAGCCGTACCGTGCCCGACTCGTCGATGCCGACCAGGCCCGCGCCGATCCGGCTCATGGTGTGGTGCGACAGCGGATCGCTGAGCGTGGCGGCCGTCGCGGCGAGGTGGTGGTCGGCCGGGCGCAGCCCCGCCGCCCGGGCCACCCGCAGACCCCAGACGAACCGGTCGCGGCCGCGCGCGTTGGCGGCGTGGCCGGGCCGGTCGGCGCAGGGCAGGTGCCCCATGATCCCGACGACGTGAACCTGGCCGCGCCGCTCGGCTTCCCGGGCGGCGTGGCACAGCCGGTCCCATTGGGCGGGCTCGGCGCCGTCGCGGCCCATGCCGGTGTCCAGTTGCAGGTGGATGCGGGCGCCGGGGGCGGTACGGGCGATCGCGTGCAGGTGGTCCAGCCCGGGAACCGCGAGCTCGATGTCCAGCCGCGCGGCCTTGCCGAAGTCGGCACCGGGCGGGTTGAGCCAGCTCAACACACGCTGGGGCAGACCCGCTTCGCGCAGCGGCCGGGCCTCGTCGATGCTCGTGACGCCGAACCGGGTCGCGCCACCGGCGAGGGCGGCACGGGCGAGGTCGAGCTGGCCGTGACCGAAGCCGTCCGCCTTGACCACCGCCATCAGCTCGCCGGCCGTTCGGGACTTGATGGTGCGCACGTTCGCGGTGACAGCGCTCAGGTCGATCCGAAGGGTCGCCTGCGGGCGAAGCGCCAGCAGGCTCATCGCCCGACCGGGCCGTACAACGCGGCGGCGGCACCGGCGGCCAGCGCCCAGTACCGGTCGCCGTAGGAGTAGTGCCACCACTCGGTGGGGTAGTTGACCAGCCCTTCCCGGCACAGCACCCGGGCGAGCAGGTCGCGGTTGGCCCGCGCGTCGCGGCTGATCCCGTCGGCCGCGAAGTAGCACCGGCCGCCGGACTGCTCGGGGGTGGCGTCGATCGCCGTACCCAGGTCGAGTTCCTGGCCCGACGAGTCCACCAGGGTGACATCGACGGCGGCGCCGGCCACGTGCGGCGCCACGGCCAGCGGCGCGACGAAGCGACTGGTGAGGACGTGCAACTCCGGCTCACCGATGCGGGGGCGCACGGCACGGATCTCGGCCGCGTACCGGTCGATGATCGCCTGCTGCTCGTGCGCCGGGCGGTAGCCCTCCACCACGCGCAGGTGGATCCCCGGAGGCAGGGCCGCCCGCGCGGACCGCAGCCGGATGGCCAGCTCGCGGCGGACCAGGGCTTCGCCGGGTCCGAATCCGGGATCGAGGGCGACAAGGGGCTCGCCGGCGTCGCGAACCGGCACGGCGGCCACCCGCGCATCGGACAGCAGGAGGGTCATGGCACTAGGGTGGCCGGCGCTCTGGGGCCCCTGCCTCCGTCTGAGGTGCCGATGATCGGTCCTCGAGACTGAGCCGCCGGACCCGAGGGAGGAGGCGACCGGGGCACCTGGACAGCCGCTGTCCGCACACCGGCGGCCTGTTCGTGGCCATCGCCGGGGAGCGGGTCGACGGGCACTGCTTCGCCGCCCACGCCCACGCGGTCCTCGGCTCGCGTCCCACCCGCCGGCCGACTGTTGTCGTACCCGAACCCGTGGTGGCGGTGACCGGATCCCACGGCAAGGGTCCGGAGCCCGGATGCCGGGTCGCGGCGCGTCAGCGGGTGGAGGCGCCGCCGGCCGTGGTGAAGCCGAGGCCCGTCACGGCAAGACCTCGACGTAGCCGTCGGTTCCGTGCAGGCGGATCCGCTGCCCGTCGCGGATGCGCCGGGTGGCGTCCAGCACGCCGACGACGGCCGGCAGGCCGTACTCCCGCGCGATCACCGCCCCGTGGGTCATCAATCCTCCGACCTCCGTGACCAGGCCCGAGATGGCGACGAAGAGGGGCGTCCAGCTGGGGTCGGTGTGTGCCGTGACGAGGATGTCGCCCGGTTCGAGTTCGGCGTGTGCCATGTCCAGGAGGACGCGGGCGCGCCCCTCGACGGTACCGGCGGAGACCGGTAGGCCGACCAGCGCGCCGGCCGGGACCCCGGAACGCCGGTACGCCGCGGCGATGACCTCGCCGTCCGAGGTGAACACGCGGGGCGGTGTGAGCGCCTGGTGCGACCGGAACTCCTCCTTGCGCCGGTCGATGAGCCGGTCGTCGACGCGGTGCGTGCGCACGACATCGTGGAGCTCGTCGAACCTGAGGAAGAAGATGTCTTCCCTGTCGCGGAGTACCCGGCCCTGCACGAGCCGGTCGGCCTCTGCCAGCAGGGCGCGCTTGTACACGAGGTAGCGGCTGACCATGCCGTACTTGGGGTACTCCCGGTACCCGATGAAGGTCCGTACCCGGTCGATCATCCGCTTCGTCTCGTCGGCCCTGCGCTGGCCGTCCGGCAGGGCCCGCAAGCGCTCGAGCACCTCCTGCTCCTTCTTCCACGCCTCCTGCCGCCCCTGCTCGAAGCGCCGCGCGGCCGCCCCCGGCTCGAAGTGCTTGATGTTGCCGAGGATCACGGGTACGAGCGCGGAGGGGCGTTCGCTCCACCGCGGCCGCGTGATGTCGATCTCGCCGGCGCAGCGCATGCCGTACTTGTCGAGCCACTCCTCGATGGCCTCCCGCGCTTCCGGCCCGCCCGCGAGGGTGGGCAACGCGTCCAGGAAACACTCGCCGTCCCGCTCGCCAGCTTGGCGGAAGCCGCCGTCCTCGACGTGCTCCAGGAACGCCACCACGTCGGGATGCGGGCGGATCGCGTCGGCGACGTCCAGCAGCGCCAGCCCCATCTCCGACGTGACGTTGTGCGGCACGGACTGGGTCAGCGTGTCCGCGGCGTTCTTCTCGCCCAGCCACTCCTCCAGCCGCTCATTGAGCCACCACGCGGCCTCCATCGCCGACATGAACACCTGATGGCCCCGCGGATCGAACAAATTCCGCTTCAGCTCCTGGAGGTCCGCGCGGATGAAGTCGACAAGCTCCGATCCCGCCTTGCCCCGGATGGCGGACTTCACCGCGGAGATGGACGCCTGGGTGCGCCCGATCAGCTCGGTGACGATGGCCGGATCGGTCTCGATCGGAGCCGGCGCGCCGGCCGCGGGCACCTCGGGATCGCCGTCCGGCAGCGACGGGATGAAGTCACCCCGGTCGAGGACGGTCCGCAGCGCGTCGCCGATCAGCGGATCGGATCGCCCCAGGGCTTCCAGGACGCCGGCGCGGCTCGCCGGCGAGGCCAGCCTCCGGGTGACGTCGACGAACAGGCGGCCGCCCGCCTCGGCCATGGGCGCGGGGGTGGTCATCTGCCAGAAGGAGAGCCCGAGGGGCTTCATGGGGTCGGTCATCATCTGTTGATGGCCGACGGAGACATAGACGTGGTTCTCCCCGCCGTTCGACTCCGGGATCGGGAACAGCGTCGTGATCGGCCGGCTCTGCACGATCTGGAAGCCGTCGTCGACCAGGCACCATTCGATGTCCTGGGGGTGGCCGAAGTGCGCCTCGATCTGCCGGCCGAGCCGCACGAGCCGAACGGCCTGAGCATCCGTCAGCGCCGGCTGGTCCCGCCGGTCCGGGTCGGTCGCCTGTTCCCGCGTCCCGCCCGCCGGCCAGGCGTGGATGACCACCTGCTTGGCGCCGACCGTCCTGGTGACGACCTCTCCGTCGCGCACCGTGTAGACGTCCGCGTTCACCAGTCCGGAGACCACAGCCTCGCCGAGGCCGAAGCTGGCCTCCACCGAGGCGACCTTCCGGTTCGACGTGACCGGGTCGGCCGTGAACATGACGCCGGACGCCTGCGGGAAGACCATCCGCTGCACGACCACGGCCATCTGGACCCTGCGGTGGTCGATGCCGTTGCGCTGGCGGTAGCTCACTGCCCGCTCGGTGAACAGCGAGGCCCAGCACCGGCGGACGTGCTGGAGGATCGCCGCCGGTCCGAGGATGTTCAGGTACGTGTCCTGCTGGCCCGCGAAGGAGGCCGCCGGCAGGTCCTCTGCCGTCGCGCTGGACCGGACGGCGTAGGCGTCGTGCGCACCGACCTGGGCGAGAGCCTGGGTGATCGCCGCCGCGAGATCGTCGGGAATGGGGGTCCCCTCGATGCTCTGGCGGATCTGAGCGCTGAGTGTGCCGATCGCTTCCCGTTCGTCCGGGCCCACGTGTGACAGCCGATCGAGCCGAGCGCCGACCGACGGCACTTGGGCCATCAATCGCTGATAGGCGTGCGTGGTCACGCAGAAGCCGGTGGGGACATCGATCCCCTCGATGCGCGACAGCTCTCCCAGGTTCGCCGCCTTGCCACCGGCGACCGCGAGCCGCGTCTTGTCGATCTCCTGAAAGCCCATCACGTACCGGTCGGTCATCGCGACACCTCCGAAGCGGCGGCGCTCCGCCGCACCGCGCCGGCCGCTCGGGTCAGCGGCGTGTCACGCTGCGTCGAGCCCCTGGTCGGGCACGTCCTCATCTCATTGCCTTTCGCTGTAACGATCCGACCGGCCGGCCCGGGAGCAAACATCGACAGCACGTTCGCGGATCCCCGCTTCAACGGGGCAGGCGGCAGGTACGGCGTACGTCGATGACCGGCAGCCAGATGTCGTGACGGTTGACGGATGCCACCGGCCCATTCACGACACCGCGCCGCCGATACATCGACAACACCAACACGCACACGCCGTCCCCCCGATTCCGCCAGCTGTGGCCTCGGCCGACGATTCTGCGGCACGACCGGGATCTTGCCGCAAGCCCCCCACTCTGCTATATGTTAGGGATGGCGGGGAATGTGCATCTCCTCGCATCGCTGCCCGCTACGGCGCACGATCTCCTGGCAGAGCCGCCGTCTGGGCAGCGACACTCGATTCCCTGACAGCGACACTTGATTTCCTGGCAGAGGCGCCCGATCTCTTGACGGAAGGCGTCCCGGCGACCGCGGACGGTTTCCGGTCAGCGTGAACTCTCAGCGAGAACTCGCCGTCGTGAGCAGCTCGTACAGGCCGGTCAGCTTCAGCTGCCGCTCAACCAGCGGTGCCACCCGGCGAACCTGAAACCCGATCCCGACCGATGTCGCCGCCTTGTACCCGGCGACAAGCGCGCCGATGCCGGTGGAGTCGATGAACCTGACGTGCAGCATGTCGACGACGATCCGGGGCGGCCGGGCCTGGCTGACGAGATCCTCCAGGTACAGGCGCAGCGCCCGTTCGGTGTCCAGGGCGAGTTCGCCGCGAACCTCGACAACCACGCCGCCGTCCTTGCACGGACGATGGTCGACTACAGCACTCGCCACGACACGGCCTCCTGTCCACGACGGCTGTCACATCCGACCGGCGGAGGCAACGTCGCCCGCGCTCGCCGAACGTGTCCGGGTACGTCTGGCCCGCTGATGCCCACACGAACGCATCGGTTCCCCGGCCCGCCAACGGCGAAACCCACTCCTGGCGGATCCGGCCGCGCTCGGCGACCCGCGCGCGAGACGACTCGTCCTCCGTCCCGGTCCGGTACATGATGCGCTGGTCGGCGCCGGCCAAGGGTGCCACGTCCTTCAGCCCCGGACGGGCCCGCCCGCGTCGACTGTCGCAGCCGACCTGCGCGTCTCAGGAAGCGGCGGGCCGGTCGTGGGGCGGCTGCGCACGGGCCGCGCGCCAGATCTCGTCCAGGGACAGCCCCAGTTGGTCGGTGAGCGCGGCAATCGTGACGAAAGCCGGGGTGGGGATCCGACCCGTCTCGATCTTGCGCAGAGTCTCCACGGAGAGCCCGGCGCCCCGGGCGACGACCCCGAGCGTACGAGGACCGCGCGCGGCACGCAGCAAGGCCCCGATCCGCCGGCCCTGGGCGATCTCCTGCTCCGTCAAGGGTTCCCGTACCATGCCGGTATAGTAATCCCGGTATTGTTATTCGGCCATCGTTATTCGGGCACAGCCAGGTGCCACCCAGGGGGAAGCGTTGATCGAACTGCTCTCACCTCGTCAGATCGACGAGATGCGTCCCGCCGGTCGCTTCGTCGCCGACGTGCTCGCGCAGCTACGGAGTCGCGTCGAGCCGGGGACCAACCTCCTCGACATCGACGCCTGGGCCGGCGAGCTGATCCGCCGCCACAACGCCCGCTCCTGCTACGTCGACTACGCCCCGAGCTTCGGTCGGGGCCCCTTCGGCAAGGTGATCTGCACGTCCGTGAACGACGCCGTCCTGCACGGGCTGCCGCACGACTACGCCCTGCGCGAGGGGGACCTGCTCAGTCTCGACTTCGCGGCGTCCGTCAATGGATGGGTCGCCGACAGTGCGATCACGTTCGTCGTCGGCGATACCGTCGACCCGACCGACCAGCACCTCATCGCCACCACGCGGGCGGCCCTCGACGCCGCCATCGGCATGTGCACCCCCGATCACCGCATCGGGGACGTCTCGGCCGCCATCGGCGCCACGCTCACCGGCGCCGGCTACCGCGTCAACACCGAGTTCGGCGGGCATGGTGTGGGTCGCACCATGCATCAGGACCCGCACGTACCCAACACCGGCCGGCCGGGCCGGGGATTTCCGCTACGCCCCGGACTCGTGCTCGCCCTCGAACCCTGGGTGATGAACGGCACCAGCACTCTCGTCGTCGACCCGGACGGCTGGACCCTGCGCAGCGCCAATCACGCACGTACGGCGCACCACGAGCACACGGTGGCCATCACCGAGGAGGGCCCCCTGGTGCTGACCCTGCCGGATCAGCTCGGCTGAGCGCCACGATGACGTGAGCGCGACGGCACCGGCGGCCGACCGGTGGCCGGGCACGGGCGGATCCTGCGGTTGCCTGAGCCGTCGCCCCGGTATCTCGGGCTCGTTATTCGCCGTAAGCGGCCAAGACGACGAGAGGGGCTCGCGATGACATTTCCTTCCTGGCGGGTGTGGGTGCCGACCGGGGTGGCCGGGGCGGCCGTCGCGGCGCTCTTGGCCGTGCTGACGACCGGCCCCGGACCTGCGGTGGCCGTGCCGCCCGCGGCGGCGTCGGTGGCCGCGCAGTCGATCACCGGGTGCACGGCGCCGGTGGTACCGGCGCCCGCTGCCGCCACCGATTACTTCCTCAAGCTCGACGGGATTCCGGGCGGGTCGACCGACGCGAGGCACCCCGGCGACATCTCGATCTCATCGTTCGCGTGGGGCATCAACCCGGACCCGGCGGCGTGCGGCCCGGCGCTGCCGGGTGGGTCCACCGGCGGTGGAGCCGGAAAGGCGAAGTTCAGCGATATCCGCTTCGTCAAGACCGTCGACAGGTCCAGCCCGAAGCTGGCCGAGGCGGCGGCGACCGGCAAGCACTTCCCCTCCGCCGTGCTGACCGCGCGCAGGGCCGGCCGTACCCAGTCGCAGTTCCTGGTGATCACCCTGAGCGAAGTGAGCATCTCCAGCTACTCGATCGGCGCGTCCTCCGGCGCCCTCCCGCAGGACACGTTCGGCCTGGCGTACACCCAGATCAGGTACGAGTACTTCCCGCAGCGGCAGGACGGAAGCCTCGATTCGCCCGTCACCGCCTGCTTCGATCTGGCCGCCAACAAGACCTGCTGAGCACGTCCGCGGCGCGGCGCGTCAACCACCACCCCGTGAGGGCTGTCCCGGTCGAGCAGCCGATCGACGCTCGGCGTTCGCTTCCAGGTGGAGCTTGACCCGCGGGCCGCGCGTACCGCAGACACCAGGCCGCGGCCCGGTGTCAGCTCGCCACCTTGATCTGCGGTACGTCCCGGCTCAACTGCCGGAAGCCGACTCCGTAGTACAGGTTCCGGGCGGCCGGATGCGCCGGTGCGCCCAGACACGCGACCAGCATGCGGTTCGCGCCGGCCGCTCTGGCGCGCTGCATGCCGTGCAGCAGCAACGCGGTGCCCAACCCCTGGCGCCGGAAATCCCGGTGGGTGCCGACCGGCTCGAATTCGGCGGTACGCGTCGCGTCGTCCAGCCAGGTGATCGCGGTCGCCGCGAGCGTGCCGTCCGGCGCCTCGACCAGCACGTGCAGATCCGCCCGGTACGGCCAGGTCCGCCGGACCCGCTCGAACGCCGACTCGGTCAGGCTGGACGACGGCCACGCGTCCCGGTGTGCCCTGACCGCGTCGGCCACCGAGACATCCTCGGCAGTCCGGAGCCGGAAGCCGTCGGGCAGCACCGGATCCGGCACGTCGTCCAGGTCCCGTGCGTTGAACTGCGTCCAGGACCCGTTGTCCGAACCGGTCTGCGCGTCGAACGCGTATCCGTGGGCGGCGGCGACGGCACGCGCGTGCCCGTCCGCGACCTGTACGGTCACCGTCCGGTCCACGCCGATCGCCACGGCGTCGTACCAGTCCAGGATCTCGGTGAGCAGCTCCGGCCGGTCGGGATGTACCTGCCAGATCAGGTTGGCCGTCTTGGCCTCACGGAACGTCCCGTCGCCGCGCGGCACCCGGTAGGGCAGGTGCACCCACGCCCACGCGGTCAGCCGGCCGTCCACACACCACAACCGGTGCCGCCAGAACGGGTTGAGCGCGTCGAAGTCCTTGGCCCAGACCCAGGCCAGTTCGCCGACGGTGGCGTCGGCGTTCACCAGTTCGGGCCGCAATGGCAGCACCTGCTGGGCCAGGCCCTGCATCAGGCTGATCTCGGTCGAGCCAAGGCGCTCCACGCAAGCACCGTGGCACCGCCGCACCCTGTTGTCGACGGATTTTCGGTGGGGACGGCGCGGACGCGCCGCAGACCTCGGCGTGACGAGCACGGGTCAGCGGCATTCGCCATCGTGCGAGTGCACCTGCCTCGCGGGGCCCCGGCCAGCGACGGGCCACTCATGCCGCGTCGTGGAACACCAGCGCCAGCGTGTGACGCTGGCCGGAGCGGATCGCGGACACGCCGTGGCGCACGGGCGCGGCCGACCAGCCACGGGCGGAAGCGACCGGGCGGTCGCGGGTGGTGAACACATACCCGTGCCCGTGCGGCAGCAGGGTGGCCGTCCCCCGGGACTGCGCCCGCGGCCGCTGTTCCAGCAGCAGGAACTCGCCGCCGGTGTGGTCGACGCCCGGCTCGTTCAGGTTGATCACGACCTGCAGGGGGAAGACGAGGTCGCCGTACAGGTCGCGGTGCAAGGCGTTCCAGTCCTTCTCCGCGTACCGCAGCAGGATCGCGGTCGACTTCGTCTGGCCGGCGTCGTGGCACATCCGCAGCCACTCGTCCAGCGTGTCCGGCCACGGGGCGGGGCGACCCAGCTTGCCCCACCAGTCCCGCGCGATCGGCAGCAGCCGTGGATACAGTGCCTGCTTGAGCCGCTCGATCGGGTGCGGGTACGGGGCCTCGAAGTAGCGGTACTCGCCCTCGCCGAACCGGTGGCGGCCCATGTTGACGGTGGCGCGGAACAGATCGTCCCGCTCGTACAGCTGCCGGATCGCCACGGTCTCCTCGGCCGTCAGCAGCCGCGGCAGCAGGGCCCCGCCGTACTCGTTGACTTCCGCGGTGACCGCCTCCCAGTCGGCGGAATCGACGCGGGAGCGCCACGGGTCGGTCGCGGTGTTCTTCGTGCGGGTCATCCGGTCTCCAGGTTGAGCAGGGCCGTCTTGGCTTCCGTGCCGCCGATGTAGCCGCCGGGCGTGCCGTCGGCCCGCAGTACCCGGTGGCAGGGCACGACGATGGGCAACGGATTGGTGGCACAGGCGGTGCCGACCGCGCGCACCGCCTTCGGGTTGCCGACCAGTTCGGCGACCTGCCGGTAGCTGCGGGTGGTCCCGTAGCCGATCTCGGGTAGGTGCTTCTGCACGAGCTGGCGGAACCCGTGGGACAGGGACAGGTCCAGTCGCAGGTCGAAGACCTGACGGCGCCGGTCGAAGTACTCGTCGAGTTCGCGGACCGCGTCGTCCAGGCGCTTCGGCGCCCGCAGGATGCGCGGGCTGAGCTTCTGGGCGAGGACCTCCAGCACCCGGTCGTGGTCCTCGCTGGCATAGGCCACCCGTGCCAGGCCGCGGCCGGTCGCGGCCAGCAGCAGCCTGCCGACCGGGGAGTCGACGGTGGTGTACGCGACGTCGATCAGACCGGCCCGCTCGGCCTGCCGTTCCAGGCGGCGGTGCAGCCGGCCCAGCGTGTCGGCGTGCACCGGCGGCGACAACAGCGCGGTGACATCGTCGGGATCGCTCATCATGGTCCTCCTTCCGGACTCGCACCCGGATAGTTCTTGCGCAGGTTCTTGATGCCGTCCGCGGCGGCCCTGCGGGCCGCGTCGGCGGTGCCGCCGAGGATCCGGGCAATGTCGGCGTACGGCAGGCCGGCCACGTAGTGGTACGTGAGTACCTTGCGTTGCTTGTCCGGCAGGTCGGCAACCGCGCGCCACAGGTCCGGGTCGTCGCTTGCCGCGCCGCCGGCGGCGGCCTCCTCCGGCAACCGCTCGACCGGCAGTGGGAGGCGCTCGGCCGCGCGCAGCACGTCGATCGCCTTGCGGTGCGCGATGGTCACGAGCCACGCCTGGACGTTCGCCGTCTCCGGAAGGTCCGGGTAGGCACGCAGGGCGGACAGGAACGTCTCCGACCAGGCGTCCTCGGCGTCGTGCGGTCCGAGGACGACCCGGCACACCCGCAGCACCGTGCCGGCGTGCTGCGCGACGACGTGCTCGAACGGCTGTTTCATACCCATTTCGCCCGGGACGCCCCTGCCGCCACGGGCCTGAGGTACGCGTTCAGAACAGCCTCCCGGTGGCCCCCGCCGCCGGCTCTTCCAGCTCCAGCAGCGCCCGCTTGCGACTGCGGCCGCCGGCGTACCCGGTCAGCGCGCCGTTCGCGCCGACCACCCGATGGCACGGTACGAGCACGCACAGTGGATTCGCGCCGACCGCCTGGCCGACGTTCCGCGCGAGCGTACGGTCGCCGAGCCGCGCGGCGATCTCGCCGTAGGTGGTCGTCCGCCCGTACGGGACGCCGCTGACGATCTGCCACACCGAACGCTGGAAGCCGTCGCCGCCCGCATCGAGGGGCAGCTCGAAGGCGGTGCGCTGCCCGGCCAGGTACTCCAGCAATTGCCGGCATGCCTTCCCGAGCAGCGAATCGCCGGCCGCCGGGGCGCGCGGCCCGAACGTCTCCCGTGGCGGCCGGCGAGCGTGCCGGTCGAAGTAGAGGCCGGTGATCGCGTCACCGTCCGCGACGATCGTGACCGGCCCCAGGTCCGTGTCGACCACGGTGTGCCGTGTGCTCATCTGCGTTCCCTCCCTCTCACTTGGAAGACGCCGCAGACGAACCGGGCGTGAGATCGCGATTTCCGGCGTTCTGGAAACCGGCGGCCGGGAACGCTTCAGGCTCCCGCGGTGTTACCGGTCTCCTCCCGCCGTTCCCGCAACCGTCGCTGCTCGCGCAGCACCTCGGCGTGGGTCGCGCGCTCGCGGGTCAGCCACTGCGGCGGCTCGGCGATGAGGGCCGCGATCTGCGCGGTCGTGAGCGGCTGCGTGACGCCCCCGCGGGCCAGGCCGCCGTGGGAGACGCGAAGGCGCGCGGCCACGACGTTGCGCGGGTGCGGGCCGTCCCGGCGCAGGTCGACCAGCCACTGGGGCGGGTTGCGCTGCAGTTCGTCGAGCTCGTCGCGGGAGATCAGGCGGTCCTGGAACTCCCGGGGCGTGGCCGGCAGGTACACGTCGAGCTTCAGCGCCGCCGTGGCGGGCTTCATCACCTGGGACTTCTTCGGCTTACTCACGCTAGCGAGGGTAGCGACCCCGGCCACCCGGCGGGCACACGCCACGGGCGCGGCGACCGCCACCGTCCGCCCGACCGCCGCGCGTATACCCTGGCCAGGCCCGCGTCGTCACGGCGCCGCACCGGCGCGGCCGGTCGACGTTCTGGGAGGTACCGTGCCCGTCTCGGAAGATCATCGCCCACCCGCGTTCCGGCTGCTGATCGTCCCCGGCGTCACCATCGACCGCTGGAGTCGCACCTGGGCCGAGCGGGTGCCGGGGGTGCCGCTGCTGCAGGTACCGGCCGAGGCCGCCCGGGCCGCCAGCCTGCTGGCCGGAGAGGTCGACGCCGGGATCGTCCGGCTGCCGGTCGACCGGCACGCCCTGGACGCCATCCCGCTGTACACCGAAGCCACGGTTGTCGTGGTTCCCCGCGAGCACCTGCTCACCGCGGCCGACGAGGTGACCGTCGCCGATCTTGCCGGCGAGGCGCTGCTGTGGCCGCTGGACGACGTGCTCGCCTGGCCCGGCACGCCGGCCGCGCCCGCGACCACGGTCACCGACCGACCCGCCACAACCGGTGCCGCCGTCGAACTCGTGGCGGCAGGTACCGGTGTGCTCGTCGTCCCGCAGTCTCTCGCCCGCGCCCACCACCGCCGCGACCTCACCTACCGCACGGTGACCGACGCGCCGAGGTCGTCGGTCGCGCTGGCGTGGGCCCGCGACCGCTACACCGACCTGGTCGAGGAGATGATCGGGATCGTCCGTGGCCGGACCGCCAACAGCACCCGCGGGCGGAGCCAGCCGCCGGGCCCGCCCGCCGCCTCGGCACCGGTCGGCGGTCGTGCCACCCGCCCCAACTCCCGGAGCGGTGGCAAGGGCGGCCGTTCCGGCTCGAACCCGCGCAGGCCGCGGCGCGGGCGTTGACGCCCGCCACCGGGTGGGCGGCTCACCAGGCCGTCCCGGTCAAGCCCGGCACGAGCGCCGGGTCCGTCGTCGGGTGAGCGTCATCCGGTATCCGAGCTTCCCCGCCGGTCGGCGGCTATCGCACGCGTCGTCCTGTTTCCCCCCAGCGCCGGACCGGCAGCGACACCCCGGACGGGCGTGCTCGCGGTCACCATCCGCTACTGCCGCGGGAACAAGCCGACCCCGGCCGCCGTGACGTAGCGTCGTGGTATGGGTGCGTTAGCGCTGGTGCGGCAGGCAGCGCGGCGGCATCCCCACATCTTCGACGCGGTTGTCGCCCTCTGTCTGTTTGTCATCAGCGTGTCCTATCCGCTGCTGGGCCCGCCGGACGGTCAGGGGCGGCTTGCCGCGCGCCAGATCGCGTTCAGTGCCGTGGTGTGGGGTGTGCTGGCGCTGCGCCGCCGCTACCCGCGGGCAGTCCTCGCGGTCAGCAGCGCGGCCACCGCCCTGTCGTTGGCGCTGGACGAGGCCCGCGGACTGTCCACGCTCGCGGTGGTGATCGCGGTCTACACGGTGGCGGTCAGCACGAACCGGCTCACCGCGGCCCTCGCCGGGTCGTTCACCGGGCTGGTCCTGGTCGGCGGTGCGCTGTACTCCACCCGGGGCACCGTTCTCGACCCGGAGAAGGTGGTGCTCATCCTGTGGAGTGGCCTGGCCGCGGCGGTCGGCGACGCGATCCGCAGCCACCGCCACTACGTGCTCGCGGCCGACGAGCGGGCCCGGCGCGCGGAGCAGAGCCGCGACGAGGAGACCCGGCGCCGGCTGGCCGAAGACCGGCTGCGCATCGCCCGGGAACTGCACGACGTCATAGCGCACCACATCGCGGTGATCAACGTACAGGCCGGAGTGGCCGGCCATGTGCTGCGCAACGACCCGTCGGAGGCGCAGGAGGCGTTGGGGCACGTACGGCGTGCCAGCCAGACGGTCCTCGACGAACTCGGCACCGTACTGCGGGTCCTGCGCGAGAACGAGGAGGCGACCGCGCCGACCGAGCCGGTTCCGGGCCTCGGAAGGATGGAGGAGTTGATCGAGTCGTTCCGTGCCGCCGGACTGCGCGTGACCTGGCGGCGGGCGGGCCAGACCTACCGGCTGCCGGCCCCGGTGGATCTGGCCGCGTACCGGCTACTGCAGGAGTCCCTCACCAACGCGCACAAGCACGGTGGCAAGAGCGTGCGCATCCAGCTGTCGTACCGCCCGGAGCAGCTCACCGTCGAGGTGGACAACGAAGCCGCTCCCGAGCGGCGGGGCCTGCGGTCGGCGGTGGGCACCGGGTACGGCCTGCTCGGCATGCGGGAGCGCGTCTCCGCCGCCGGTGGGCAGATGCAGGCCGGTCCCCGCCCGGGCGGCGGATTCCGGATCCGGGCCGTGTTGCCGACGGTGCAGGCGACCGGTCTGGGTCGCCGCGCGGCGGCGCACACGCCGAACCGGCCCCCTCGGGCGACCGGTCCGGGTCGCGGCGCGGCGGCAGACGCGCCGAGCCGGACCGGTTTGGGGCGCGGATGACGCTACGGGTGGTGCTGGCCGACGACCAGAAGCTGATCCGTGCCGGCTTCCGGGTGCTGATCGACTCCGCCGACGATCTCGAGGTGGTCGGTGAGGCGACCACCGGCACCGAAGCGGTGGAGCTGGCCGGGAGCCTGCGTCCGGACATCGTGCTGATGGACATCCGCATGCCGGAAATGGACGGCGTGGAGGCAACCAGGCAGATCACCCGGGACGAGCGGCTGGCCGCGGTACGGATCCTGATCCTGACCACGTTCGAGATCGACGAGTACGTGCTCCAGGCGCTGCGCGCCGGTGCCAGCGGGTTCCTGGGCAAGGGGGTGGACCCGGACGGCTTGCTCGAGGCCATCCGTACCGTGGCCGGCGGCGAGGCCCTGCTCTCGCCCGCGGCCACCAAGAAGCTCATCGGCCGGTTCCTGGCCCTCCCGGAGAACACCTGCTCGGCGGTACCGTCCCAGCTCGACGCGCTTACCGAGCGTGAGCGCGAAGTCCTCACCCTGGTGGCGGGCGGGATGTCCAACGACGAGATCGCCGAGCGGCTGTTCGTCTCGCCGCTGACCGCGAAGACGCACGTCAACCGGGCAATGATCAAGCTGGGTGCCCGGGACCGCGCCCAACTCGTGGTGCTGGCCTACCAGAGCGGCCTGGTCCGCCCGGGCGAGCCGCCGGGACACTAGGGTGCCGGCGGCGTACTGCCGATGCAGTATCCCGAAATGTCTGCGCGTGGAGGACGCGGGCAGGCGGGCCGGTTGCCATCCTTGAAGACGCCACCGCCGCAGTACCGCCAGGAGCCCCCGAGTGATCGAAGTGAAGAATCTGAGCAAGCGGTACGGCCCCCGCGCCGCCGTCGACGATCTGACCTTCACCGCCCGGCCCGGTACCGTCACCGGGTTCCTCGGCCCGAACGGCGCAGGCAAGTCGACCACCATGCGGATGATCGTCGGTCTGGACGCCCCGACGTCCGGCACGGTCACCGTCAACGGCCGCCGGTACGCCGACCACCCCGCGCCGATACAGGAGATCGGCGCGCTGCTGGACGCCCGGGCGGTGCACCCCAGCAGGTCCGCGTACAACCACCTGCGGGTGATCGCGGCGACCACCGGCATTTCCCGGCGCCGGGTGGACGAGGTGATCGACCTGGTCGGCCTGCGTGGCGCCGCCCGCAAACCGGCGGGCTCCTTCTCCCTGGGCATGTCGCAGCGTCTGGGCATTGCCACCGCACTGCTGGGCGATCCGGAGACGGTGCTGCTCGACGAGCCGGTCAACGGCCTGGACCCCGAGGGCGTGCTGTGGATCCGCAACCTGCTCAAGGCTCTGGCCGCCGAGGGCCGTACCGTGTTCGTCTCCTCGCACCTGATGAGCGAGATGGCGCTGGCCGCGGAGCACCTGGTCGTCATCGGCCGGGGCCGGCTGATCGCGGACGTACCCATCGCCGAATTCACCGCCCGCGCCTGCGTCACCAGCGTACGGGTCCGCTCGCCCCGCGCCGCGGCGCTCGGTGAACTGCTCGCCGGCCCCGAGGTCTCGATCACCAGCAGCGAGCGCGGCGTCCTGGAGATCACCGGGCTGAGCGTCGAGCAGATCGGCGAGCGCGCCGTCCAGGCCGGCATCTGCCTGTACGAACTCTCGCCCCAACAGGCGTCGCTCGAGGATGTCTTCATGGAGCTGACCCATGACAGCGTCGAATACCGCGCGACGGTCGAGGCCGCGCCGGTGGGGAGGGCGGCCTGATGACGGTGACGAGCCTCGCGCCGGGAACGCGGACGGCAGCGGCGGCGGACGTGCCGTCTCCCGCGGCGTCGTTCGTGCGCGCGCGGCGCGCGGCTCGTGGACGCGTCACGCTCGGCCGGGTGGTCCACGCGGAGTGGATCAAATTCCGCTCCGTCCGGTCGACGGTCCTGGCCCTGCTGGCCACCGTCGGGGCCGTGGTCGCGCTCGGACTGCTGTTTTCCGGGGTGCACTCCGGAGTCATCGGCGCGGACACCATCGGGCTGCAGCCGGGTAGCGCGGCCGGTCCCGTCGAGGTCAGCCTCGGCGGCGTCAACCTCGGTCAGCTGATCATCGGCGTGCTGGGGGTCATCCTGGTGTCCGGCGAGTACGCAACCGGGATGATCCGTCCCACGCTGACCGCCGTGCCGCGCAGGCTTCCGGTGCTGTGGGGCAAGACCCTCGTCTTCGGCGGCGTCGTCATGGCGGCGATGCTGGTCGCCACGTTCACCGCGTTCCTCGCCGGCCAGGCCCTCATCGGTACGGCGGGTGCGAGCCTTTCCGGTGCGGGGGTGCTCCGAGCGGTCATCGGCGCCGCCGTGTACCTCACCGGGGTCGGCGTGATCGGGTTGGCGGCCGGTGCCATCCTGCGCAGGGCCGCGGCCGCCATCGCCGTGCTGTTCACCGTCGTGCTCGTGGTACCCGGGCTCCTGCCGTTGCTGCCGTACAGCTGGAACGGTGCGGTCGGCCCGTACCTGCCGTCCAACGCCGGTACCGCCTTCATGACCGCCACGCACGCGGCCGGCTCGCTGGCCCCCTGGACCGGCCTCGGAGTGTTCGCCGGCTACGTTGTCGCCGCGCTCGCGGTGGCGGCGGTCCTGCTCAAGCGCCGCGACGCGTAGCACCGAAGCACGGCGGGGACGGCGACGCGGCGCGCGGCGCGCCGAGCCGGCGCTGCCGGCCGCGGTTGCCCTTCGGGTTCCGCCCACGGTGCCGCCGGCGAACGGCCTCCCGGTGCTACCGGTTTCGCGCTTTGCCGGCGGTGGTCAACGGCTGCGCTCTATCGTGGAGGGGACTCCCGACCTCTTGCGCGAAAGCGCCAGCGCGCCCCTCGACATGCCAGTGGCGGTGGCTCCTCTGGTACCGCCGCCCAACGAACTCCGCGATCCCGCCGAGAAGACCGCCAGAGCATGACTGCCAGGAGGAACCGATGGCCAAAGCCACGAAGGCCACCCGCGCGGAGGCCAAGACCACCGGCGCCCGGAGGTCCAGCCGAGCCCGGAAGGCCCCGCCGAGCAACTCCACGAGAGCGAGGATTGCCGCCACCGCCTCGGAGCGGGCCACCGGCGTGACCGCGGCCAAGACTCCGGCGAAGAAGACCACGACGTCGCCCCGCAAGGCGAAGAAGACGGCATCGGCGCCGGCGCCGCTCAGGACGGCGGCTGCCGCCACGAAGGCCGCACCGGCCAGGAGGGCTCCGGGCGGGAAGGCCGCCGCGACGAAGGCCGCAACTACGAACACCGCCGCCACGAAGACCGCCGCAACCAGGACCGCCGGTCAGAACAGCGGCGCCGACCGGACGCGACCGGCGAGGAAGGCCGCCGCGACGAAGGCCGCGACAAGAAGAGCCGCCCCGAAGAAAGCGCCGGCGCGGGCACCGGCCAAGAAGGCGGTCGCGGCGAACAAGACCGCGACGAAGCGGACCGTCACCGCGGCGGCGAAAAGGACGGCGGCGACGAAGAACGCGGTGGCGAACAGGGCGGCGGCGAAGAAGACCGCGGCGAGCAAAGCGGTCGCGAAAACGGCCACCACGACGAAGGCGGGCCCGAAAAGGGCCACGGCGAGAAAAGGGCGCAGCTCGTAACCCGGCGAAACGGCCGGGCCCGCGTCGCGCAGGAGTCGCACGCCCGGGCGGTGGACAGCCGGTTACCGTTGCCGCTGTGCGACGGAGGCGGGCCTGACCATCGGGTTCTCGGCGCTCGGCTCTTGCGGCGCTCAGAGAGGTGCGGCGGTCGTGGTCAGTCGAACCAGAGTCCCCTCTGCCGAGGACAGAATCTCCACCTCGTCGCAGAGTTGCCGGGCAAGCCACAGGCCGCGTCCGTGAACCGCGTCGGGTTCCGGCAGGGCCGCAGGCGCGCCCGGCGGGATGCCGGGGCCGGAGTCCTGGACCTCGACCACCACACTGTTCCGGTTGATCCGGACGGTGACGGCGGCACTGCCGCCGCCGTACTGGATCGCGTTGGTCGTGATCTCGCTCACTGCCAGCACCAGGTGAGCGCCGCGTTCGGCCGCCAGGCCCACCGTGGCTGCGAAACGCGCTACCACCTTCCGGATGCGGTGCAGATCGCCGGCCGTGGCCTGCTCGATCGCCACGGTCGATGACGGCGGACGGTGAGGGTCCATCGGCCTCGCATCCACGTCGGTCTCGTCGTTGCTGACAGCCGTACCCTCACCCGTGCCGCGCGAATCGTCCGGAAGGCAGTAGGGTCGGGTGGCGGGATGCGGGATGCGGGGGCCAGAGTAAAGCCCACTGGCCGCCTATGGTGTGTCCCCGGGCGCCGAAGGAGACGAACATGGTTCTGTCCCTGTGCACCAAGCGGCGTGACAACGGCGTGGCGGTGGTGGTCGCGGCCGGCGAGGTCGATCTGGCCTCCGCCGAGGCACTGGAGCAGGAGGCGACCGCGGCCCTCGTCCAGGCGGAGACCACCGAGGTGGTCGTGGATCTGTCCGGGGTGACGTTTCTGGATTCGTCGGGGATCAGCGCGCTGGTCAAACAGCGGCGCCTGGCCGACGAGCGCGGCAAGCTCATGCGGATCAGCGGTGCCGGCGGGACGGTGCGAGACGTCCTGCAGCTGACCGGAGTCTGGCAGCACCTCCGGGCGCGAGAGGCTTGACAAGCGGCCAGCTCCTGGTTCGAGCCGCCCGCTCCCGCTGCTTTTCATGACGCACGCGGGCGGTTGCTGGACGGCGCGCGGGCCGGCGCCGGCTCCCCGGCTTTCGATGCGGCGCCTCGACGGGTTGTTGCGCCGTGCCGGCTACCCTCTAGGCTTCGGTCGTGACCGCGGACGCCCCGGTCCCAGCCGGGGACACCGACGAATTGCGGCCCCTGCACGCCGCTGCCGAGTCCGCGCTGTCTCGGCTGGGCAACGACGACTTCCTCGACGAACTGCTTGACCGGGCCCGGGACCTACTCCGCGTGGACACCGCCGCCGTCCTGCTGCTCGACCCCACCGAGCAGATGCTGGTCGCGACCGCGGCGCGGGGCATCGAAGACGTGGGGCACCACCGGGCACGGATGTCGGCCGAGGACAGCTTCGCCCGCCAGGTCGTCACCCAGCGGCAGCCGCTGCAGATCACCCGCATCGACGCCACCGACAAGATCCATCCGATCCTGATGCAGCGCGGCATCACCTCCATCGCCGCGGCGCCCGTGATCACCGCAGCCGGGACGGCCATCGGCATCGTGCAGGTCGGCACCCTGGCTCCGCGACAGTTCACCGAGGCCGACATCGAGCTGCTCAGGTTCGTCGCGGAGCATATCGCTCTGGTCACCGAGGCTCACCAGGCCCGCCTGGATCGGACCATCACGATCGCGTTGCAGCGCAGCCTGCTACCCGCCCGGCCGCCTGCGGTCCCCGGCCTGGACGTCGCGGCCCGTTACGTCCCGGGCAGCCAGACCGGCGTCGGCGGGGACTGGTACGACCTGTTCGCGCTGCCATCGGGGCATGTCGGGGTCACCATCGGGGACGTGACGGGCAACGGCCTGCGCGCTGCGGTCGTCATGGGCCGCATCCGCAGTGCGCTGCGCGCCTACGCGATCGACTCCGACGACCCGGCCGAGGTCCTGACCCGGCTCGACCGCAAGATCCAAATGTTCGAACCCGGTGCCATGGCGACCGTGATCTACGCCATGATCGACCCTTCCCGGGACCACCTGACCCTGTCGGTCGCCGGTCACCTCCCACCCGTTCTGTCCGCGCCCGGCAAGCCGGCCCAACTGATCGAGGTCATCGTCGACCTGCCGCTCGGGGCCTACCCCGACACCACCCGCCACACCACCGCCCTGGCCCTGCCGGCCGGGTCGGCACTGTTCTTCTACACCGACGGCCTGATCGAGCGCCGCGACCGTCCGCTCACCGACGGCCTGGAGATGCTCCGCGCGCGCGTCGAGCCACTGCCCGCGGAGACCTTGTGTCGCACCATCACCACCACGTTCCTCGACGAGACCACCACGGACGACGTCGCCGTCCTCGCCCTGTGTCGCAGGGAGACGTAGGCCGGCACGCCACACGGCCGTGCGCCGCCCGGGTCGGGCCGCCCGAACCCCGCCCGGCCCCGCGGGCAAGCGGTGCCCCGGACGCGTCGCGGATCCCGAGGTGTCGAGGGGCGACCGGAGGGTCTGTCACCGCCGGCGGCGCCCGGCGGAACGGGCGCCGCGGATCGAGAAGCCGATCAGCCAGAGCACGAAAGCGGCCAGAGCGATCCACCACAGCACGTGGACAGCGAACCCCACCCCGGCCAGTACCAGCGCGAGCACGGGCAACGCCACCTGATCGCGCGCAGCCGGCCGCCCCGAGTGGGCGCCGCCCGCTGTCGTCTCGCCGGCGACCGGGATGTCCAGCGCGGCGGCCACCTCCGCGATGCGTTCGATGTCCGGGAACGGGCACGGCCCCTTCGAAGTGGAAGCACCCGTACTCCTCCAGCATCCGGCCGACCCGAACCTTCGCGCACCGGAACCCGTACCTCGGCGAGGGCCCGGATCCGCTCAGCCTCCGCCTCCGGCGAGATGTCGCGCAGCAGGCTGGACGACGCGTACACCCGAACCCGCTCACGCGCGGCGCCGCCGAGCAGCCTGTACACGGGCTGCCCGGTCGCCTTACCGAGGAGGCGACGCGACGTCACCGGCGGGTTCTGCGGCCGTGGGCGGCCCGACGGCGCGGGTCGGTTCAGGCCTCCAGGTCCTGCCACAGCGGCCCGGGCACGGGGACCGACAACCGTGCGACTGTCTCGGAGACCTCTTTCGGGCTGCGGATGCCGGCGACGACCGAGGCGACCGCCGGGTGGCGCAGCGGGAACTGCAGCGCGGCGGCGGGCAGGCTGACGCCGTGCCGTTCACAGGTCTCGGCCAGCCGGGTGGCCCGCCGGATGAGCGGGGCGGACGCCGGGCCGTAGTCGAAGGTGGCGCCGGGCCCGGGGCGTGACCGGGCGAGCAGGCCGGAGTTGTAGGGCGCGGCGGCGATCACCGACACGCCACGCTCCGCGCACTCGTCCAGCAACTGCCGACCGGACCGGTCCAGCAGGGTCCACCGGCCGGCCAGCATGATGACGTCGACCGGGGTCTCGCGGATGACCCGCAGCGGGGCCGTCCAGTCGTTCATGCCCACCCCGACGGCCCGGACGATGCCTTCGTCGCGCCAGGAGACGAGCGCCGGAATGGTCTCCCGGATGAGCTGGTCCAGGTGCTCGTCGGGGTCGTGCGCGAACACGATGTCCACGTGGTCCAGCCGCAACCGGTCCAGGCTGGACTCGAGGCTCCGGCGTACGCCCTCGGTGCTGAAGTCGAACCGGCGCCGCAGGTCGTCGGGTACGTCGAAACCGTTGGTGGCCAGGTCCGAGCCGGTCGGCTCGGGATTGGGCTCCAGCAGCCGGCCTACCTTGGTGGACACCACGAAGTCGGCCCGGGGGCGGCCGGCGAGCGCATGCCCCAGCCGGCGTTCGGACAGTCCGAGACCGTAGTGCGGCGCGGTGTCGTAGTAGCGCACCCCGGCGTCGAACGCGGCCGTCACGGTCCGCTCCGCCGTGTCGTCGTCGACGGCCTGGTACAGGTTTCCGAGCGTGGCGCCACCGAATCCGAATTCGGTGACCGGCACACCGGTACCTCCCAGGCTCCGGGTTCTCATTCCGCACCCAACCGGTACCAGTGCCGGGCGGTGCCGCCCCAGACCGCGTGCCGCCCGGCCTCGTCGAGACCGGCGACGAGTTGCTCGGCGGCGTCCACCACCCGATGGTACGCCGCGGCGAGCAGGCACACCGGCCAGTCGGAGCCGAACATGGTGCGTGCCGGGCCGAAGCAGTCGAGTACCCGGGTGGCCACCGCGCTCAACTGCTCGACCGTCCAATGTGTCCAGTCGGCCTCGGTGACCAGTCCGGACAGCTTCACCGCGACGTTGTCCGATCGCGACAGCGTCTCGATGTCGCGCTGCCAGTCCCGCAGGTCTCCGCCCGCGATCGGCGGTTTGCCCGCGTGGTCGAGGATGAACCGCACGTCCGGCAGAGCACGGACCGTGTCGATGACCAGCGGCAGCTGGTGGGCGGACACGACGACGTCGTAGGCTAGGCCGCCCGCGGCCAGCGTGCGCAGCCGGTCGGTCCACGGCTGTGGTCGCCGCCGCAGGTCCCACACGTGGTGGTGCGCGTCGACCCGGCGCACGGGCGCACCGGTCACCGCGCGGCCCACGGGCGCAGCCTCAGTCCGGCCATCCCGCCGTCGGGCAGCTCTCCGGCCGGCCGATCGGGCGGCGGGTTGCCGGTCGGCGGGAGGCCCACCTTCGCTTTCGGGCCAGCGGCCGGCGGGAGGCCGACCTTCTCGTCTCGGCGACCGGCCGGCGGCCTGCCCCGAAGCTTCGGGGCGGTCCCATCGAGACTGGCGGTCATGACAGGTGCCAGACCTCGTCGATCGGCTGCCACAGCGCCCCCGGCTCCCGTTCGTCGACGATGCGCACCTGGCATGGATCGGTGTGGGTCCACCATTCCCGGGTCACCGGGTCGCTGGCGATGCGGGCCAGGTCGGCGGCGTGGTCGTCGCCGACGTACTCGTAGTAGGCGAAGAGCACGTCCCCGGTGATGAAGATCGAGTAGTTGGTGACGTGCGCGTCGCGGAGGGTCTGCTCGACCTGTGGCCACACGTGGCGATGCAGTTCGAGGTACTCCTGCCTCCGCTCCGGCCGGACCCCGACGACGAACGCGTACCGCTCGACGCGGCGCTGCCCGCTCACCACCCCACCCCGTTCGCGGCGGGCTCGACGACCGGTCGTTCCCGGCGCGAGTCGGGGACAAGCCGCAGGCCGGCCCGCTCCGGACGCACGTGCGGACCGGCGGGCGCGGCCGGCGGATTCACGGCGCGTACCGAGTTGATGCGGTCCTCGTCGACCCGGATGCCCAGGCCCGGCTGGTCGCCGAGGACGATCCCGCCGTCGGCGAACTCCTGGTCGACGTCCAGTCCGATGGCAGGCACGAGGTCCTGAACCTCGCTGGCCAGATGGTTGGGCACCGCGGCGGCTGCGTGCGCCAGCGGGTTGGCGTGGTACGCGACCGGGCTGACCGGCAGGTCGCGGCTGTGCGCCACGGCGGCCACCCGCAGGAAGTGGGTGATGCCCCAGACGCTTCCCACCTGCACGACGTCGACCGCGTCGGCGTCCAGCAGGGGCCGGTACTGCTCCAGGCCGGTGAGATTCTCGCCGGTCGCCACGGCGGCGCGGATGCCGCGCCGGACCGAGGCCAGCCCGGCGGCGTCCCACCGGCGCACGGGCTCCTCGACCCAGGTCAGATCGACGGTGCGTTCCAGTTCCGTGACATACCGCACGGCCTGCGACCGGTGCCACGACTCGTTCGCGTCGAACATCAGGGCCGGGTGCGCCGAATTGACCGCGAGCACGTCTCGCAGCGCCTCCAGCCGGCGCCGGTCCCGGTCGAGGTCGCGACCGCCTTTGAGCTTGGCCGCGCTGAAGCCCCGCTCGGCGAAGTGCTGGTACAGCCGCACGAGGGCGTCGTCCTCGAGCGCGATGTCCAGCCCGGAGGCGTAGCCGGGAACAAACCGGTCCAGGGCGCCGAGGGTGCGCCAGAGCGGCTCGCCGGCCGCCTTCGCCTTGAGGTCCCAGAGCGCCATGTCGACCGCGCCGATCGCACCGAACGTCGCCCCGGAGTGCCCGGTCTTGAAGACCCGGTCCAGCATCCGGTCGTAGAGCGCGGTCACCGCCCGGGGATCCTGGCCCTCCACGGCGCCGAAGACCCGGTCGATGTCGCCGTGCGCGCCGACTCCGACTCCTTCCAGCCCGTCGTCCGTCTCCAGGATCAGCACGTGCACCTCGGTGTGCGGCTGCGCCATCACCCCGTTGACGTCGCCGATCGGCCGCCCCCAATCGTGCTGCGTGGTCAGGCTGCGGTATCCGGTGACTTTCACATGTGCTCCATCGCGTTGTCGATCGTCTGCTGGGTCGGTGTCGTGGCCGCACGGATCGGGCCGTCTCGGCTCACTCCTTGGTGCCTCCGGCCGTCATTCCCGCGACCAGGAAGCGCTGCGAGAACAGGAAGACGATCAGCACCGGCAGCACCGAGATGACGGTCGCGAGGGCGAGCGTCGGAAGCTGCACGGAGTCGGTCCCGGCGGAACTCGGGTTGAACGCCGGGGTCGAGGCGAGCAGGGACGTCAGACCGACCTGGACCGGGTACCCGTCGCTTCCCGGCAGCATCACGAAGGGCAGGAAGAAGTTGTTCCAGCTCTGCACGAAGCTGAAGAACGCGACCAGCGCGACGATCGGCGCGGCGAGCGGCAGCGCGACCCTGGTGAACACCTGGAACTCGCCGCATCCGTCCATCCGCGCGGCGGCGAGCAGGTCACGCGGGATGCTCGTGGAGAAGTAGATGTACGTGAGGTAGACGCCGAACGGGAAGAAGGACATCGGCAGGATCACCGACAGCGGGTTGCCGATCAGACCCACCACGTTCAGCTCGAGAAAGATGGGCAGCACGAGCGCGGTGTTCGGGATGAGCATGACGATCAGCGTCAGCACCAGCAGCGACCGCCGGAACCGGAACTCGGTCAGCGCCATCGCGTAGCCCGCGGGGATGCTGGCGAGGAGAGTGATGACGAGCGCACCGAACGCGTACATCGCCGAGTTGCCCACCCAGGTGACCACCGCCCCGTCCTGGAAGCCGAACAGCTGGTGCCAGTTGGCCGCCAGGTCGCCGGCGCTGCCCGGCAGGAACGGATCCTTGACGATGAGCCCATGCGCCGACTTCGTGGTCGCCAGCAGCAGCCAGACGATCGGGATGATGAAGAACAACACGAAGATCGCCAGCGCGACGGCGGCGATGGTCCGGCCGCTCCAGCCGCTGACGCTCCCTTGCCGCCCGGCGGGGCGAGCGATGTCCGCTGTGGTCACGAGCTCAGTCCCTCTCGAACAGGCCGCCGCGCGTCACGAAAACGGCGGACAGCGCGAGGGCGATAACGAGCAGCAGTAGCGAGATCGCCGCCGCCCCGTTGAAGTCGTTCTGCTGGAACGCGTACTGGTACGCGAGCTGGTTGAGCGAGTAGTCGTTGGGCACGACCGCGTTGCTGGCCTGGGACAGCAACTGCGGCTCGACGAACAGTTGCGTGCCGGCGGCCAGTGACATGATGCCCATGTACGAAATCCATTTGCGCAGCAGGGGAAGCTGGATGCGCCAGGCGATCTGTACGCTGCTGGCGCCGTCCATGCGCGCCGCCTCGATCACCTCGTGGCTGATGTTGTTGAGCGCGCCGTACATGATGACGATCCAGCCGCCGGCGCCGGTCCAGAACGCGATGATGGCGAAGATGACGGGCAGGTGCCCCGGCACGATCACCTGCACGAAGCTGGAGAAACCCATCAGCCGCAGCAGGGCGCCGACCGGGCTCGCGGTCGGGTCGAGCACGAACAGCCAGAGCAGCACGCTGGAAGCGCCCGCCAGCGCCCCCGGCAGGTAGAAGACCAGCCGGAGGGTGCGGCTGAGCCAGCGCACCCGGATCGCGTGCACGAGGATGGCCAGGAAGGCGACCAGCACGACCAGCGCGACCAGCCAGATCACCAGGTAGAGCGCGACGTGGCCGACGGCGGGCAGGAACCGGAAGTCCCGGACGACCTTGCTGAAGTTGCCGAGTCCGGCGAAACCGCCGTCGCCGTTGGTGAACGCGAGATACAGCGCGTAGAGCGCCGGCAGGATCCCGAACGCGACCGTCAGCACCCCGTAGAGGGCGACGAAGCTGTAACTCATCGCGCTCCGGCTCCGGGCGCTGTCGGACCGGCCGGCTGGCCGGCGGCGCTGGATCACCGCCGGCTCAGCCGCCGTGGTCTTGGCTGTGACCGTCACTTGACCGTGTAACCGTCGACCTGCGCCTGGTTCTTGATCGCCGTCCCCCACTGGGGAAGGAGCCCGACCAGGCTCTTGCCGCCGGCGATCGCCGGGGTGACCGTCTTGGCCCAGATCGCCTCCTGGCTGAAGATTCCCGAGCCCCACCCGCTCCAGATCTCCGTCCCGGCCTTGATGACCGCCTGCAGGTCTGTCGCGTAGTACCCGCTGGATTCCTGCTTCTGGATCCACTTGTCCGCGGCCGGCGCGTACGCAGGGTAGCCGGGGGCGAGGTTGACCTGGTAGTCGTCCGCGGTCGTGACGAACTCGACGAACTTCTCGGCTGCCTTGAGGTTCTTGGAATGGCTGCTGACAAACCAGGTGCCGCCGCCGACATTGCCGGTCACGGCGCTCTCACCGGCCCAGCTCAGTGGCGCCCCGGCGCCGAGCTGCCCCTTGGGGACGTTGAGCGACTGCGCGTTGTTGAAGATAGCGCCCGCGTACCACGCCGGACCCGGCGTCATCAGCACCTTGCCAGCGTACTTCTTCACGAACTCCGGCGTGAAGACGCTGACGTTGGGCGTGGTGCCGTCTTTGATCAGGGTGTCGAGCATCGACGCGGCGCGCTTGCACTCGGTGCTGTCGGTGTTGACCGTCACCGACTTCGGGCCGGTGATGTCGTTGGCCTGGCACTTGCTGGCCCAGAAGTAGACCTCCGGAGTCCAGGCGTCCCCGACCGTACCCACGATGTAGCCCGGGTGCTCGCGGGCCACCTTCTCGCCCAGCGCCTGGTACTGCTCCCAGGTGGTGGGTACGGAGTATCCGAACTGGTCGAGCAGGGTCTTGTTGTACCAGAGCACCACCTGGGCGAGGTCGTTGCGCAGGCAGTAGACCTTGCCATCGACCGTGCACGGGTTCAGCGAGCCCGGGGTGAAGTTGTCCAGGGTGGTCTTCGGAACCAGGCCGCTGTTGAGCACCGCCGCGAACGCCTGCTTGCCGTTGCTCTTCTGGCTCGCCCACGCCGCGTCGTTGTTCTGCGTCGAGAAGACCACGTCCGGCCAGCCGCTGCCCGCCCGATCGAACAGCTGCATCTTCGTGCGGAACGTGTTGGAACCGTTCGCCGATCCGTCGTAGGTGACGACCTTGACCGGAACATCCGGGTTGGCCTTCTTGAAGGCGTCCACCGCCGGGGAGCGGTCGGAGTCCACCCAGACCGTGATGGTGGCCTTGTCGTCCTGCTTCGCCTGCGGGAACCCGTAGGCACCGGCGGACGAGCCGCCGGAGTTGCCGCAAGCGACCACGGTCAGAGTGATGGCCAACGCCCCCGCGCCGCTCAACGCTCTCCAGGGTCGGTGAGTGCGCTCAGCTCGTGTCAAACCGAACATATGGGTTTCCTTTGTTTGACGAACGTGTTAGCGACTAGCGCGCAGCGAGGAGGATAAGGCCATACGTATGACGTTCGCAAGGGTTGCCGGCCGGCTTCGGAGGCGAACCCCGGGCTCGTTCCCCGGCTGTCGAGCGGCTCGGGCCGGTCGCGCCGATGGTCGCAAGACGAGGCACCACCACCGCTTGTGCCGGAACGCGCACGGGGACCGCGGGCCGCGGCCGACCGGACGGCGGCTCGAAGCCGCAACCTCATCAGACGTATGACGTAGATGCATTGGCGTATACTCCCCGGCATCGTCACGCCGCACGGCGTGGCCACCCGGAGGAGACATGACGGCACCACAGCAAGCGACCGTGAGCGCCAGCGCTCCCCCACCCTGGGCCCAGCGCCCCGCCAACCTCGCCCGGGCGCTCACCGCCGAACTGGTGGAGCGCATCGTCCGTGGCGCGCACCCGCCGGGCACGACGCTGCCGCCCGAACCGGCGCTGTGCGAGACGTTCTCGGTGAGCCGGACGGTGGTCCGCGAAGCGATGAAAGTGTTGCAGGAGAAGGGGCTGGTGCAGGTCCGTCAGGGCTCCGGCACGATCGTCACACCCCAGACGAGCTGGGACATGTTGGACGAACTGGTCCTCGCGGCCACCATCGCCGGCGACGAGACGCTGGCGATCCTCGACGACCTCGTGGTGACCCGGCGCCTGCTGGAGTCCGACATGGCCAACGTCGCCGCGCGCCTCGCCGACCAGGAGACCATCGACCGGTTGTCCGCACTGGTGGATCGCATGGACGAACTCGTGGACGACCCGATGACGTATGCCGAGCACGATCGCCGGTTCCACGACACGATCATGCAAACGTCCGGAAACCGCATCGCCCGCGCCGTGGTGCGGTCGCTGGAGGGCCAGGCACTGAACACCGCCCGTTACCTGGGGCGCACGGAGCGTGCGTTGTGCGTGGCCTCCAACCTCGGCCACCGCCACGTCTACGAGCGCATCGCGGCGCACGATCCGGCCGGCGCCGCCGAGGCGATGTTCCGGCACATCACCGAAGCCTGGCTCGTCCGGCGCACCGGACCGAGCGGACCGGCGCGCCTGCGCCGGTAGCGGCCGGGGCGGCCAGACACCCGCGGGTGCCGGCGGCGCGGCCCCGCCGTGGCCCTGCCGCGCGGTGCTCGGTTGCCCTTCGCGGGCCGCCGCGCGGCGGCCCGCTGGCAGGGCCCGGGCCGGAGGCCGCGAGCCCTGCCAGTGCGCGGTGAAGAGCGCCACGGCGGCTTCGTTCAGACTGCCGTGATGGTCCACTCGTTGTTGGTGCTGCCGTTCGGCGCCCACATCACGGTGGTGG
>JBDZVD010000215.1:0-6260 GCA_040255525.1 Micromonosporaceae bacterium | reverse complement strand
CGCTCCTGCGGGTACAGCGGAGTCAGCTTGTAGAACTCCGGACGCCGCCGCGCCTGCCCGGGGTCCATGCCGTTGACCGTGTCCAGCCGGACCAGGCCGCGCCGGTCCTGGCGGCTGCCGCCCTGCCGGGCGTCGCGGTCGCCGGCGTCCCGCGCCGCGCCGGTGACGAAGTCGCCGGGGCGCAGCCCGTACCGCTTGATCTGCGCCGCCGGTACGTACACGTCGCCCGGCCCGGCGAGGTATCCGCGGGTACGCACGAAGCCGTGGGTACCGCGGATGTCCAGGATGCCGGCGACCGGTACCGCCCGGTCGTCCTCCGGCTCCGGCGTGCCGTCCGGGGTACCGCCCGCCGCGGTCTCCGCAGCCCCGCCCGCGACCGGGCCGTGGCCCGGCGGGCGCCCGCGCCGGGAACGGCGCGTCACCGGCCGGTCCGGCGCGGGGTCGGGTGTGCCGGCGATGCCGCCGGGCGGGATCTCGATTGCTGTGGTCATCGTCTTCCTTTCGGGGATGGGCAACGGCGGCCGGAGTACCGCAGGGAAGCGGGCACCGCCCGGCGGTGCTCCGGGACGCATCGCGGACGCGCGAGCGGGGCGCGATCACGGCCGCGGGCAGCCGCGGCGGCAAACGCGATCCGCGCGATGCCGCGTCGCGGGCCGGTGCTCGCATCGGATGCGCGCAGAGGTGATGACGGAGATGTTCCGCCAGAATCCACGCCGTCGTTCAGAGTGGTGATAAGAACGGCGATTTCGAAGATCGGTCCTGGGGCAAGGCATCCAGCAGGACCACCGCTACATTAGCGCACGCCGTCACCGGCGGCAACCGGACACGCCGGCCGGCTCAGTGGCCGCCCCGGCCGTCGCCGCCCTTGCCCGGCTTCGGATCGCCCGGCTTGGGGCCCTTGCCGGGCCTGGGGTCGCCGCCCGGCTTGGCGTCGTCGCCGGGTTTCGGTCCCGCGGCCGGGCCGCCGGCCGGCGCCGCCGGAACCTGGTCGCCGCCGCGGCCCCCGGCCCCTACGTCCGAAGTGGACGGTGACGGTGCCGTGGCGTTGGGCCCGAGCAACAACGGTGTGCACCTGTGTCCACTTGCGACAAACGTGGCGGGCAGCGGGTTGGTCCCGTGGTAGCTGCCGGCGAACGGTACGACGACGCTGCCACCGTCCGGCGCGCCCGGGTCCGCGATGCGCACCACCACGTGGTCGCCGCTCTGCGTCGAGGCGGCCGGCGAACTCGCCTGGAACGTCTGGTTGGCCGGCAGGTCAAAGGACAGCGTCCAGCCGCCGTCCGGCGGGGGGCTCTGCGGCTGGCGGAACGTGAGGGTACCGGTGAACGTCGCGCCGTCGTCGGTACCGACCCGGTACGTCACCGCGCACGCGGGATCGGCCGCGCCGGCCTGCGGGGCGGTCCGGCCGGCGTCCCCGTCGTCGGTCGTCGCCGCGTACAGCACGCCGGCCACGAGCGCGAGCGGCAGCACGGCGAGGGTGACCAGCCGCCGCCGGTGCGCCCGCAGCGGTCGCGTGCTCCCGTCCGGGCGGGCGTTCACCCGCGCCCGCCCGTCGGCGGCGATCGGCGCGGTAACCGCGGAGGGAAGCAGCGTGGTCAGTTCCCGGTCCGGGTCCCGCGCGCCGTCGAGCGTGTCGCCGTGCTCGTCGATGGCGGCGACGGTGAGGCCGGCCGCCGCGCTCAGGGCGGCGGAGAGTTCCCGGGCGTCCGGACGCTGTCCTGGGTCCTTCGCCAGGCAGCGCAGGTAGAGGTCGTTGACCCGCTCCGGCATCCCGGCGGTCGGCGGGAGCGGATCGGGCCGGGCGGCCAGGTGGGCGGCCAGGACCTCCGTCTCCCCCGCCGCGTCGAACGGCAGCCGCCCGGTCAGCGCCTGGAACAGCACCACGCCCAGCGCGTACACGTCGGCGGCGGCGCCGACCGGGGCGCCGAGGAGCCGCTCCGGCGCGACGTACCCCGGTGTCCCCTGCACGATCCCGTTGCCGTTCTGGTCCACGTGCTCGCCGACCAGCGCGGAGATCCCGAAGTCGACGACCTTCACGCCGGTACCGGTCAGCATGATGTTGGCCGGTTTCACGTCCCGGTGTACCAGGCCACGGGCGTGCGCGGCGCCCAGTGCCGCGGCGACCTGCGCGCAGATCCCCAGCGCCACCCGCCAGGGCAGCGTGCCGGCGCGCAGCCGCTCGCTCAGCGTCTTGCCGTCGATCAGCTCCATGACGACGTACGGGGTGGCGACGCCGCCGCCATCCGGCGACTCTCCGTAGTCGTACACGACGCCGATATGCGGGTGGGTCAGGCGGGCCACCGCCCGTGCCTCCCGCCGGATGGCCCGGCCGAACTCCGGGTTGCCGGCGAACGGCCCGTCCAGCACCTTGATGGCCACCTGCCGGCCCAGTACCTCGTCGAACGCCCGCCACACCAGGGACATGCCGCCCATCCCGAGCCGCTCCACCAACCGGTACCGACCGCCCACGATGACCATGGCCGATCTCCTGCCCGTTGGTCACGCGTTCCACACCTGGCAGGACGTAACGATTGCCACTTGACCCCCACGGGCAGGGGTTCGATCCCCGATCGCATCGGTCCGGTTGCCCGCCTACCACCGCGGGCAGCCGGGCGGATCGAGCCGACACCGCGGCAGGCGACCCCCACTGTGGTCGATCACCTTGACGGATCTTGCCGCCGCGCGGCGGGCCGCCCGCCGGAACGCGGGCGGGCGGCCAGGGCGATGGCGGCGGGTGCCGGCACCACGGTCACGCCGGCGGGTAGGTGGCGGCCGGCGCGTCCTCGGGGGGCATGAGGATCCACAGCAGCGGGTAGATCAGCAACTGGCTACCCGGGATGACGAGCAGGATCAGCAGGAACAGCAGCCGCGCGGGCCACGGGTCGAGGCCGAACCGGCGGCCGAGACCCGCGCACACCCCGCCGAGTACCCGACCCTCACGGGGACGGAACAGGCCCTGGCGGCGGAAGGAGTCGTGAACGGTACCCATGGTGTTCGTTCCCTTTGCTCGACGTGAGGTGCGTTGACCACTCCACAGTCGCGCGCGGCGGCCCTGGGCGCATCGGGGGACGGCCCTGACTCCCCCCGGATGCGCCGGCCCCGAGACGGGGGTCACCGCTGGGCGTCCGGGTGCCCGGGTGTTCCCGAGCCGCCGCCGGTGCCGCCGGACGCGCCGCCCGGCATGCCCGAGTCGTCGTCTTCGACGACGCTGTCACCCTCCCCGGCCGAAACGATGGGTGGCCTCCGGTTCGCCGGTACCTCCGTCTCGCTCGGCGGCGCGCCGCCCGGCGGCTCCGCGGCTTCGCGGTGGACCGGCTGCTCCCCCTCACGTGGCTCGCTACTCACCGGTACCCCCTCCAGCCCTCGCGTCAGACTGAGCGCTACCCGGCCAACCGGGCGGCAAACCCGGCGGCGGGTCAGCGCGACCAGAACACCAGGAAGCGGGCCTGGCCGCCGTCGTCGTACCCGACCGCCGAACCGGTCAGGTATCCGGCCTTCTCCTGCGACGCGGTCGCCTCGGCCGCGCCGGCCGCGGTCATCCCGTGCTTTGCCTGGTAGGCCACCTTCGGTACGGACGCGAACAGCGCGATGAACCGCACCGAACCCCCGGAGGTGTACGCGTTGAGGTAGGCCGGCGCCAGCCCGGCCTTCGTCTCCTGGCTGAACAGGGTCTGGTAGCCGGTCGGCGACAGGGTGCTCTTCAGCAGCCAACTGCCCAGGCTCCGCTTGAGAAGCAGGCCGGTGTAGGACAGCGCTCCGTTCACCGCGACCGCGGACACGTTCGCCGGCAGGTAGCCGGCCGCGGTCTTGGTGTTGAGCATGTTCTGGTAGTCGGTCGCCGAGTACCCGTGGAAGGCGAAGTAGTCCGGGCCGGAGGACTTGACCCAGATGCCGGCGTACCGTATCTGTCCGCTGTGGAGGTAGCTCTCCACGGACGCGGGCCGGTACCCCTGGCTTTTCAGGCTGTCGAACCTGCTCTGGTACCCGCTGGCCGACATCTCGATGTACTGGTACCACGCCGTGCCGTCGCTCGGGCGGAACACGGCGTTGACGTACGTCGCCCCACCGGCGTCGTACCCGTCCAGCGACACCGGCCGGTACTTCGCCGCCATCGCCTGCTTCAGCAGCGCCGGGTAGCTGGCGATCGGCACCGCGTACCGGACCACCTCACGCGCTCCGGCGGCCATCGCGGCCGTCGCCGCGGCGCCACCGCTCGCACCGAGACCGTTCGCAGCGCCACCGCTCGTGGCGCCACCGCGCGTGCCCGCCGCGGTCGCGGTGCCGGCCGGCGATGCGCTCGCCGGTTGGCTCGCCGAGGCGGGGCCCGCTCCGGCGCCGGCACCCGCGCCCTCACCCGCGGCGGCGGCGGTACCGGCCACCAGAGCCGGAGTGTCCGGTGCCGCCCGGGAGTGCGTCCCGCCACAGGCCGCGAGGGTCGTCACCGCGATCAGGCCAGCCGTTACCACGCGGACCGCGCGCACAAGTCCTCCCCAGGATCGATCGTCCGGATGGCGACAATACCCGTCGCGATCAAGCCGGACGCGCGGTGCCGGGGGCCGGCCGGAAATTGCGTTGAGTGATCGCGCGATGCCAGCCAGGCTGAGGATCGACCACGATCCGGGAGTGCACGATGCGTCTGCTTCGCGACCTATGGGCCACGTCGCCGCGTCGTACCGCGATGGTGGCCCTGCTGGTCGTCCTCGGCGCGGGCGGCCAGTCCGTGGCGGCCGCGCTGGCCGGGCCGGTGCTGGTGCACCGCTCCACCGTGCTGTTCGTGCTGCTGGCCGCGGCGCTCGCGGCGGCCGTGCTCACCGACATCGCGGTGAGTCTGATCACCGCGGGGTTGGCCGCGGACTGGGCCGCGGACGTGCGGCGCCGGCTGTGCCGGGTAGCCCTCGGGCAGCACCTTTCGACCCTGGAGACCACGCCGGTCGGCGAGTTGCAGGACCGGATCGACGGCGACGTCTACCAGGTCGCCTCCGAACTGCGCGGCAGCGGCGTGCGGATCGCCCAGTCGCTGACCGCCGGGGCGCTGTCGATCGCCGCAGCGGCGCTGATCTGGTGGCCGGCCGGCCTCGGCATGCTGGTCCTCGCGGCGCTGCTGACGGCGGGCCTGGCCAGCCCGGGCCGGCGGATCGGGCCGGCCCGGATGGTCGAGGAGGAGGCCTGGTCCGACCTGGCCGCGGTGATGGAGGAGTCGATCCACGGGCAGGACGACGTGCGCACCAGCCTGGCCCGCCCGTACGTGCTGCGGCTGTACGCGCACCGCGCCAGCCTGGTGCTCCAGCGGGCGCGCCGGGTCTGGCGGATGTCCTCCCGCCTGACCGCCGTCGCCGCCACCGTGATGCGGGCCGGCATCGCCGCGCTCGTCATCGGCGGGGCCTGGGGCCTGTCCACGCACCGGATCGACGGCGCCCGGCTCACCGCCGTGTGGCTGCTCGTCCTCGCGTTCGGTGGCACCGTCGAGCAGCTGAGCCGGCTGCTGCCCGAACTGCAGTACGCGCTCGGCGCGTGGGGCCGGGTGCAGTTGCTGCGCGACAGCGCCCAGGAGCCGGCCGGCGGGCTGGCCCCGGCCGCCGGCGACCTCACCGTACGCGGCCTGACCTTCCGGTACCGCAGCGGTGAGCACGAGACCCGGGCGGCGCTGCGCGACCTCCGCCTCACGTTCGCCCAGGGCCGCTCGTACGCGGTCGTCGGCCGTACCGGGTCGGGCAAGTCCACCCTGGCGAAGGTGCTCACCCGGGCCGTGGAGCTACCGCGCGGCACGGTGTTCCTCGGCGAGGTCGACCTGGTGGACCTGGACATCCAGCGGCTGCGCCGGTGGGTGGCCCTGGTACCGCAGCGCACCGAGATCCTGGCCGGCACGCTGGTCGAGAACATCGCGCTGTTCGACCCGCGGCTGCTCGCACCGGCCGCCCGGGCATTGACCGAGCTGGGTCTCGACTCCTGGGTGGACGACCTGCCGGACGGCATCGACACCCGGCTCGGCGAGGGCGGCCACGTGCTGTCCGCCGGGCAGGAACAGCTGGTCGCGTTCGCCCGGATCATGGTGCGCGATCCGCACGTGGTGGTCCTCGACGAGGCGACCGCGCGGATGGACCCGGTCACCGAGAGCCAGGTGCAGCGGGCCACCGAGAGGCTGATGCGTGGCCGGATCGGCATCATCATCGCGCACCGGCTGTCCTCGGTGCGCCGCTGCGACGAGGTCGTGATGCTGTCCGACGGCGAGGTCGTCGAGGCCGGCCCGCTGCGCGAGTCGC
>JBDZVD010000214.1:0-6308 GCA_040255525.1 Micromonosporaceae bacterium | reverse complement strand
TCGAACAGCACAATCCGGTCGGCGACGGTGGCGGGTAGCCGGTCGAGGATGTCCAGGATCATGTCGCCGTGTGGGTCGATGACCACGGTGCCGCGGCCGGCGGTGATGTCGTCGACGGCCATGTTGACCAGCAGGGTCGTTTTCCCGGAGCCGGTGGAGCCGATCACGTGCAGGTGGTAGCGGGCGTCGGGCACGGACAGCGCCACCGCGTGGCCACCAATTTCGGCGTCGCCGAGGACCTTGGTGCCCCGCCCACCGCCCGGCACCGTGACCGGGGCGGGCATCGATTTGGCGCGGGCACGTTCCAGGCCGGGGACGGCGAGGTCCTGGGGTAGGGCGGCGAGTGCGGCCAGTTCGGGGGTGGAGGTCAGGAAACCCGACCCGAGCCGCCGCGCGGCGAGCACCTGCGCGGGGTGGTGCATGCGGGCCCGGTGGGTCAGTCGGTTGCGGCCGGTGTAGATGGCGAACGACGACGCGACGGTGTCCGCCACGCCGCGCAGCCACGCCTTCGGTGCCGCTGCGTCGCCACGGCGGGTTTTGGCGATGGCGTAGCGGATGCCGGTCTGCCACAGCGGATGGCTGGTCTTGTCGAGAATCGCCCGCACGTCCCGCTCCAGCATCGGATCACGCCGTGTCGCCGGCACAGTAGCGGCCCGCGCGGCGCCGCGACCGGGCAGCAGCGCGTCGAGCAGCCAGAGCATCGGCGCCACCGGGTTGACGGTCGGGACAGCGGGTTTGCCCGCCCGCAGCCGACCGGCGGCGCGCCGGGCCCGAAACGCGCGGCGGGGTGTGGCGGGGCGGGTCAGGATCTGCACGCAGGCGTACTCGTCGGCGCGCAGCCCGGATCCGGCGGCCATCAGCGCCCGCAACGGGTCGGCGTCGAAGTCGGTGTTCAACGGCAGCCACTCCCCCGCGCCGGGCAGCAAATGCCCACCGACCGCCGCAGCGTCGACCGGCACCGGCGCGGCGACGGGTCCGCTGGTGCAGGCCGCACCGGGCCACGCCGCCCGCACGGCCGCCTCGACCGCCCCAGCCGGTACCGTGCCCGGGACCCAGATTGAAATGGTCAACCGTCGCCCGGCCCAGGTGTACTGCCACACCACGTGCGGGGCGCCGTACAGCAGTCGCCGCCGGCGGGACGGGGTGAGGGTGCCGACCAGGTTGGCCCACAACACTGCCGCACCGCCAGGGTCGACGTCCGGCGGCGGCGCGATAGCCACCACCCGGGCACCGGCCGCGTGGTGCCGGTGCCGCCACCCGGCCAGAACGCTGCGGCCGGCGACCCACCCGACCGGAACGGCGACGGCGACCAGGGCCAGCCACGGCCGGTGGACGACCCAGGCACCGGCCTGCAGCAGCCAGCGGCTCGGTGCCGGTGGCGGCACAAAGAAAACGGCGCCCGGCCCGGACGGGCTGGGCGCCGGCGTGGCCAGCGGTATCAGCGGGTGGCTCACAGGTTCTCCTCGTTGCTGAAGTCGACAAGGTCCGCCGGCGTGGTCGTGCACAACTGGTACTCGGCCTGCGACGAAATCGCCTCGAACGCTGTGCGATTCGTGCCGGAGATCAGCAGTCCGTGGCCGGTACGGGCGGACAGCAGCAGCCGCCGCTCCCCCGCGGTCAGACCGAACGCGGCGCCGACCGCGTCGATGGCCTGCGGGGCCTGTTTGAGCAGGATCTGGGTGGCGGCGTTGGATACCACGGCCTGACCCAGATCGGTACCGAGGACGTCGGAGACGTCCTGGGTGATGACGGTGAGACCGGTGTTGCGTTTGCGACCGGCTTTGGACATGCGGAACAGGAACCGGGCGCCTTCCCCGTCGCGCAGCAGCAGCCACGCCTCGTCCACCACCACGAGGCGGCGGGTGGCCAGGCGGGCCGGGTCGGGGGTGTCCACGCTGCGCCAGATCGAGTCGAGGGCGAGCAGGGTGCCCACGGTGCGTAGTTCGTCGGGCAGCTGCCGCAGCGACCACACGACCAGGTGCCCGTCGGGGCGGGCGGTGCTGGGGGCGTCGAACAGGTCTTTGAAGCTGCCGGCAACCCACGGGGCCAGCCGTGCGGCGAGTTGTCGGGCGGCGGGGTCGTCGTCGGCGCGCAGGGTGGTGGTCAGGTCGTTGAGGAGTGGGGCAGGGCGGTGGTGGGTGGCCGGGTCCGGGGTGATGCCGGCCTGCCGGTAGACGGCAAGGATGGCCCGGTCCAGGGCGGCTGTCTCGGCCGGTGGCGGCTGCTGGCCGAGCAGTACGCGGATGAGGGTGTGCAGGAACAGGCCGCGTCGGATCAGCACGTCGGGGCGGGCGTCGCCGACCGGCAGGTCCAGGGGGTTGATTTTCACGCCGGGGGCGCCGAGTCGCACGATGGTGCCGCCGACCGCGTCGGCCAGGCGTAGGTACTCGTCTTCCGGGTCGATGACTGACACGTGGACGCCCTGGTACAGGTTGCGCAGCAGGTCGAGTTTGACGAAGTACGACTTGCCGGCACCACTTCGGGCGAGGACGACGCTGTTGTAGTTCTCCTGCGCCCATCGGTCCCACCACACCACCCCGGAGCTGTCCGGGTTGATGCCGTAGAGCACCCCACCGCCGGCCGACGGCTCACCGGGCAGGGGCGCGGGCAGGTCGGCTGAGGCCAGGGGGAACGCCGCAGCCAGCGCTTGGGTGTCCATGGTGCGGCGCATCTGCAGCGAGTCGGTGGCCAGGGGCAGGGTGGTGGTCCAGCCGGGAAGGTGCCGCCAGGTCGCCGGCTGCACCTCGATCAGGGTGGAGGCGGCGGCGGCTTTCACCTGGGCGCACGCCTCGACCAGTTCCTGCTCCGTGCGGGCGTGCACGGTCAGGTACAGGCCGACCTGGAACAGTTTCGCCGCGCCGCGGGCCAGCCGCTGGGCCAGGTCCGCGGCGTCGTCGGCGGCAGCGTCCACGTACGGGTCGGGCAACTTGCCCTTGTCCGCGTCGGCGCGGCGGGAGGACTCGAAACGGGCTCGCTGCGTGCGGAGCCGGGCCGCGGCGGTGGTGGCCGGGATCGGGTCGACGTGCAGGGCGAGGTCGAGGCGGCCGGGCCAGGACAGTAAGGGTTCCAGCCAAGCGGGACCGACCTCGGCGGGATATCCGGTGACGACCAGGGTGGCGGCGTAGCCGTCCCCGACCCGCAGGAACCGGGGGGTAACCTCGACGGCGGCCGGAGCGACCGCGGCCGCCAGCCGGGACGACCCACGGCCGCTCATGGCGCCGGCCCGGCGACCCGGGCTGATTGGACTTTTCATGATGATCGCTTCCTTGGCTTCGGGTCAGTTGTGGATCGGGTGATCACGGCGTCCGGGGCCGCCAGCCCGCCCGGGCGGGGCGGCCGGTAGGGGTCGGCGGCGGCGGCGATCGCCGCGGTCACGGCCGGGCCGTCCAGGGTGCGGGTGGTCACGCCGAGTCCGGACAGCGACCGGGCGATGTCCTCGCCACGGCGGCGGACGGTGTGCTCGCCCCGCTCCCCGGTGGCGGTTCGGGTGACGATGAGGACCTGCCGGCGCAGCGGATCCCGGCGCTGGGCGAGGTCTTCGAGGAACCGGGCGTGGTCGGTGCAGGCCGCGACCAGGGCCGGATGCGGCAACCGACCGGCGGTGTCGGCGAGGGTGCGGGCGTGGGAGTGCAGATCGACCGGCTGGGCGCAGACCACGATCTGGGTCGGGGTGGACAGGCTGTTGAGCCACCGGCCGAACCCGTCGACCAGGCCGGCCTGCTCGTCGGCGGTACGCAGTGCGAGGTTCACGCTGGTCGCCGCGACCACCGCCGCTGCGGTCCCGGGCAGGGTGATCACACCGTCGGTGGTGATGGCGTCGGCGGGCAGGTTCAGCGGCTCGGGCAGGACCACCGTTGATGGGGGTGTCTGCACCCACTCGGGGATGGTCGCGGTGGTGTCCGTGGTGGTCAGCGCCCGTGGCGCCCGCCAGTGCCGGACCGCGAACAGCAGCCAGCGGTCCATCGCCACCCCGTCGCGGCGGCCGACCGCGACACCGAAGACCAGCCCGCCCAGAATCATCGCGGCGCCGAGCAAGACCGGTGTCGGGACGAGGGTGTGCAGGGCATGCCAGGCGGCGTAAAACACCACACCGGCCACGGCGAGGATCGCCAGCTGCCGAAACGTCAACCCATAGAGCACCTTGTCCGGAGCGTCGACGTCGGCGGGAACCCGTGCCCTATAGGGCTCGTCAGTCACGCTATTCGTCGAACTCATTGAGGATCACGCACCCTTTCTATCCTTTCAACGGGCAGCGCCTTGCCGTGTTGTTTACGCAGCACAAGCGCACTGGCCTGTTCTTTGTGTGTGAGGTCGACGAGAGGTGGCAAGTCGTGACGATCACGCCCGAGTAGATCGGGGCTGTTCTGGCACCGCGGACAAGGTCACACAACGGCACGCCGGCACCTATCGCGCCGCTGAACTGGCCGTGCAACGTGCCCGCTACGAGGCCGACCGGGCCGAGCGCGCTTTCACCAACGTCGAGCCAGAAAACCGCTTGGTGGCGAGGACTCTCGGGTCCCGATGCGGGGCCAAAGTCGCCGCGCTGGCCGAGGCGAAAGCATCGGTGGCGACCGCGCAGGCCACCAAGCCACCCCGCCGGCCAAGAACGCGTCGCAGGCCTTGGCCGCAGACCTGTCCCGGTTAGGGGACGCCGAGACCGCCAGCCCACGTGACCGCAAACACCTGCTGCGTACCCTGGTCGCCGACGTCACCCTGCTGCCCCAACCTGACTCCCACACCGTGCGGCTCGGGATGTGCTGGTACGCCGGCGTCGCCGACGAGCTGACCATCGCCGGCGCCGACCCCGGTCGCACGCCCGACGTCGCGGTAGAGCTGATGCGCCGCCACGGTGCCGCCCACACCAGCGCCTGCCTGGCAGAGATGCTCAATGCCGCTGGCCTAACCCGTGGCAAGGGCAAGCCCTACACCGCCAGCAACGTCACGTCCCTCCGCAATGCGTACGAGATCTGCGGACCGCGCACGGTCGCGATCCAGACCGGCGAGGTCCGGGTCAAACAAGCCGCAACGGAATTGGGTATCCCCCGCCGACGCGGTCTACAACTGACTGCGCCTCGGGCAGGTCCCGGCCCGCCGCGATCCCAGCCGGCGGTGGTGCGTCCCATGGGACCCGACGCCCAAGCCGTCTACCGAGGTAAAGTCACCGAATCGTTTCGGCTCGAACCCCGGCAACCGACGGATCGTCATTAGAACCGAACGCCTCGGTAGAGGGAAACAGCGCCCGCAATGCCGGTATGGAAGGATGCTGCGATGACGGTGCAGGTCGCCACCACTCAGCCAGCAGGAAGCGCCGACGCCGGTGATAACGGTCGCATGGCCCGCACACTCATGCGTCGGGCCGCCGCGGCCAACGCTAGGCTCGTCCACTTCCCGGAAGGGTTCCTGTCCGGCTACGCCAAGGAGCAGATCGCGAACTGGGACGATGTGAACTGGGCCGCGGTCCGTGACAAACTCGAAGAGTTCGCTGAGTTGTCGGCGGAACTCGGGATATGGACCGTCATGGGATCGGCACACCCGCTGACGCCTCCGCACCGTCCCCACAACAGCCTCTATGTGATTTCCGACCAGGGGCAGGTCGTCGCCCGGTACGACAAGCGCTACTGCTCGAACACCGAGATCACCCACTTCTACACTCCCGGCTTCGAGCCGGTGGTGTTCGAAGTCGACGGCTACCGGTTCGGCTGCGCCATCTGCATCGAGGTCAACTTTCCGCAGCTGTTCGCCGAGTACGAACGCCTCGGTGTGGACTGCCTGCTGCTGTCGGCCTGGCCCATCGATTCGATTCTCTTCGTGAAGGCTCAGGCACACGCCGCCATCAACAACTATTGGCTCAGCCTGTCGGTCCCTGAACAGAGCGCCGACCTGAAGCGGTCGGCGATCATCGGTCCCGACGGCAGCCATCTGATCTCCGTCGACCCCCCGGCGGAGCTGGCCGTCGTTACCCTGGACCGCCGTGCGCCCGAATTCCACATCGCGCTTGACCTCGCCCGTCCATGGCGCGCCGAGGCCAACAACGGCGACATCTACCGCCGCCGTCGTGTGGATGACTCCGCGCAGCGCAGACCGAACCTGCGTGTAGTCCAACAGCCGAGCGGATACCGCCAACCCAAAGAACACACGGGGAAAGGCAGTATGAAGCGCCTGTCGGCTTCCGTGCGCGCAGTCGCTGATCACCGGTACTGGGGTTCATCGGGTCACCGCCCGCACGCCTCGCGCCGCGGTGCCGCCCAGGCCTCGGGCGAGTCCGCGAGTCACCTGCTGCACCACGATGACCCGCACCACCGCACCCA
>JBDZVD010000213.1:0-6309 GCA_040255525.1 Micromonosporaceae bacterium | reverse complement strand
GGCGTCGGGCTCATCTCGCCGCCGCCGCACCACGACATCTACTCGATCGAGGACCTGGCCCAACTGGTCTACGACCTCAAGAACGTCAACCCGCGGGCACGCATCCACGTCAAGCTCGTCGCCGAGGTCGGCGTGGGCACCGTCGCCGCCGGGGTGGCCAAGACCAAGGCCGACGTCATCCTCATCTCCGGCCACGACGGGGGTACCGGCGCGTCGCCGCTGAACTCGCTCAAGCACGCTGGTGCGCCGTGGGAGCTGGGACTGGCCGAGACGCAGCAGACGCTGCTGGCCAACGGCCTGCGCGACCGGGTGACCGTCCAGGTCGACGGCCAGCTCAAGACCGGCCGGGACGTGGTGATCGCGGCCCTGCTCGGTGCCGAGGAGTACGGGTTCGCCACCGCCCCGCTGATCGTCGAGGGCTGCGTGATGATGCGCGTCTGCCACCTCGACACCTGTCCGGTCGGGATCGCCACGCAGAACCCCACCCTGCGCGCCCGGTTCACCGGAGCGCCGGAGTTCGTGGAGAACTTCTTCCTGTTCCTCGCCGAGGAGGTCCGGGAGTACCTCGCCGCGCTGGGCTTCCACACCCTCGACGAGGCGATCGGGCACGCCGAGATGCTCGACCTGGTGCCGGCCGTCGACCACTGGAAGGCCGAGGGGCTGGACCTGAGCCCGGTGCTGCACGTGCCGGACCTGGACGACGACGCGCCGCTGCGCCGGATGACCAGGCAGGACCACGGGTTGGCCAAGGCCCTGGACAACCAGATCCTGGTGAGCGCGGCGCCGGCGCTGTCCGACGGAACGCCGGCCCGGATCGAGATCGACGTACGCAACGAGCACCGCAGCGTCGGCGCGATGCTCGGCGGGGAGGTGACCCGCCGGTTCGGCGGCAAGGGCCTGCCCGACGACACGATCGAGGTGCACCTGCGCGGTACCGCGGGGCAGTCCTTCGGCGCCTTCGTCCCGAACGGCGTGACCCTGCGGCTGACCGGCGACGCCAACGACTACGTCGGCAAGGGGCTGTCCGGTGGCCGGCTGGTGATCCGGCCGGACGAGCGGGCGCCGTTCGCCGCCGAGGAGCAGATCATCGCCGGGAATACCATCCTGTACGGCGCGACCGGTGGCGAGCTGTTTCTCAGCGGCCAGGTGGGTGAGCGGTTCGCGGTACGCAACTCGGGCGCCGTCACGGTGGTCGAGGGCGTCGGCGACCACGGCTGCGAGTACATGACGGGAGGGACCGTCGTGGTACTCGGCCCGACCGGGCGCAACTTCGCGGCCGGGATGTCGGGCGGCACCGCGTACGTGTGGCGGCTGGACCCGGCACGGGTCAACCGGGAACTGGTCGACCTGGAGCCGGTCGCGGCCGACGACAAGCGGGCCCTGCGTGACCTGATCGAACGCCACCTGGCCGAGACCGGGTCGGCGGTGGCCCGGCGGATCCTGGCCACCTGGACGGTCAGTGCCGAGGAGTTCACCGCCGTGATCCCGCGCGAGTACCGCCGGGTGTTGGAAGCCATGCGAGCCGCCGAAGCTGCCGGCCAGGACATCGACGAGGCCGTGACGGCACCGGGAGGCGTCAATGCCTGATCCACAGGGATTCCTGCGGTACGAGCGGAAGCTGCCCGCGCGGCGGCCGGTGCCGGTACGCATCCAGGACTGGCGGGAGGTGTACCAGTCGGCGGACGACCCGCTGATCCGGGAACAGGCGACCCGCTGCATGGACTGCGGCGTCCCGTTCTGCCACCACGGCTGCCCGCTGGGCAACCGCATCCCCGACTGGAACGACCTGGTCCGCACCGGTCAATGGTCGTCCGCCATCGAATCGCTGCACGCCACGAACAACTTCCCGGAGTTCACCGGGCGGCTGTGCCCGGCACCCTGCGAGGCGGCCTGCGTGCTGTCCGTCGCGGGCGGCTCGCCGGTCACCATCAAGCAGGTCGAAGTCGAGATCATCAACCGGGCGTTCGACCACGGCGACGTGCTGCCCCAGCCGGCTCCGGAGTCCTCCGGCCGCCGGGTGGCCGTGGTCGGCTCCGGTCCGGCCGGGCTCGCCGCCGCCCAGCAGTTGGCCCGGGCCGGGCATGAGGTGACCGTGTACGAGCGGGACGACGCGCTGGGCGGCCTGCTGCGGTACGGCATTCCCGACTTCAAGCTGGAGAAGTCGCACATCGACCGGCGGCTGGAGCAGCTGACCGCCGAGGGTGTGCGGTTCGTGACCGGGTGCGAGATCGGTGTCGATGTCACCCTGCCCGCACTCCGGGAGGAGTACGACGCGGTCCTGCTGGCCGCCGGTGCGCTCGCCGGACGGGACATGCCGGACACGCCGGGCCGCCACCTACCCGGCGTCCACCTCGCCATGGAGCACCTGGTCGCGGCGAACCGCGTGGTCGCCGGCCGGGCGCCGGGCGAGCGCTCACCCGACGCCGCCGGCAAGCACGTGGTCATCATTGGCGGCGGCGACACCGCGGCGGACTGCCTGGGTGTGGCGCACCGCCAGGGCGCGGCCAGCATCACCCAGCTCGACCTGTACCCGCTGCCTCCCGAGGCGCGCGACGAAACGCGGGACCCGTGGCCGACCTGGCCGTGGATCCTCCGCCAGTACCCGGCGCACGAGGAGGGCGGCGAGCGGGTGTTCGCCGTGGCGGTCCAGGAGTTCGCGGCCGCCGCGTCCGGCGAGCCGCGGGTGTCCGCGATCCGGATCGCCGAGGTGACCGTGCAGCGGGAGCCGGTGGGCGGCCGGCGGGTGGTGACCCCGGTGCCGGGCACCGAGCGGGAACTGCCGGCCGACCTGGTGCTGCTCGCGATCGGGTTCGAGGGCACGGAGGAGGGGCCGCTGCTCGATCAGCTCGGGCTGGCCCGCACCGTGCGAGGTGGGTTGGACTGCGCCGACGACTGGCAGACCGGGGTGCCGGGGGTGTTCGTCGCCGGAGACATGCACCGGGGCGCCTCGCTGATCGTCTGGGCGATCGCCGAGGGCCGGGCGGCGGCCTCGGCGATCCACACGTACCTGGGCGGTGCGGGCAGCCTGCCGGCGCCGGTCGACCCGAACGCGGCCGCGCTCTCCGTCTAGCTGGCGCCGCGCACCCGGAGGGCGGCCTCCGTTCAGGGCGCGACGAGGCCGTCCGGGTCCAGGTCGTACCATGCTGGATGCTGCCACCAACGCCGCTGCTGTAGCACGAGCACCGGAACTGTTGTGTGGGCACCATCGAGTGTTCATTTTGGATTTCCCGGTACCACTGGGTCGGTGGTCCGGACCGTGAACGGAAGGCACTAGCCTAATGGGCGTGACACGCCGCGCGAAGATCGTATGTACCCTCGGCCCCGCGACCGCCAGCCCCGAGCGCATCCGGGGTCTCGTCGACGCCGGCATGGACGTGGCCCGGCTCAACTTCAGCCACGGCACCCATGACGACCACGAGCAGGTGTACCGGCGGGTGCGGGAAGCCGCCGACGCGACCGGGCGGGCCGTCGGCGTGCTCGCCGACCTGCAGGGTCCGAAGATCCGGCTGGGGCGCTTCGCGGACGGTCCGGTCCAATGGCGGACCGGCGACACCGTCGTGATCACGAGCGAGGACATCCTCGGTACCAAGGAGCGGGTCTCCTGCACGTACCGGAAGCTGCCCGCCGAGGTGAAGCCCGGCGACCGGCTGCTGATCGACGACGGCAAGGTCGCGGTCGAGGTCAAGACCGTCACCGGCGGCACCGACATCCAGTGCCTGGTACTGGAGGGCGGCCCGGTCTCCAACCACAAGGGTGTGTCGCTGCCCAACGTCGCGGTCAGCGTTCCGGCGCTGTCCGACAAGGACGCCGAGGACCTGCGCTTCGCCCTGCGGCTGGGCGCCGACCTGATCGCGCTGTCGTTTGTGCGTTCGCCCGACGACATCAAGCTGGTGCAGGAGATCATGGACGAGGTCGGGGTCCGCCGGCCGGTCATCGCCAAGATCGAGAAGCCGGAGGCGGTCGCCGCGCTGGAACAGATCGTCGACGCGTTCGACGGGATCATGGTTGCCCGCGGTGATCTGGGCGTGGAGATGCCGCTGGACCAGGTGCCGCTGGTGCAGAAGCGCTGCGTGCAGCTGGGCCGCGAGCTGGCCAAGCCGGTGATCGTGGCGACCCAGATGCTCGACTCCATGATCGAAAACTCCCGGCCGACCCGGGCCGAGGCGTCCGACGTCGCCAACGCGGTGCTCGACGGCGCGGACGCGGTGATGCTGTCCGGCGAGACCAGCGTGGGCAACTATCCGGTACTGACCGTGTCCACCATGGCGCGCATCATCGAGACGACCGAGACCGGTTCCATCGCGGTACCGCGACTCCAGCACGACCCGCGCACCCGCGGTGGCGCGCTGACCAACGGCGCCTCGACCATCGCCACCTCGATCGGTGCCAAGGCCCTGGTGGCCTTCTCGCAGACCGGTGACACCGTGCGCCGCCTGGCCCGGCTGCACTGCCAGCTCCCGCTCGTGGCGCTGACCCCGGAGCCGGCCGTGCGCAGCCAGCTCGCCCTGTCCTGGGGTGTGGAGAGCGTACTGGTGCCGTACGTGCACCACACCGACGACATGTTCCGGCAGGTCGACCGCACGCTGCTGGACATCAAGACGGCGCAGCCGGGCGACTACGTCGTGATCGTGGCCGGTACCCCGGCCGGCACCCCCGGCTCGACCAACACGCTGCGCGTTCACCAGCTCGGCTCCCTGGTCGACAGCGCGTCGCCTGCGCCGGGCCAGCGCCTGTCGTGACGGACGAGGGCCACCCGGCCGGTCCGGATCCGGAGCCGGACCCCCGGGTCCAGACCGGCCAGGGCGCGGTCGACGAGCTGCTCGGCATCCTCGATCTGGAGCAGTTGGACGAGAACGAGTTCCGCGGGGAGAGCCCGGAGATCGGGTTGCAGCGCGTGTTCGGTGGCCAGGTCGCCGGGCAGGCGCTGGTGGCGGCCGGCCGTACCGTGGACCCGAGCCGCCGGGTGCACTCGCTGCACGGGTACTTCGTGCGGCCGGGCGACCCGGCGGTGCCCATCACGTACCAGGTGGAGAACATCCGGGACGGCCGGTCGTTCTCGGTACGCCGCTCGGTCGCCCGCCAGCACGGCAAGACGATCTTCTTCATGTCGGCGTCGTTCCAGGTGACCGAGGAGGGGCTGGACCATCAGGTCTCGCCGCCGGACGTACCGCCGCCGGACGAGGTCCCGACGATGACGGAGCGGCTCGCCCGGTACCCGGAGCGGCTGGGGATCTGGTCGATGATCCCGCGACCGATCGACGTCCGGTACGTGGGGGAGCCCGGCTGGGTACGGCCCGGCGACCGGCCGGTCTCGGCCCGCCAACAGGTCTGGATGCGCATCGACGGCAAGCTGCCGGACGATCCACTGCTGCACGCGTGCGCGCTGACCTACGCCTCGGACCTGACCCTGCTGGACGCGGTACTCGGCCAGCACGGCGAGGTGTGGGGGCCGGGCGGTTTCGTGGGCGCGAGCCTGGACCACGCGCTGTGGTTCCACCGGCCGTTCCGGGCGGACGACTGGTTCCTGTACGACTGCGCCAGCCCGTCCGCGTCCAACAGCCGCGGCCTGGCGACCGGACAGATGTTCACCACCGACGGCCGGCTGTCCGCCAGCGTGGTCCAGGAAGGGCTGCTGCGCCGGGTCCGGGGTTGAGCCGGGCGGTCCGGGCGGACGGTCGCGGCGGTTTGCCCCGATTGGGCCGCGGATGGGGCACCGCGGCCTGGCCTGCCGAGGCGGATCGCGCCGGCCGATTGGGAGGATGCTCAGCCCCGGTTACATAATTGGCCGGTGCGACTCTCTGCCCGCGTGGACTATGCCCTGCGTGCCGTCGTCGAGTTGGCCTCGGCCTCGAAAGACGACCGCAGCCGGCCGGTGACCGCCGAGCAGTTGGCGCAGGCACAATCGATCCCGCCGAAGTTCCTGGAGAGCATCCTGCTCCAGTTGCGCCGCGGCGGGGTGGTCAACGCCCAGCGTGGCCCCGAGGGCGGATACTGGCTGGCCCGGCCGGCGACCGAGATCTCGCTCGCCGACGTGATCCGGGTGATCGACGGTCCGCTCGCCAACGTGCGCGGGCACCGGCCCGAGTCGCTGGGCTACCAGGGCGCGGCGCAGGCCCTCCAGGAGGTCTGGATCGCCCTGCGGGCGAGCGAGCGCGAGATCCTGGATCTGGTCAAGGTCGCCGACGTGGCCGCCGGCGACCTTCCCGACCGGGTACGTGACCTGGCCGCCGATCCGGCCGCCTGGGTGTGATGCCGGTCCGGTCAGCGGCTCACGCTGCCGATGGCGCCCGCCGTGGCCTCCTCCTCGCT
>JBDZVD010000212.1:0-6350 GCA_040255525.1 Micromonosporaceae bacterium | reverse complement strand
GCGCCGGGGGCCAGAGCGCTGGGGGCCAGGGCGCTGGGGGCCAGGGCGGCGGGGGCCAGGGTGGCGGGGCCGCCGGCGGCCAGGTCGTCGTACCCGACCACCGAGCCGCTCGGGTACACCACGCTGCGGCCGGCCTTCCGGATGGTCATCGTGCCGTTGCCGGCCACCGTCGCCGTACGGGCATCGAGGTCCAGCAGTACGGCGGTGTGCTCATCGACGCCGAGGATGAACGACTCGTCCGGCAACTCGCGTTCGAGCGCGGTCAGCCGGCGCTCCCCGAGATAGCAGAATCTCGTGTCGTGGTGCCCGCCCTCGGCGTTGTCGTAGTGCGGGATGACCACGGCGGGCAGCCCGGTCGCCTGCCGTACCAGGTCCAGGCCCGGTACCCAGGTCGGATCCTGGCCGGCCTTGTAGATCTCATACACCGGCACCGTGTGGGAGCCCAGCGTCAGCGCGGCCGCACTGGCGAAGACGACGATCCCGCCCCCGGCCAGGCGACGGCCGAGCAGGTCCGGGATCGGAGTGTCGCGCCACTGGCGCAGCGCATAGGTCGGGCTGCCCGGTCCGGCGAAGAGCCAGGCAGCGTCGGTCAACGCGGCCAGCGCACGCTCCCGGTCCAGCCCCGGCGGTGGCGCGGTGCGCCAGGTGACCACATCGACCTGCCGGCCCACGCTGGCGGCGAAGTAGCCGACCGCCCGGGCGGAGATGTCGGTCGCGTTCTCCTGGAACCCGTACGGCGTGTCCAGCAGCACGGCCGGCCCGTCGCCGAGCCGTTCGAAGATGGCCCGGTGAGGCTTGACCATGGTGGGCGCGGTCTCTCCGCTGCCCATGATGACCAGCAGCCGGACCATCACGACCCCGATTCGTCAGGGCCGGCGCGTCCGGCGCCGCGGGGCGCCCCAGGCGGCCCGGACGAGTCGCCCAGCCGATCGGCGAGCGCGAGCAGGTCGGCGGCCAGTTCGGACGGGTGCTGGGCGTGCAGGTCGTGGTCGGCGTCCGGGTATTCGCGGATGGTCGCGTCGGGCAGTTCCCGGGCCGCCGCCTCGACCCTGCCGCGCCGGCCGGCCGCCTGCCGCACGTCGCCGGGCAGGGCCGGGATGAGTAGCACCGGCACCCGGATCGCCGGGTAGTAGGGCTGCGGCGGGTCGTCCCACATGCTGCGGACGATGCGCATGTGCCGGTCGATGGGCAGCCGCCGGGTCAGTGATCCGTCGGGCCACACCCGGAGGTTGGCCTCGGTCGCGGCCAGCGCCCCGGCGGACCAGTCCGGATGCGATTCACGCAGGTATCGACGGAGTTGGGCGGCGGGAAGCCCGTCGATGTCCGGCGGACGCAGCGCGGCCTCGCACGCCTCCCAGGACGGGAACTCCGCCGACGGCGCCAGCCAACCGCCGTCGACCAGGGCGAGCGCCGCGACCAGTTCGGGGTGGCGCGCGGCGAAGCTCACCACGACGTTGCCGCCCCAGGACTGCCCGGCCACGACCGCGCCGCGGATGCCCAGCGCGGCGAGGTCCTCGGCCGCGGTGGCGGTGTCGTAGCCGTCCGGGGGCGCGTCGCTCTCCCCGTGCGAGCGCAGGTCGACGGCCGTCACCGGGTGCCCGGCCGCGGACAGGATCCGGGCCACGCCGTCCCACAGGCGGGCGTTGGAGGACAGCCCGTGCACCAGCAGGAACGGCCGCAGGTCGCCGGGCCACCGGCGAAGGCGCAGCGCGACGCCGGGCGCTACGGTGAACCGCTCGTCGACCGGCTGCGGTTCGACCCGTCCCGGCCCGTCGGCCCCGTTGGGGTCGGCACGCTCATCAATCGAGGGCATGGCCCCAACGGTAGCCGCCGGGTGTGACAGATCGGCCTAGGTCATTTGCGGCTCGGTCGCCTCGGCTCCCGGACCCGAGGAGTGGACCCCGCCGCTCGGGTACGGGGCGGTACGGGCGCCCGACCAGTCGTTGCGCATCGCCGCACCCCGGTACCGCCCGTCACCGGGCCGGTTGCCGTTCACCAGCGACCAGCCGGCCGGTACGGTCTCCCGCCGGGCGGCGCCGGGCCGGCAGCCGCGGATCTCCGGGTGCCGGGTCATCATCCAGCGCAACGACGAGATGCGGGTGGCGTACTCGTACCCGTAGTGCCCCCGCGGCCGCCACCGGACCCGTACCAGCGGCTCGTCGACGTGCTCGATCGGCGCCCGGCGGGCCGCGCGCATCAGCAGGTCCCAGTCCTCGTTCTGGCGGCCCGGGGCGTCCTCGGCGAACAGGCCGCAGCCCTGCGCCCCGACCAGCGACGCGCGCCGGACCAGGAAGCTGGACGAGCACAGCGCGCCGATCGGCGCGCGGGCCAGCCGGTCCAGCCCGATGTGGGTCTGGCCGATCAGTCGAGGGCTGCGGTGATGCCGGTACGCCAACTCGATCGCGCAACTGGCCAGGTCGGCCGCCGGCGCCGCGCTCAACGCCTCGACCTGCGCGGTGAGCTTGCCGGGGCGCCACTCGTCCTCGTCGTCGCAGAACGCGACCAGATCGGTGTCCAGGGCGAGGACGCCGGAGTTCCGGGCGCCGGCCAGCCCGGGCTGCCGGGAGTTGGCCAGTACCCGCACCGGCCGATCCCCGTCCCGGGCGAGCCGCTCGTCCGGGACGGCCTGGTCGTACACGATGACCACGCGCAGCCGGCCCGGATACGCCTGCGCGTCGATCGCGGCCAGCGCGCGGCGCAGGATGTCCGGGTGGTTGCGCGTGGGTACGACCACGCCGACCGAGGGCCACTTCATGTCTCAATCCCTCCCGTACCCGTACACGGTGAGCAGCGGGGCGGTCAGCGCGCTCACGAGCCTGCGCTGCCGGGCCGGGATGCCGGCCCGCCACCCCTCGTCCCGGCGCAGCGGCAGTTCCCCGGTGGCGAACCGCATCGGGTTCGCGCCGGCGCTGTGGCACGCGCGCAGCCGTACCGCGTCGCTTTCCAGGAAGCCCATCGGTCCGGTGCCGTTCAGCCCGGCGAACTCCGCGATCCCGCGCACCGTCGCCGCGGGGTCGGCGAGCAGTTGCTCGTACCGGACCCGGTGGACCGCCACTCCCCGGCGGCGCAGCAGCCCGAACGCGGCGTTGTGGGCGTTCCACAGCATCGCGGCGCGCCCCGGCGGGTACCGGTCGGGCCGCTCCCGCGCGGTCTCCGGCCGGTCCTGCGCCCGGGTCCAGGAATAGGCGACTCCGCGGCTGTCCCGCACCATGTGGACCACCCGCAGGTCGATCTGGTCCGACCAGCGCAGGCAGTAGGCCAGCGAGGCGTGCTTGGACGAGTCGACGACCACCTCGGCGTCGCTGGCCTGAGCCGCGGCCCGGTACACCCGGGCGTAGTAGCTCGCGTACTCGGCCACCAGTTCTCTGTGCGGGTCCGGCAGCCGCCGGCCGGCCAGGCGCGGGATGTCCCGGCTGCGCTCGACGGCGTCACGCAGCGCCAGGATCCGGACCGGGTCGATGTTGTGCCACCCGCCGAACGCCCGCTCGCCGACCTTGCGCCAGAAGTGGCACGCGGAGAACCGCCGTCCGCATCCGCACCGCTCGTCGTCGCACAGGTCTCGCCGCCACAGGTGCACCACCTCGCCGAGCGGGCAGACGCCGGGCAGTTCGCCCAGCACACGCTCCAGCAGAGTGGTGCCGCTGCGGCCGAGGCCGCCAATGAAGATGACGCGTACCACGGCGCCCCCTGTCAGGTTCTGTCCCCTTTAACGAGCCGGAGGCGGTGGGGGTTTCCGGGTATGCCAGAGTGGATGACCCTTGGTGGTGACATTGGTAGGATCCCCGGTATGACTGCGAAGGTGACCCTCTCCTTTTCGGACGACACGATCGCCGAGGCCCGATTGTGGGCCCAACGGGACGGCGTTTCGCTGTCGGCCTGGATCGACCGGGCCGCCCGCGAGCGCAGCCTCCGGGAGATCTTCAACGCGCATGCCGAGGCGATCCGCCGGGCCGGCCTGGACGATGAGACCGCCGCGCTGGCCGATGAGCGGGAGATTGCGATGATCGACGCGGAGATCTATGGTGTGCCGGGCCGGCGGGGGCCGGCGAGCGACCCGGACCGATAGGAGCGGCGTGCAGCGCGGCGAGATCTGGCTCATCCAGGGGGCCCGCGAACGACTCGGCTTGGTGATCAGCTCCGATGTCTACAACGGCACCGATGTGCCGGTGATCCTCGTCGCCGAGGTCGTGGAGAAGGACCGGCTGCGCGACTCGCCGCTCGCGGTGGAGTACGGCGACTACGTGGTCATGCCGGACCGGCTCTCGTCGCCGATGAAGCGCTGGTTCGTCGACCGGGTCGAGATCGCTGACACCGCCACCATGCGCCAGGTGTCCCGGGCGCTGCGCATCCTCCAGGACCTCTGACCCGGCGGGCACCGCGAGACCCACCGGTACCGCGGGACCGGGCGGCCCGGCGCGCGGCGGCACCGACCCTCGGCGGGACAGGGCCTAACGCGGCGCCCTGCGCGGATCGATCCAGCCCGCCCGCGCCAGATGCTCCAGTACCGCGTCCACCGCGCTCTCGACCGTCATCTCCGACGTGTCCAGCACCAGATCCGCGTCGGTCGGCTCCTCGTACGGGTCGTCCACACCGGTCATCCCGGTGAGCTTGCCGGCCCGAGCCTTCGCGTACAGCCCCTTGCGATCGCGCGCCTCGCAGATCGCCAGCGGGGTGGCGACGTGCACCAGCACGAACCCGGCCCCCGCGTCCTCGGCCATCTGGCGGGCCGCGGCCCGGGCCGCCGCGTACGGCGCGATCGGAGCGCACAGCGCCATGCCGCCGTGCCGGGCGACCTCGGCGGCCACCCAGCCGATGCGCCGGACGTTCAGGTCCCGGTCGGCCTTGGAGAAGGTCAGGCCGGCGGACAGTTCCCGGCGCACCACGTCCCCGTCGAGCGTGGTGACCGTGCGCTCGCCGGTCTCCAGCAGCGCGTCGGCCACCCCCCGGGCGATCGTCGACTTGCCTGAGCCGGACAGGCCGGTGAGGAAGACCACCAGACCGCGCTGACGGCGGGGCGGCCGATCCCGGGCAAGCTCCCGGGCGACCGCGGGAGGCGTGTGCCACTCAGGCAGCGGGCTGCCCCGGTCGAGCAGGTTGTCGATCTCCTCGCCGGACAGCGCGAGCCGGCGGAATCGCGGTGGGATGTCATCCCGGCCGCGCCACTGGCCGTCCCGGCTGTCGTACGCCAGCTCCCGCGGAATGATCACCCGCGGTCCGCCACCGGACATCATGGTCTCGCCGGTCGACATCAGGTGGGTGACGCCGTAGGCACCGGCGACCCGGGCCCGCAGCAGCGCGTCGCGGATCTCGTCGCCGTGCGAGGCGAGCGGCACGGCGACGATGGTGGCCGGGGGCATCCGGTCGCGGCCGGCGAGCACGCTGCGTACCAGTGCCTCGGGCGGCAGGCCGTCCGGCGTACCCGCGACCGGGATCAGCACGAGCAGGTGACCGGCGAGGGTGCGGGCGGCGTGCGCGATCTGGGCCAGTTGCGGCCGGTGCAGCGGGCGGTCGGTGATCACGCCGAGCACCCGGCCCGGCGGCAGCAGCGCCTTCACCTCCTCGGGCGAGCGGCGCAGCCGCCGGAACGGGCCGTGGCCGCCGTCCCCGATGCGCCGGACCGCCCCGCCCACGCCGGACATGCCGTCCCGCGTCGGCCAGATGTCGGTCGCGTCGACCGCGGCGACCGGTGCGCCCTCGGGGTCGGTCAGCACCAGTACCCGTTGCAGCGGGTTGTTCGTGTCCAGCGCCCGGATCAGTGCGGTCGGCGCCTCCAGAGTCACCGGTACCGGCCAGGGCGTGCCGTCGGGCAGCCGGCCGCGCCGGGCCAGGCTGGACAGCTCCGCCCGGCCGTGGAACCCGGTCAGCGGCGCGTACCCGCCGGAGAGCAACAGCTCAAGGTCGGCCAGCTCATAGCGCCGCGGTGCGTACGTCGGAGCATCCCGCAGCACCTCATCGGGCAGTACCCACCCGCTCATGACCATCCCCTCGCCGACCCGAGGGGACAGTCTCGCAAACCACCGCGCGGGCGCCAAGGGCGCCACGGCTTCTCGCCACGAGTCGGGAAGGTTCGGGTGAGACGACCGTCACGGATTGGATCTGGAGCCAACCGGGTACCCGGGATTACTGGCGAAAAGGAGAGACCCTGATGTCGAATTTGCGGGCGCACCCGGTGGAGACCGGGCAGCAGCAGGCGCCGTTGGAGCCGGTCGATCCCGAGGCGCGCACGTTCGCCGACATCGAGAACGGCGACCCGGACGCAACGCTGGACGACACGGTCCTGCTGGACGTCGCCATTCTCTGACGGCGTACCCGAAACGTCGACGGGTGGCCCACCACGGGGGGCCAGCCCT
>JBDZVD010000211.1:0-6389 GCA_040255525.1 Micromonosporaceae bacterium | reverse complement strand
GCTATCGGCCGATGGCGGGGCTCAGCGTCTATTCGGGGGCGCCCGCCGCCCGCTGCCAGGCAGTGCCGAAGGCATGCGCACCTGGGGCAGGGACGCAGGCATGCGGCGCCACGACGTTCACGTGGCATGCCGGAAGATTTCTGTGCCCAGATGAACCGATGGGCACTTGGGGTTCCTCCGTTGGAACAGCGGGGCCCCGGGCAAGCACGAGCACTTTTAGCTGCTGACGAACACGAGGACGTCTTCATGGGCGATCAGGTGCATCGGCGTGTCGGTGGTCCGGGCCTTGCGGACCTGTTGCAGTTGGAAGAACGACGGGCGCGCGACGAGTTGCCCGCCGCGGACCGCGGCGAGGAGGGCGACGCACCGGTCTACCGGGGTCAGCCCCGCCCGGATGCCGGCGCCGATGACCGCGGAGGGCAGGTCGACCAGTTCCCCGTGTTTGCGCCAGGGCCGGGCGGTCACCACAACGACACCGCCGGGGCGAAGCAGGGCGTGACAGCCGGCCAGGATCTGGCTGAACCCGTCGGCCAGCCCGGTCAGGTCCCGGTAGGCGAGGTTGCCCCGGTCGATGCCGTCGTTGTAGACGTTGTCGAACTTCGCCACCCCGTCGGCGCCGGGCCGGACCAGGCCGTGGACGGTAGGCCCGTACGGCGGTGAGGTCACCACGAGGGCGACCTGGCCGGTCAGGGCGGCGGGAACCAGCGACAGGATGCGGGTGGCGTCGCCGCGGATGACCGCGCCCCGGCCGGTCGCGCCCTGGGTGTGGGCGTGCTTGATGTTCGCGTCGGCGATGTCAGACCAGCGGGACTCGTACTCCACACCGATCGCGTCCCGGCCGGCATGGATGGCTTCGACGAGGGTGGTGCCGATCCCGCACATCGGGTCCAGCACGAGGTCCCCGGGCTGGGTGTAGGCCGCGACGGCGTGGGCGGCGATCGCGGGCAGCATCCGCGCCGGGTGCGCCACCGACTCGCGCACGTACCGGCCGCGGCGCTGCACCGGCCCCGTCGACTGGGCGGTCGCCCACACCGACAACCGGTCTGCGGTGATGTCCTGGACGTGGCGAGCGCTATGGGTGCGGTGCCGGCCGTCGTGGGCGCGGTGACGTCCCTCGGCGGCGTCCGCGTGGCCGCCGGCGTTGACGGGTTTGTCGGGGTCGGGTGTGGTGTGGGTTCTAGGCACGGCGCTCACCGCCGGTTTGGCGATGGCCGGTGTGGGGTGTGTCGGTGTGCCGGGATTCGGTGCGCCAGGTCGGCGCGTGCTGCTGTGCGAAGACGAGGACGTCGGCGTGGACTCGTAGGTGGGTCATCGCGTCGCCGCTGGTTTGGGCGAGGGTGAGGAGTTCTTCGTCGCTGATGTGGTAGACGAAGGCGTCGCCGTCGGTGTCGGCGGCGACGGCGACGATGTGCTGCAGGTAGCCCAGGCCGACGGTGGCCGCGGCGGATACGACGGGGCTGAAGTCCTCCGGGGTTGGGGTTGTTCCGGCCGGGACGCCGACGACGAGGAGTAGGCAGCCACCCTGGCATAGCAGGGTCGCGCACGCGGTGAGCAGCCATGCCAGCCGTACCCGGTTGGTCGGGTCGAGGCTGTGCAGCGGCCAGCAGGCGACGACCAGGCTCGTGGCTTGCTGCGGTGATCCGTTCACGGTCGGACGTGTCGGGGCTTCGGATGGGGCGGGCAGGTCGGGGTCGGTGAGGTCGTCACCGAACCAGGTGGCCAATTCCAGCGGGTCTTCGCCGTCCCCATCGGGGTTGGGGCTGGTGGTGGGCTGCTCGGCGGGTGGGACGGCGGGCCCGATGATCAGGCTGGACGCGTCGGTGAACCAGGCGGGGTGGTGCTGGCGCTGCCCGGTCCGGCAGGCGGTGGCGAGGCTGCGGTCGTCGGTGAGGTCGACGACCGCGTCGCCGGGGTGGCTGTAGGCGGCGACGAGCCGGGCCGCCAGCCGGGTCGGGATCGCCCGATCGGTGTCGGCGTCGGTGCGGGCGGTGCGCCACACGGTGATCGGCACCGGCGGTTCGCCGGGCACCTGGTCGATGAGGGGTGGGTCGAATCCGGCTGAGTCGGGATCGGCGGCGTGGCTGTGGTTGTGGTGCTGCGGCGTGTGCTCGCTCATGTGGTGTGCGTTCCGCGCCGCGCGGTGGTGCGCTGACACCGACAAATCTCGGTTTGTGAGTCCTGGCGAACGCGCCCGGCGGCTCACAACTGACCGACAGCCGCTCACACCCGCTCACAGTGCTCGGTGGCGGTGCCTCCCAGGAGGGTGTGACCATTCGCCGTGCCCCGCGCCGGGCAGGTCCGCCGGTGACAGCGAAGACATGACCTTGTCCGTCTGGTCAGGTCGGCGGGGTCGGTGTTGTCAGCCTTGGGTGCTCGCATGAGCATGTCAGTCGTTGTCCCGTATGCCTGTCAGCCACGGCTGTCATGACCTGTGGGCGTGTGTCAGCCGGCTGTGAACGCCGAGGGTGCCGGTGGCCGCGGGCGATGACAGCACCTCGATTTCCTGTGTCACTGACACATGCCGCGGCCTTCCCTGACACACCGCCGGATGTCAATGCGCAGCTGGGACACGGCTTGTCGGCCGAGTGCCAATGATCGCCGTCGATGCCGATGTCAGCGTGGGCGGCGGTGCTGGCCGGCGGGCGTGACAGGCGGGCGCCTCGGTGAGCTGCGTTGTCAGTGTCCGGTGAGCGGGGCGTGGCGTGATGGCTGCTCCGGCGCCGCCGTGTCCATCCGACGGTGTCATCGACGACCACCTGAACCAAGGAGTTTGGTGACATGACCGTGTCCGACACGCACTGGCCGGCATCGCCGCTCGCGGCGGCCGACGCTGCCTTCAGGGCGCTGACCTGTGACCCCGACCCGCTGACACTCGATCTGGACAGGTTCGACCCGGCGCTGGGCCTGCCCCGGGGCCTGGTCAGTGTCGCCGCTGTCCGGGATTGGCTGCTGGCGCATCCCGACGCCTACGCGGCCCGGGATGAGGTGTGGCGGGAGCTGATTCGCCGGGCCCGTAGCGCCGGGCCGGCGTGGGTGATCGCCGCGGTCGGAGCGGCGATGCCGGCGCTGCGCCGCTACGCCGGTCAGCTGTGCGCCGGCTACCCGGGCGAGGCCGAGGACATCGACGCGGAAATCCTCACCGGGTTCCTGACCGCGCTACGCGACCGCGTCGACCTGACCAGGCCGGCCCCCTACGCGGGGCTGTGTATGGCGGCCTGGCGGGCCGGGTGGAACCTACGGCTGCAACAGACCGAGGCCCAGCCGATGGCCGATGTGGAGCACCTGCCGGCCGAGTCCCGCACCCCGGGGATGCCCTACGGGCATCCGGACCTGCTGATCCGCCGCGCAGTGATGCTCGGCATCGTGGACCAGGTAGATGAGCAGCCCTACATCGACGTGCGACTGGACCGCCGCCCACCAGAGGCGGTCGCCGCGGTTGCCGGCATCACCGTCGACGCGCTGCGGATGCGGCTGGGGCGCGTCGACGCCCGGCTGGTGCAGGCGCTCGCCGACGGTGCGCTCACCGGGACACCCTCGCCGCAGGCCGCTCAGGACCTCGCCGGACGCGCTTATCACCGGTTGCGGACCCGCGCCGCGCGGGCGGCTCGCGCCGGCGTCCCCGCCGCCGCGGCGCCGGTGCCCACCGCTGCCTGAGCCGCCTACTCATTGTTCTCTCACTCACCGGGTCCGATGCCGTCGGTGTCGGACCCGGATCGTGGGCATCGTTGACCCGGACCTGAACGGGCTCAAGGGTCGTGGGCATCGATCAAGACGAAGCGAACGGCTCTGCGGGCTGTCCGGTCGAATCGGGCGGCGTTGTCGTTGCGCTCGCCCATCAACTCGGGGTGAAGCGTTGAGTGCTGCATTTCTACGATCGCCATTTAGACCACCAGACCGCGACGGTCGCCTGCAGACAGCCGAGTGGGTGACTCTCGCACAGCGGTCGATATGCAACGCGGGCCGAACATCCGGTGACGGGCCTTTCATCCAGCGCCACCCTGTGTCGGTGACCATCTATCCCTCAAACCTGCAGACTCCAGTGAAGCGGCGGCCGCGCTGGGAGTTCGACACCGCACCCGGCGCGGCGATCGCGGTCGTCGTCGCCCTCGTGGTCGGGTTCGTCGCAGCGTGTGGTGACGGGTCGAGCGGGTCGCCTACGTCGGCCACGATCACCCAGTCGCCAACCACAGATGCATCCCCGTCGCCCGATTCACCGAGCCCGTACGTCGCCCCGACCACAGCGACAGTACCGGCCACAAAGGCCGCGCCAGCGCCGAAGAAGACAACAGCGAAACCACGGCCGGCACCGACGACGAAGAAGCCAGCACCCAGGCCCACGACGCAGTCAGCCGAGGTGTACTACGCCAACTGCGCCGCCGTACGGGCGGCCGGAAAGGCCCCCCTGTACCGGGGGCAACCGGGGTATCGGGCCGGGCTGGACCGTGACGGGGACGGGGTGGCCTGCGAGACCTGACTGGAGCGGGGATACGTCGGAGCCGGCAGGGTACGGGAACACCGTGCCGGCCCCGGCCCCTGCGTTATCCGCCGGCGAGCAGCCTGCCTTCTGCGCCTCGAACTCCTGTCGCGACAAGATCCCCTGCCCCATCAGCTCGGCCAGCTTGCCGAGCTCCTCGGCGACCGACGCCGCGGTCCGCCGGGGCGGCTGATTCCGCAGCGCTATGGCGTGCTCGATCGCTGACCGCACAGCCGCGAACGCGGGCATCTGCGCACGGGTGAAGATCACCGAGTTCTCATCCCGGCGTGCATCGCTGGTTTGGAAGCCCCACCGGGATCGGGTGCCGCCAACACCTGGCGTCTCGAACTGAATGAATCCGTTAATGAACGGCGCGGCCTGCTTCCACTGAACCGACACGATCGACGGGAGAGGGATCCGCTTCTCGCCCTTGCCGATCCCCCGACGTGCGATGGTCACGTAGTCCCCATCGAACCTGACTTGCCCGTTGCATCCCTTCGCCTCAATCACAGGGCGATTCTTCCGCCACTACCTGGCACCGGGATCGGCCGAACCGGCGTGGACATCGACCAACAGGGCAAGGGGATCTGCGCGGTGAGAGCGCGTGTGGGCGCCCTGTGAGTCGTTAGTGAGTGTCGGGGGCGTTCGTCAGGACTGACAGCGCCGGGTTTGACGGTGTGAGACTCCTCGGACGCGCCCATCGCGGAGCCGCCGCGGAAGGAGCCTCATCCGCCGCCGGGCCCGGATCAGTGGTGAGGTGAGGCGGGCGCCTCGGGTGCCGCGCTGGATTGGTGCGCTGACACTCATCGACCCCACTGGTCACCCATCAGGGAGGAGTAGTTCCTCCCGAGGACGCCCGTCCCGTCTTGCCCACCGGTGCCCGGCGGCGGCCCCCTTGGTCGATTCCGTATTCCGACGTTCGCTTCGCCGACCGGTCATCTGCCGGCGGCGGGGCGGGAGGTGAAAGTCGCAATGATCCGCATCCGGGGGCGTTGCCGTGCCCTGACCCGTCACACCGTCGCACGCCGCGCGATCCGCGTCGGCGTCTGCCTGTGCACCGCTGGGATGATCCTGTCGGCACCGGGTACTGCCGCAGCCGCGACCAACGAACCGTCGCCGCTGGCGGTCAACGACCTGCCGACCGTGATCGCCAACCTGCAGAGCTGGGTCATGGGAATCCTCGCCGCTGTCGCGACCCTGTTCCTGATCCTGGGCGGCGTTTTCCGGGTCACCGCCGGCGGTGACCCCTCGCAGGTCGAGCGCGCCAACGGCTACTTCAAGAACGCGTTGATCGGCTACGGGCTGGCGGTACTGGCCCCGATCCTCCTGCAGGTCGTGCAGGGCATCGTCGGAGGCTGACCGGTCATGTTCGATTGGCTCGATCCCGCGCACTGGTTCGACACGATGGTGAACTGGATCTCCGAAAGCTTCCTCACGATCTTCGACACGATCTTCGCCCTGATCGCCCAGGGCATGCTGATCAGCCCCGACGTGACAGTCCTGCCACAGGTGCAAGCCCTCGCCGGCAAGTCGACCGTGGTCGTCGACACGATGTTCGTGCTCGCGTTCCTCGCCGCCGGAGTGCTCACCATGACCACCGGCGGCGGCGAACGGTCCCGCTACACGGTCAAGGACCTGATGCCCCGCCTGGTCGTGGGGTTCATCGCCGCCCACTTCTCCCAACTCCTCGCCAGCCGCGCGATTGGCCTGGCCAACGGCCTGACCAGGGCTCTGGGGCCCGGGGACACGGACAAGGCCGGCGCGCTGGACGCGATCAAGACCCATGTCGACGACGCCGCGGCCGGGTCGGTCACGCCCATGCTGTTCGCGGTCCTGGTCGCGATCATCGCGGTGTTGGTCGCCTCGACCGTGCTCGGACTGCTGACCCGCTTCAGCGTGCTGCTGGTCCTGGCCG
>JBDZVD010000210.1:0-6535 GCA_040255525.1 Micromonosporaceae bacterium | reverse complement strand
GCGCTGCGAGGGCGACTGTCACGAGGAGCGAGGCCCCGCTCCCTCATCGCATCAGCAGCGGCACGAAACGTTGTACCCACCGGTAGATCGTGACGTGGTCGACCTCGATACCGCGCTCGATCAACAGTTCTTCGACGTCCCGGTAGGACAGGTTGAACCGGAGATACCAGCGGACCGCGATGACGATCACCTCGGACGGAAACCGGAACCCGGCGAACGCCGATCTCGGCGGCGACCACGGGCGGAGGCGGGTCGACGAAGTCACTGCTCAAGTCTGCCTCGATCTTGTCAACGCTCTATGCAACAGAGCCCGTCAAAGTACTGCACGTACTTCTCAGGGCTGACAAGCGGCGAATCCGTCACCAGAACTCGGAGGTTTCCTGTTGCATTACCACAACAGGGGGTATCCATTCAGTCCCTTATGGCTTGTCGACCCATTGGACGTTGGTGGGGCGCCGGCCGGTGTGCAGGAATTCGTGGCCTGCTTGGCGGGCCTGTTCTTCGGTGAGATCCGTGGGTTCGTCGGTGAACCACGGGTCGGAGAACGCGTATTCTGCGTCGCCGGCGGTCTGGCCGGGTGGGGCGCCAGGCGGTACCGGGCCCCAGCTGATCATGACGTCGGAGTCGCCTTCCCACACCAGTGCGGATTGGTCTCCATCGAGGCTGATGAACAGGTTCCGCGCGCCGTCTTCGCTAATCAGCGACATGCCGCCGCGCCGTGTGCGGTCAAGGATGGCGTCGAGGTCGGCGGGGTCGGCCACGGTGGTGCAGGTGTCGTCGATCCAGGCTTGCAGAGGTGCGTTCACCGGATGCTCGCCGACGGTGCGGTTGGCCAGCGGCTCCGGCAACGCCGACAACTGGTTACCGGCCAGGTCCAGCCGGGTCAGGGCGGTCAGGTTGCCCAGCGATTCTGGCAGCACGGTGAGCCGGTTGGCGGTCAGGTCCAGCCGCGTGAGGGCGGTCAGGTTACCCAGCCAGTCCGGCAGAGCCGACAGGTGGTTGTAGGCCAGGTCCAGCCAGGTGAGCGCGGTCAGGTTACCCAACGAGTCCGGCAGTACGGTGAGCTGGTTACCGGACAGGCCCAGCCAGGTCAGGGCGGTCAGGTTGCCCAGGGAATCGGGCAGCATGGTGAGCTGGTTGCCGCCTAGTCCCAGGCGGGTGAGGGCGGTCAGGTTGCCTAGGGAATCGGGCAGCGCGGTGAGCTGGTTGGCGTTCAGGAAGAGCTCGGTGAGGGCGGTCAGGTTGCCCAGCGATTCTGGCAGCACGGTGAGCCGGTTACCGGTACCGCCCAGGTGCAGCTCGGCGAGGGCGGTCAGGTTACCTATCCAGTCCGGCAGCACGGTGAGCCGGTTGGCATGCAGGTCCAACCGGGTGAGGGAGGTCAAGTTACCCAACCAGTCCGGCAGCGCGGTGAGCTCGTTGCCGGCCAGGTTCAGCTCGGTGAGGGCGGTCACGCTACCCAACGACTCCGGAAGGGTACCCAGCATGCGCCCGGACAGGTCCAACGAGGAGACGCCACTGCGCCGCGCCGCCTGGATCTCATCCTCGCTCCTGCGTCGTGCCGCCTCGATCTGTTCCTCGTACCAATTCACTTCCCCGCACCTAAATTTAGTGTTCGTTGTGTGTTCCGGGCCGATTGCGGTCGCACCGTCAGGGTATCCATCACGCCTGTGACTGATCAGGCGGTCTGTGGTGCCATCCAGGGTTGGCCGGCCAGGGCGTTGCGTAGGGCGTCGATTGGGTGCACGTTGTGATTGCGGGCGGTGGCCAGGTAGGAGCGCACCAGGCAGTAGCGGCCGGCGGTGCGCACGCTACGCCAGCAGCCGCCGATCTTCATCTGGAGCTTGACCATACGCTGGGGTTGCTCGGCCGGGTTGTTGGTGAACGGCACCGCGAAGTCGACCGTGAACCGCCACACCTGCGCGGCGCGGTCTTGTAGCCGTTTGGCCAGCAGGTAGCCGGGATGTCGCCCGGATGGCCAGTCGCGATGCTGGTTGGTCAGCACACCCCAGGCCACGGCCTTGTCATAACGGGCGCGTAGCTCAGCCGACTGCTGCAGGTCAAGGGCGGTGGCGCCGTCGGCTTGTGCTTTGGCCACCGCGGCTTTGGCGTCGGTTAGCGCCTGCGCGGCCGGTTCGGTCCAGCACTTTTGCTCGCGAAACGGGTCGGTGTCCATCTGCGCGATGCCGCGCAACGACCGAAGCAGATGCGCACAGCACAGCTGTACTGCGGTCAAATCCTTGTCGTACTTGGCATATGCCGGATAGTCGTCGCGGACTAAGGTGCCCCGGTAGCCGGGCAGAATCCCGAAGGCGTCCAACGCGTCGTGGCCACGGTTGTCGGCCGCGCCGAACCACACCAGCTTGCCGGCACGCGCGGTGTACACGTACAGCAGCCGATCGTTGTCGTCACCAGCAACCCGGGCGGGGGTCTCATCATGGTGCAGCACCGGTGAGGCCCGCAACCGCTTCTTCAACACTTGCTCGAAACCGGTCAGGCGCTTGGCGATCCGGGCAACCAACCCGCCAGCGAACCCGGTAGACACCGGCGCGTCCCAGCAACACCGCCATCAGATCCGCGGCGCGTTCGATGCTCATGTGCCCGTTGCACGCCAACAACGCGGTGGCGGCGCGCACGTTCGAGCCGTAGCAGCACGGCCCGGCTACACCCTGCGGCGCTACCGCCCGGGTCACTATGCCGCAGCCGCCACACGGCACCGCCAGCAACTGATACTCGGTCACCCCAAGCTTGACCGGTGGCGTGTCGAACACCTGAAGCCGTGACATGATCCGGCCCGGCCGACCCGAAAGCGTGGCGCCGCAACCGACACACTCGCCCGGTGCGACCACCTCGACGTGGTCTGGATCGGCTACCCGCTGCAGGCCACGACCCTCGTGCCCGGCCTGGCCACCACGCCGCCGCGGCGACGGTCCCTTCTTGCGCTTGGCCCGCTTGGCCCGGGCCGCCGGGCCATCGGAGCCAGGCGGCAGCGACGAGTTCGACGAGTCCATCCCGATGCGCCGCTTGAGCCGCTCAATCTCGGCCAGCAACCCGGCGATCACCGCATCCCGCTGCGCCAACGCGGCAAGCAGCTCTTCGCGGCTCAATTCGTCGAGATCGGACACCCACCAAGAACATCGATCTACACGATCGTGATAGCCGACCCGAAACCGGGCGAGCCTACCTCGAACCAGACATCATTGACCGGCAACAGGCGTGAATGGATACACTGAAAGACCCACGTCTGGGGGACTGTTATGCGGGTTTGCGGGATTCGCAAACAGGTCAGTATCGGACTTTCCCATTCCGACAATTGATCCGTCCCTAGCCGCCTGCTCCTGGCTCCAGATCTGGTCCCACATAGACTCGCGCATCTCGTATTGCTCCTGCTGCTCGTCGGCGGTCTCTGTGTGAGCGTCAACAGCAGCGTTATCTTTTGCCGGACCTATCTCGTTATCCCCGTCCGGTGCCCGGTGGCGTCCGCGATAAGGCTCATCAGCCGCCTGGTCGGCTTCTTTGCCCGCGTTGGCGGCTTCGTCGGCGTCTTTGCCGAGATTCGCGGCATGCCTCTGCTGTCAATCTCCTGGGAAGAGCGCCGATCTGCCGGTGGAGCGTCGACCCGTCGATGGGCGCATACTCCGTCGCGCCGTGGCCACGGCCAACGCGAATGTCAGCACGATCAGGCCAACTCCGACCGCGAGCGTTGCGTTGGCTTCCGCCACGTCGGCCGGGTCGTGAGGGTCGACCCGCCCGGTCGGATCGACGACCACCCTGATGTCCTCGCCGACCTGCCAGTTTCTGCGTTGCTCGACGAGGCGGCCGGCCAACGGTTGACCGTCCGGTAGTGCCAACTGGTAACGCCATTCGTGGCGTTCGCCGGCCTTGGACGGCGTGGTGATCTCGGCGGCGGATCGGACGACCGCGACGACGGTCCGGCCCCGGGCCGCGAGCACCGCATCCGGGACCGCCAAGAGGAGCACGATCGCAGCGACGACTGCCGCCACCAGGGTCGCCGGCATCAGGACGGGGTGGCCCCACCCGTGGCACAGTGCGCTGACCGCCACGAGCACGACGACAATCCCGGTCATCAGCACGGGCTCCTGCCAGCCTGTCGGCAAGCCGACCGTACCGGCGAGTGCCGCGACCCCGAACAACAGCACCAAAGGTCCGGCCAGCGCAACCATTCGGGCCAAGAACCGTCGGCTCACCCATGCGATGACCACCCCGATCATGGTAGGGCGTGCCCGCCAACGCTACGTCTGTTCGCCCACTCGGCCGGAATCGTCACCATGAGTGTTCGAGGCTGGGGCGCACTCCCATGTGGGCAAGACAACACGCTGATCAGCATCAACCGGATCGCACACGCCGCGCTCAACTTCAGACTGCGAGCGCAGCCCGCCCGGCTGTGGGTACTTGGCGCACGGCATGCGACCGCGTTCGCGCGATCCTCGCCGGGCCCAGCCGTGGCGGCAATGCGAAGGTGATGAACGGCCCTCCCACCGCGCCGGTCGATCTTGTCGGGTCGAGGCGGAGTCTAGGCGTTCGATCCGTCGTCATAGTCGCGGCCAGCAGCCAGATACGCAGAGCGCTTCTCCAAACAGGAAGAGGTCAGAATCCTGCTCCCAGTTTGCTCCCACCTGTAACCTGCGACGACTCCGTCGACCCTTTCACTGACCTCGATCATCAGTCATCTGACCTCGAACGATACGAAGCCGTTCAGCGCCGTTCGCGGACGTTGAGCGCAGTTGTGTCAGCGAACGTCCGCCAAGCCCGTGACCGGCAACGATACGAGGTACACCAGGTCAGGCCGGACCGTTCACAGCCGATGCCAGCGGTTCGCAGCCGTTCAGCGCCGTTGGGACCGACCCTGTGCTCCCAATCTGCTCCCCCGCCAACGACCACCGATCACCCGCGTCACCGATGCCTCCAGTTCTGGCCTCAAGCACTCGTGCGCCCCAGCAACAAGGCCGGCCCGCCGTGACGACCGCGAGATCTGAACCCGCGACCCCTTGTTACCAACCGTAACCATCCCCGATTTATCATTGATCGTCGATTATTAGCACTGAGCTGCACGAACGTGGTCCGGACCTCGTCATCGATAGCCACTGATTGGCGATCTGAGACAGTGGTTTTCGGGGGGTAAACGGGGGCCATGTTGCCACGATTCCGCCCGGCCGCGCGACCGATTTCGGCCGATGCCTGGTGGCCGCCGCCCGCGGGCTGCTCCGGCGGATAGCGCACGCCTGGCACCTGGCACGTTTGTCCTGCGGCGAGACCAGCCGCACGAGCGGGGTGGTCACCTGGGGCCAGGAGGTCGTTGGGCCGGCGGTTGGCGCGGCGGGTAGCGCGGGCGATGTTGGGTTCGCCGTTGCTGCGGTGGTACCCGATCGCGGTGTTGCGTAGGACCACGGCGACCGCGGGTCCGTTGCCGGTGCGGGCTTGGTGGGCGTCCTCCCGGAAGGTCACGTCTCGGACCCAGTGCAGCCTGTTCTCGATATGCCACTCACGGCGGGCCTAGTCCTGCAGATGGACGGGCTGGGCGCGCTCGGCGGGTAGGGACACCACGAGGTACGCCGTCTCGCGGGTGCGTTTGCCGGCCATGGTCCGGGTTCGGGTAATGCGTACGGCCTGGGAATGCCAGGCCGCCGGGGGTGTGGACGGTCAGCGCCTTGACGGTGCGGGTCTCCCGGCGGGCGTGCCCGGTGTCGCGGCGGCGGTCGCCGACGGATGCCTGTGCCCAGGGTAGCCGCTTGAGTTGGGTGAACAACGTGGGTTGGTCGGCCTTCACCGACACGTCCAGGTGTCCGCCGAGGGCGGCGACGTCAGCGGCGTGGGTGGTCTGCGCGTGCAGCGCGTCGGCGACCACCACGACACCGTCCAGACCGCCCAGGCGAGCAGCGACCTGCTGCAACAGCGGCCGGAACGCGGGGATTTCATTGCTCTTCGCAGCGATCTGTACCTGGGCCAGGACCACGCCGGTGGGCGTGCGGCTGTCGGTCGGTCGTAAGGGTCAGTGCTGGGACAATGCGGTCGCGGAGTCGTTCTTCGCCACGATCAAGGCGGAACTACTCGACCGCCGGGCATGGCCGACCCGGACCCGTGCCCAGCAGGCGATCTTCGAATGGATTGAGGGCTGGTACAACACCCGCCGCCGACACTTCACGGGGCCGGGTTCTGACCACGGGTCCAGATGGGACGCTGCTGGACGAGCCTCATGTCATGTCAAGGGGCAGTGTTCGCAGACTGTCAGCTTGGGAATCAGCGAGCTTGGGCGTCTTGACCAGGTTGACCTGCGCGTGTGGCCTGTCCTGAGCGGCCTGGAGTGACCGGGGTTGTCCTGGGCCAATGGCCCGCTAATGGCCGAATCGGTGCCTCGGGCCGATGCCGGCCGGAGGTCGCCAGCAGGCCCGGAGGCTCCGTTGCTTAACTGTCAATCGCGCTGAGGCGGTACTCCAATCGCAGTGCGGGGACCGACCAGAGACTAAGAGCCTGGTAAATAACCGGTTCTTGGTCGTCGGACGCGCGTGATCGTCGA
>JBDZVD010000073.1:0-34166 GCA_040255525.1 Micromonosporaceae bacterium | reverse complement strand
CCGCGCCATGGCCGACCAGGCCCGCACCATCCGCATCCCGGTCCACATGGTCGAGGTGATCAACAAGCTCGGCCGGATCCAGCGGGAGCTGCTCCAGGACCTGGGCCGCGAGCCCACCCCGGAGGAGCTGGCGAAGGAGATGGACATCACCCCGGAGAAGGTGCTGGAGATCCAGCAGTACGCCCGGGAGCCCATCTCGCTCGACCAGACCATCGGCGACGAGGGCGACAGCCAGCTGGGTGACTTCATCGAGGACTCCGAAGCGGTTGTCGCGGTCGACGCGGTCTCGTTCTCACTACTGCAGGACCAGTTGCAGCAGGTGCTGCAGACGCTGTCCGAGCGGGAGGCGGGCGTCGTCCGGCTCCGGTTCGGGCTCACCGATGGCCAGCCGCGCACGCTCGACGAGATCGGGCAGGTATACGGCGTCACCCGGGAGCGGATCCGGCAGATCGAGTCGAAGACGATGTCGAAGCTGCGCCACCCGTCGCGGTCGCAGGTTCTGCGGGATTATCTCGACTAATGCCTCGTCCGCACCTGATGTGTGCTGCGTCACGGCAACCCGCGGATTACGGTCGTGATGTCAGGTTCCGGACGGATTGCCGGGCCGGACGCGCGATGTTATGCCGTCGTGATCGTTGACGGGGCAGGCTGGATTCGGTGCACACTGTCGGTACCCTTGTGACCTCGGTCCCGCGCACCGATGGCGGGAAGTCAACGCCACGGCGTGGTGTTGGACGATAAGTGGGTAACGAGACTGAGTATGCGTTCGTCGGTGACCATCAGGAGGAGGAGGCGATGACCCCAACCCTCACGCCGCCGCCGGAGACGGTGGCTTTCCCGGGCGCCGATGAGCGGTGCGACCGGTGCAGTGCGGCTGCGAAGCTGCGCGTCATGATCGCTGGAGGCGGTGAGCTCGTGTTCTGCGGCCACCACGCCAACAAGTACGCGGACAAGCTGGTGAAGATCGCGGTCCAGGTCGCGGTCGATCCGGAGTTCTCCTGGCGCGGCACCGAGCTGATGGCCAGCTGAGACTAGATGTGACGCGGGGCGGTCTCTGGAGGCAGGGGCCGCCCCGTTTCGCGTCTCTACGGCCGGCTCAGAGCGTCTGGATGGTGGCGATGCGCTCCTCCAACTGCTCGATGGTCGCCTGAGCGCTGGGCGGCCCGCCGCACAGCCGGCGCAGCTCCGCGTGAATCTTCCCGTGCGGCAGTCCGGTGCGGTGGTGGTGCGCGGCGACCAGGCCGTTGAGCTGGCGGCGCAGCAGGACCCGGCGCTCCCCCGCGGTCGGCGGCGCCGGCTGGGACGGTACGGCGGGCTGCTCGCGTTCGGGGCGCCGGCGGTCCGCGGCCACCTGGTCGGCCTGCCGCTTGGCCAGCAGCGTCGCCACCTGTTCCGGAGTCAGCAGGCCGGGCAGGCCCAGGTACTCCTCCTCTTCCGGGGTGCCGGCCAGCACCGGGGTGCCGAAGGACGCCCCGTCGAAGATGACCTGGTCCAGTTCGGCGGTGGCGGACAGCGCCTCGAACCGCTTCCCCAGCTCCCCCGACGCCTCCTCGGCGCGCTGCGCCCGTTCCAGCAGGTCGTCGTCCAGGCCGTCGGGGTCCTTCGGCTTGCCGAGCACGTGGTCGCGTTCGGCCTCCATCTCGCTGGCCAGCCCGAGCAGGTGCGCCACGCTGGGCAGGAACACGGTGGCGGTCTCGCCCGGCCGGCGTACCCGGACAAACCTCCCGATCGCCTGCGCGAAGAACAGCGGCGTCGAGGCGCTCGTGGCGTACACGCCTACGGCCAGGCGCGGGATGTCCACGCCTTCCGACACCATGCGCACCGCGACCAGCCAGCGCTGCTTCGATCGGGCGAACGACGCGATCCGCGCGGAAGCGCCGACGTCGTCGGAGAGCACCACGACCGCCCTCTCGCCAGTCAACTGCTCGATCAGCTTGGCGTAGGCGCGCGCCGCCTGCTGGTCGGACGCGATCACCAGGCCACCGGCGTCGGTCATGCCGTGGCTGCGCAGCGCCGTCAGCCGGGCGTCGGCCGCGCGCAGGACCTGGGGCATCCAGCCCCCGGTCGGATCCAGCGCGGTACGCCACGCCTGCGCGACGAGATCCTGCGTCATCGGTTCGCCGAGCCGGGCGGCCAGCTCGTCGCCGGCGCTGGTGCGCCACCGGGTCTCACCGGAGTACGCCAGGAAGATCACCGGGCGGACGACGCCGTCGCGCAGCGCGTCGGAGTACCCGTACGTGCTGTCCGACCGGGAGCGCTGCAGCCCGTCGGAGCCCCGCTCGTACCGGACGAACGGGATCGGGTTCTCGTCGGAGCGGAACGGCGTGCCGGTGAGCATCAGCCGCCGTACCGCCGGCTCGAACGCGGCCTTGACCGCGTCGCCCCACGAGCGCGAGTCCCCGGCGTGATGGATCTCGTCGAGTACGACCAGGGTGCGGCGGGTCATCGTGCGCCGCCTGTGCACCTCGGGCGCCATGCCGACCTGCGCGTACGTGACCACCGCACCGTGGAAGTCGGCCGAGGAGTGCACGTCGGCGTTGCGGAACGCGGGGTCGAGCTGGACGCCGACCGCCCCGGCCGCGGCCGCCCACTGCGTCTTGAGGTGTTCGGTCGGAGTCACCACGGTGACCGCCTCGACCGTGCCGTCGGCCAGCAGTTCGGCCGCGATCCGCAGGGCGAACGTGGTCTTGCCCGCGCCCGGCGTGGCCACCGCGAGGAAGTCCTGGTCGCGCCGGCGCAGGTACTCGACGAGCGCCTTGCGCTGCCAGGCGCGCAACGCTGGGAACTGTTCCAGGACCGGCCGAGGCGGTGCCATCCCCTCCCCCTCCAGGGCATACAAAAACCCCCGGATACGTACCACCGCTTCGCGGACCGGCATCGCGACCGAGCCGGTCGATCGGGCGTTCGAGGGCGGTACTCAGCTTAACCGCTACCGGACGGCGGGGGCGGCAGTGGACCCGGTGGCGTCGGCGCTCCCCAGTTGCGACGCAACGCGAGCAGCCGGACCACAAAGATCAACACGGTGGTACCGACGATGATGAGCGGCCGGTTCACGTCCGCCTTGACCAGAACCGTCACCACCCCCGCGCCGAGCAGCGAGGCGAGCGCGTAGATCTCCCGGCGCAGGACGACCGGGATCTCGCCGGTCAGCAGGTCGCGACCGAGCCCACCGCCGATCGCCGCGATCATCCCGATCACGCACGCACCGGCGGCCGGTACCCGGGCGTCCAGCGCCTTGAGCGTGCCGGTGACGGTGAACAGCGCCAGGCCGGCGGCGTCGAGTACGAGCACGGTACGGCGCAGCCGGTTGAACTGCGGGTGCAGCCAGAACAGCAGCAGGGCGGCGAGCACGGCGACGACCAGGTACGCCCAGTGCGTGAACGCGTACGGCGGTACCGCACCGATCAGCAGGTCCCGCACGATGCCGCCGCCGAGCGCGGCGACCGCCCCGACGAACACCACGCCGAACAGGTCGAGCCGCTTGACCACTCCGGCCGATGCGCCGGAGGCGGCGAAGACCGCCACGCCGACCAGATCAGCGATCAGGGCCGGCGTGACGTTCATCCGCGATTTCCGGCGTCCGAGGTTCGAGGTTCAGCCGTGCCGGCGATAGCCGGCAGAGAGGAGCTAGTCGACAAACCGGTCGGATTCGTAGATCTCCTTGCACGCCGGGCAGACCGGCGAACCCGGCTTCGGAGCCTTGGTCACCGGAAACTTCTCGCCGCAGAGCGCTTCGACAAAGATGCCCATGACCGCGCTCTCGGCGATCTTGTCCTTCTTGACGTAGTGGAACATCTCCGGCCCGGTGTCGGCCTCTTTCACATCCGGACGCTCTTGGACCTGAGTACTCATGGGGTCAATTGTGACAGGTCGCCGGCTATCCCGAACAGGTCGGACCGAGGCCGCGGACCGGGCGGCCGGTAGCAGGGTCCAGGCGCAGATCGAACGTTCCGTAGTTCGTCGTCACTTCGACCTGATCGTCCCCGGTGAACTCGGCGGTCACCGACGGGCCGCACGGCCGGCCCAGGTTGCCCTGGTCACGGGCACCCACGCCGGAGCCGGCAAACGCGTGCAACTGCCTGCCCTGCAGCACGGTGACCAGGGCCACGGCGCGCTGCCCGTCCGCCGAGCGGGCGATCACCTGAGGTTCGTACCGGAATACGGACAACCCCCACGTGGTGAGCGCGCCGAGGCCCACCAGGGCGGTCAGCACGGCCAGCCAGGCGCGTGCGGCCACCCGGCCGTGCTGGGCGGCCTCGCTGGTCACCGGCACGCCCACCCAATACCCGACCAGCGCCAGCAGCATCGCGAGGAACAGGTCGCGCACCGGGTCACCAAGGTGCTGGTGGACGAGCACCAGCGACGCCGGGTTCCAGGCACCGAGCACCGTACCGGCCAGCATCACGAGACAGAGCACGCCGGAGACGAGTCCGGCGGTCCGGCGCCACCGCGCGGTGGGCGGCGCGACGAAGTCCGTTGCGGGGATGCTCACCAGCCGATGTTCGCAGAGCGGGCCGCACGGCGAGGGCCCGCGTGCACCGATCCGACCCGTGCGCTACCGGATCGTTACGCCCGGTCCGCAGATCTTCGATTCCGCCGGTCAGGGTAGCGTTCCTGATCGTGAAAGAGTTCGACATCAGCTACGGCGACGAGGTGGCCCGCGCTCTGCGCGACGGGGCCCCGGTCGTCGCTCTGGAGACCACCATCGTGTCGCACGGGCTGCCCCGCCCGGAAAACCTGACGGTGGCCCGCCAGATCGAGCAGGCCGTCCGGGCGGGCGGAGCAGTACCGGCCACCATCGGCATGCTGGGCGGCCGGATCGTGGTCGGTATCGACGACGAGCAGCTGACCCGGCTGGCGACCTCCGACGAGGTGGCCAAGCTCTCGGTACGCGACCTCGCCGTGGCCGCCGCGAACGGGGTGGACGGCGCCACCACGGTCGCCGGTACCAGCGCCATCGCGGCCGCCGCCGGCATCGGGGTCTTCGCGACCGGTGGGATGGGCGGGGTGCACCGCGGTGCCCCGTACGACGAGTCGGCCGACCTGGTCACCCTCGCCCGCTGCCCGATCGCGCTGGTGTGCGCCGGGGTGAAATCGATCCTGGACGTCGGCGCCACCCTGGAGCGCCTGGAGACCCTGGGCGTGAGCGTGGCCGGGTACCGTACGACCCGGTTCCCCGGCTTCTTCATCAGCGACAGCGGCTTCGCGCTGGACTGGTCGCTTGACTCGCCGGAACGGATCGCGGCCGCGCTGCGCGCGCGGCAGCAGCAGGGCGTGCACCACGGCGCCCTGGTCATCGCGAACCCGCTGCCCACCGACGAGCAGCTCGACCCCGCACTGCACGACCGGGTGCTCGACGAGGGGCTGGCCAAGCTGGACAGCGAGGGGATCACCGGCAAGGCGGTCACCCCGTTCCTGCTGTCGCACTTCCACTCCGCGACGCAGGGGCGCAGCCTGGCCGTCAACGTCCGGCTCATCCTGCGCAACGCCGCCCTGGCCGCGCAGATCGCGGTCGCCGCGGCAGGCCGTTGACCGGCCGGGTCATCGTCGTCGGCGACATCGTCACCGACGTTCTCGCTGTCTACAATGGACAGTTGGCCACCGGCTCGGACACCCCGGCCCGGGTGTGGCTGACCGCCGGCGGCTCAGCCGCCAACACCGCCGCCTGGCTGGCCGCCTCCGGTACGCCGGTCACCCTGGTCGGGGTCGTCGGCGACGATGCCGCGGGTACCGGGCGGCTGGCGGAGCTGGCCGCCGCCGGGGTGCGGTGCGCGGTGCGCCGGGTAGCGGACGCGCCCACCGGCACCGTGGTCGTGCTCTCCCACGGGGCCGACCGCACCATGCTCTGCGACCGGGGCGCCAACGCCCGGTTGTCGACCGCCGACATCGACCGGGCGCTGGCCGGCGCCCCGGACGCGGTGCACCTGCACCTGTCCGGGTACGCGTTGTTCGACGGGGACTCCCGGCCCGCCGGCCGGCACGCGCTCGCGGCGGCGCGGCGCGCCGGGCTGACGACGAGCGTCGACGCGGCGTCGGCCGGCCCGCTGCACCGAGTCGGTGGTCCGGCGTTCCTCGACTGGGTACAGGGTGCCGACCTGCTGCTGGCGAACCACGACGAGGCCGTGGCGCTGGTCGGGGCCGCCGACCCGGTGGCGCTGTCCGGCTACGCGCGGCACACGGTCGTCAAGCGCGGTGCCGACGGCGCGGGCTGGGCCTCGGCCGGTGCCGAGCCGGTGGAGGTACCCGCCCAGCCGGCCCGGGCGGTCGACGTGACCGGGGCCGGTGACGCGTTCGCGGCCGGCCTCCTGTCGGCCTGGCTCGCCGGGGCGGCACCGGCCGACGCGCTGGCGGCGGGCGCCCGGCTGGGAGCGCAGGCGGTGGCGACCACCGGCGCCCGACCTTCTACTCCTCGGCGTCGATGATCCGGATCGGGGTACCCGGCGGCAGCGACTGCGGCTCCGAGTCTGGTGCGGCGGCGGGCTGCTCGGTCTCGCGAGTACGCGACCGTGGCGGCCGGTCGTTGGCGATGATCACTGCGAGCCACGGCACCACGACCATCCCGACCAGCAGGATCGGGATCCACACCCACAGCAGCGGGGCGTGCACCCCGACGAGGACGGCCGCTGCGATCAGGCACAGCGCGCGGATGGACATCATCATCAGGTAGCGGACCTCGCGGGAGTGCAGCTGATCATTCTGGCTGCGCTGGGCGTCGGTGATCACCACCGGTCGGGAGGCACGCTTCACGGTCCGGGAACCTTCCTTGGGGCTGCTCTCCATCCTCCCACCGATCGGTCCGGTGCGCGGATCCGACCACCCCTATCGATACGGCTCTTCCCGGTCGAGATCTCCCATGATCCACCGGCCCCGATCACCATCTGTCCGCAGCGGTTTGGCTCAGCCCTTCGCCTTGGCGGCGATCTTCAGCTGCTGCTTGTGCTCGCGCACCTGGAGCAGCGACTTCTCGTCCACGATGTCGGCCACCGACCGGTGCGAGCCCTCCTCGCCGTACGCGCCGGCCGCCTCGCGCCAGCCCTTCGGCCGGATCCCGTACTGCTTGCCCAGCAGCGCGACGAAGATCTGCGCCTTCTGCTTGCCGAAGCCGGGCAGCTCGCCGACCCGCTTCAGCAGTTCCTTTCCGTCCTTGACGTCGGACCAGATCCCGGCGGTGTCGGCGTCGTACCGCTCGACGATGATCCGGCACACCTCCTGAACCCGGGCGGCCATCGCCTTCGGGAACCGGTGGAGGGCCGGCGGCTTCGAGAAGATCTCGGTCAGCGCGTCCGGGTCGTACCCGGCCAGCTCGGTCACATCAAGATCGTGACCCAGGCGCTGCTGGAGCACGTACGGCGCGCTGAACGCCTTCTCCAGCGGGATCTGCTGGTCCAGCACCATCCCGATGAGCAGCGCGAGCGGGCTGCGTCGCAGCAACGCGTTGGCCTGCTCGTCGATCGGCAGCGTCAGTGGCACGGCGGCCTCCAGTGTCGGGGACTGCTTCCATCCTGCCGCACGCTGCTGCGGTCGGCGGTACTGGCGGGTCCGCTGGTGCTACAAAGAACGCACAAACGCGACCACGCGACGTTGTGGGGTGACATCGTTGTACCGGCCGGGCATCTCACGCGTACTGAGCTCTGCTCGCCGGTGGGTGGTCGTCGCGGGTCCGGTCCTCCTGTTGTTGGGCGCCGCCGGCCTGCTCTACGTCGACCTCCGCGTCCAGGCGGGATTGACCGTCGCCCCCAGGTTGGACACCGAGTACGCACCCTTGCCGGTCGGCGTCTATTTGTCCGAGCAGAGCCAGCACGATCTTGCCGGACTGAAATGGACCCGCCCCAGCCCGCCGGACGCGGCGCCGTGGCAGGTGCTCATGACAGCCGACTCCGGCGAATTGCGCTTCCAGGTCAACTACGGACCGCTCGTCCTGAACGCCGTCGACTACAGCCCTTGGGTGAACAACGAGCTGTCCGGCTCGCTGCCCCGCCCCGTCGACCTCGTCTTCGTCTTGCCACCCGAGACGCATCTCTACAAGTTTCCCGAGGCAGAAGAGGCGTTGATGGCCGCTCGGCCGGATCCCGTTTCCGACGCGTGCGCCGAATGGAGCAGCGACGGGCAGAAGCACACGGCCACTCCGGCGACGATCGACGGGGAAGGCGGCTACCCGGTGATCGCCATCTGCCAGATCCCGGCGATCCGGCAGACGACCGACCTCGTGATCGCCCTGTACGCGTACACCACGGCCTCGTCGGCGAAGCAATCGCTGTACGGGACATCCCAGCTCGCGTTCGAAGACCCGGAACCGCTGGAGCTGACCATGTACCAGGACTCCCAGTTCCCGGCCCGGCTGGGTGAGCTTAAGCGGCAGTCGTCGCAACCGTACGACCTTCACCTGCGGTTGACGCCGACCGAGCAGGTCGCGGCCGCGTTCCCGGATCCCGCCGGTGGCACGTTCACGTCCCGGCAGTGGCCCATGGCACCGGGCTCGCAGGCGGTCGTCGATGTCGTCGACTCGCGTCGGGTGAACCAGGTCGAGGTGTTCCAGCAGTTCGTACTCATTCTCGCCGGCATGCTGTTCGGTCTCGTCCCGGCCGCGATACCGCCGGCCGCCCGTGCCCGGAAGCGCGGTCGCCCGGACGGGTAGCAACTGAACGCGTTGTAGCGAGCGCTCGGCCAAGGACCGAGCGGTCTGGCCGACTCACGCCCGAGCGGGCTGCTCCTGCTCCGCTCGGGCCGGGCGGGGAAGTCCATGATGGCGAACGACCCGGGTATGCCTGGATGTAAGCCCGAGCCTCCCGTCCCATCGCCCGCTCCTACGAGGTCGGAGGCGTGATCCCGCGCACCAGTTCGCCCGGATCGATTCTGAGCGCCGCGGCCAGCTTCGCGATGTTGTGTAGCGATACATTGCGCCTGCCGCGTTCGACTTGCCCGACGTAGGTCCAGTGCAGGCCGCAGTCGTCGGCGAGCTGCTCCTGGCTCTTGCCGAGTTGATGCCGGCGGTCGCGCACGCGCGCGCCGAACGTCTCTGCTGCGTCCGAGATGGGTTGGTTTGCCATGGCAATCCAACTCCATACGTCTCGGGCTTTTGGATCCAGAGACTATGTATCCCATGACTTTGAGTCATTTAGCATCTGAACTGCCTGAACAGCCCGAAGCTTCACCCCTTGGAGGGAATCCGACCATGTCCCACCCCGGCGGCAGCCGTGCCCAGCGAGCGAAGCAGCATCAGTCTGCCGGCCAGCCTGGATCTGCGCCGCCGACGCAGTCCAATGGCCCTGCCCGCAAGCCCGAGAGGCGCTCGCCGAGGCATACGGCAACGATCCGGATCGACTCATGCCGTACCTGGCCGCTCTGATGGTTCAGGCAGCGTCCGAGCTTCGGCTGGTCGATCCGGTACAGCTCTACCAGCGGTTCATCGGCTGGGTGCTGCCACGCAACCGAGCGTGCCGGCTCTGCGGGAAGCCCCGGCACGACGCGATCCCCAAGGTGCCGCCACGGTTCCTGCCGTGTGAGGTCGCCAGCCTGCTTCCCGCCCACGAATAGGAACTGTCTGGACGACCCGGCTGAGAACGGGACGACGTTTGCCGATCCCGCTGATCGGGAACTCCGGCCGCCATGTCGACGCTGGCACACTCCGCACGCGGTACCGCCGGAAAAGCCGGAAACAGCGCCGTCGTGCACGGGCTCGCGCGCGGCGGGTTCGTCGGGTACGGCATCCTGCACCTCGTCGTCGCCTGGCTCGCCGTGCAGATCGCCGTGGGCCACTCGTCCAACGAGACCGACCAGTCCGGCGCCTTCCAGCTGCTGGTACGGGAGCCGTTCGGCCGGCCGCTGGTCTGGATCATCGTGGTCGGGCTCGCCGGCATGGCCCTCTGGCAGCTGTTCGCGGCGACCACCGGATACCAGACGACTGGTCTGGGTCGTCGCGCGGCGTCAGACGCGCCGAGCCAGACTGGTCGCAATGAACGCGGCAAGCGGAAGGTCGTCGAGCGGATCGGCGCGGCCGCGCGTGCCGTGATCTACGCCGCCCTGGCCTGGGACGCCGGCAAGGTGGCGGCCGGCAGTCCGACCTCCAGCGCCGGCGAGCAGCGGCAGACCACGGCCGGGGTGCTCGCGCACACGCCCGGCCGGGTGCTGGTCGCGCTCGCCGGGGTCGCGGTGCTGGCCGGCGGCATCGGGCTGATGGTGTACGGCGCGAAGCGGGCGTTCGTCAAGCGGCTGCACACCGAGCGGATGAGGCCAGGTACCCGGAAGGCGGCGACCGCGCTCGGCGTGGCCGGGTACGACGCCAAGGGCGCCGCGTACGGCATCGCCGGTGGTCTGCTCTTCGTCGCCGCCGTACACCGGGACCCGAAGAAGAGCGGCGGGCTGGACGAGGCGCTGCACACGCTGGCCGGCAAGCCGTACGGGCAGGTGCTGTTGATCGTGATCGCGGTCGGGTTCGTCGCGTTCGGCGCGTACTGCTTTTTCCAGTCCCGGTACCGGGATCTCTGACGGCTACCGGCAGGATAGGTGGGTGAGTGATTACCCCGCCCTGCTCGAACCGGCCGCGCTCTGGCGGCTGCGCGAGGCGCTCATCAGCGCCGGGTACAGCAGCAACGGGATCGCGGCCCGGATCGGCCCGGAGGCGACCGCGGCGGTGCGCCGGGGCGACTTCCGGGCGGCCCTGCGCGCCACCACCGACCGCGACCCGCTGGCAACGCTGATCCGGCTGTTCATCTGCGGCAAGATCGAACCGGAGCGGTCGGTCCGCGCCGCGGTAGCGCTGGACGACCTGCTGGCGGGCGGGATCCTGGTGCGCACCGGGGACGGGATCCGGGCCGGGGTCGACCTCGAACCGTACGGTGACTCCTGGTGGATCGTCTCCGACCTGGGCACCGGTACCCGCGGCGGCCCGCTGCCCGAAGATCACGTACTGGGTGTCGGTGGCGCCTCCACCACGCTGGCCGGGGCGACCCTGCGCGCGCCGGTCGGCACCGCGCTGGACCTGGGCACCGGCTGCGGGATCCAGGCGCTGCACCTGGCCACGCACGCCGGGCGGGTCACCGCGACCGACCTGTCCGACCGCGCCCTGCGGTTCGCCGCCACCACGGCGGCCCTGTCCGGGCAGGAGTGGGAGCTGCTGCGTGGCGACCTGGCCGCCCCGGTCGCCGGGCGCCGCTTCGATCTGGTGGTCAGCAACCCGCCGTTCGTCGCCGGGCCGGGCGTGGCCACCCACACGTACCGGGACTCCGGCCGGGCCGGCGACGCGGTGTGCGCCGAACTGGCCGCCGCCGCGCCCGGCCTGCTCGCCGAGGGCGGCACCTTCCAGTACCTGGCCAACTGGCTGCACGTCGCGGGCGAGGACTGGCGGGACCGGGTGGCCGGCTGGGTGGCCGGTACCGGGCTGGACGCGCTGGTGATCCAGCGGGAGGTGAGCGACCCGGTCTCGTACGTGAACCTGTGGCTGTCCGACGCAGGCGAGCGCTCGGACCCGAAGCGGGCCGCGGAGTGGCTCGACTGGTTCGACGCGAACAAGATCGAGGCGATCGGGCTCGGGCTGGTGACCCTGCGCCACACCGGGCGCCGCGATCCGCTTGTCCGCATCGAGGACCTGCGCCAGACGGTCGACGCCCCGCTGGGTGAGCACCTGGCCGGGTGGCTGCGCCGGCTGGACTGGCTGCGCGACCGGGACCGGACCGCCCTGCTCCGCGAGCGCTACCGGGCGGTGCCCGGCCTCACATTGCACCAGGAGGCGACCATCGGCCTGGAAGGCTGGGCGGTGGACCGGCAGTTGCTCGCCCTGCCGAGTGGGCTGCACTGGAGCGAGGAGGTCGATCCGCTGGTGATGGCGCTGGTCGGCGGCTGCAACGGGGCGGTACCGCTGGGTGACCAGCTGGCCGTGCTCGCCGCCGCGCACCAGGTGGCCGAGCCGGCGCTGGCGGAGGTGGCCGGGCCGATCGTCGGGCATCTCGTGGAGCGCGGCTTCATCGAGCCGGTCGCCGGTGCGTGGGACGGTGGCGCGCGGGACGGTGGCGCGCGGAACCGTGGTGCGCGGAACCGTGGTGCGCGGGACGGTGGCGCGCGGAACCGTGGTGCGCGGGACGGTGGCGCGCGGTGAGGGCACTGGTCCAGACGGTCAGCCGGGCCAGCGTGACGGTGGGCGGAGAGGTGGTGGGCGCGATCGAGGACGGCCTGCTGGTGCTCGTCGGGGTCACGCACGGCGACACCCCGCAGGTCGCGGCGCGCCTCGCCCGCAAGACATACGAGCTGCGGGTACTCGACGACGAGCGGTCAGCGGCCGACCTCGGCGCACCGGTACTTGTCGTGAGCCAGTTCACGCTGTACGGCGACGCCCGCAGGGGACGGCGGCCGTCCTGGACCGCGGCGGCGCCCGCCGAGGTGGCCGAGCCGCTGGTCACCGCGTTCGCCGAGGCGCTTCGGGCGCAGGGGGCGAAGGTCGGGACCGGGCGCTTCCGCACCCACATGCTGGTCGAGAGCGTTAATGTCGGGCCCCGGACAGTACTCCTGGAAATCTGACTTAACTCGCTTTTCACCGCAGGATTTCGCCCCGGGAGTCCGGCGCCTTACTCCGACTTCACGCGCCCAGGTCCACGCTCGTTCTTGAAAGCCAACAGAGCTTCGAGAACGGGGAGGCGAGTGAACGTGGCGCAGCCACTCACCGCGACGCGCAACATGCCGGCGAACGCCGCCGGCGAGCAGACGGATGCTCCCGCGGCCAGCGGGACGCCGACCACGGCCCTGGACGCGAGCGCGACCGACACGATCGCGCCGGCGGCCAGCGATGAGCCGGCGGACCTGGACGCCGAGGACCGGGGAACCTCGGCCGACCTGGTCCGCGCGTACCTCAACGGCATCGGTCGCACGAAGCTGCTCACTGCGGCGCAGGAGGTCGAGCTGGCCCGGCGGATCGAGGCGGGGCTGTACGCCGAAGAGGTCATGATCAAGGCGGTGGATCCGGCGCTGCGCGCGGACCTCGCGACGATCGCCCGGGAGGGGCGCGCGGCGAAGGACCATCTGCTGGAGGCGAACCTGCGGCTGGTGGTCAGCATCGCGAAGCGGTACACCGGGCGGGGCATGGCCTTCCTCGACCTCATCCAGGAAGGCAACCTCGGCCTCATCCGCGCCGTGGAGAAGTTCGACTACACCAAGGGCTACAAGTTCTCCACCTACGCCACCTGGTGGATCCGCCAGGCCATCACCCGCGCCATGGCCGACCAGGCCCGCACCATCCGCATCCCGGTCCACATGGTCGAGCAGGTCAACAAGATGGTCCGGACGCGTCGCGACCTGGCTACCGTGCTCGGCCGGGAGCCGTCGGTCGGCGAGATCGCGGCCGCGCTGGGCATCGAGGAGTTCCAGGTCATCGAGCTGATCTCCTACGACCGTGAGCCGGTCAGCCTCGACCAGGCCGTCGGCGAGGACGGGGAGAGCGCGCTCGGCGACTTCGTGGCCCGGGTGGACCCGCGCGAGGAGCCGGCGGACAGCGTCTCCAACGGGATGCTGCGCGAGGAGGTGGAGATCGTACTGGCCACCCTGTCGCAGCGGGAACAGGCGGTGATCCGGCTGCGGTTCGGCCTGGACGACGGCCGGCAGCGCACGCTGGACGAGGTGGGGCGCGAGTTCGGCCTCTCCCGCGAGCGCATCCGCCAGATCGAGAAGGTGACACTGCTCAAGCTGCGGCATCCGTCGCGGGCCAAGCGCCTGGAGGCGTACGCCAGCTGAAAGCCGGCAACGCGGGCGCCGGGTTCCCCGGCGCCCGCCGTCGTGTCCCGCGGACGCGGGCGCTCAGCGCAGGCGCCGGGGGCCGGTGTCCGGCCGGTTCCTGGACTGTCCATACTGGACCGACGCGTGCAGCACCGACGCGCCGTCCGGCCGGGCCAGTACGGGATTGAGGCTCAGCCGCCGTACCTCGGGGTGGTCGTCGATCAGCCGGGCCGCCCGCAGCAGCAGCTCCTCCAGCGCGGCGACCCGCACCGGACGAGCTCCCCGGTGCCCGAACAGCAGGGCGGAGGCCCTCGGCTCCCGGACCAGTCCGGCCGCGTCCCGATCGGTCAGCGGCACGGCCCGCCACGCCCGGTCGCCCAGCAACTCCCCGGTCACCCCGCCCGGTCCGAACCCGACGACCGGCCCGAACGACGGGTCCTGCACCGCTTCGATCACGCAGGACACCCCCGGCGCGACCATCGGCTGGACGATCACCTCGACCGGGTCCGCACCGGCCGGCGCGGTGGAAGCCGTGTCCCCCGTCCCCTCCGGGGCAGCGGCCGGCCCGGTCAGCGACAGCCGGGCCAGATCCTCGTACGCGGAGCGCACGGCGGCGGCGTCCGCCAGGTCCAGCCGTACCGCGCCGAGATCGATGCGGTGGCGCAACTGCGGGTCGGCCAGCTTCAACGCGATCGGGTACCCGAGCGCCCCGGCCGCGGCCAGCGCCGAGTCGAGGTCCCGAGCGGCGCCCGAGGCGACCACCGGAATGCCGTACCCGGCCAGCAGTTCATCGGGCGGGGCGCCGGGCCGGATCTGCCGGACGGACAGGTCCGGCACGGTACCGGCAGGCTCCCGGCGCCAGGCGGCGTACCGGGTCACCCGGCCCAGCGCCCGTACCGCCTCCTCGACGGAGGGGTACCGCGGGACGCCCGAGGTACGGTCGGCCGGCTCCGGTTCGGCGGGCACCAGCGTGGCGACCGCCGGTTTGTCCCCGCCGGCCAGATCGGCGATGTGCTGGCGGAACCGGGCGGTCACGGCGGCGTCCACCGGTGGCGGCGGCGCGCAGCCCACCACGAGCGCGTCCACCCGGGGATCCGCCACCGCCGCGGCCAGCGCCTCGGCGAAGCGCGCCGGGTCGGCCCGCGGTCCGACATCGGACCGCACCGTGACGTCGAGCCCGGCCGCCGCGCAGGCGCCCTGGGCCAGCACCGACAGCGCCGACGAGTTGGTCACGATGCCGACCCGGTTGCCCGCCGGCAGCGGCTGGCCGGTCAGCAGCACCCCGACGTCGAACATCTCGGCCACGGTCTCCACCCGGATCACACCGGCGCGGGCCAGCAACTGGCGGCCGTCCGGCTGGGGGCCGCTCGCCGGCCCGGGCTCCGCTCCGGTCGCCGGTTCGGGCTGCGGTCCGGGCCGGCGCCGCGGGTTGGCCACCGCGACGATCGGCTTGTTCCGGCCCAGCCGCCGGGCCAGCCGGGTGAACTTGCGCGGGTTGCCGAACGTCTCCAGGTACAGCATCACCACGTCGGTCGCCGGGTCGTCCTGCCAGTACTGCAACAGGTCGTTGCCGGACACGTCGGCCCGGTTGCCCGCCGCCACGAAGCTCGACAGGCCCAGCCCGCGCCGGTCCGCCTCGGCCAGCAGCGCCACCCCGAGCACGCCGGACTGGCAGAAGAACCCGACCCGGCCGGCCGGTGGCAGGTGCGGCGCGAGCGTCGCGTTCAGCCCCACCCGCGGGTCGGTGTTCGCGATGCCCAGGCAGTTGGGGCCGACCAGCCGGATGCCCGCCGCCCGTACCTGGGCCACCAGGTCGCGCTCGGCCGCCGCCCCGGCCGGCCCGGTCTCGGCGAAGCCGGCGGAGAACACCACCGCTCCGGCGACGCCCCCGGCCGCCGCGCCGGCCACCGCCTCCGGCACCGCCGCCGCCGGTACCGCGATCAGCGCCAGATCGGCCGGCCCGGCCAGAGACTGTCCAGAGTGGACGTCGTGTACCGTGCCGCCGAACGACGCCAGGTTGCGCAGGATCGCCGCGCCGACGCCGGTACCGTCGCGCCGGGCTCCGTAGACGGCCACCGACCGGGGGCTGAGCAGCCGGGCGATCGAGGCCGCCTCGGTGAACTGCTCCCGCCGGTGCTGCACGGCCAGCGACTGCTCGGTCTGCCCGATCGGGAACTCCAGGTGCACCACACCGTCCGCGTACTGCCGCTGGATCTGGTACCCGGCGTCGGCGAACACCCGCAGCATCCCGCTGTTGACCGGCAGCACCTCCGCGACGAACCGGCTGATCCCGGCCATCCTCGCGCGCTCCGCCAGGTGCTCCAGCAGGACCGAGCCGATGCCCCGCCCCTGGTACGCGTCGGTCACCACGAACGCCACCTCGGCCTCGGCCGCCTCCGGCGCCAGCCGGTCGTACCGGCCGACCGCGATGGCCCGGCCACCGGCCGTTACGACCAGCGCCTCCCGGTCGTGATGGTCGACGTTGACGAACCGGAACAGGTCCCGTTCCGGGATGCGCGGGTACGGCGAGAAGTACCGCAGGTACCTGGTGCGCTCGGAGAATCGTGCGTGCATCGCCACGATCGCGGCGCCGTCGTCCGGCCGGATCGGTCTGATGTGGACGGTCGAGCCGTCCGACAGCAGCACGTCGGACTCGGCCGCGGGCGGCCGGCCGCCGTCTGTGACGTCCCCGGGATCCACGTCAGTCCCTCGGGTCGTGCGGATCGAGGCCGATCAGCGGGAACACCGCCCTGCGGGTCGCGATGATCGCGCGGTCCACCGCGTCCGGTTCGCCGCTCGGTTCCCAGGGCGTCCAGTGCGGGGTGACGCCGTCGGTCATCGCCTCCGGGACGGACCGGTTAGGGCGGCGGTCGTGGGCCAGCTTCCGCCACTGTTCCGGAGTCGGCAGGGCCGGGTCGAGCGGCCCGCCGGTGGCGATCGCCAGCAGGTGCGCCCAGGCCCGCGGTACCGCCTCGACCAGCGCGTACCCCCCGCCGCCGGTGGCCACCCAGCGGCCACCGCACACCTCGTCGGCCAGCGCCGACAGCGCGAGGTAGCTGGCCCGCTGCCCGTCCACGGTCAGGCGCAGGTCGGCCAGCGGATCGAGCCGGTGCGCGTCCGCGCCGCACTGGGTGAACAGCAACTCGGGACGGAACGCCCGGACCACCGAGGGGACCACCGCGTGGAACGCCCGCAGCCAGCCCGAGTCGCCGGTACCGGGCGGGAGCGCCACGTTGACCGCGGTGCCCTCGGCGCCCGGACCGCCGGTCTCGGCCGGGAACCCGGTACCCGGGAACAGTGCCACCGGCGTCTCGTGCAGGCTCACCGTCAGTACCCGGGGATCGCGGTAGAAGACTTCCTGCACGCCGTCGCCGTGGTGCACGTCGACGTCGACGTACGCGATACGCTGCGCGCCCCGCTCCAGCAGCCGGGCGATGGCGATCGCCGGGTCGTTGTACACGCAGAAGCCACTTGCCCGGTCCGGCATCGCGTGATGCAGGCCACCGGCTACGTTGACCGCGTGCGGTACCTCGCCGGACCAGACCGCCTCCGCCGCCGCCACGGTCGCACCCGCGACCAGCGCGCTGGCCTCGTGCATGCCGGGGAACACCGGGTTGTCCGGCGTCTCGAGCCCCCACCGCGCGAGCGAGGATCCCGCGGCGGCTCCCGGGCTTCCGGCGGCGCGGACCGCCTCGATGTAGCCGGCCGTGTGCACCAGGTTGAGCAGGCGGTCGCCGGCCGGTCGTGGTGCGACGATCCGGACCCCGGGCCGGTCCAGCACACCGAGCTGGCGGGCGAGCGCGATGGTGAGCTCGACCCGTACCGGGTCCAGCGGGTGGTCGCCGAGGTCGTACCGCAGCAGGTCCTCGCCCCAGACAACGCTGGTGTCCCAGCCGCCCGCGCCCGGCCCGCCCGCGCCCGGTTCGGCCGCGTTCATGACGTGGCCAGCGGACGGTCGGGGTCGGCGATCCACTCGCTCCACGAGCCGACGTACAGCGCCGCGTCCGGGTACCCGGCGGCGGTGAGCGCCAGCACCGTGTGCGCCGCGGTCACCCCGGAGCCGCAGTACGCGCCGACCGGTGCGCCCGGCGCCACCCCGGCCGCCTCGAACCGGTCCCGCAGATCGTCAGCCGGCAGCAGGCGGCCGTCCGAGCCGGTCAGCCGGGCGGCGGGCAGGTTCACCGCGCCCGGGATGTGCCCTGCGACCCGATCGATCGGTTCGGTCTCGCCCCGGTAGCGCGGCTCGACCCGGGCGTCCAGGAGCACTCCGCGCTCGGCGGTACTGGCGGCCCCGGCCGCGTCGAGGACCGGAAGCTGGCCGGGTACGACGGTGAAGTCCCCCGGCGCGGCGTCCACCTCACCCGGCTCGACCGCGTGCCCGGCCGCCGTCCACGCCGCGTATCCGCCGTCGAGTACCCGTACGTCCGGATGCCCCGCCCAGCGCAGCGTCCACCACAGCCGGGCGGCCGCCTCGCCGGTACCCGTGTCGTACACCACCACCGGGCGGTCCGCGCGTACCCCGGCGGCCCGCAGGTCCCGCTCCAGCCGCCGCGGGTCGGGCAGCGGGTGCCGGCCCCCGGCGCCGGGGGCGCCGCAGACCTGTTGATCGAGGTCGAGGAACACGGCGCCGGGTATGTGCCCGATAAGGTAGTCCCGCCGCCCCGGGGGGCCGTTCAGCCGCCAGCGAGCGTCCAGCACCGTCGGTGGCTCCACCGCGGGCAGCCGCTCGGCGAGCGTGGATACATCGATCAACGGGCTCTCGATCAACGGGCTCTCGGTCACGGTGCTCCAGTCAGTCACAACGACAGTTTGTCGTATCTGGCGGGTACCATTCACGCTCGGAAGGAAGGCACGCGTGAACAACCTCCTCAATACCCCCAACCTTATGGTTCATCGAAATCTTGGTGTCGCCACCCGCGGGCATGTCCGCGCCTCGATGGGCGCGCGGGGATCGGTCCGGCGCACCGCCGTCCGAGAGGAGTGGCTCCGTGTCGTCTGATCTCATCGACACCACCGAGATGTACCTCAAGACGATTCTCGAACTTGAGGAGGAGGGAATCACCCCGCTGCGGGCGAGGATCGCGGAGCGGCTGCACCAGAGCGGTCCGACGGTCAGCCAGACGGTCAACCGGATGGAGCGCGACGGGTTGCTGACCGTCGAGGACGATCGCCACCTGATGCTGACCGACGCCGGCAGGGGGCAAGCCGTGGCGGTCATGCGCAAGCACCGCCTAGCCGAGCTGCTGCTGGTCAACGTGATCGGCCTGCCCTACGAGGAGGCGCACGACGAGGCGTGCCGGTGGGAGCACGTGATGAGCGAGGCCGTCGAGGCGAAGGTCTACGAGTTGCTCGGCCGGCCCACCCGCTCGCCGTACGGCAACCCGATCCCCGGGCTCGCCGACTTCGACCAGGACGCCGCCGCCGCGATGCCCGGCGAGGTCGAGCGCAACCTGGCATTCCCCGGCCTGTCCGGCTCGGTGGTCGTCCGGCGGATCTGCGAGAGCGTGCAGACCGACGTCGAGGTCCTCCGTCAACTGCACGCCGCCGGAGTCGACCCGGGCGCCACGGTCAGGGTCGCGCAGGACCGCAACGATGTCATCATCGACCGCTCCGGAGACCAGGTCCGGCTGCCCCGCGAGGTCGCGTCGCGGGTGTTCGTCGCCGCGCACTGAGCCGAGGGCCCCGGTGGCCGGGGGTCATGCCGGGCGGCGGGCCAGCTGGAGCGGGACCCGCGGGATCGGGCTGGTTCGGAAGCGGGCTCGGACGGCAGCGGGCTCGGACGGCAGCGGGCTCAGGCGATGCTCAGGTCGATCTGCTTCGCGAGCGCGACCAGCTTGGACAACAACCCGTTCACGGCGCCGCTGGGGGTGCCGTCGGTGCTGCGGTACCGCAAGGTGATCAGCCGTTGGTTCCCGGACAGCCAGCCCACCTCGAGTCCGGGGCCGGCGCCGCCGCCGGCCGCCACGGACGAGCTGTACGCGACCTTGCCCAGCCCGCTGACGCTCGCGCTGCCCTTGGGCTTCACGGTCTTCGTGAACGTATCGGTGTCGGCCTCGGTCGCCGTCACCGCGAGCGACAGATCCGGCACGTCACCGTCGGTCTGCTGGAGCACGCACGTGTACGTCGCCTTCACGTTGCCGGACGCGGCGATGTCGAAGTCGATGCCCAGCTGCGCCTTGACGACGTCGTAGTCGAACAGCTGGCAGGCGCCGCCCGCCGACTCCGCGGGTTCCCGGCTGGCCACCGGGGGCACGAACGTGCCCACCGGTTGGTCGCCGTCCCGGCAGCCGGCGGCGCCCAGCCCGCTACCCAGCAGCACAACGGCGCACAGCGCACCGGTCAGCCAGCGTCGCACCCCGCTCCTCCCGATCCGCGCGCTCAGGCCGGCAGCTCATCGACGATCCGCCGGGCGATCTCCAGCGAGCTGGTGGCCGCCGGCGACGGCGCGTTGAGCACGTGCAGTTGGCGGTCGCCGCGCAGCAGGAGGAAGTCGTCCGCGAGGGCACCGGAGCGGGTGACCGCCTGGGCCCGTACCCCGGCCGGCGCGGGTACCAGGTCGTCCCGGGTCACCTCGGGTACCAGCCGGGCGAGGCTGGCCGCGAACCGGCGCCGGGACAGCGACCGCCGCACCTCCGCGACGCCGGTACCCAGGTGTGTCCGGGCCAGCCGCCACAGCCCCGGGTACCCGGCGGCCTCGGCGAGGTCGCGTACGTCGACCCGGCCCCAGCGGTACCCCTCCCGGGCCAGTGCCAGTACGGCGTTCGGGCCGGCGTGCAGGCTGCCGTCGGTCATCCGGGTCAGATGTACCCCGAGGAACGGCAGGCTCGGGTCGGGTACCGGGTAGATCAGCCCTCGTACCAGATCCCGCCGCACCGTGAAGTACTCCCCCCGGAACGGCACGATCTGTACCTCCGGCCGGTACCCGGCCAGCCGCGCGATCCGGTCGGCGTACAACCCGGCACAGTTGACCAGTACGTCGACCGGCACGTCCCCACCCGTGGTCCGCACGACGCCCGATCCGATCGCGGTGACCCGCCGGTTCAGCCGGACCTCACCGCCGCGCTCGGTGATGAGCCGGGTCAGCACCGCGCAGACGGCACCGTAATCGGTGATCCCGGTCGACCGGACGTGCAGCGCGGCGATGCAGGAGACGTGCGGCTCGATCTCGGTCGCCTCGGCGGGGTCGACCAGCCGGGCCGGGACCCCGTTGGCCACCGCCCGCTCGGCGAGCGCGTGGAGCCGGGGCAGTTCGTCGGGGTCCGTCGCGACGATGAGCTTGCCGGTCACCTCGACCGGTACGCCGTGGCTCCGGCAGAACTCGACCATCGACCGCGCGCCGGCGACGCACAACCGGGCGCGCAGGCTTCCCGGCCGGTAGTAGATCCCCGAGTGGATGACGCCCGAGTTGTGTCCTGTCTGGTGGGCGCCCACCCGCGCGTCCTTCTCCACCACCGTGACTGTCGCGTGTGGATGGTCGAGGAGCAGCCGGTGGGCGACCGCGAGGCCGACGATTCCGGCACCCACGATGACGTAGCGGGTAGCCTGCACCGGCACACCCTACCGACCGCCGCCCGGCCGCGACAGGTACCGCCTACTCCTCAAACACCACGCGCCACCGGGCACCGGTCTGGCCGGGCCGGCGTACCCAGGCCGACAGCAGCGAGGCGATCAGCGCCAGGCCGCCGGCCAGGTAGAACGCCGTGTCATAGCTGCCCAGGTCGTCGCGGATGAGCCCGGCACCGGTCGCCGCGACGGCCGCTCCGATCTGGTGCGCGGCGAACACCCAGCCGAGCACGACCGGCCCGGAGCCACCGAACCGCTCCCGGCACAGGGCGATGGTCGGCGGCACGGTGGACACCCAGGTCCGGCAGCACCAGCAGGGACAGCCCGCGCAGCGCTCAATACCCCGGGTGTGGCGCGGAATCCGGCCGCCCCCACGTGGCGACCAGCGCCACGGCGGCCACGGCCCAGGCTCGATGGACGCGGGTCGCACCGCGGGGCGGTGCGTCGATCAGGCTCATCCGGGCATCGTGCGGCGCCGCGATCCGGGCCGGCGAGAGGGATCACCGCCAACCTGTGCAAGATTCCGGCCACACCGGGGCGGCCCGGCGATCCACCGGTCGCGCCGGTACGGGTCGGCCGCGGCTACCAGCGCCCCGCGGCCCCGCAGCGGAGGGACACCCTCACCGCCGGCACCGGCCGGTAAGGGCCGGGCAGGATGGGCGCGTGACACTGCGCTTCGAGTTGGACCCGGACCTGACGGTCCGGTTACGGGACGAGATCGTCGCCCTCTGGACGGAGGTCAGCAACGCCGGCGGTGCCGTCGGATTCGTCGGCACCGTCACCGCCGGCGACGTCCTGCCCACCGCCGCCAATGCCTTCGCCGGCATCGAATCGGGCCACGATCGGCTGCTCGCCGGTTTCGCCGGGGACCGGCTGGCCGCGATGCTGGTGCTCGCGGGCGGGCGGTTCGTGCTGGCCGAGCACTGGCGGACGGTCAAGCGGGTGATGGTGCACCCGGACCTGCAGGGGCGCGGGTACGGCGCGGCGCTCATGCGCGAGGCCGAGCGGGCGGCGCGAGAGGCCGGCTGGGACGCCCTGCACCTGACGGTACGGTCCGGCCTCGGCACCGAGCGCTTCTACGCGGGGCTGGGGTACAAGGAGGTCGGCCGGCTGCCTGGGGCGCTGCGCGTGGCGCCCGGGGACGACCGCGACGAAATCCACATGTGGCTGGCCCTCGACTAACTTTCTTCGGTCGTACCGGCGTGTCTGCACGCGAGCCCCGCGACAACCCGAACAAGCGGCGCCAAACGTGATGAAATGAGCTATCCACCCCAACCAGGCAGGGGCTCTCCGGATCGCGCGTGTGGCCTCCGCCTGGAAGCACCGCAGCACGCCAAGAGAAGGTCGTCATGAGCACCACGGATGCGCCCACCACGCCACGGCGCCCCATGCGGGCCGATGCCAGACGTAACTACGACCGGCTGCTCACCGCGGCCAAGGCAGCGTTCACCGAGTACGGCGCGGAGGCGTCTCTCGAAGACATCGCCCGACGCGCCGGCGTTGGAATCGGCACCCTGTACCGACATTTCCCAACCCGCCAGACGCTCCTGGAAGCAACGTTCCGCGACCTGCTGGACGCGTTGCAGGACCGGGGGCGGGCACTACTGGCCGACGCCACACCCGCCGAAGCACTCATCGACTGGTTGCACACGCTGATGGACTACGTCTCCCGGTACCGGGGGCTGTCCGAGCTGGTGATGAGCACGATGCGCGACCCGGCATCCGACCTGTACGCGTCCTGCAGCGGGATGCGTGAGGTCGGCGCGCAGCTACTGATCCGCGCCCAGCGGGCCGGAGCGGTACGCGCCGATGTCGACGGTTCGGACCTGATCCTGATGGTCAACGGGATCGCCTGGGCCGGACAGCGTGGCGCCCCGGCCACCGACCGGGTCGACCAGCTGCTGGAGGTCATGATCGGCGGCCTCCGCGACGTACGCCAGTTGACCGCTCCGCAGAACTAGCAAGCACCCGCTGTCCTGCCGGTCGGGGCCGGCTCGACTTCCGGCGAACGGCCGGCAGGACAGGATGGGCGTCGACGGTGCCCGGCGGTCCGAGCGCGCCTCGGCGCAGAGGTTCGCGGTAAGTGAGTGGTCACTCACTGAGTATCGTGGAGCGGTGGGAACCCGGGACACGATCCTCGACGCGGCCCTGCACGTGGTGCGCACGCGCGGCCTGAACCACGCGACCACCAAAGAGATCGCCCGCGCCGCCGGATTCTCCGAAGCGACGCTCTACAAGCACTTCGACGACAAGGAGGAATTGTTCGTCGAGGTGCTGCGGGCGCGGCTGCCGACCATCATGCCGGCGATGAGGGCGCTGCTCGACCAGGCCGGGCAGGACACGGTACGGGACAACCTGCTGCGCGTGGTCCGCGCGGCGGCCGACTTCTACACCGAGAGCTTCCCGGTGTTCGCCGCCACGTTCTCCCAGCCACAGTTGCTGGCCCGTCACCGCGAGGCGCTCGCGGAGCGCGACGTCGGCCCGCACCGGGCGGTCGAGGCGCTGGCCGAGTACCTCGACAAGGAGCGGACGCTGGGCCGGGTGGCGGCCGGAGCGGATCCGCGGTCGGTGGCGGCGATGCTGCTGGGCGCCTGCTTCCAGTACGCGTTCCTGGCGCACTTCGCCGGGCGCGAACCCGACCCGGCCGAGCTGGCGTCGTTCTGCGAGTCCATTGTGGACGCTTCCCTGGCCGCCCTCTGACGGCGAAGGGGAGCCGGACCCGAGCCCAGCTCCCCTTCGGCGCTTCGCGACAGTTAGCTGCAGCCGCTGGTCGAGCCGCAGCCCTCGCAGACGTAGCAGCTACCGGCCGGGCGCATCTTCGTACCGCAGGTGAAGCACAGCGGCGCATCGGCCGCCTTGCCCTGAACCAGTTCCAGCAGCTCCGTCGACGAGCCGATCCGGCCTACCGGCCGGTCGTCCACCCGCACCTCGACCGGAGCGGTCGCCCGCTCGCCGCCCTCGGTGCGGATCTTCTCCGCGGTCTCGTTCGGCGCGACCGGAGCCGACGCGGCCAGCGCGGCCAGGTCCACCGACTCCTCGCCGCCGCCACCGCCCGCCTCCGCGCGCAGTTGCGCGGCGCGCTCCTCGGCCGTGAAGATGCCCAGTTCGGCCCGGCGATCGTAGGGCAGGAAGTCCAGCGCCAGCCGGCGGAAGATGTAGTCCATGACCGAGGCGGCCATCCGGATGTCCGGGTCGTCGGTCATGCCGGCTGGCTCGAAGCGCATGTTCGTGAACTTCGACACGTAGGTCTCCAGCGGCACGCCGTACTGGAGCCCGATCGAGATGGCCACCGAGAACGCGTCCATCACGCCGGCGAGCGTGGAGCCCTGCTTGGACATCTTGAGGAAGACCTCGCCCAGGCCGTCGTCCGGGTACGACGAGGCGGTCAGGTAGCCCTCGGCGCCGCCGACCGAGAACGAGACTGTCTCGGACGGCCGCTTCTTGGGCAGCCGCTTGCGCACCGGCCGGTACTCGACGATCTTCTCCACGGCGGCCGGGGCGGCCGCGACGGAAGCCGTCGCCTGATCGGCGGGCTTCTTCGCCGCCGACAGCGGCTGGCCGACCTTGCAGTTGTCCCGGTAGATGGCCAGCGCCTTGAGGCCGAGGTTCCAGCCCTCCAGGTAGATGTGCTCGACGTCCTCGACGGTCGCGGACTCCGGCATGTTGACGGTTTTGGAAATCGCGCCGGAGATGAACGGCTGGACGGCGGCCATCATCCGGACGTGCCCCATCGGTGCGATCGACCGCTCACCCATCGCGCAGTCGAAGACCGGGTAGTGCTCCGGCTTGAGCCCCGGCGCGTCGACCACGTGCCCGTGCTCGGCGATGTGCTCGACGATCGCCTCGACCTGCTCCTCCGGGTACCCGAGGCTGCGCAGCGCCCGCGGCACGGTCTGGTTGACGATCTGCATCGAACCGCCGCCGACCAGCTTCTTGAACTTGACCAGCGCCAGGTCGGGCTCGATGCCGGTGGTGTCGCAGTCCATCATCAGGCCGATGGTGCCGGTCGGCGCGAGCACCGACGCCTGCGAGTTGCGCCAGCCGTTGCGTGCCCCGATCCCGTTGCCCCACTCCCACTGCCGGGCCGCCTCCTCGACCAGCGCGGTGGCGTTGCGCCCGTGCGCCACGACTGCGTCGTTGGCCTCGGCGTGCTTGCTCATGACCCGCTGGTGGGCGGCCGCGTTGCGGGCGTACCCGTCGTACGGCCCCACGATGCCGGCCAGCTCGGCCGAACGGCGGTACGCGGTGCCGGTCATCAGCGACGAGATCCCGGCCGCCACCGAGCGCCCCTCGTCCGAGTCGTACGGCAGGCCCGACGCCATCAGCAGCGCGCCGAGGTTGGCATACCCGATGCCCAGCTGCCGGAACGCGCGGCTGGTCTCACCGATCTTCTCGGTCGGGAAGTCGGCGAACGTGATCGAGATGTCCATCGCGGTGATCACGAGCTCGACGGTCTTGACGAGCTTCTCCACCTCGAACGAGCCGTCCGGTCGCAGGAACTTCAGCAGGTTCAGCGAGGCCAGGTTGCACGAGGAGTTGTCCAGGTGCATGTACTCCGAGCACGGGTTGGACGCGGTGATCCGGCCGCTCTCGGGGCAGGTGTGCCAGTCGTTGATGGTGTCGTCGTACTGGAGGCCGGGGTCGGCACACTCCCAGGCGGCCTGGGCGATCTTGCCGAACAGCTCCCGGGCGTCGACCGTCTCGATCACCCCGCCGTCCAGCCGGCCGCGCAGCGAGAAGCTGCCGCCGTCCCGGACCGCCCGCATGAACTCGCCGGACACCCGTACCGAGTTGTTGGCGTTCTGGTACTGGACGCTGACGATGTCCGCGCCGCCCAGGTCCATGTCGAAGCCGGCGTCGCGCAGCGCACGGATCTTGTCTTCCTCGCGCGCCTTCGTGACGATGAACTCCTCGATGTCCGGGTGATCGACGTCCAGGATGACCATCTTGGCCGCGCGCCGGGTGGCGCCACCCGACTTGATGGTGCCGGCCGAGGCGTCGGCCCCGCGCATGAAGCTGACCGGACCGGACGCGGTGCCGCCGCTGCTGAGCAGCTCACGGGATGAACGGATGCGGGACAGGTTCACACCCGACCCGGAACCGCCCTTGAAGATCAGCCCCTCCTCCTTGTACCAGTCGAGGATGGAGTCCATCGAGTCGTCGACGGACAGGATGAAGCACGCGGAGACCTGCTGCGGCGACGCAGTGCCCACGTTGAACCAGACCGGCGAGTTGAAGCTGAACACCTGGTGCAGCAGCATCCAGGTCAGCTCGTGCTCGAACACCTCGGCGTCGGCCGGGCTGGCGAAGTAGCCGTGCTCCTCCCCGGTGCGGCGGTAGGTGTGCACCACCCGGTCGATCAGCTGGCGCAGGCTCCACTCCCGCTCCGGGGTGCCGACCGCGCCCCGGAAGTACTTCGTGGTGACGATGTTGCCCGCGTTGACGCTCCAGAAGTCGGGAAACTCCACGCCGTGCTGCTCAAAGTTGATCGAACCGTCCCGCCAGTTCGTCATCACGACGTCCCGGCGCTCCCAGTTCACCTCGTCGTACGGGTGGACCCCCTCGGTCGTCCACACCCGTTCGACACGCAGCCCATCCGCTGCGGCCCCGGCCTGATCGCCCGTTCCTGATGACGTGCCTACGGCACCCGTCATGCCATCCCCCTCGCCGTCACGGCAAACCACCGTGCTTCCTCAACTGTGAAAAATGACTGGTCAGCCGACCGGTGCCGGCGCTCGCTCCGACCCGGCTGGCCCCACACCATCCGAGTTCTGCTCCCGCCCGGCGCGCAGAGCCGCGATTTCCCGCTCGAAGTCGCCCAACGAATCGAAGGACCGGTAGACGCTGGCGAACCGGAGATAGGCCACCTCGTCAAGATCGCGCAGCGGCCCGAGAATGGCCAGGCCGACCTCATTGCTCGGCACCTCGGCGGCGCCCCGGGCCCGGATCGTCTCCTCGACCTTCTGGGCGAGCAGTGCGATCGCGTCCTCGTCCACCGGCCGGCCCTGGCACGCCTTGCGCACGCCCGACATGATCTTGCTCCGGCTGAACGGCTCCGTCACCCCGCTGCGCTTCACGACCGCGAGGACCGCCTCCTCGACCGTCGTGAACCGCTTGCCGCACTCCGGGCACGAACGACGCCGCCGGATCAACTGGCCGTCGTCGGCCTCGCGGGAGTCCACGACCCGCGAGTCAGCGTGACGACAGTACGGGCAACGCATCCCCCACCTCCGATCTCGCGTACCGGTCTTCCCGCCCACGGGCACGCCGGAGGACGCCGACAGCGGCGTGCGCGGCCGGCCGTTCACTCCGAGACTGTGTGTCGAGCCCTGGGCGAGTCGTCCACAACTTGTGGACGACTCGCACCTGCTTCGTCCACAACTTGTGGACGACTCGCACCTGCTTCGTCCACAACTTGTGGACGACTTACATCCCTGTAACTACTAGATGTTGTGGTTGAACGTTAGACCCGCCACCACCGGGAGCGCAACCCAGACACTCGTATCGTGCGTCTCAGTCCACTTTCCACCACTTCTCCGCCGGCCGGCCCGTCAGCGTGGCAGGATGCGGCCGCCGTTGGGGACGGCGGACGGACCCGGCAGGCCCTCCGCCGCGTGCCGCAGGCCCTCCGCCGTGCGCCGGCCGGCCTCAGCGGTGCGCCGGCAGGGTCAGCGTCTGCCCGACCTCGATCCGGTATCCGGGCAGGCGGTTGAGCCGGCGGATCCGCTCGATCGCGGTCAACGGGTCCGGGCCGGGCTCATAGCGGGCGGCGATGGACCACAGCGTGTCACCGGACCGGACCACCACCGTCGGCGCGGCGCCCGGGGGCGGTGAGGCATCGCTGGCCGGCGCGGCGAGCATCGCGCAGAAGCCCACGAGCAGCAGCAACAGGATGAGCACCACCAGCCGTCCCCGCCTGGTGAGGCGGACCCCCGTCCGTGGGCGGCGTGCCGGATGCCCGATCGTCGCCATGGCGCCCTCCCGATCGAACTAAAGTTCGATAGAACTCACGTACGATGGTCTACCAGACCGGCACGGCACAAGTCGAGAGATCCGGCACGACACGTCGTACAGATGTTTGAAGTTGTCAGGACATCGGGATACGGTCAGTGCCACGAAAACCCACCAGAAGTGCCGACAAGGGAGAGACCGACGTGTCGAGCGAGGACCGCACCGCAGCGCGGCGAGGCGCTGACCCCGGACCGACGGCCGACGTGCGCGGCCAAGCCACGCGCGGGCGGGCCGCACGTGAGCCGGGGGTGCGTGAGCCGGGGGTGCGTGAGCCGGCCTCGCTGGACACCCGGCGCCGCGCCGGCGGCCGGGCCGAGCGCCGGGCCGTCGCGGCGGCCACTCCACTGCGCGCGGTCACCTCGGTGGCGACCGGCATTCCGGAGACGCTGACCGAGGATCTCACCGCCCGGCAGAAGCGGATCCTCGACTTCATCAGGGGCTGGGTGGAGCGGCACGGCTACCCGCCGAGCGTGCGGGAGATCGGCGAAGCCGTCGGTCTGGTGTCCCCGTCCAGCGTGGCCTACCAGCTCAAGGAGCTGGAGAAGAAGGGTTACCTGCGACGCGACCCCAACCGGCCGCGCGCCGTCGACGTGCGCACGCCGACCGAGCTGAGCCCCGAGGAGGAGGCCGCGGAGCGCGCCGCGCATCCGGCACCGGCCTACGTGCCGCTCGTCGGCCGGATCGCCGCCGGTGGGCCGATCCTGGCCGAGCAGTCGATCGAAGACGTCTTCCCGCTGCCCCGGGAGCTGGTGGGCGAGGGCACGCTGTTCCTGCTCCAGGTCAAGGGCAACTCGATGCTCGACGCCGCGATCTGCGACGGCGACTGGGTGGTGGTGCGGCAGCAGCCGACCGCCGACAGCGGCGACATCGTGGCCGCGATGTTGGAGGGTGAGGCGACGGTCAAGACCTACCGGCAGCGCGACGGGCACATCTGGCTGATGCCGCAGAACGACGCCTTCGAGCCGATCCCGGGCGACGACGCGACGATCCTGGGTCGCGTCGTGGCGGTGCTGCGCCGCATCTGACGCGCCCGGACCGCCCGGGACTCCGCGGTGCGGCTCAACCCCCTGGACGTCGAGCCGCGCCCGGTACCGGCCCCTGACCGGACAGCGCGCCCCCGACCGGGACAGCACGTCGTCAACCGGTCAGCGCGCCCCTGACCGGTCGGCGCGTCGTCGACCCGGTCACGCCGTTCTCCGACCGGGCCCGCCGGCGGTCACTCCTCGGTCAGCCGGCGAAGATCGTCGAAGCCGTCGTGCTCCTCCGCGTACCCGCCACGGCGGGGTGGTGGGGCGTTGTCTCGGGCGCTGCGGCCGTTCCGGTGGGAGCGGGCGACGCCGCCGGTACGCGGTGGCGGGGGCGCTGCCCGGGGCGGCTCGTAGCCGCCGCTGGAGTACGTACCCCCGGAGTACGCCCCGCCGGAGTAGGTGCCTCCACCCGAGCCGCGGCGGTCGCCGGGAGCGCCCCGACCCCTGCCGCTGCCCCGGTCTTCGCCGCCCTGGCCGCCGCCCCGGTACGTGCCGCCCTGACCGCCATGGTAGGTGCCGCCCTCGGGCGGGGGCGCCACCCGGCCGCGCGGCGGAGCCTGACCGGGCCGTCCGCCCGGCTCACCCGGGCGGCCAGCGCCACGGGCGTTCAGGTAGCCGTCGTCGGGCTCGCTGCCCCGGTTTCCGCCGTAGACCGCCCCGCTGGGCCGGTCGGGGCCGAGCCGACCGGCCCGCGCCGACGCGCCCACGGGCTGTCTCGGCTGCGCCCACTCCTCGGCGTCCGGCCCGGAGCCCTGCCCCTTCGGGGCCGGGTTTCTCCGTGCCTGCCGGATGCCCAGCACACCGCCGATGACCATGAACAGGCCGATGACGCCGACCGTGGCCACCATGATGGTCAACTGGGTCAGGCTGAGCTTGCTGAACCAGCTCTGCCCGTCGCCGCCGCCCGACCCCGCCGCGCCGCCGGTCGCGGCCTTCTTCACGACGACAGCGGCCGCCGGGCTGTACCGCAGCATCGTCGTCGTGCCGGTCACGTCCGAGACGGTCAGGAAGTATTTGCCGTCGTGGCTGTACGTGATCGCCTCGCCCTGATCCTCGTTGGGCAGCGGGGTGATACGCGGGGTACCGGTGGTCAGCGTCTTGGCGATGTCACCACCGACGACGTCCCACTCGTACGCGTCGGAGTAGGTGCGCAGGACGACCTTCTTGCCGTCCGGCGAGACGGCACCGCCGGTCACCGCCAGCCTGCCGGGCGGCCCGAGCTTGTTGGCCGTGCCGGTGTTCTCCGGAGTGAACGTGCCCGCCTTCTTCAGCGCGACGCTGTCACCCGACGGATTCGGTGCCGCGGTCGGGACGTAGATCCCGGCGGGTCCGGTCAGCGGGTGCGTGACGAAGACCGGCGAATTGTCGCTGCCGATCAGCATCGCGTCCGTATTGTATGCGCCATCCCCCTGCGGGAACGTGAAGCGGTACAGCGTGCCCTTGGACTTGTCGACCGGAATCTTCCAGAGCCCGATCGTCGGCCGCTCCGGGTGCTGCGGATCATCGCCGGTGTCGGCCACCCAGTAGTACTTGCCGTCGGAACTGAGCTGGATGTCACGTGGATCACGGGCCTCGCCGCTGCCGCCGCTGTAGCTGATCGGTGTCGTGCGCTGGCATGACCCGTTCATCTGGTAGATGCGCAGCGACAGTGCGCCGTTGTTCGACTTGTCCACGACGGCGTACCCGCTCGCGGTCGCGGTGAGGCCGACAAGCGAGGTCAGCTGCTTGTCGACCTTGCACACCACCTGTCCCGGTTTGGCGGGCGGTACCGGGATGCTGGCGGCCGGATCCGGGTCCGCGTACGCGGGGGTGAGCGGGAGGGCTACGACCCCCATCGCCGCGATGGCCGCTAGCGCAATACGTCGCATTGGAACAGTCTTACAGAGCGCCGAGCGGTACGGGGATACCGGATTTAAGCGGATTACTGGGGGTGAACACCGGTCGAGCTTACCGTCACCAGGTAAGTGGCCAAATCCGCGGCCAGCATCTCGCTCACCCGTACCCGCATGAAGGTGCCCCCGTCGCGGTGCTCGGTCTCCAGCACCTCGCCCCAGCGGTGGACCCGGGCCACCAGGTCACCCCGGTCGTACGGCAACAGAACCGACATCTCGACCGCCGGGCGCGGCAGTCTCGCCTCGATCGCCTCCTGAAGCTGCTCGATCCCGCCGCCGGTGCGCGCCGAGACGAACACCGCGTCCGGCCACTCCCGCTTCAGCCGCAGCAGGGTCTCCTCGCTGGCCGCGTCCACCTTGTTGACGACCAGCAACTCGGGCAGCTTGTCGGCGCCCACCTCGGCGAGCACCTCACGTACGGCCCTGACCTGCTCTTCCGGGTCGGGGTGGGCGCCGTCGACCACGTGCACCATCAGGTCGGCCTGGCCGACCTCCTCCAGCGTCGACCGGAACGCCTCGACGAGCTGGTGCGGCAGATGCCGGACAAAGCCCACCGTATCGGACAGAGTGTAGATCCGGCCGTCCGAGGTCTGCGCCCGGCGCGTGGTCGGGTCCAGGGTGGCGAACAGCGCGTCCTCCACCAGGACACCGGCCCCGGTCAGCCGGTTGAGCAGGCTCGACTTCCCGGCGTTGGTGTACCCGGCGATCGCCACGCCCGGCACCGCGTTGCGCAGCCGTCCCGAGCGTTTGGTGTCCCGGATGGTACGCATCGCGCTGATCTCGCGCTTGAGCCGGGAGATCCGGGTGCGGATGCGCCTCCGGTCGGTCTCCAGCTTGGTCTCACCGGGACCGCGCAGGCCCACGCCACCACCCGCGCCGCCGCCCCGGCCGCTACCACCGGTCTGCCGGGACAGCGCCTCGCCCCACCCACGCAGCCTCGGCAGGAAGTATTGCAACTGGGCCAGCTCGACCTGAGCCTTGCCTTCCTTGCTCTTGGCGTGCTGGGCGAAGATGTCCAGGATCAGCGCCGTGCGGTCGATGACCTTGACCTTGGTCTGCTGCTCCAGCGTGCGCAGCTGGCCGGGCGACAGCTCGCCGTCGCAGATCACGGTGTCGGCGCCGGTCGAGACGACGACCGAGCGAAGCTCGTCGACCTTCCCGCGACCGATGAACGTGGACGCGTCCGGGCGCCCCCGGCGCTGGATGAGCCCCTCCAGCACCTGGGAGCCGGCCGTCTCGGCGAGCGCGGCCAACTCGGTCAGCGAGTTCTCCGCGTCGGCGACGCTGCCCTCGGTCCACACGCCGACGAGCACCACGCGTTCGAGCCGGAGCTGCCGGTACTCAACCTCGGTGATATCGGATAATTCGGTCGACAGGCCCGCTACCCGGCGCAGTGCGTGCCGCTCCTCAAGCTCGAGGTCTCCCGGGTTGACCTCGACCTCGCCGTCGTGGTCCGGGCCGGACCACGACTCGTCGAATCGGCCCTGCCGAGCCGGGGAAACGTCATCGGTGAAGAATTCGTCAGTCATGTTGCGACAAGCGTGACACGGCCGCGCGCCAGCCGCATCAACATTCTTCAGGCGTACGAGGAACAATACGAGCAGCGGCCCGACAACGCCGTCTGGCCGGCCGTCAGCGGCCGGCCCCGCGCCGAAAGGATCATCGTGCCCAGCAGAGCCCTGCCCAGCGCCGGATTCTCCATCACCATCCGGGTCGCGGTCACCGCGGACGCGTCGGCCATTGGCCGGCTCACCACCTGCGTCGGCGAGGCCGGCGCCATCGTGACCGCCCTCGACGTGGTGGACTCGGACCATCTCTCGGTCATCGCCGACCTCACCTGCGACACCGCCGACTCGACCCACGCCGAACAGGTGGTCGACGCGCTGCGGAAGCTGGAGGGGGTCGAGGTCCGCAAGGTGTCGGACCGCACCTTCCTCCTGCACCTCGGCGGCAAGATCGAGGTACACCCGAAGGTCGCCCTGCGTACCCGTGACGAACTGTCCCGCGCGTACACCCCGGGTGTCGCCCGGGTCTGCCTGGCCATCGCGGAGAACCCGGACGACGCGCGGCGGCTGACCATCAAGCGCAACACCATCGCGGTGGTCACCGACGGCTCGGCGGTGCTGGGGCTCGGCAACATCGGACCGGCGGCGGCGCTGCCGGTGATGGAGGGCAAGGCGGCGCTGTTCAAGCGGTTCGGTGGCGTGGACGCCTGGCCGGTCGTGCTGGACACGCAGAACACCGAGGACATCATCAAGATCGTCACCGCGATCGCCCCGGCCTACGGCGGGATCAATCTGGAGGACATCGCCGCGCCACGGTGCTTCGAGATCGAGGCCCGGCTGCGCGAGAAGCTGGACATCCCGGTGTTCCACGACGACCAGCACGGCACGGCCATCGTGGTGCTCGCCGCCCTGACCAACGCGCTGCGCGTGGTGGGCAAGGACCTGTCGACGGTACGGGCGGTGGTGTCCGGTGCCGGAGCCGCCGGTACGGCGATCATCAAGCTCCTGCTCCGGCAGGGTGTCGGCGACGTCATCGCGTACGACCGGGCCGGCGCCCTGCACCGCGGCATGAAGGACATGAGCCCGGGCTGGCAGTGGCTGGCGGAGAACACCAACGCCGACAACTACTCCGGCGACCTGGCGGGCGCGGTCAACGGAGCCGACGTGTTCATCGGCGTCAGCGCCCCCAACCTGCTCGTCGGCGACGACATCGCCTCGATGGCCAAGAACGCGATCGTGTTCGCGTTGGCCAACCCGGATCCGGAGGTGGACCCGCGGGAGGCCCGCAAACACGCCGCGATCGTGGCCACCGGCCGCTCGGACCAGCCGAACCAGATCAACAACGTGCTCGCGTTCCCCGGCGTGTTCCGCGGCATGCTCGACGCGCAGGCGCGGCAGTTCACCGAGGAGATGGCGCTGGCCGCCGCGCGGGCGATCGCCGACACGGTCGGGCAGGACAAGATCAATGC